>NZ_JAVJSH010000020.1:0-741697 GCF_040219535.1 Botrimarina sp.
AGAGAGGCTAACTAGCTTTGCCAGCCGCCGCGTGTCGCGCGGCGAGGTTTCGCCGTAGGCGAGCCGAGACCGCCTAGCAACGCAGCCCGTGAATCGATCGACCCAGAACCAACGCATTGGGGGAGGCTGTAGGCTGGAGGCTGGAGGCCGGAGGAAGCGCCGGGGGCGTTGCTTGGGCGCCTAAGTTGGTTTTCGAAGCCGGATCGGCCGACCGGCGGCCGCGGAGCGGCCTGCGCGCGTCCTGCAGCCCTCGGCCTCCAGCCTCCAGCCTGTCGCCGCAGGCTACGCCTGCGCCAGCTTGTACTCGACGAAGCCGACCATGTCGCGCACGGTCAGCTGCTTGCCGAGCTTCTGGACTTGGGGGTCTTGCTCGAACGCGGACAGGTCGGCGAAGGGCATCCGCTCCTTGAGCTTCGTGATGCCCACGTCGTTGACCTTGCCGTCGGACACGTAGTCGGCGTTGGTGAGGATGTCCTCGGGGAACAGCTCGCCGCGCTCGATCTTGATGTCGAACGCCTTTTCCAAGCGGAACACGATGTCCAAGAAGTCGATGCTCTCCGCGTCGAGGTCGCCCTGGAGGGTCGCCTCGGGAGTGACCTCGTCCTCTTCGACGCCCAGCGCGTCGACGAGCGCCTCCTGCACCTTCGCGAAGATCTCTTCTTTGGTAGCCATGCCGGTTTCTCGGACTCGGTTACGGGAGTCAGCGGGCCGCAGACGCTCGCCCGCCACGCTATCGGCGCCATCACGCCGGGGTTCTGGCCGCGGCGCCGCTTAGTCGCATCACCGCTTCGATCGACCTCATGTAGCGGACAACATGAGCGTCGACTTCCGCCAGCGCGGGATCTTGGTCTCTGAGGTTGTATCGTTGCATCACCAGCCGCCCGGTGAGGCTCACGCTGTCGCCCACCGTGCCGGTGACCTTGAACGTCGCGTGCACGTCGTCTTTTTTCAGCAGCTCGGTCACCACCTCCAGCCGCGAGCCGGGGCGTACGAAGTCGGCGTACTTGACGTTCTTCGCCTCCTTCAGCTCGACCACGCTGTGCGCGTAGTCCTCGGTCAGCCGCAGCAGCCAGGCCGACGCCTGCGTGGCCGCCTCGAGCATGAACACGCCCGGCAGCACCGGGAACTCCGGGAAGTGGTCCTGGAGGTACTCCTCGCTGTAGCTGACCTGCTTCGACGCGACCAACCGCTCGGCGCCATCGAACTCTTCGATCTTGTCGAGCAGCCAAAACCGCATCGAATTTACGGAACGCTGTAAAAATGGGGGGGATGGGTCGAGCGAGCCGCGGATTATAGCGGCGCCACCGATCGGCCACAACGCGGTCATCGGCCGCCGCGTTCGACCAGCGAACCCCACGGCGAGCCGGCGACATGAGTCGTCGGTGGAAGCACCGGGTCGGGCCGCCGACCGCGAATGGCTACAACACCCACGACTCACGTCGTGGGCTCGCGGGCTATCGCCGGTGCTCTAGCTGGCTTGGGCTGCCGGCTTACTGACGAGGGCGGCGGCGGCGGCCGGACGGCTTGAAGCGGTCGCGCACCGAAGCGATGGCCTCCGCCAGCCGCTCGACCTCGCCCGGCGTGTTGTAGAGATAGAAACTGGCCCGCGTGCTAGCGGTCAGCCCCAGCCGGTCGTGCAGCGGCTGCGTGCAGTGGTGCCCGGCCCGCACGGCGATCCCTTCACGGTCCAGCAGCTGCGCGATGTCGTGCGCGTGGGGGCGGTCCAGCACGAAGCTCACCAAGCCGGCCCGCTCGTGCTCCGCCGGGTCGGGGCCCAGCAAGCGGATCCCCTCGATGCCCGATAGCCGCTCCCACGCGGCCTCGCCCAGCGCGAGCTCGTGCTCGTGGATCGCGTCGAGGCCGATCGCCTGCAGGTAATCGATCGCCGCCCCCAGGCCGATCGCCTGCGTGATCGGCGGCGTGCCCGCTTCGAATTTCGCGGGCAGGTCGGCCGGCGTGAAGCGGTCGTCGTAAACGCGGTTGATCATGCTCCCCCCGCCCATGAACGGGGGCATCGCTTCGAGCAGCTCCTCGCGCCCGTACAAGAGGCCCACGCCCGAGGGGCCGCAAAGCTTGTGGCCGCTGCAGACGAGGAAGTCGCAGCCCATCGCGCGCACGTCGGTCGGCATGTGCGGCGCGCTCTGGGCCGCGTCGACCAGGGTGACCGCGCCGGCCAGCTTCGCGAGCCCGCATAGCATGGCGACCGGGTTGACCGTGCCGAGCGTGTTGCTGACCGAGCTGAAGGCAAAGAGCCTCGTGCGGTCGGTGAGCACCTCGCCCAGGCGGTCGACCTCCAGCCGGCCGTCGTCGGTCATCGGCACGTGCTTGATGACCGCGCCGGTCCGCTCGGCGAGCTGGAACCACGGGACCAGGTTCGAGTGGTGCTCCATCGGCGTGAGGAGGATCTCGTCCCCCTCGCGCACATTGGCGTCGCCCCAAGAGCGGGCGACCGCGTTGATGCCGGCCGTCGTGCCGCCGGTGAAGATCACCTCGTGCTCGTGCTCGGCGCCGAGGAACGCCTGCGCTTTGCGGCGGGCCGCCTCGTAGGCGTCGGTCGACCGCTCGCTGAGCGTGTGCACGCCGCGGTGCACGTTCGCGTAGTCGCGCTCGTACGACTGCAAGACCGCGTCGATCACCGCCTGCGGCCGCTGGCTGCTGGCCGCGTTGTCAAGAAACGCCAGCGGCTTGCCGTTCACCTCCTGCGCAAGGATCGGGAAGTCGTCGCGCAGCGACTCGGGGAGCAGGGCGGCGGGGTTGGCTTCGGCTAGCTTCATTGATTCACCGCGGAGATCGCGGAGCACGCGGGGTAAAGAATCGGACGCGGATCAACGCTGATCGAGCGGATAGTCGCGGACTACGCGCCGACGGATGTCATAGGGACTTCTACGCTCAAGTCGTCCGACAGTTTACCGGTGACCTCGCGAAGCCTTTGCAACTTGCCGTGTTTGGCGTCACGCAGTGCATTGTGGAAGCGGTAAGTCTGCGGTTGTCGCCATGGCCGGAGGATGACAACGATAGGGTTGAACTCCTTCTCGCCGGCGAAGAAGCGAAACGCCAGCGTACTCCACGACAGAGTCGGCCACCGCTTTCGTTCCGACCAGTTCAGCACGGCCCCACGACGTCCGATCGCGGGGATGACGGCCCCTTCGAAGTAATCTTGCCAGTTGGGGCTATTCGAGTAGACGATTAGCGTGTCGAGCCCACGCGCCCGCCAAGCAATCCAGAGGCAAACCAAGAAGGTCGCGTTCCGAACCGCTAGGCAGAGGAGGAAAGACGCAACGATTGGCAGCAGAAGCAGAACCAACGGGAAGAAGACAACTCGCTTCGCCAACCGGAGCCATCGCGACCCGTGTTGATCCGCGCTCATCAGCCCAATCCGCGTTTATCCGCGTTCCGTTCTTCCTCTCCGCGTCCTCCGTGCTCTCCGCGGTGAATCCCCCCGGCTCCGTGGTTACCCCGCCACCGGCGAGTGCACCGCCTGCCGGATCACCCGCCAGCCGAGCAGCGCGCACTTTTGGCGGTTGGGCGTCAGGCGGGGGCCGTAGAGCTTCAGCATGTCCTCGGCCGAGAACCGCTCGACCTCGTCGACGGTCTTGCCGCAGAGCTCCTCCAGCAGCATCGAGGCCGACGCCTGGCTGATCACGCAGCCGTCGCCCTCGAACGCACAGTCCGCGACCTTCCCGTCCGCGTCGAGCTTCAGCGCGATCCGCACGACGTCGCCGCACAGGGGGTTCTTGTCCTCGTGCGCGTGGGTCTCCCCTTCGAGGGGCCCGTTGTGGAACGGGTCCTCGTAGTGGTCGAGGATGTGCTCTTGGTAGATCTCTTCTTCGTCGGTCATCGCTGCTGGTACGGGGGACGTCAGGGTTTGGGCCTCTCCGGTCGACCACCCTCAACTCTAGAGCCCACGCGGCTTTGCGGCAACGCGGCGGACGCCTCCGGCCCGATGGATTATCGTAGAAGCCTCGTTCGATCGTCCGCTGCACCCCAACACTTCGTCGCTGCGTTATGCGAGTCGCCCGATCCCTCGTTGCTGTGGGGGCCTGCGTCGGTGCGGCCGCCGTGGCCCAGGTCTTGAACGCCCAAGCCCCAACGCCGCAGGCCCCGGCCGGGCGCGGTGAGGGGGTCGACCCGCGATCGATGGTCACGATGACCATCGCCAACGCTCAAGAGCTCGTCGCCGCGGCGCCGGACCCGGGTCTCTCGCACGACCTTCTCAAGGCCCTCGGCGAGCGTGAGCTCGCTTTCGAAGCGTTTCGCCGGAAGAACAAACCGGGCGAGGCCGGCGCACAGGAACTGGTCGTCGCGCTGGTCCACTTGGCCGCCCCGGACGGGGTCGAGGCCGTCCTGCCGATCGGCGCCCAGTTGGGCGTCGGGCCGGTCGCCGACTTCGACGCGTTTGTCGACTCGATCGACTACGCAAGGGTCCTCAGCAAGAGCGCCGACCGACGCGTGCTGCGTGTCGAGGTCGATCCAGCCGAGATCACCCTTGAGAAACTGCGGCAGCGTTACGAGTCGCACCCCGCCCCGCACTTCTCGGCAAGGCGGCTCTTCGAGCAACCCGCTACCGGATTCGGCGACATGCACGCTGCGCTCCCCCAGCCCTCGCAGGTCCGGGACTTGCTCGGCGGCGGGCCAGAGCAACTGGGGGCAGCGATCGAGGAGGGCAACCGTGTCGAGATCGACCTGGCGAAGACCCCGTTCCGCGCGACGGTCCGCGACATGGAAACCGACGCGTTCGGCAACCGATTGGCCTTGGTCGAACTCCGCGACACCTCGCCGCTCGAGAAAGGATTGCGCGACGCCGGGCTGCGCGCTCGGGTGCGACGCTCCGAGTCGATCGCTTTTTGGGCGCCGGTCAGCCGGCTACGCAAGGCGACCGGCCCCGATATCGCTCCCGCACACGAGCGGACCTGGACCGACGCTACAGGCAAGTTCCGCATCGAAGCGACTTACGTGGGCCTCGACGGGGAGAGCGTTCGGATACGAAAAAGCGGCGGTAAAGAAACCCTCGTCCCGCTGGCCAAGCTATCCGACGCCGACCGGCGGTACGTCGCCGACCGGCGAGCCGCCGAGGCGGCGCCCATCGAGAAAAACCCTTTCGCCGACCCGAAGGAATCAGAGTCGCGATCGCTACGCGCCGACTGGAGCGGCGTGGCCGCGGTCCGTGTGCAACCCGACGCCCGTCAGGCCCGCTACGCGCCGCCCGCGGCGGCGAGCCCGGTCGAGCCCGCGGTCGATTCGCTGCAACTCGGCCGGCCGCTCGACCCGGGGCCCCTCGGCGAGCGGCTGATTCGGCTCGACGTGGCGCCCGACGGCTCGGCGGCGATCGCGGTCGTCGAGTCGGGCTTGCCCGCGGAGGAACGCCACAGCGTGCAGTACCTCGATTTCTCCGACGGACGGGCCGAACCGCTCTACGCAACCCCGGCGGGCTCGGTCGTGCTCGACGCGGACGCCGCCCAGCGTGTGGTGCTCCTCAAGGGCGGCGATGTCGCCGATCAGTCCGCAAGGCTTTTCGTGTACCACTTGGCGCCCGACGGCCTGCGTCCGAGCGTCGATTTCGACGCGGCGCCTCCCGACGCGTTCCACGAGCAGCTCGAAGCGGCCTACTCACTCGCCGGCGGCCGCGTCATGACGCGCTGCCTCGCCGGCGACTACGTCGTGTGGCGTCGCGACGACGCGAAGGCCCTGCACCGCCTGCCCGGTTCGATCTCCGGTTCTGCCGTGCAGGTGGCGCCGGACCGGCGTCACGTCGCGATCGGCGGCGACGGAATCGCTTTAGTCGACACGCAAGCGGGCGCAACGGTGGTCGCCATCCCCGATCGGTTCGGCCGCGTCCACTCGATCGGCCTCGACTCGACGTTGTCGCGGATCGCGTTCGCCACGTCCGAGGGCTTAGTCCTTGGCGGCGACCTGCGAACCGGCAAGAGGTTATTCCTGCTGACCGCGTCGTCGAGGGACGCGATGCAGATCGACTGGATCGGCGGCTGGCTGCTGCTCGATGGCGCCGACGTGATCGAGCCGCATTACCCCGTGACCCTGTGGCGATACTTCGTCGCCGACAGCTTCAACGAGCACTACGCAACCGCCCGCGCCGGGAGGGTTTGGTACGGCCCCAAACGCGGCGGCAAGGGCGGCCTCTACGTAGGGTCGATACCCGCGCCGCACGACGCGATGACCCGGACCCATGGCGAACTGCCGCCGGTCGACGAGTTGCTCCTGGTCGAGCGGGGTGACGATGTGCGGCTCGAAATCGACACCGACCTTGGCCCGCAGACCGCGGAGCGGCTGCGAGACTCGGTCGGCGAAGCGCTCGCCAGCGCGGGCTACCGGGTCCGCCACGAGGACGACCCCGAGCCCTTAGCCGCTCGGGTGCGGGTCTCGTGCAAAGCGCTGCCTCAGCAAGAGCTCCGCATCAACACCACCGGCCGTCCCTTCCCAAAGGACAAAGATCTCGAGCGACGCACCGTCAGGCCCTACGCGTCGAGCATCGAGATGCTCGTCGACGAAGAGGTCGTTTGGTCACAGGGGTGGACCGCGCGGCCTGGCCACATCATTCACTTGCTTCCCGGTGAGGAGCTAGACGACGCACTCAAACGGCTCACCACGCCCGACGTCGACAGCTTGGCCGAGGCCAACTTCCCGGTCGAGGTCACCCAAGACGGCCGGGCCACGGCCGGCGGGCACTACGGCGCGTCGATCCTTTCGCACGAGGGAGTCGTGCAAGACTGGAACGACAGTTCCGAGGTCCGCTGACAGCGACGCCACGCCCGGCCAATTCCGTTAAAGCGCCCCGCCGATCGGGCGACAATAGACCGATTTTCGCGGCGTCGAACGTGACCACCGAGCGTCGCGCGTCACGGTGTAACGAAACGCGGCAGTGTAACGCATGCCTAAACCCTGGCGCGGCAACGGCTTAACGGCGGTTTCGTTACCGTTTCGCGGGCACTGGCGGATTAGTTGGTTGCTGGGGAGTTTTTTCGGGGGCGGCCGCGCGGTTTGCCCGATGGCGGGGCGTCTGGCAACAATTCGCCGGCCTTGCCAGAGTCGCTAGCGGCTGCGTACTATCAGCGGGATGGCGGAGGAAGCATCCGGCACGAACGGCACGAAGAATCCTACTTCCACGGCAGATGTCGCCGTGGCACGCTGGCGCACGATTCGCACGCTGGGAATCTGCGGCTGCGTTGCCTATTGCGTCTATCTGATCACTGACGCCGTGAAGGAGCTATTTGGTCAGCCCGTTTGGGTCACGGTGCTAGTGGCCGTTTTGGGCGCACTGACTGCCGCGCTGCCTCAACTGCTGGTTTGGTGGAAATTCCGGAAGTTCACGAAGGAGCGTCTTGGCCGAATCGCGGTGCTAGAATCGGAGAAGGATCCGCAGCGTTCGTCCAGTGGCCTTGAGTCAGATGGAGGACACCAAAGTGATACTTGAATACGCACAGCTATTCTTAGGCACTTTCGGCCTGACGCTCAGCGTGTCCTATCTGATTTGGTGTCGGGTGCGGATCACTGTGGTGCGCCAGGAGCTATTCGAGGTTCGGGACCGCCTATGGGATGAGGCTCGCGATATTGGCGCACTCAACGACCCGGCCTACTTGTACGCCCGCGATCGGCTAAACGATGCGATCGTGTTGGCCTACCGCTTGTCGCTGCCTGCTTTGATCGCAGCGATGATCCGGCAGAGCGAATCGCCGCGAACCGAAGTGCCGAAGAGCGACAACCAGGCGCTGCAAGCGGCCATCGAAGGGGCCCAGAGAATGGCAGCCCGACATATCGCACGGTCGGTCGTCATCTACCGTCCATTCACGGGAGTGCTCGTCCTGCTGACCGTCGGTACGATGGGCATCGTTGTCGAAAGGATTTATTGGCTCTTGTCTCAGCCTTTCGGCAGCGGCGGGAACCACGGTCGACTTGCTCACGCCTGATAGGCTGCCTCCGCGGCCGTTTCGAGCAGCTCCTTAATCGTCCAAGCCTTCTCCGCCAGCCCGCTGGCCATCGCTGGAGTCTGCTTGCCCTCCAGGCCCGTGTTGACGCGGCACCAGTTGTACCAAGCGAAGAAGATCGCTTGCATCGCGACGTGGTGTTCCATGCTCTTGCTGTGGCCGTTGGTGAGCCGCGTAAAGCGACGCAGGTGCATCCGCAGGCTGAGGTTGACGCGCTCGACGTGCGACGTGCTGACCCGCTCTAGGTCCGGGTCGCCGAAGCGGGGCTTTTTCTCGGCGGCTATTATCTTGGCCGGCGAGTAGCGGGTGGTGACCTGCGTGCTCGCGTAGGTCTTCACGACCTGGGCGAAATCGACCCGCTCCCCCAGCGTGAACGGCACGGCCGATCGGTAGGCTTGCAGGCCGTCGCTGGTGACCTGCATGCGGCCCGTCGTCGCCTTGCGGAGCTTCCGCACGACCCGGTAGCAGTCCTCAAGCTCGCGGGCGCCGACGTGGTGGGCGAGCACGAACTTGGTGTTCGCTTCGATGGCGATCCAGGTCCAGGAGTCGCCGCATTCGTCGCCGTAGCCGCGATCGATCCGCCGCTTCTCCTTGAGCCCCACGAAGCTCCAGATTTCGTCGATTTCGACGTGGTCGGCTTGGACCCCTTCGACGCTGTCCAGGAGCGCTTGGCAGTTCTCGCCCACCGCGAGGATCAGGTCGCCGATGGTGTTGCGGTCCAGGCCGGTCAGCCGGCTGGCGGCCCGGATGCTCATGCCCTCCAGGAGCATGCCTAGGACGGTCTGGGCGTCCCGCAGGCTGATCCGCATATCGCCGATCGGCTTGGCGGTCTCTTCTAGCCAGGTGTGGCCGCAGAGCTTGCAGCGAAGCCGCTGCTTGCCCGAGGCGTTCTTGCCGTGCTTCTTGTGGCTCTCGTGCGTGCAGACGGAAATGACCATTGCGTTTGCTCCCGGGTGGGGGCTCCCGCTATGATCCAGGTACTAGGCTGGGATCGGGCGAGAGCCTGATTTCGGTTGCTCAGGGCCGGTTGCCGCCGGCTCTGAGCTTTCTTCACTGCCTGTTATTGTAGCTACAACTACCCTCGGCACAAGGGTTGACGGAAACGTTTTTGTGGCTACCTTTACGGCATGGCCCGACCCGAAAAGCCGCCCGAAGAGCGCAAAGAAAACGTGCTCCGTATCCGCATGACGGAAGCGGAGCGCGCCGAGCTTGACAAGGCTGCCGACGGCAAGACCTCTAGCTGGGCGCGTGCGGTGCTCTTGAGGGCTGCCCGTAGAGTCAGCCGCTGAGCGGAGAGAGGGGGTTACGATCCCTTCCGTAGGCGCACGGAACCCTCCGGCAGCTTATAAGGCTGCTGCGCCGCCAAGACGCGGGCCGCTCTCCGAAGAGAGCGGACTTACGGCCGCTTAAAAGAAAACGCTCATGGCCGCTGTAGACAGCCACGAGCGTTTTTGGGTTCGTTCGATTCGGCTACGACGCCAAACAGTGCAAACCAAAATTGATGATTGTCGTCGTGCCTCCGATGGAGCGGTGCCTAGCCCAAAAGTAAACGCCGACGAGAGTCCCGTCGGCGTCTGGTAGGTAGCAATTTGACGCTACGCTGCTCGATCCCTGAGCCACGCTTTTTTGAATCTCCGATTCCGCGTGCATTACGAGGGCGTCGGCAACTTGCGCAGAAACCCCTAGCCCGGCGATCCGGTCAGCGATCGGTTCCGCCCAAACGACGCTTGAGTTCATCGCGTAGCTCATCCGTGGTTAGCACATCGCCTCGCTCGGCGGCGGCGACGCACTCAGATTCAAACTCCATGTCCCATTCGGGCGACGGTCCCAAGACGCCCAAGCCGGCCAGAGCGCGACTGATCGCCTTTTGTACCGTTTCGATGCTGTTAAGGCTATCGGTAGAACCAACAGCCATTAGCTCCTCGACAATGCGGGCGCGTACGACGGGCGCATATTCTCCAATTAGCCGCCTGACTGGGGCCGGCAGGGCGCTGCTTTGGTTGCCTAGAGTTCCGGTTGCCATGTGTCCCTCGCGCAATATGAGGCCCCAATGCCAGTTGATTCGGCATGGGGCCAGTCGTCTCTTTCCGTAATCCGCCGTGCGATGCACGGGAGCGTGCGAATTTCGCCCTTGCTCTTGTTGACTCTGACCCTCCTCAAACCTACTACGCAAAGAGTACGCATTAGGCGGACCAAAAGCGAGATCCGTTGCGAGATAGCGTAGCCACAAAATCCCGGTTGCGATAACGTTGACAGTTTGTCAACGTTATCGCAAAAACCTGCCTCCGTCAACCTTGACATCGCTTTAACCGCCATTCGCGCCGTCATATTGACCGCCTACCCGTAGGGTAGCCACCCCCCAGACCCCACCCTCGCACCAAAACCGCTCCCGGTGCCGCAGCATCGAAACCCGCAGCGTGCCCTTGAGCGACGCCGGCCCCCGCTTGCTGACGTAGCCGGCGTCGGCCACCGCGACAGCCAACTCCAGGAGCGTCAGCGGCCCCCGCTCGGCAAGAATCCGCTCGGCGATCGCGATAGAGGACTCGGCCCGGAGCGGCTTCTTCGCCCTCGCTTGCGGGCACTCCCGCAGCAGGCGGCGCTCCACGGCCCGTATCTCTTTCTTGGCGTGGGCGTAGTCCAGTTCGGCGGCCCGGATCGCGGCGTCTCGCCGCGCCTTGGCCTGCGCCTTCAAGCGGTCGATCAGTTCCATGCCGCCGAGGGTAGAATCGGCGGAGAGCCTCGGGAACGGGGCGGGCGGCCAGCAACCGTTTAGTCAGCCAGTGCCGTTTCGCGTGACACGCCGTTTTTTAGGCCGTGTCGCGTTTCAAACCGAGAAGCCGCGGCGCCGTGTGGCGATGCGCCGCAGGCCGCTCAGCGGCAGCGGATCAGTAGCAGCCATCGGGCGGCAGCGGATCGGGCGTGTCAGCTGCGCTGGCCCAGGTCGCGGATGTCGGCCGCCGTGAGCTTCTTCTTTTCGAGCGGCTCGGGCAGGGCCTCGGGTTTCGCGTCGCCCGGGTCGGGCAGCCGTTTGTCGGCCAGGGGCTGGCCGCACACGGGCTGCTCGCGGCGGAGCGTCATCTGGCCGTTGGCGATCGCCAGGATGTCCTTGGCGGTCAGCATCCGCCGGCCGCGTGGGCCGGTCGGCTCCTCGGGCTGCGAGTCGGCGGCCGAGCCGGACTGGGCCGACTCGTCGGCCGCGGGCTTCTTGGCGGCGCGGGCCGCTGCGAGGATTTCTTCGGTTGTCATCGCCAAGCACACCCCTACGCCGCGGCTTCCCTGGTGAACCCCGCCTGCCGGTATCGGACCTTGCGGCCGGCCCTCCGTTGCTCCCCCGATTTTGCCTGCCGGCGGCCCCCGAGGGAAGGCGCATCGAGCGCCGGCGGCCGGTCGGTGGCTCGTTGCGGCGGCCGCGCCGGCGGGGCATACTCGCAAGTCTTATCGACAGCTGCCGATCCGCCAGCCCGCTCACCCCGCTTGAGGCCCCACGAGATGCGCCACTCGACCCGCCTGGCCGCCGCTGCCTGTTGTCTGTTGTTCGTCGCCGGCTCGGCGGCCGCGCTGGAGTACCTGCCCGGCATGGCGTGGGACGAGCCGCGAGTGGTCGACCCCGGCCCCACGGACGACGCGCCGCCCTCGGACGCGGTCGTGCTGTTCGGCGGCGAGGACCTGTCGGCCTGGGAGAACGCGCAGGGGTGGAGCGTCGAGGACGGCGCGATGGTCGCCGGCAAGGGGATGGTCCGCAGCAAGGAACAGTTCGGCGACTGCCAGGTCCACATCGAATGGTCCGCCCCCGAGCCGGCCGAGGGGAGTGGCCAAGCCCGCGGCAACAGCGGCGTGTTCTTGATGGGCAAGTACGAGCTCCAGGTGCTCGACTCGTACGACAACAAGACCTATCCCGAGGGGCAGGCCGGGTCGATCTACAAGCAGATCCCGCCGATGGTCAACGCGATGCGGCCGCCGGGCGAGTGGAACACGTACGACATCTTCTGGACCTGCCCGAAGTTCGCCGACGGCGAGCTGCTGTCGCCGGCCACGGTGACCGTGGTCCACAACGGCGTGCTGGTGCTGAACCACTTCACGCTGCTGGGCGACACGCCGTACCACCGGCCGCCGCAGTACGAGGACATCGGACCGAAGGGCCCGATCGCGCTGCAAGACCACGGCAACCCGGTCCGCTTCCGCAACATCTGGGTCCGCGAAATCGCCGCCCCGACCGGCGCGCAGGGCGAGCCGATGTTCCGCGAAGGGGACCGCACCTGGCCGGTGGAGCAGGGCGCGGCGGGCGAGTGACGCTAGCCGGGCCGCACGCCGGCTAAACCAAATCGAGCGGCGAGGGCCGCCGGTGGCGCTTGGCAGCGCAGCCCTTGCACAGGCCGCTGATCGTTAGCCGGTGGCCGGTCACACGGAAGCCGTGCTCGCGGGCGACCGCCTCGCGCAGAGCGAGCAGCTCGTCGCTGCGGAACTCGATCAAGCCGTCGCACTGGGTGCAGTGCAGGTGGTCGTGCTGGGGGTAGCCGTAGTCGGGCTCGTAGACCGCCCGGCTGCCGAGGGTCATCTTCCGCAGCAGGCCGGCCTCGACCAGCTCGTCGAGGGCCCGGTAGACCGTCGCGCGGCTGACCCGCTCGCCGCCGCGGGCCTTGCGGTTGAGCTGGTCGATCAGCTCCTCCGCGTCGAAGTGGTCGTGGCGGGCGAACACGTGGTCGACCAGGGCCCGACGCTGCGACGTGGTCCGCTTCCCCTTGCTCTGCAGGTACTCGTCGAAACGCTCCTGCGGCGTCATCGACACACGGACCTCGCCCAGCGAGAAGTCGCTGGCCGTCGAGTCGACGGCGCCGTCGGTCAACGGAGCAGAGTGGGGAATCATCCGGTCGCGATGGCGGGGCGGGTTCGGTTGGGCCTATCGGCCATCCTAGGGACCGCAGCCACGAGGAACAACCAACCGGCTCAGCGACCAAACACCCCAGCCTACAAAACACCGGAGCCTCGGGCGTCGGCCCGGGGAGTGCTAGCCGAATCCCTCGACGGCAAACTCCCCGGGCCATCGCCCGAGGCTCCGGTAAGGGATTTCCGGGGGCCGGCCGCTGGACGATCGGGGCTAGCCGATCTGGTCGAGCAGCCGGTCGAGGGCCGTATCGAACTTGTCGATCGACTCGTAGCGGCCCGCGGCGATCTCGCCCTTCAGGCGGTTCACCAAACCGCTCCGCACGCCGTCCGGCCCGGGGATCCCCTCCGCGGCGCGGGCGTCGAGCGCCTCGGCGGCGGCGGAGGCTTTCTGAGCCTCGGCCGAGAACGTCACCTGGTCGGACGCCTGCGCGCCGGCGGCCGGCGCGGCCGAGCGGCGGAAGTGGGGGCCTGACAGGGCTTGGGGACCGTGGATCTGGGTGGGGCCGTTGACTTGCATCTTGCGTTGGACTCCTAACTCGCGTGGCAGCCACGCCGACGGGTCGGCGTCATCGAAGGCTACGCCATCGGGCGTGGTGGCTGGTGGGTCGATTCTACGGGGAACTGGCGAACTCGTTCAGAGCGTCGCCTAGGCCCTGGGGCACATGGCGCCGCTCGCTGGACTCTTCTGGCCAGTTCCTTCTGACCCGTACGCCGAACCAACTAGGCTGACCGAGCGTCGCGGGCCGTACGCTCCGTACGGCCTGGCTCGGCGGTGGTTCGGCGACTCCGCCTCCTTGTGGCGGCCGCTCACTAGCGGTGCTAGCGGGCGGCTTTGCGATGAGTCTGTTCGTTGCTTCGGGCCCGCAACCGGCCTGGCTGCAACGAATTGAGCCCCCGGCCGATCAGCACACACACGCCCGGTTTGCCGGGCGGGCAGGATAGTACGTCTGCGTGATGCTTCGGGGCAACAGCGGATCGGCCCCGAGCGTGGCGGCCGGGCAACACGGGACGTGTCGGACGGGGTGGTTGGGGGCTGATAGGCGGGGTGGGGCGCCGGTTGGTTCGGGCTGGCCCGACGCGGCGTGTCGGGGCGGTCTTGGCGAAGAGTCGGCGGGCGCCGGACGGGCCGCCCGCGCGGCGGCTGGCCGCACTATCGACGCATTCGCCAATCCCCAAGCGAACCCCCGAACCGGCCTGCGATGTCCCTCGTATTGCAAGCACCTGGAACGCCTATCCCGCGGTCGCGGGCGCGAGTCGTTCCGCCCCCCCCACGGAGCACAGAGGAGGCGAACGATGAGCGCCGAGGCCCTGCCGAGCGAAGTTTTCGCCGTCGATCAGAATAGCCAGTTCCACCCGATCCGCCTGCCGCTGGAGGCCTTCGCCGACCTGCACCGCGAGACGCTCGACTCGCTGCGCGAGTTCGTCAAGAGCCACCGCGAGCGGTTCCCGCAGGGACCGCCACGGCGCAAGCCGCGGCCGCGGTAGCGGACCCAACCCGACACAACGGCCACCCATCAACGGCCGGCGCTCCCGAGCTTCGGAGGGCGCCGGCCGTTTTTTGTGTTGGGCCGGGGCCGTATCATTCGGTTCTGTGATTGCCCAATCGATCGAGCCGAACCCGACCCGCCGCCAGATGAAAGTCCTCCTCGCCAGCCCCCGCGGATTCTGCGCCGGGGTCAACATGGCGATCGATTCGCTCGAGCTCGCGCTCGAGGCGTTCGGATCTCCGATCTACGTGTACCACGAGATCGTGCACAACCAGTACGTGGTGAACCACTTCCGCTCGCGCGGCGTGACGTTCCTCGACTCGGTCGACGAGGCCCCCGAGGGCGCCACGCTGCTGTTCAGCGCGCACGGCGTGTCGCCGGAGGTCCGCGCGGCGGCCAAGGCCCGCCGGCTGCGGGCGATCGACGCGACCTGCCCGCTGGTCACCAAGGTCCACCTCGAAGCGATCAAGTACGCCAAGCAGGGCCGCACGATCGTGCTGATTGGCCACGAGGGGCACGACGAGGTCATCGGCACCATGGGCGAGGCGCCCGAGGCGATCGTCCTGGTCGAGTCCCCCGAGGACGTCGATCGCCTGGAGATCGCCGACCCCGACAACATGGCCTACCTCACGCAGACGACGCTCAGCGTCGACGACACGGCCCGCGTCATCGCGCGGCTCCGCGAGCGCTTCCCGAACATCGCCGGCCCCGCCAAGAGCGACATCTGCTACGCGACCCAGAACCGCCAAGAGGCGGTCAGCAAGCTCTCCGCCGAGGCCGACCTGACGCTCGTGCTCGGCAGCCAGAACAGCAGCAACAGCCAACGCCTGGCCGAGCTTTCCAAGGAGTCGGGCGTGCCAGCCTACCTGATCGACGGCCCGCAGGACCTGCGGCCCGAGTGGTTCGACGGCGTCGAGACGGTCCTGGTCACCGCCGGCGCGAGCGCCCCGGAGAAGACCGTCGAAGCGGTGCTCGACCTCCTGGCCGCCGAGCACAACGCGACCGTCGAGCCCCGGCTGGTCCGCGAAGAAAGCGTGTCGTTCCCGCTGCCGCGCGAGCTGCGGGCGCTGGCTTCGTCGTAGGTCGCGCGCAGAGTCGCAGAGACAGCAGAGGAGTCGGCCGAGCCGACGGGTGACTGGCGAGCCCACGACGTCAGTCGTGGGTGGGTCTCACGCAAAGGCGCGAAGGCGCTAAGACAGTTCTTGAGAGACCGCCGCGTGGCAGCCAGCCGTCGATCGCTAGTTCGCCGCATGTCTCTTCGCGAGGCGGGGCAGGAAGCTGTCCGCTTGGCGAGTCTAGCCGTTGAAAGACCTTCATACGCTGAGTGGTCCCCCTTCATCTATCACGCCGCGCCGCATCGACATGAACCGTGCCTGATCGGGAAAACGCCATCTCGGTGGACAGTGCACGTTAAATCGACCCACCGTCACGAACCCGATGCGGTCTTCGATGGTGGCGATGGCTTTGTGGTCGTTGATCTTGTCAAAGAGAATGCCGAGTGGGCGTGAGCTGAACCACCCTTCCTTTGCGACTTCGCGCCTTTGCGTGAGACCCACCCACGATTAATGTCGTGGGCTCGCCAAAAACTCTCAGGATCGCCGTTCTCTCTGCTGTCTCTGCGACTCTGCGCGAGACCCCCTATGACCCACCAAGACAGCTTCACCCTCGAGACCGCCGGCCGGCGGGACATGCACGACGTCACGGCCGAGGTCGCGCGGATTGTCGGGGAGAGCGGCGTTCGGACCGGCACGGTGCAAGTGTTCAACGTGGGCAGCACCGGCGCGGTGGGGGCGATCGAGTTCGAGCCGGGCCTGGAGCGCGACTTGCCCGAGGTGCTCAACAAGCTGATCCCGCCGGGCCGCGACTACGGGCACGAGCAAGCCTGGCACGACGGCAACGCCCACTCGCACCTGCAGGCGACCTGGCTCGGCCAGTCGTGGTCGTGCCCGGTGGCCGACGGCCAGCCGCTGCTGGGAACCTGGCAGCAGGTGTTCCACCTGGAGTGCGACGTGAAGCCGCGCCGGCGGCGGATCGTCGTCACGGTGATGGGCGAGTGACATCAATCAGCGCATCAGCCCCGTTAGGGGCGATGTCGGGTGGCTTTAGCTGCTTTAGCTGCTCGCCGAGCGGTAGCTCTGGAGCGCCTTCTTGAAGACCCAGCGGCTGGCGAGTAGCGATACGGCGGTCGCGGCCAGCGCGAAGACCGCGAGGCCGGCGTACTCGGTCGAGAGCGGCTTGGCGAGCACCCGCGCGGGCACGTTGATCACGACCAGGATTGGCAGCAGGTACGTGAAGGTGAGCCGCAGCGCGTCGCCGAGGAAGTTGCCGCCGTAGATCTCCATCGGGTAGCGGCTGAAGTTTGTGATATAGAACCAGAAGTCGTAGAGCGTCTGGTTCCGCCCGAGCCAGATGCTGGTGGCCGCCAGCGCGATCATCACGCTGTACATGATCGACACGCCGCAGACGACATAGACCGGGTACAGCAGCCACGAGAGCAGCGACGGCGCCGCGGCGAGCCGCGGCAACGCGTAGGCGATCAGCGCGATCGCGACGAACAGGTTGCCCAGCGCCGACCACTTGCTCTTGCGGAGCGAGACCAAGAACTGCGTGTCGACCGGCTTCAAGAGGGCGAAGTCGAGCCCGCCGGCGCGGACCAGCTCGCTCAGCTCCTGCGCGTTCGGCATGAAGAACGCCTGCATGATCGAGTTGATGATCATCGTCGTGGCGATGAAGACCAGGAACTCGGGCTTCGCCCAGCCGGCGATGGCGGCGGTCTCGCCGGCGGGCTGGTTCTGCTCGATCTGGAAGAACACGAGCAAGTAGAACGCCAGGTTCATCACCATCCAGACGACCGAGCTGATCGCCTCGATGACGAAGTTCGAGCGGAACGTCATGTCGCGGATCAGCGAGTTCCGCGCGAACGTCCACAGGAGTTTCGGGTACAGGCGGATGGCTTCATTCATTTTTAACCGCCAAGACGCCAAGAGCGCCAAGAGCTTGTAGTGGGGCCGGGGCTATTTGCAGCAGTCGATCGATTTCCGGCTAGACGACTCAGTGTGTGATGGCGGGTAGGTCTCGTTGCTTCTTCCTCTGCGGCCTTGGCGCTCTTGGCGACTTGGCGGTTCCCTTTTTCACCCCCCAAAGCCGCTGTAGCGGGCGAAGCCGCGGCGCATGGCGACCCGCGCGGTGACGACGAAGAACGTGACCCAGAACGCTTGCAGCGCGAGGCCCTGCCAGAGGTCGGGCCCGGAGATCTTGCCGAGGTACACGGCCGCCGGGAAGTACGCGAGGAACTGCAGCGGCTGCCAGTAGAGGAACGGCTCGGCCCAGGCGGGCACGGCGCCCTCGAGGAAGTCGAGCGGGAACATGTGGCCTGAGAAAAAGAAGTTGGCCAGCATGTAGACGAACAACAGCGAGCTGACCTCCAGGAACCAGAAGCCGATCATGCCGAGGGTGGCCTCGAGGAAGAAGCCCAGCGCGAAGCCCATCAGCAGCGAGGCGACGAACGCGGCCCAGACGTGGCCCGGCGGCCACTCGGGGAAGTAATCGCCGCAGAGCCAGAACACCAGCGCGAACGGGCCGGCGGCCACGGTGTAGTAGACCAGCTTGTGCGCGACCCGCGCCAGCAGCAGGTAGTCCAGCAGGTCGATCGGCTGGATCATGAACTTCTTGATCTCGCCTTCCCGGATCTGCAACGCGATCCCCGACGCGAGGCCCGGCATCGAGCTGAACGCGCGGCCGAGCATCGTCAGCAGGTAGTAGGCGATGACGTCGTCGCCCGAGAAGCCGTTGATCGTCCCGCCGTTGAGGGAGTTGAAGACCGCGGTCCAGAGGAAGATCTGGGTGACGATCGGCAAGAACCGCATCAGCGTGCCCAGCGCGAAGTCGCCCCGGTACACGAGGCGCTCCTGCACGGCGGTGCGGAAGATCGTCCACCCGGCGGACAAGGCGGTCGGCGTCGCGGCGGTGGCTTGCATCGTCGTCGGGTGGTCGGGGGGGGGAACCGCCAAGACGCCAAGAGCGCCAAGGCCGCCAAGTACCGGTTCATCGAGTCTTCAATAGGATCGACTCTATCGCTTCGCTAGCCCTGAAATCGAGGATGGTTGTCGGGCGCCACGTTCGCCGCTCGCCGGGCCGCTTGGCGCTCTTGGCGACTTGGCGGTTAGACCGAAGCAGAGGCCAGCTCCTGCGAGTCGCCGGCGGTGGCGAACATGTCCGCGATGACTTGCTCCAGGGGCGGGTCTTCGACGCTCACGTCGGCCACGGTGTAGTCCCGCAACACGTTCGAGAGCACGTCGGAGATCCGCTCGCGCTCGACCTTGACGCGCGCCTTGGGGGGCTCGGCGTCGAGCGGCTCGCCGAAGCGCGACAGGTCGGGCAGGGGCTGGTCGTTGGCGAACTGCAGCGTGAGCACCTTGTGGCCGCTGAAGCGGTCGACGATCCCGGCGAGCGACCCGTCGTACATCAGCCGCCCCCGGGCGATGATCACCACGCGGCGGCACAGCGCGGCGATATCCTTCATGTAGTGGCTGGTCAGCAGGATCGTGATCCGCCGTTCTTCCTGGTAGCGCTTGAGGAACTGCTGGATGTTGTGCTGCGCGACGACATCCAATCCAATCGTCGGCTCGTCGAGGAACAGCACCTCCGGCTCGTGCAGCAGCGCGGCGATCAGCTCCATCTTCATCCGCTCGCCGAGCGACAGCTCGCGGACCGGCTGGTTGAGCAGCTCACGCACGTCGAGCAGCTCGGTCAGCTCGCCCAGCGTCGCGTCGTACCGGTGGGGTTTCAGCCGGTAGATTTGCTGGTGCAGGCGGAACGACTCGGCCGCGGGCAGGTCCCACCAGAGCTGGTTCTTCTGGCCCATCACCAGGGCGAAGCGGCGGCGGTACTCGTTCGCCCGCTTCCAGGGGACGAAGCCCATGACCTCGGCCTCGCCGGAGGTGGGGCTGATCACGCCGGAGAGGAGCTTGAGGGTGGTCGTCTTGCCGGCGCCGTTGGGGCCGAGGAACGCGACGAACTCCCCCTGCTCGACCTCCAGGTCGATCCCGCGCACGGCCTCCACATCGCGGAACTCCCGGTGGAACAGCCCCCGCACCGACGCGAGCACGCCCTCCTGCTTCTGGTAAACGCGGTACGACTTCCGCAGCCCGCGGATCTGGATGATGGCCATGGCGGTCGATTGTAGGGGCGCAGGGGGCGGGGGGACAGAATCGGGGGGCCGCGGGGCGGGGGAAGCTGGGAGTGGGCGGTTCGCGGGACGGTTCCCGCTCCGGCTTCCCGCTTCCCCACACCGGCTTCGCGCTTCCCCGCCTTCCCGCTTCCCTACACCGGGCCTTCGCGACTCCGCCTTTGCCGTGCCGGGACGCTCGGTTATGTTTTCAGGGGTAGCACTTCACCGGAGTTTCCTATGCTTCCCGATATCAAGATCGCTCTGCCCATCCTGTTCGTGCTGTGGTGCGCGGGGAGCTTGTGGGCGATGCAGAGCCCGGTGATGCTGATTTACCCGGCGATGTGGGTCGCGGTCGGACTGTTGTTCCTCGTGATCAGCAAGATGTTCGGCGCCGCCTCGGGCGACGCCAGCTAGCGGCCCCGGCGATGAAGCAGCTCGACCGGCTAGAGAAGCGCTTCGGGCGGCTGGCCGTGCCGAACCTCGTGCCGGCGATCGTCATCGGTCAGGTCGCGGTCTACGCGCTCGCCGCGTTGCAGGACGCCCGCGGCCGAGGGCCCGCCGCGCTCGACGTCGACGCTCTCGTGCAGCTGCGGCCCGACCTGGTTCTGCGGGGCCAGGTCTGGCGGGTCGTCACGTTCTTGTTCGAGCCGCCGCGGTACTCGCTCATCTTTCTGCTGCTGCACTGGTACGTGCTGTGGTTTATCGGCCAGGCGCTGGAGCAGATGTGGGGGGCGTTCCGGCTGACGCTCTACCTGCTTGTCGGCTACGCGGCCACGGTCGCCGTGGCCTTCTTCTTGCCGCCGGGCATGGCGACCAACGCGTACCTGTACAGCTCGCTGTTCCTCGCGTTCGCCAGCCTGTACCCGGACTTTGTCTTCCACATCTACTTCGTGCTGCCGATGAAGGCGAAGTGGCTGGCGGCGATCACCTGGGCGGTGTTCGCGCTGCGGGTCTTCACGGGCGGGTGGCCGGTCTTCTGGCTGGTCCTCGCGACGGTCGCCGACTACCTGCTGTTCTTCGGCTACGGCGCGGTGAAGCGTCTCGGCGAGGCGCGGCGGCGCCAGGAATTCCGCGCCAAGGCCGAGCGGGCGGCCAAGCCGATCGTGCACGAGTGCCGCGTGTGCGGCCTGACCAACCAGATGGCGCCGCGGACCGCGTTCCGCTACTGCTCCAAGTGTGCGGGGCAGCAGTGTTACTGCCCCGACCACCTGGGGAACCACGAGCACGTGGTTTAGCGGGCAGCCATGTGGCGGGCGCCGGGCGCCGTTAGGCGGCGCGCCGGAGCCGGCCGGCGTCGGGCAGGAGTTTTTGGACGAGGTCGGCGGTTCGGCCGGCCGCGCCGAGCTGCACCGCGACCATCCCCTGCGCGCGGCGGCCCAGCTCACGGGCTTCGGCGGGCAGCTCCAGGCAGGCGGTGACGAACGCGGCGAGGGCGTCCTCGTCGGCGACGACCCGCGCGCCGTCGGCCTCGACGAGCGCGGCGACGATGTCGCGGAAGTTGCGGGTGTTCGGGCCGAAGCAAGTGGCCACGCCGTACGCGGCCGGCTCGATCATGTTCTGCCCGCCCCGGTCGCCGAAGCTGCCGCCAACGAAGCCGATGTCCGCCACGCCCCACCACGCGCCGAGCTCGCCGATCGTGTCGACGAGAAGGATTGCGGGTTTCGGATTGCCGATTGCGGATTGCAATTCGCTGCGGCGGGTCCACGGGAGGCCGCTTTGGTCGAGCACGCGGGCGACCTCGTCGAAACGCTCCGGATGCCGCGGCACGAGCACCAGGCGCAGCCCGGGGTGGTCCTGGCGGGCCTCTTCGAACACCCGCAGGCAGATCGCCTCTTCGGGCGTCTGGGTGCTGCCGGCGAGCCACACGGTGTGCCGGTCGGTGTAGCCGGCGAGCGACCGCAGCTGGCGCGTGCGTGGGTTGTCGCGGCGGGTCTGGGCGCCGTCGTACTTGAGCGAGCCGGTGACCGCCGAAACCCGGCGGCGGGCGCCGAGTCGGATGAACCGCTCGCGGGTGGGGGCGTCCTGCGTGGCGACCAGGTCGAGCGAACGCAGCGTGGGGCCGAGCAGCGGCCGCACCCGGCTGTAGCCGCGGAAGCTGCTGTCGCTGAGCCGGCCGTTGACCACGCCCACCCGCGCGCCGTGCCGCTTGGCGGCGGCGATCAGGTTGGGCCAGAGCTCGAGCTCGGCCAGTAGCAGCACGTCGGGCCGCACGCGGCGGACCGCCTCGTCGGCGGCCCAGGAGAAGTCGAGCGGGCAGTAGAAGACCGTGTGGCGGTCGCCGTAGCGGTTCGTGGCGAGGTCGTAGCCGGTCTTGGTGGTCGTCGACACAACGATCTCGGCGTCGGGCCGGCGGTCGCGGAGCTCGGCGATCAGCACCGCGAGCAGGTTCACCTCGCCGACGCTGACCGCGTGCAGCCACACGCAGGGCCGGTCCCCGCGGCGCTCGGGCGCGTGGCCGAGGAGCTTCTCGGCGTAACCCTCGCGGTGTTTGCCGGTCCGCCAAGCGGACCAGGCGATAGCGGGCGAGGCCGCGGCGAGCGCGGCGGCGTAGGCCGCGTTGAGCGACCAGCGGGAGATTGGGTGCATCGGGAATCCTTTCCCGGGACGAACTAGTCAGCGAACTCTTCGCCGTCGAAGAGGTCCTTTGGTCGAAAGTCGCGGCTGGTGTGCACAACCGCTAGCACCTCGACCGCGTCCTCGCTGCGGATCTGATAGACGATTCGGTACCGACCGTACAAGAGGTTTCGCACCTCGCGGTCGGGCAACGCCGGCTCGCGCCAGCCGAGTCGGGGATGAGCGGCGAGCGTTTGCGTGGTTTCGAAGATCCCCTCCACCACGCGAGCAGCGGCGTCGAAGCTGTGCGTGGCGAGGTAGGAGTCGATTCTGCGCAAGTGATCACGAGACCGCGTGCTCCAGATCACTTTCGCCACGAGTCGATCTCCTGCCGCATCTCTTCGCTGGTGAGCACACGTCCTTCGTCGACTTCCTTCATTGCGAGGCGCACCTCGCGGCGGAGCAACAACTCGCGGATCAATTCGTCGTAAGTGCTGTCCGCGGGCTGAGCCTGCAGGACCGAAATCAAGTCGTCCTTCGGCAATGGCCGGGTCGTTGCGTCGGCGGTGGGTCGCTCGGCGGTCGCCATGGCGGAGGCTCGCTATCGGGAGGTGGCTCGTGTGGCTTTACCGGATTGGAACCGGTCCGGTTGCGGCATCTAAAAGCATAGCCCGGTCGACGTCGCCGGGCACGCCGACGTTGGACACGTCGAGCGAAACCGTCAGCGGCTGGGCCGCTTCGAGCGTGGCGACGCGCCGCTCGAGGTGCGTCACCTCCTGCCGCAGCACGCGGACCCACGTGACCAGAGCGGCAACGAGCGCCAGCAGCGGCGCGAGCAGCAGCAGCGAGCCGAGGCCGAGACGCTTGGGCATGGCTGGACCTTCGCTTGGCTGGGAGGGAACCACGGATCAACACGGATAGACACGGATGAAGGCCGCGCTTCGAGCCTACTGTGCCACGCCAACCGCTACGCCGCGATCAGGCAGCGTTGTTCCTCAGCCTCTAGTCTGTCGTGCCCTTCCGAAGGCCCTATACCATCGCAAGTTGCACAATGAGGACAGCTATCCCGAGGATCCCAGCGGCCGACAGAAGCAACACTGCCCCAGCATTCACAGATGGGCGAGCCTGTTGAACTTCCGATCCGTGTTCATCCGTGGTTCCTTACTAAGCGGCCGAGCCCGCGCCGGCCTTCAGGCAGCACTGCTTGTACTTCTTGCCGCTGCCGCAGGGGCAGGGGTCGTTGCGGCCGACCTTCTCGCCGTGGTTGCGGATGGTCTCGACCTTCTGGTCGCTCTGCGGCTGGCTCGGGTCGTCGGGCTGCTGCTGGGCGGCCTCGCTGAGGGTCGCAGCCTCCTCGTGCTTCGCGGTCGCGTCGGCCCAGGTGTTACTCACGAAGTCTTCGTTGAGCTGCTCCATGCGGAACACCAGGTCGGTGACGTACGCGCCGACCGAGCCCCACATCTGCTCGAACATCCGCATGCCCTCGCGCTTGTACTCGACCTTCGGGTCGACCTGGGCGTAGCCGCGTAGGCCGACGCTCGAGCGCAGGTGGTCCATCGCCAGCAGGTGCTCTTTCCAGCCCTGGTCGAGGATCTGCAAGAGGAGCTGGCGCTCCATGCGGCGCATCTCGGGGCGGTAGCGGTCCTCGACCAGGCGGTCGACGCGGCGGACCGCTTGCTCGCGGTCGAGCGTGGCCAGCTCGGTGGTGTCGATCGACTGCCCGGTTTCGCCGCGGAGCCACGCGGCCAGGTCGTCGAGCTTGCCGTTCATGCCGCTCGCGGCGCCGAGCGTGGCGCCGTGGTCCGGCGCGGCGTCGAACAGCCGCTCGACCCGGTCGCGGGCCTCGGCGGCGACGCGCTTGGCGTGCTTGTTCGCCTCGCGGCTGTACTCCACCAGCTGCTGGCGGATCTCTTCGCGTTGCTTGCTCTTGAGGTCTTCGACCGTCAGGTCCACGCCGAAGCGGCGCTTGGCCCACTCGACCAGGCCCTCGCGGTCGAGCGTCTGCTTCCGCGCGCCGAAGCGGTACATGGCCGCCAGCACCGGGTACTCGGCCTCGCGCGCGTCGTAGGCCAGCTCGGCCCGCTCGTGGGCGATCGACTTGACCTCTTCGGGCTCGAGCTCGACCAACTCGGCCGGGTCGATCGGGACGCCGAACTTGTCGCGCATCCAGCCGCACGCCGACTCGACGCCGAAGCGCGGCTCCAAGAGCGGCGCGCCCTGCGACAGGTCGACCTTGTCGAGCTGCTCGTGGGCGCGCTCGATCAGCTCGGTCGACAGGTGGTCGCGGCCGGTCTTCTTGAGGTCGCGGTCGCGGTAGTTGAGGCCGAAGCGGGCGTTGGCCCACTTGGCGAGCGCGTTCCAGTTCCACTCCTCCTCTTCGTTCTCGGGGAGGTTCTCCTCGATGGCGTCGAAGATCTGCGACTCGGCCTGGCGGTTGGCCTCGTCGTGGGCCAAGCGGTCGGCCTCGTCGAAGGTGAGGTTGCGGAAGTCGCGCGGGTCGAGGTCGACGCCCAGCGCCTTGCCCGCGCCGGCCGCGAACGACTCGACGCCGTACTTGGGGTCGAGCAGCACGGACAGTCGCTCGTCGATCTGCTCGCGGATCATGTCGAGCAACAGGTCGCGGCAGTTGGCGCCGTCGAGGATCTGCTGGCGGTAGCCGTACACGCGCTTCCGCTGCGAGTTCATGACCTCGTCGTACTCGAGCAGGTTCTTCCGCGCCTCGAAGTTCATCTCCTCGCGTTTCTTCTGCGCGCCCTCGATGCGGCGTTGGACCATCCCGGACTCGATCGGCTCGCCGTCCTTGAGGCCGAGGCCCTGCATCATCTTGCGGACCCAGTCGCCGAAGAAGATGCGGAGCAGGTCGTCTTCGAGCGACAGGAAGAAGCGGCTGGAGCCGGGGTCGCCCTGCCGGCCGGAGCGGCCGCGGAGCTGCAGGTCGATGCGCCGGGCCTCGTGGCGCTCGGTGCCGATGATGTAGAGGCCGCCGAGCTCCTTGACCTCCTCGCCCTGCTCGGACATGCCGTACTCGCGGTCGATCGATTCGACCAGCGCGTCCCACTCCTCGTTGGGCACCTCGAGGCGGCTCGGGTACTTCTCTTGCAGCCGCGCCCAGGCCATCGTGTCCGGGTTGCCGCCGAGCACGATGTCGGTGCCGCGGCCGGCCATGTTCGTGGCGATCGTGACCGCGCCCTTGCGGCCGGCTTGGGCGACGATCTCGGCCTCGCGTTTGTGCTGCTTGGCGTTGAGCAGCTCGTGCTTGATGCCGCGTTTGGTGAGGAGGCCGGAGAGCCTCTCGGACTTCTCGATCGACACGGTGCCGACCAGGATCGGCCGGCCGGGCTTCTGGAGGTCTTTGATCTTCGAGCGCGGGATGACCTCACGCTCTTTCTTGCCGGCCAGCTGGATCTCGACCTCGCTGTCGGTCTCTCGGGTTAGCACGCCGGTGCGCCAGTCGCCGCTGGTGAGCTCGACGGTCGTGTGCTTGTTCAGGCGCTCGATCTCGTCGGCGACGGCCTGGTACTTCTCTTTCTCGGTGCCGTAGATGACGTCCGGGTACTCGATGCGTTGCATCGGGCGGTTGGTCGGGATGCCGACCACGTCGAGCTTGTAGATCTGCCAGAACTCGCCGGCCTCGGTCAGCGCGGTGCCGGTCATGCCGCTGAGCTTGTCGTACAGCTTGAAGAAGTTCTGCAGGGTGATCGTGGCGAGGGTCTGGTTCTCCTTCTTGATGGGCACGCCTTCCTTGGCCTCGACCGCCTGGTGCAGGCCGTCGGACCACTGGCGGCCCTCCATCTTGCGGCCGGTGTGCTCGTCGACGATGACGACCACGCCGTCGTCGACGACGTAATTCACGTCGCGCTTGTACAGGTGGTGGGCCTTCAGCGAGTTGTCGATCAGGTGCGGCCACTGCATGTTGCCGGCCGTGTAGAAGCTCTCCACGCCGGCCAGCTTCTCCGCCTCGCGCACGCCCTCCTCGGTGAGGTTGGCCGTGTGCTCCTTCTCCTTGACCTCGAAGTGCACGCCGGGCTTCAGCGCGCGGGCGACCCGGTCGGCGCGCTGGTACTTGGTGACGTCGTCCTGCGCGGGGCCGGAGATGATCAGCGGCGTGCGGGCCTCGTCGATGAGGATGTTGTCGACCTCGTCGACGATCGCGAAGCAGAGCCGCCCCTGGGCCTGCTGCTGGTGCTTCGGGAAGCGGTCGTCGCCGAGGGCGGCGACGCGCATGTTGTCGCGCAGGTAGTCGAAGCCGAACTCGTTGTTCGTGCCGTACGTGATGTCGCACGCGTACGCGGCCTGGCGCTCGTCGGGCTCCATGCCCGAGTAGATCGCGCCGATGGTGAGCCCGAGGTTGGTGAACAGCGGGCCCATCCACTCCATGTCGCGGCGGGCCAGGTAGTCGTTCACGGTGACCACGTGCACGCTGCCGGCCAGCGCGTTGAGGTAGGTCGGCAGCGTGGCGGTGAGGGTCTTGCCCTCGCCGGTGACCATCTCGGCGATCGCGCCGGAGTGCAGGATCATGCCGCCGATGAGCTGCACGTCGTAGTGCTTCATGCCGAGGAAGCGCACGCCCGCCTCGCGGCACACGGCGAACGCCTCGACGAGCAAGTCGTCGAGCGTCTCGCCGCGCGCCAGGCGTTCGCGGAACAGGCGCGTCTGGTCGCGCAGCTCCTCGTCGCTCATGGCCTGGTACTTCGGCCCGAGCGCGTTGATGGCCTGGACCTTGGGCTCCAACCGGCGGAGGTTCCGCGCGTTGGCCGATCCGAACAGGCCGGTCACGGTGCGTTCGAACCGCCCGAGGATCGTGTTGACGATCGTGCCGAGGGTTTCCCAGAGACGTTCGAGCAGCTCCATAGCCGGGCTCGCGGTAGAGCGTGTCGGCCGCGGGGGGCGACACGCGTCAGAAAGGAAATTTAGGAATCGGTGGTAGCCACAGCGCCGCGACGCCCAGCGGGCTCGGGTCGGCGAAGCCCCGGACGCGGCGCCCCCTCACGCTGTGCGGCGCCGCCCGCCACGCGGCGGGAGGCGCCCCGCGTCTGCCAATTTGGCCGAGCCTACCGCCCCCGGGCGCCGCGGCAGGCGGGCTCGGGCGGGGGGATTGCGTTACCGGCCGGGGTGGGGTGGGTGGCGCCTCGCGAGGGATGTCGTAAATGCTTACAGAAACGAACTTTATTGCTGATCGGCCGATGGGTCAACGCTGGACAGGCGGGGCCACGCGGTGGGGTGGCGGGCGCCGGTTGTCGCGGTTGCCGCGGCGCCGCGGCGATGTTTCCCGGCAACTGGCGTACCCTGCGGCGGGCGGAGGCGCTGGGATAAAGGTAAGCTGAAGCCTTGTGTTGGAACCCGGCGCCGGCGCGGTGCGTAACAGGAGTCTCTGCGGCGCCGCCGCAAGTTGTTAGAGCAAAACACTTTTCGCGGCCCCGCCCCTGGGAAGCCACCGGCGGGCCGCCCCCTGAAGGAAACGCCATGGCAGCCGCCTCAATTTCCCCCGCCGCCCAAAGGATGGCTCGCTTCGCAGCCGGATTGCTGAGCCTGGCCGTCGCCGCCAACGTGGCCACCGCCCAAACCGGCCAAGCGACCGATCAGAGCGTCGAGGCGCTGATCGGCGACAGCGTCAGTTCGCCCAGCGACGAGCGGTACAACAACGTGCGTGAGGCGATCCAGCGGTTCGCCAACGGCGACCAATTGGCCGCCGAGACGCTCCTCGAGCGGGCCGTCGAAGAGAACCCGAGGCTGCCGCCGGTCGGCGTGTTGATGGCGAAGCTGCAGCTCATCTCGGGCAACGCCGCGGCCGTCCGCGGCGCCCTCGAGCGGGCCGTGCAGAACGACGCCGCCGACGACCCCGAGCCCTACCTGCTGCTAGCCGAAGAGGCCCTCAGCGGGCAGCGGACCATCGAGGCCGACGCGTTGTTCGACAAGGCGGTCGAGCTGATCGAAGCCTACGACGCCAACGCCAAACGCAAGCGCCTGTTCCAGATCCGCGCCTACCGCGGCCGCGCGGAGATCGCCCAGCGACGGCAGAGCTGGGAGAAGGCCGAGAGCGACCTCCGCAAGTGGATCGAGCTGGAGCCCGAGGAAGCGTCCGCCCACCAGCGCCTGGGCCAGGTCCTGTTCATGCACGAGCAGGACGCGAAGGACCAGGAGGGCTTCAAGGCGTTCGCCCGCGCACAGCAGCTCAACAACGATTTGCCCAACCCGTACGTGTCGGCGGCGCTGATGTACCAGCGCCGCGACTCGACCTCCCGCGCGATGGAGGCCTTCGAGCGCGCATTCCAGCAGAGCGGCACCGACGCGACGACGCTGGTCTCCTACGGCCAAGCCCTGCTGCAGAACGGCGACATTCAAAAGGCCGAGCAGGTGCTCAAGCAGGCGCGGTCCGCGGCGCCGGACCAGGTCAACGTGTGGCTGCTGTCGGGGGTCGCTGCGCGGATGGCCGGCGACGCCGAAACGGCCGAGCAGCACTTGCTGCGGGCTCTGGCCCTGCAGCCCTCCAACCGCGAGGTGCTCAATCAACTCGCGCTGGTGCTCGCCGAGAGCCCCGACCAGGACGACAAGCAACGCGGCCTGCAGTTCGCCTCGATGAACCGCCAGCTCAACCAAGACAACGCCGACATCAACGTGTCGCTCGCGTGGGTCTTGTACCAAAACGGCCGCGTGCGTGAGGCGAGCCAGCTGTTGCAGCAGGCGCTAACGAACGCGTCGCTGACGGCCGACGGCAAGTACCTGGTGGCCGAGATCTTGGCCGCTTCGAACAACCCGACGACCAAGAAAAACGCGAAGACGCTGCTGGAGTCGGCCCTGAAGGACAACCGCGGCATCTTTATCGAACGCAAGGCGGCCGAGGAACTGCTCGCCACGCTCTGATCGAGCAGCCAGCGAGGGCGCCGGCTGAACGGCGACCGCGGCGCATAAAAAAGGTCGTGGCAGCGCGTTCCGTCGCCCTGCCACGACCTTTGTCCTGAAGCAAAACACGAGCCGTGTTTCGCCCTCCCGGTGGTAGGATCGGCGGCGGGGGCCACGGGCGTGCAGCGAAATTTCGACAAAAGTGGCGCGAGCCGCACCGGCCGGCGTGGCGGCAGAAACCGGATTACCCCTCTGGGGTGGCCATCATCTGGCGGCCGATCGTTTGGATCGCGTTGAGCCAGTCGCCTTCGCCGCCAGCTTCGGGCCGCGGCGGAAGCGGAGCGGCGGCCGGCGGCGCCCCGCGACGCGGCGCCGCGTCGAGCGGCTGGCGCTCGAGACCGGCCGCCAGCGCGATCGAACCGAGCGACTCGCTGTGCGCGTCTTCGAGCCCCTCGGGGCCGCCGAAGTCGGCGTTGCCGACCGGCCCGCGGGGCGTGGGGGGAGGCACGTAGACTCCCCACGGGCGCGTGCCGAGGCTGCGGAGGTCGTTGTGCAGCGGCCCGCTCATGCGGCCTCCGCAATAGCCGATGTGGCCCGGGTCGCACCGCCAGTAGACGTTGTGGCTGCGGCAAGCCTCGGTCGACGCGAGGCGCATGCCGTTCGTGTAGGTCACGACCGGGTCGCAGAGGAAGCACGGCTGCCCGGCGTTGCAGCACGCGGCCAACGCGGCAGTGGCGGCGGCGGTAACGGTGAGTCGGAGCATTGGGGGTCCCCGTCAGTTAAGGGGAGGGGCACGCGCCGCGGTCGGGCGCGCAGGCAGGACACCCAAACTCTTGCCGCGCCGCGGCAAGCTGTGGCCGATGGGGGGACCAGAATCTACGCGGCCGGGGGGTCGCCGTTCGCCACGACCGCTGCACGCGGCGGCCCTTCGCCACGCGCCCACGGCGACGCGACCCGCGCCGCTTGCCCAGCCCGATCAGGCCGCGGCCGCGTCCGACGGCGGCCGCAGCGGGAACAGCCCCAGCAGGTCGTCGCGCGACAGGCCCGCCGAGCCGGCGCCGATCCCGTCGCGGAACACCGAGTCGAACAGCTCTCGCTTCTGGCGGAGGACCTGGTCGATGCGTTCTTCGATCGTGCCGGTCGCTAGCATCCGGGTAACCGTGACCGGGCCCGCGGCGCCGATCCGGTGCGCGCGGTTGATCGCTTGATCCTCGACCGCCGGGTTCCACCAGCGGTCGAACAAGAACACGTAGCCGGCGAATTGCAGGTTCAGCCCGACGCTCCCCGCGCCGTAGCTCATCAGCAGCACGGGGCAGTTCGGGTCGTCGCGGAAGCGCTGGAGCACCGCGTCGCGACGCCCGTGGGGCACCCGGCCGTGGTACTGCTCGCACTGGTACGCGCCGCCGCTCGCCGCGGCGAGGCCCTCGGCGATCCGCTGGATCGTGTCGACCCATTGGCTGAACACGATCGCCTTGCGCCCGGAAGCCACGCACTCGTCGAGGTCGGCCGCCAGGCGCTCGAGCTTCGCGCTCGCGCCGGTCACCGGGTCGAAGTTGCACACCTGCTTGAGCCGCAGCACCAGCTCGAACACGTGGTGGATCGTCAGCTCGTGGTGCTCATCGGCGTCGAGCTGGCGCAGGCGCAGAACGCCTTCGTCCTCGGCGCGGGTGTAGGTCTCCCACTGCTCGGGCGTGAGCTCGATGGGCTCGTCGCGGACGAGCTTCGGCGGCAGGTCGTTGAGGACCTCGTCCTTCGTGCGGCGGATGACCGCGTCGGAGACCGCCGAGCCGACCGCGCGGGCGGACATGCCGGGGCGGAGCAGGCCGGGCGACACGAACTCGAAGATGCCGACCAGGTCGTCCAGCGAGTTCTCGATGGGCGTGCCGGTCAGCGCCCAGCTGCGGGCGCGGCGGAGCCCGCGTACGGCGCCGGCGGTCGCGCTGCCGGGGTTCTTGATTCGTTGCGACTCGTCGAGCAGGACCAGGTCGTACTCCCTCTCGTGGGCGACCGGTGCGTCGCGTACGAGGGTCTCGTAGCCGACGAGCGTGACCGCCTCGCGGCCGTGACGCCACCGCCACTCCCGGCGTGCGGGGGCGCCCTCGACGACGGCCACCGTGAGCTCCGGCGCCCACATGGCCAGCTCGCGCCGCCAGTTGGTGACCAGCGGCTTGGGGCACACGAGCAGAACGCGCCGCGCCTGGCCCCGGTGCGCGAGCACTCGGATCGCGGTGATCGCTTGCATGGTCTTGCCGAGGCCCATCTCGTCGGCCAGCACCGCGTGCCGCCGCGGGCACAAGAAGGCGATCCCTTCCATCTGGTAGGTGAACGGGTCGAACGGCAGCGGCAGCGTGTCGGCCGACAGAAGCGTCTCGAGCGGCGGCTGCAACAGGCAGGCGAGCCGGTCTTCGAGCCGGACCATGTCGGCGGGCGGTCGCACCCGCGTGGCGGTGCGGCTGCGCGACGGCGGGCCGCTGGACCGCGGGGGCGCGGCCGGCGCGGCGGGGCGCGGGGCGCCCTCCAACCACGCCCTGCCGTCCGGCAGCAAGCCGCCGATCGCACGCGGCGCCCCCTGACGCAGCGGCAGGCTGATCGCCAGCGGCGCGCCGAGCGTGGTGGCGACCGATCCGACTCCGCAGCCGCCGGGCGATGGCAAGCGGACCGACGCGGCCGTGCAGCTCAGCTGCAGCCCGTCGAAGGTCACCACCGACGGCGCTCGCGACGCGCCGGGCAGCGAAGCAGTGGGCGATGGGCTACGCGGCGACAAGTTCGTCCCCCTCGGCGCCCAGGCGCTGCGCCTCGCGGATCGCGTCCCGCACGCGCCCGAACGGCTCGAGCGGGTCGATCGATTGGGCTAGCTTCGCAAGCGGCGAGTCGCCGGCCGGGTGGGGCGCGTCGGGCGTGAGGACCAGCGTGGGCACGCCCGCCGAGCGGCCGGCGGCGGCCGTCGCGTCGTCGGTGGCGAAGAGCCAGGCGATCGGCAGCTTGGCTTTGGCGAGCAACGCGCCGCCGATCAGCTCGCCGCAGAGGTAGTCCTTCAGCGTGGGGCCGTAGAGGATCTGCTGGGCGTGGCTCGGTTGGACCGGTTCGGTGCAGTGGAACTCGAGGGGGCGGCCTCGGTCGCACACGACGAGCAGACCGCCGGTGTAGCCGAGCGCCGCGTCGTCGACGACCAACAAGTATCCGAACGCCGCGTCGCGGCGCGTTGCGTGGGGCAGGGTCACTCTCAGAGGGGGTTAGTCCGTGGGGGGCTGCGGCTGGCGCCGCGAGCGGGCGTCCTGCGTGGCGCCCGCCTTAGGGATTGGATCGGGGATCGCGGCGGTGGGCCTTTAGCCGCCGGCACATCCGGTGCGACCGGCCGCACCGGGCGCCAGCGGCGCCGGCTACCAAGCGCGGGGCTGGAATCGTGGTTCTGTGATGATTTCGTGTAGCCGGAAGCTGGATCGCGCGGCGGCTGCTCGATAAGCTGGCGGAATCGGCCGCACGGCGACCGCCAGCGGCCACAGCCCGCCCGTCAGGGCGCGGCAAGCCCAGCCCGCCATGCGTCGCAGACGATTCCACGCGGCGACACCTTCGGATACCCGGCTCGATGGCTGAAAAAAGCACGGTCCCTCCGTATTTCTCTCAAGTCGACGTGAGCTCCGGCGCACAGCGGCCGACCCACGTGGGCCCCGCCGACGAGCAGACCGAGCTGCTCCGCGACGTGCTCAACGCGCAGGACCGCACCAACGAGCTGCTGGAGGAACTCGTCAGCACGCTGACCGCCCAGCAGCGCCGCCGCCAGGAAGAGATCGAGCGCTGGCGCGGCGCCAACCCGGGCGTGGCGGACGGCTGCCGCGAGGCGGCCGAGGTCCTCAGCGAGGTCCAGGTCGAGTACCTCCGCCGGCTGACCGACGACGTCCGCGACACGGGCGACGAGATGGTCTACGGCGACTTCCTGCTCTCGGAGTTCGTCGACCGCTACGGACCCCGCCTGGCGCACCTCAACGGCGTGATCCAAGCGCTCGCGCAGCTCGGCGGCGGCCAGCCGACCACGGCCGACGAAGAGCAAGAGGGCTGAGCCGCCCTCGCGCGCTCGCCGCACCGGCGGTCTCGGGTCGGTTGCCGGCCTAGCGTAGCGGACCTATCGTGCAGGCGTTGGTAAACCCGCGCCCCACGCCCCGCCGCGCCATGTCCGCAGTCGCTGACGATTCTCTCGCTGATGGCTCCTCGCTCGCTCAAGCCGCAAAGGCGGCCCGCGAAAAGCTCGACGCCCACACCGTCGAGACCGTGCAGTGGCACTTCCACGAGTCGACGGGCTGCCCCTTCTGGCTCGAGAAGAAGGGCGAACTGAAGTTCGACCCTCTGACCGAGGTCAAGTGCTTCGACGACCTCAAGAAGTTCCCCGACTTCGAGGACGAGTGGCTCCGCGGCGGGCCGGTGCGGCGGTGGGTCCCCAAGGGAATCGCCGACAAACCGATCTACGTGTTCGAGACCGGCGGCACCACGGGCATCCCCAAGAGCCGGATCGCGGCGGAAGACTTCCGCACCGACTACTCGATGTTCAGCGACACGCTGCCGGACAAGTACTTCCCGCCGGGGAGCAACTGGCTGATGCTCGGCCCCTCGGGCCCGCGCCGGCTGCGGCTCGCGGTGGAACACCTCGCGCAGCACCGCGGTGGCATCTGCTTCTGCATCGACCTCGACCCGCGCTGGGTCGTGAAGTGCCTCAAGAAGGGCTGGATCGAACAAGCGAACGAGTACAAGAAGCACTGCATCGACCAGGCGATCACGATCCTCACCGCCGGGCACGACGTGCGGTGCATGTTCGGCACGCCCAAGCTGATCGAGGCGCTCTGCCTGGAACTCGAAGAGCGCGGCACGAGCCTAGCCGAGAGCGGGATCACCGGCATCTTCTCCGGCGGAACCGAGTTCACGCCGCAGTGGACGAAGTTTTGCGTGGAGGAGCTGTTCGGCGGCCCGCCGGAGGAGTCCGGCGTTTACATGACGCCCACCTACGGCAACACGCTGATGGGCCTCGCTTGCAGCGAGCCGGTCACCAAGGCGAACGGCTACAAGATCACCTACCACGCCCCCGAGCCGCGGGCGGTGCTGGAGGTGGTCGACTTCGACAACACCGACCAGATCGTCCCTTACGGCGAAACGGGCCGCTCGAAGCTCACCACGCTGACCAAAGAGTTCTTCGTCCCCGGCTTCCTGGAGCGCGACGAAGGCGAACGCGAACCGCCCTGCCCGCAGTACCCCTGGGACGGCATCAGCGGCGTGCGGCCCTTTAGCCGGTTGGAGGGCGGGACGACGGTTGGCGTATACTGATGAAAGTTGGCGAGGTCTTGAAGCTCTTGAAGAAGGACGGGTGGGTGCTTGCTCGTCAGCGTGGCAGCCATCGGCACTTCCGGCACGAGACCAAACCCGGGACGGTGACCGTGCCGGGCAAACCGAGCGATGAGTTGCATCCCAAGACCGAAGCGAGCATTCTCCGGCAGGCTCAGCTCCATAGGTGAGACGTTGCGATACCTTGTGATGATCCGAAAAACACGCACCGGCTACAGCGTCGACGTGCCGGACCTTCCCGGATGCGTCTCTACCGGCTCGACGATCGAAGAAGCCCGGGAGATGATCGCCGAAGCGATCGCGGGCCACATCGAGGTGACTAGGCAGGCCGGCGAGTCCGTGCCGTCCCCCTCGTCGAGCGTCGAGTTCGCGATCGACGAGAACGCCGACGAGGAACTCTGCACATGGGTCGACGTGCAGCCCGAGGAGGCAGCCACGCCGGTCTAGCATCATCGGCGGCAGTCGGTCGTTTGGCCGGCTCAAATAAGGTGCAACGGTGGAGTTTATTAGCCACAGATGGACGCAGATGAACCCAGATGACGAATGCACCACGCTCATCTGACGGCGCCGAGGTGATCTGCTTCGTCGAGTTGGATGAAACAACCCCGCCAACAGGTAACTGCACCCATAGCGTTAACGGAGCAGAATTTCCACCTGTGAGTTTCGCAGGATTGATCGTTGCCCAGTACGCAGGCGAGAAGTCTTTCTTCCTTTTCTACTGCGACGACGGATGGAACGTCATTACCGACACTTGGCATCAGACGCTCGAAGACGCGATATCCCAAGCCAACTTCGAATTTGAGAATTTGAGCAATCGTTGGGCAACCCCGTAGTCGACATCCGCGTTCATCTGCGTTCATCTGTGGCTAATTCATGATCGAACTAAAGGCAATCCGCTGGGGCGAGCCGTACGAGTCGCTCGAGGTGGACGAGGTCAACCACTTCTACACGGGCGAGCCCGTCGCGCGGGTGCACACGGTCGGCGCGGGCATTGTCCAGCGCGACGCGAAGAAGGCGCCCCGCGCCCGCAAGGCGCTCCAGTCGATCCCGCCGGCCGACCTGATCGCGATGTGCAAGCGGGCGGGCGAGCTGTTCGAGTCGGGCACGCTCCGGGTCGGCGACAGCGAGCAGTCGCCCGAAGACTTCATCCAGCAGCAGTCGGCCACGACCGGCATGCCGGTGTCGATGTGCCGCGCGAACGTGAAGAAGAACGCGTTCGTGCTGCAGAACATGGAGCGGATCCTCGACTGCCTCACCCGCGGCCTGTCGCTCGAGATCCTCGCCCGCGGCTACGGCGAGGAGGGGCGCGGCGTCACGGTGAGTTATCAGGCGCAGTGCGACGCGCTCGGCGCGGTGCTCCCCAGCAACTCGCCCGGCGTGCACACGCTGTGGCTGCCGGTGATCCCGCTGCAGATGGGCCTGGTGCTCAAGCCCGGATCGAGCGAGCCGTGGACCCCCTACCGCGTTTACTCCGCCATGGTCGAGGCGGGCGTCCCGCCGGAGACCTTCTGCCTGTACCCGGGCGCCGGGGCCGACATCGGCGGGGCGATCCTCTCGAGCTGCCGCCGGTCGATGATCTTCGGCGGGCCGCAGACGGTCGCCCAGTACGAGAGCAACCCGAAGGTGCAGGTGCACGGCCCGGGCTACTCGAAGGTGCTGCTGGGCGAGGATTGCGTCGATGACTGGGAGCGGCACGTCGACCTGCTGGTGGACAGCGTGTACCGCAACGGCGGCCGGAGCTGCCTGAACGCGAGCAGCGTGTACGCGCCGCGGCACTCGAAAGAGATCGCCGAGGCGATGGCCGCGAAGCTCGGCCCGATCGAGGTTCTTCCGCCCGACGACCCGGAGGCGGGCCTCGCCGCGTTCACCATCCCCGGCGCCGCGAAGGCGATCTGGGGTTCTATCGAGAACGACGCCAAGGCGCTCGGCGTGACGCACATGACGGAGAAGTACGGTGACCGCCTTGTGGAACGCGACCCGGTCGCCTACCTGCGGCCGGTGGTGCTGCACCACGCGTCGCACGAGAGCGAGACCCGCAACAAGGAGCAGATGTTCCCGATGGTGAACGTCGTGGAATGCCCGCAGGACCAGATGCTGGGGGCCATCGGCCCGACGCTGATCTGTTCGGCGATCACGAATGACGAGAAGTTCCGCCGCGACCTGGTGAACAGCCTCGACATCGACCGCCTCAACTTGGGAGCGATCCCCACCCCGCAGGTCGATTGGCTGCAGCCGCACGAGGGGAACCTGATCGAGTTCCTCTACCGCGGCCGTGCGGTGCAGGTGGCCCCTTAGGCTAGCAGCGCAAGGGGCGGCGGGGCTCACGGAGTCGGGGCGACAAACAGAGAGGGGCCGAGCGTGCGATTGTTCCGGAAGCGACGCGCCGAGGCCTCGCCCTACCCGCCCACGCTGCAGCTCTACCGCGTGTGGCAAGCGATGATCGAAGCCCGCCCGGGCCTCGCCGTGCCGGGATCGGTCGCCAACGCGCTGCGGGGCGACCCGCTCGTCGGGGACCGGCTGCGGTGGAGCACGACCGCGGCGCCGCCGCGCAGCCTCGAGCCGCGGATCGACCACGCAACGCCGCGGACTCGTGTCGGGGCGTACCAGCAGCCGATCATCGCGCCGCGGTTGATTGTCGATCACCTCCGCGAGCGGTGGCCGGTGGAGCGAGAAGCCCACGCGGTCTTCTGCGGCTTGTTGACCCCGCAGCGCGAGGAGCTGTTCGCTTCGCACGGCTTGTTGGCCAACGGCAGGGTGCGGGTGGTCGCGTCGACGCGCGGGCGGGAGTGGCCCGGCAAGGCGTGGGACGCGGAGTACTTCGACGCCTTGCTCGGCGCCCGGTTCGCGCTCTGCCCGCCGGGCGACCACGCCTGGTCTTACCGGTTCATCGAATCGACGCTGTGCGGCGCGATCCCTGTCGTGTTCTGCGACCACCCGATCCAGAGCAGCTTCGCCGTGCTCGCGCCCCACGAGCTGGCTGCTGGCCGGTACGATGCGGACGTAGCCGAGAAGAACCGCGCGCTGGCCGAAGAGCGTTTCGGCGCGGACCCGCAGCGGCTCGGCGCCGCGATCGACGCCGCCCTAGGGCCCTGACGGCTCTCGGCCATTCCTCCCCGCTGACCCGCCCCTGCCCCAGAACGGCCCTCCCTGTCGGCCCCGCCATGCCCCCTTTCGATTTCCATTGTCCAACACGGATCGTGTTCGGGCCGGGCCGGGTGGCCGAGCTGGGCGGGCTCGTGGCGGGGCTCGGCGTGGGGAGGTTGCTGGTGGTGTCGGACCCGGGCGTCGTGGAGGCCGGGCACACCGGGCGGTGCGTCGAACTGCTCGAGGCGTCCGGCTTGCAGACGCTCTTGTTCGACGGCGTGCAGGAGAACCCGACCACCGACCACGTCCGGCGCGGCGTCGAGGTCGCCCGCGACTACCGGCCCGACGCGATCGTCGCCGTCGGCGGCGGCAGCAGCATGGACTGCACGAAGGGGATCAACTTCGTGTACTCGTGCGGCGGGCGGATGCAGGACTACTGGGGCGTGGGCAAGGCGACCGCCGACCTGTTGCCGATGGTCGCCGTGCCCACGACGGCCGGCACCGGGAGCGAGGCCCAGTCGTTCGCCCTGATCTCCGACGCCCAGACGCACGCGAAGATGGCCTGCGGCGACAAGCGGGCCGCGTTCCGCCTGGCGCTGCTCGACCCCGAGCTCACGCTCACCCAGCCGCCGGCCGTCACGGCCCTGACCGGCGTCGACGCGATCGCCCACACCGTCGAGACGCTCGTCACCAAGAAGCGGAACCAGGTCTCGCTCGCGTTCAGCCGCGAGGCGTGGCGGCTGCTCTCCCAAGGGCTGCCGCGCGTGTTCGACGACCCCAAAGACCTGGTCGCCCGCGGCTGGGTCCAGCAGGGGGCGTGCCTGGCGGGGCTGGCGATCGAGAACTCGATGCTCGGCGCGGCCCACGCGCTGGCCAACCCGCTGACGGCCGCCTATGGGATCGTGCACGGCCAAGCGGTCGGGTTGATGCTGCCACACGTGGTGCGTCACAACGCGGCCCGCGACGAGGGCGCGAGGCTCGCCTACCAAGAGCTGCACGGCGAGAACGACCACCTCGGCGTGCTCGACCCGGAGGAGGCGGTCCGTCAGCAGGCGGGCCACCTCGCGCAGATCGTCCGCCAGGGCGGCCTCGCGGATAGACTGGGGGACCTCGGCGTCGAGCGCGAGCGGCTCCCCGAACTCGCCGCCGACGCGGCCCGGCAATGGACCGGGACCTTCAACCCCGTCGAGATGAGCGAGCATGACTACCTGCGGCTTTACGAAGCGGCGTTCTAACCCTCTCGCTTCACAGGTAAGCCTCACGCAAAGTCGCAAAGGCGCTAAGAACCGTGCAGCGAGGCTCTTCGCGCCCTTGCGCTTTTGTGTGATTCTTTTTTGCGCGTCGGTTGCGAGTGGCGATTGGCCGTTCGCGCGCGGCGGGCTCGACTCCAGCGGCGCGAGCGAAGTGTCCTTGCCGGACGAGCCGAAAGTCCTCTGGACTTACGAGCCCGGCGAGACCGCCTTCGAGGCCACGCCGGTCGTCGCCGACGGGGTCGCCTACCTGGGCGACGCCGACGGCACGGTGCACGCGGTCAAGCTGGCCGACGGGTCGCCGGTCTGGACGACGGCGTTCGACAAGACCGGCTTCCTCTCTCCCGCGGCGGTCGACGGCGGCTTCCTTTACGCGCCAGACATGGACGGCGTCGTGCACTGCCTGGCGCTCGCCGACGGCGCCGAGCGGTGGACCTTCGAGACCGGCACGGAGACCTACGCGGGGCCGATCGTCTACCGACCCGAGGAGGGCCGGCCGGAGAAAGGCAAGCCGCTGCTGCTCGTGCCGACCGAAGGGGGCACGCTCTTCGCGCTCGACGCGGCGACCGGCGAAGAGCTGTGGACGTTCGTGATCGACGCGCCGCTCCGCTGCTGCCCGACCGTCGTGGGCGGCCACGCGCTGTTGGCCGGGTGCGACGGCCAGCTGCACGCGGTCGACGTGGCCACGGGCCTCGAGACCGGCGCGTGCGACATCGGCGGGCCGACCGGCAACACGGCGGCCGTCGCCGAGGGCGTCGCGTACTTCGGCACCGAGGGGGGCCAGTTCTTCGCGATCGACGCGTCGGACCCCACCAGCCCGGCGGTCAAGTGGACCTACCGCGATCCGCGCGGCGGCCAGGGCATCCGCACCGCGGCGGCCCTCTCGCCCGAGGCGGTCGTGTACGCGAACCAGGCCAAGACGGTCTACGCGCTCGAGCCGGCCGCCGGGAAAGTCCTGTGGACCGCGCGCACGAGGAGCGGGGTGGACGCGTCGCCGCTGGCGCTGGGCGGGGGGCGCGTGGTGGTGCTCACCGGCCGCGGCCGCGTGCTGCTGCTCGACGCGGAGTCCGGCGACGAGCTCTGGGCCTACGACGCCGGCGGCTCGTTCGTCGCCAGCCCGGCGGCCGCCGAGGGCCGCGTGCTGGTGGCCAACACCGACGGGGTGCTGATCTGCCTCGGGGGTGAACCACAGATGAACGCAGATGGACGCAGATGAGAGACTTGAATCAAGTCACCGAACAAGTGATTGGCGCCGCGTTCGCCGTGTCGAACTCGCTTGGGGCCGGGTTCTTGGAAAAGGTCTACGAGAACGCTCTCTGTCACGAACTGCGCAAGAGGGGTCTGCATGTCGAACAGCAGAAGTCGATTCAAGTTGTTTACGATGGAATTGTGGTGGGCGCGTACGTCGCCGACTTGGTTGTCGAGGGCGGCGTTCTGGTCGAGCTAAAGGCCGTGCGATCACTCGACGACGTCCACGCCGCACAAGTCCTCAATTATCTCAAGGCGACGGGTCTAACCGTGGGTCTGCTACTCAACTTCGGAGCGCCTCGCGTCGAGGTCAAGCGATTCCGCAACGGTTAACCGACGCTTGCGATCCCCGTCCATCTGCGTTCATCTGTGGTCCCATGTCAGAAGCAACCAAAACCGAAGTCGGCTCCTACTTCATCAGCAACTACCCGCCCTTCTCGCAGTGGTCAAAGGACCGCACCGGCGAGGCTTGGGAGGCGCTGCGCTCCGAGCCCCGCGACGTGCCGCTCGGGCTGTACCTGCACCTGCCGTTCTGCCGCAAGCGGTGCAAGTTCTGCTACTTCAAGGTCTTCACCGACCGCAACGCGAAGGAGGTCGAACGCTACCTGGCCGCGCTCTCCAAGGAGATCGAGCTCGTTAGCGACCTGCCGGTGATGGGCGGCAGGCCGTTCCGCTTCGTCTACTTCGGCGGCGGCACCCCCTCCTACCTGTCGAGCCGGCAGCTCACCCGGTTGGTCGACCGCCTGCGGGCGAACATCGATTGGTCGGCGGCCGAGGAGGTCACGTTCGAGTGCGAGCCCGGCACGCTCAGCGAGGCCAAGGTCGGCACGATCAAGGAGATCGGCGTAACGCGGCTGAGCCTCGGCGTGGAGCACTTCGACGACCAGATCCTCCGCGACAACGGCCGCGCGCACGAGTCGATGGAGATCGACCGCTGCTGGCCTTGGGTGAAAGCGGCCGGCTTCGACAGCGTGAACATCGACCTGATCAGCGGCATGGTCGGCGACACCACCGACAAGTGGCAAGCCGCCGTGCGCCGCGCGACCGACATGGGGCCCGACAGCGTCACGATCTACCAGATGGAGCTCCCCTACAACACCGAGATCTCAAAGGGCGTGCTCGCCGGCGGGGAGTCGCCGGTCGCGTCGTGGCAGCAGAAACGCGACTGGCTCGACTGGGCGTTCGACACGCTGCTCGACGCCGGCTACGAGCAGTCCAGCGCTTACACGGTCGTCAAGCCGGGCGTGGAGTTCAGCTACCGCGACAACCTCTGGCGCGGCAGCGACCTGTTGCCGACCGGCATCGCCAGCTTCGGCCACGTGTCCGGCGTGCACTACCAGAACCACCCCGAGTGGGAGCAGTACATCGGCACGCTCGAAGCGGGCGAACTGCCGATCGGCCGCGCGCTGAAGATCACGCCCCACCAGGCCCTGATCCGCGAGATGGTGCTGCAGCTCAAGAAGGGCCAGATCGCGCCGTCGTACTTCCAAGACAAGTTCGGTGTCGACATCGTCGAAGAATGGCGCGGCGTCTGGGACGGCTACGTCGAAGAGGGCCTCATGAAGCTCGGCGACGACCGCATCGAGCTCACCCGCGACGGCCTGCTCCGCGCCGACTCGCTGCTGCCGCCGTTCTTCGAGCCGGAGCACCAGGGCGTGCGGTACACGTGATCCCGGGCGGCTACCCAACCGGGCACGGCCGGGTTAAGAACGTCGGCGAACCGCTCAAACCGCTCGAACCGCAGCCCGCTGAGCCGCCGATGCACGACACGCCCGAAGCCCGTTTCGCCCTGGCCGCCGTCGGCGAGGCCGCGCTGCTCGCCCGCCGCGTGCAGGCCGAGATGGTCACGGCGGCCCTCGCCAAGGGGGACAAGTCGCCGGTGACCGTGGGGGACTTCGCCGCTCAGGCGGTCGTCGGCAAGCGGCTGAGCGAATCGGGCTTGCCTTGCGGCGTGCTGGTGGGCGAGGAGTCGTCGGCGGACCTCCGGGCCGACAGCGCGACGCTCGACCAAGTCACCCACTTCGTCCGCACGCTCTACGCCCACGCCACGCCGGGCGACGTGTGCCGCTGGATCGACGTCGGCGCGGCCGATCCCGGCGAGGCCTACTGGACACTCGACCCGATCGACGGCACCAAGGGCTTCCTCCGCGGCGACCAATACGCCGTGGCCCTCGCCCTCGTTGAGAACGGCCAAGTGAGCCTCGGCGTGCTGGGTTGCCCCGAGCTCCAGGAAGCCCGCGTGCCGGCGGGCGGCGCGGCCGGGTCGCTGCTGCTCGCCGTCCGCGGCCGCGGCGCCGCTTGGCGCCCGCTCACCGGCGAGGGCGACTGGGCGCCACTGGCGGTCTCGCCGACCGACGACCCGTCGCAGGCCCGCGTGCTCCGCTCGGTCGAAAAGGGGCACACCGACGTCGGCGCGATCGACCACCTGGCCACGTCCATGGGCGTGGCGGTCGACCCGGTCGGCATGGACAGCCAAGCGAAGTACGCGGTGCTGGCCGCCGGCGGCGGCGAGATGCTCGTCCGCCTGCTCTCGGCCGACCGTCCCGACTACCGCGAAAAGGTCTGGGACCAAGCGGCCGGCTCGATCGTCGTGGAGGAGGCCGGCGGCCGTGTCACCGATCTGGAGGGCCAGCCGCTCGACTTCTCGCAAGGCCGCACCCTGGCGAAAAACCGCGGCGTGATCGCGACCAACGGCCACCTGCACGAAGCGGCCCTGGCCGCCCTGAAAGAGATCGGAGCCTAGCGGCCAACAGCACGGGCGAACCACGGAGTAGCGGTTGCGTATCAACCGACGGCCCTCAAGCCTCCCGCCTCGAGCCTCAAGCCTGCCCATGCTCACGCTCCGCCCCGCCGCCGAGCGCGGCCACGCCGACCACGGCTGGCTCCGCAGCGCCCACACGTTCTCATTCGCCGGCTACCACGACCCGGCCCACATGGGCTACCGGTCGCTCCGTGTGGTGAACGACGACCGCGTCGCCCCCGGCCAAGGCTTCGGCTCGCACCCGCACCGCGACATGGAGATCCTCTCCTACGTGGTCGAAGGCCGGCTCGAGCACCGCGACAGCCTCGGCCACGGCGCGGTGATCGGCCCCGGCGACTTCCAGCGGATCACCGCGGGCACGGGGGTCGTGCACAGCGAGTTCAACCCGTCGGACGACGAACCGGTCCATTTCTACCAGGTGTGGATCACGCCCCGCGCGACGGGCCTGCCGCCCGGCTACGAGGAGCTGCGCGCCGACACGCTCGCCGCGAACCCCGCGCCGCTGCGGCTGGTCGCTTCTCCCGACGGCCGCGACGGCTCGCTGACGATCCAGCAAGACGCCCTCGTCTGGCTCGCCCGCTTGGCGGACGAACAGAGCGAACGCTACTCGCTGAGGCCCGGCCGTGGCCTGTGGGTCCAGGCGGTCCGCGGGGCCGCGGTTGTCGCCGGCCGGCCGCTCACCGAGGGCGACGGCCTGGCCGTTGAAGACCTCTCGGAGGTCGAGTTCGCGGGGGGCCAGTCCGGCGGCGGCGAGCTGCTGCTGTTTGATTTGCCTTGAACGCGTCGTGACGCCTGCGCCGATCTTTCGGGCCCACGCCGCCCGCGCTGTCGCTCGCCGTGCCCCGCAGCCGATGACGGAACTCCCCGCGCCCGCTTGCCCCCGAGGGCGGCAGGGGTCAGAATACGGAGCCCTTCACGAAGGGAAGGGCTACCTGGGCACCCCTAGCTCAACTGGATAGAGCATCGGACTACGAATCCGAAGGTTGCAGGTTCGAATCCTGCGGGGTGTACTCGAAAACGGTGGGCGTCGACGCTCTGGCGGGCTCTATTCTGAGGCCCACACGCCCCAGCCGTGCGGCGGCAGGTGCGAGTCCCCGTGGCCGGCCGCGTGGTTCAGGCCGGGAGGCAGTTGAAGGCTGACCGGGTGGTCCTCGGTGCTCAGCGCGACGAACACGCTGGCGCCGTCGTTGCGGACCTCGTACGTCATGAGCCGGTTCTCGAGCCCGACGACACGGACCTCGCCCTCGGCCAGCCACGGCCGTTGGCGCCGTGCCGCTATCAACTCTTGATGCCTCAGGTAACTGGCGAGCCGCTCGCCGGACAACTGGCCGGGCGCCTCCGGCGGCGGGCGCCGGATGCGGGCGTCGCCGCCCGGGCGGTCGAACTTGCGCCCGCGCGCGGCCTGCTCGTCGCCCGCGTACACGGCCGGCACGCCCGGCAGGGTGAACAACAGCGCCAGCGCGAGGTCCAGGTGGCGCTTGTCGTCGAGCCGCGTGGCGATGCGGGTCGTGTCGTGATTGCCTACGAAGGTCCAGGGCGTGAAGCGCTCGCAAAAGCCGGCTTGCCTCTCGAGGGCGTGGGCCAACTCGAAGAAGTTGCCGTCGTTGAGCGAACTCCACATGGCCTTCCACAACTCGTACTGAGTCACCGACTCTAGTCGCGCGTCCTGGGCGATCTGGCTGTAATCGCCGTGGATCACCTCGCCGACGAGGAACAGGTCGGGCCGCGCCGCGCGGACACGCTCGGCGAACGCGGCCACGAAGTCGACGGGGAGGGCGTACGCGGCGTCGAGGCGGTAGGCGTCGACCCCGCGCTGGGTCCAGTAGTTCGCGAAGTCGACCGCCCAATCGAGAACCAGCGGGTTGGCGTGGTTCAGCTTGACCAGCTGGCCGTGCCCCTCGAAGTTCGTGTACGCGAACCCGTCGTGCCCGGGGCGGCCGAAGTCGATCTCGAACCAATCGCGGAACGCCGACTGCTCGCCCCGAGCCAGCACGTCCTGGAAGTGCGGGTGGCGCCGTCCGACGTGGTGCAGCACCGCGTCGAGGCCCACCTTGAGCGAGCGCCGGTGGCACTCCTCGAAGAGGGCGACCAGGTCCGCCTCGTCGCCGAGCCGGCGGTCGACGCGTAGCGGGTCGACCGTGTCGTAGCCGTGCGTCTCGGACTCGAAGACCGGACCGAGGAGCACGCCCGTCACGCCCAAGCCGACCAGGTAGTCGAGCCAACCGACGAGCGCTGGCAGGCGGTGCGTGACCGCCCGGTGCTCGCCACCCGGGTCGGGGTTGGCCTCTTCGGCTTCCAGGAAGCCCAGCGGGAAGAGGTGATACCAAACGTCGCAATCGCTCATCGTGGGCCCGCCGTGGTGCTGGGGTCGTTCGTCGAGCCGATCGGGGACGGCCCGGTCGGCTTCTGATCCGCTGGGCGACCCGCCGTCGAGCCGGACCCGGCCGGCGTGCTAGCGGATCACGTCGGCGAAGGCCGCGTTGGCGGCCTTCAGGGCCCGGGCGCCGTGCTCGCCGGCGACCACCACGCTGAGCTTCACCTCGCTGGTGCCGATCAGCTCGACGTTGATCCCCTCCTCGCTCAGCGCGCGGAAGATCCGGGTCGCCGCGCCGGTGTGGCTCCGCACGCCCACGCCGGTCACCGACAGGATGCCGATTTCCTTCTCGCTCGCCACGCCCCCTTGGAAGCGCTTGGCCATCTCGGCGACGATCTGCTCGGCCGCCGCGAGGTCCTTGCGCGGCACGGTGAGGCCGATGTCGGTGCGCCCGTCCTCGGCGATCCCCTGCACGATCAGGTCGACCATCAAGCCGCGGTCGGCGATCGCCTCGAACACGGCGGCCGAGATGCCCGGCTGGTCCGGCGCGTGGCGGAGCGACACGAGGGCCTGGGTCTCGTCGAGCTCGCACCCGTCGATCGACAGCTCCTCCATCGCTTGCAGGCGGGCGATCACGGCGCCGGCGTCGGCCGCCTTGGCCTCCTTCGCGGCGGCGAGCGACTCGCCGGCCGTCGTGCAGTTGGCCGGCTCTCGGCCCAGCTCGAACGCGCGGTGCACCGCGCGCAGGGCCTCTTGCCCCTGGTCGCGGTTCACCAGGCACGAGACCTTGATCTCGCTGGTGGTGATCGCCTGGATGTTCACGCCCGCGTCGGCCAGGGCGCGGAACATCACCTGCGCGACGCCCGCCTGGCGGGCCATGCCCAGGCCGACGACCGACACCTTGCTGACCGGCTCGCTGCGGCGGACCTCGCGGGCGCCGATCCTCTCCGCGGCGAGGCGCGCCGCCATCTCGGCCGCCTTGAGCTCGCTGTCGAGCACCGTGAACGAGATGTCGGTGCGCCCGTCGCGCGCGCGGTTCTGCACGATCATGTCGACCGTGGTGTTCGCGGTGGCGAGCGCCTCGAGCAGCGCGAGGCTCACGCCGGGCGTGTCGGGCACGCCGGCCACGGTGAGCTGGGCCTCGTTCTTGGTGAGCGCGGCGCCGCTCACCGGGCGGTCGGGCGACTCGGGGAGCGGGCCGATGATCGTGCCGGGAGCGTCGGTGAACACGCCCGAGTTGCGCACGTGGATCGGCACGTTGAACTTCTTGCCGAACTCGATCGAGCGGCTGTGCATCACGCCGGCGCCGAGGCTCGCCAGCTCGAGCATCTCGTCGTGCGACACGCAGTCCATCTTCCGCGCGGCCGGCTCGATCCGCGGGTCGGTCGTGAACACGCCGTCCACGTCGGTGTAGATCTCGCACGCGTCGGCGCCCAGCACGGCCGCCAGGGCCACGGCCGTCGTGTCGCTGCCGCCGCGGCCGAGCGTGGTGATGTTGAGGTCCTCGTCGATCCCCTGGAAGCCGGCCGCGATCACGATCCGGCCCGTTTCCAGGTGCGCGCGGATGCGGTCGGCGCCGATCGAGCGGATCCGCGCCTTGCCGTGCGCGCTGTCGGTGCGGATCTCCATCTGCGCGCCGGTCAGGCTCACCGCCTGGCCGCCCAGGTCGTGGATGGCCATGGCCATCAGCGCGACGGAGACCTGCTCCCCGGTCGACAGGAGCATGTCCATCTCGCGCGCCGGCGGCGAGTCGCACACCTGGCCGGCCAGGTCGACCAGCACGTCGGTGTTCTTGCCCATCGCCGACACGACCATCACGACCTGCGCCCCCTGCTGCTGGGCGCGGAGCGCGCGGCGCGCCGCGGCGCGGATCTTCTCGGCGTCGGCCACGCTGGTGCCGCCGAACTTTTGGACTATCAGTGACATGTCTTTTAACCGCCAAGACGCCAAGAGCGCCAAGGTCGCCAAGAGGTTCTTTAGCGGGTCAACGCGATTCGTTTGACGCCGTCTTTCAGGAGGGGGACGTTGAAGTTGATCAAGAGGCCGAGCTGGAGTTTGGTGGCTCGGAGGTAGTTGATGACTTGGGCTTGGTGGACGGGGGCGAGCGTGTCGACGGCCTTCAATTCAACGACGACCAGCCCTTCGACAAGCAGATCGAGCCGAGCGTCGCCGACAGAAACGCCCTTGTAGGCTAGAGCGATCGGCTTCTGTCGCTCGATGTTGATTTGCCGCAAAGACAGCTCGACTGCCAAAGCCGATTCGTAGGTCGATTCAAGAAATCCCGGCCCTAACACCCGATGCACTTCCAAAGCCGCATCGAGTACAGCGCTTGCGACGCGGTCAGCGGCTTCATCAGGCTCAGCCTTCATACTCTTGGCGACCTTGGCGCTCTTGGCGTCTTGGCGGTTCACTCCTTCCCGATAAACCATCGCATCGCGTCCCAGCCCCGCGGGAAGGCCAGCTCCGATGTGGCCGCCGCTCGGTCGTGGTACTCGGTGGCGCCGTCCGGCTCGACGCCTGCGCCGGCCAGGCAGACGGGCACGTCGCCGTGGGTGTGTTTCTTGGTGCTGAGGTAGGTCGGGTGGTCGGGGCTGATCATCACGCGCCAGTCGCCGTGGGAGCGGAGCGCCTCGGCCAGCGGGCCGACGATGTCGCGGTCGATCGCCTCGATCGCCTTGACCTTCTCATCCGCGCGGCCCTCGTGCGATGCCTCGTCGGGGGCCTCGACGTGCACGCATACCAGATCGTACTTGCCGAGGGCGTCGATGGCGTAGCGGCCCTTGGCCGCGTAGTCGGTGTCGAGGTAGCCGGTCGCGCCGGGCACCTCGATCCGGTCCCAGCCCACCAGCGCGGCGATGCCCCGCAGCAGGTCGACCGCCGTGATCATCGCGCCGCGGGGGCCGTACTTCTCGGCGAATGGCTGCAGGGTCGGCGCGCCGCCCTGGCCCCAGAGCCACACGCTGGTGACGGGCCGCTTGCCCGCTTCGAGCCGCTTGTTGTTGACCGGGTGCTCGGAGAACAGCCGCTCGGACGCGTCCATCAGCTCGACCAGCACGCCGCCCCCGGGGCCCTTCGGGTGGGCCTCGGCGATCGTGAGGTCGGTCCAGTCGTGGGGCGCCTCGGTGCGGGTGTCGGCGGTGAACGGGGCGGCGAGCTTCTCGCCGCGCCAGATGAGCAGGTTGCGGTAGCTCACGCCGGGCACGAACTCCAGCGCGCCGCGCCACTTCGGGTCGCTGGCGACCTCTTCCTGGAGCGACTTCAAGAGCGCGGTCGATTCTTCGGTCGATGCGTGCCCCGCGGTGAAGTCGACCATCACGGGCCCCTCCCCCTGGTCCTCGACGGTGACCGTGTTGCACCGCACGGCCCAGTCGCCCGGGGCTAGCTCGATGCCTTGGGCGGCCGCTTCCATCGGCGCGCGGCCGGTGAAGTGCTCGAAGGGGTTGTAGCCGAGCAGCGACAGGTTGCCGATCTCGCTCCCGGCCGGCAGCTCCCGGGGCGTGTGGCAAGCGCGGGCGACCACGCCGGCGCGGGCGAGCGCGTCCATGTTCGGCGTGGCGGCCGCCTCGAGCGGCGTCTTGCCCCCGAGCGAAGACTGCGGCTCATCGGCGGCGCCGTCGGGGATGATGATCGCGTATTTCATGGTTGGATTGGATTTGACCACGACGGGCACGACGGGCACGACGGATCGATCACAGGACCAGCCGCTTCATGCCGTCGCGGAGCATGATGGAGTTGAAGTTGAGGAGGAAGCCAAGGCGGACGTTCGCCAGCTTCATGTAAGTCAGGAGCTGGGCCTCGTGGATCGGCGCCATCTGGTCGATGGCTTTGAGTTCAACGATGACACTGCCGGCAACCAGCAGATCGAGGCGCAATCCGCTCTCGATCCTGATCCCGTCATAGAAAATCGGGAGCTGCGCTTGCGCGACAAAATCGATCCCCAACTTCCGAAGCTCGTGGCACAGGCACGTCTCGTAGACCGACTCCAACAGCCCGGGGCCCAGTTCGCGATGCACCGCGAACGCCGCGTCAAGGACTTTAGTCCCTACGGACTCGATGTCTCTAGGTATTGGAGGCGGCATGTCCTGGCTCCCGGCCGTCGTGCTCGTCGTGCCCGTCGTGGTTCAAATACCTCTTCACCCCAGCACGCGGAGGCGGACCGGTTGGCTGGTCACGGGCTTCAGGGCGGCGATCTTTTGGCAGGCTCTCTCGGCGGCGCCTTCGGTGGTGGCGTGGGTCATGAGCACCAGGGGCACGGTGGCTGTGTCGCTGGCGTGTTGCTGGAAGCTGGCGATCGACACGCCCTCGGCGGCCAGCGCGCCGGCGATCTGCGCGAGCACGCCGGGCTCGTCGGCCGCTTCGACACGCAGGTAGAAGCGCGCGACCGAGTCGCTGGGGTCGGCGACCGGCGTGCGTTCGGACTCCTTGCTCCAGAGCTTGAGCGTCTGGAAGGTGAGCCGCGTGCGGCCCACAGCCGTGTCGATCAGGTCGGCGACCACCGCGCTGGCCGTGGGCATCTGCCCCGCGCCGGGTCCCTCGTAGAACAGCTCGCCGACCGCGTCGGCCGTGACCTTGACCGCGTTCATCGGGCCCGGCACGTCGGCCAGCGGGCTGCCGCTACGCACGAGCGTCGGGCCGACCGAGAGCTGCAGGCCTCCCACTCCCTGAGAAACCGGCGTCAGCTCGGCCACGCCGAGCAGCTTGATCGTGTAGCCCAGCTGCTGGGCCATCCGCACGTCGGCCAGGTCGAGCGTGTCGATGCCGCTGCGTGGGATGGCCGCCCAGTCGGGCCGCGCGCCGAACGCCAGGTGGGCGAGGATCGCCAGTTTTTGGGCCGTGTCCGTGCCGTCGACGTCCATCGCCGGGTCGGCTTCGGCGTAGCCCAGGCGCTGCGCCTCGGCGATGACCTCGCTGTAGGGGACCCCCTCGGCGTGCATCTTCTCGAGGATGAAGTTGCACGTGCCGTTGAGGATGCCCGTCAGCGAGAGCACCTGGTTGGCCGACAGGCACTGGCTGAGGTTGGCGATGATCGGCACGCCGCCGGCGACCGCGGCCTCGAACGCGATCGTGCGCCCCGCCTCGCGGGCCGCGTCGAATAGCTCCGGCCCGTGCGCGGCCAAGAGCGCCTTGTTGGCGGTCACCACGTCCTTGCCGGCGGCCAGCAGCGCGAGCACGACCTCCCGCGCCCGATCGACCCCGCCCATCAGCTCGGCGACGACCTCGATCTCCGGGTCGTTGACCACGTCGTCGATCTGGCCGGTGAGCACCCCCTCGGGCAGCTCGCAGCCACGGGGCTTGGCCGGGTCGCGCACGGCGGCCTTCTCCAGCCACAGCACGCGGCCCGCCTGGCGAGCGGTGCGGTCGCCGTGGTCGAGCAGGATCCGGGCCACGCCCGACCCGACGGTTCCGAGGCCGACAAGGCCGACTTTGGACTTTTCCATAGCGCGAACGACAGGGAGCGGGGTCGCGGTCGGGGGAGAGTCCGGCCAGTAGACGCACGCCGCGACCGAAGGTCAACGGACGGCGTGGTTTGCGCTAAGCGGCGGCCCCGATAGACTCTGCGCATCGAAAACTGCAGCGATCTCAGTGACCGTTGCCGGAGCCCGGGGCGTCAGCCCTGGGAGGAACCCGGCTACCCGGCACGCTCCCAGGGCTTAGGCCCTGGGCTCCGGTGTCGATCCGCCTTGGCTCCGCATTCCGCAATCCGCAATCCGAACTCCGCAATCGCGTGCCCCGCTACAACCCCGCTGTGATCGAGCCCAAGTGGCAGGCTTTTTGGGACGAGAAGAAGACGTTCTCCGCGCCGCGGCTGCCGGAAGACCCCGCGAAGAAGCTCTACGCGCTGGACATGTTCCCCTACCCGTCGGGCGACGGGCTGCACGTGGGCCACCCGGAGGGATACACGGCCACCGACATCGTGTGCCGCGCGCGGCGGATGCAGGGCTACTCGGTCGTGCACCCGATGGGATTCGACGCGTTCGGCCTGCCGGCCGAGGAGCACGCGATCAAGACCGGCGAGCACCCACGCAAGCAGACCGAGCAGAACATCGCAACGTTCCGCAGGCAGCTGAAGATGCTCGGCTTCAGCTACGACTGGGACCGCGAGGTCGCCACGACCGACGTGGACTACTTCCGCTGGACGCAGTGGATCTTCCTCCAGCTCTACGACACGTGGTTCGACCGCGAGCAGCAGAAGGGCCGCCCTATCGCCGAGCTCGACATCCCGGACGACGTGAAAGCCCTCGGCGAGGACTTCGCGCGCCAGTGGGTCGACGAGCGCCGCCTGGCGTTCCAGAGCTCGGCGCCGGTCAACTGGTGCCCCGCGTTGGGGACGGTCTTGGCCAACGAAGAGGTCCAGGACGGCAAGTCCGAACGCGGCGGCCACCCGGTCGAACGCCGGCCGCTACGCCAGTGGATGCTGCGGATCACCGAGTACGCGGACCGCCTGGAGAAGGGCCTCGACAACCTCGACTGGCCCGAGGGCGTCAAAGCGCTGCAGCGGAATTGGATCGGCCGCAGCGTCGGCGCCGAGGTCGATTTCCGATTAGCGGGATTAGCCCCCGGTGAATCACCCATAGCCCCCGGTGACTCACCGGGGGCTAAGAAGACTTTCCCCGAAAAGCCCGCCGACGGGGTCCTGCGCGTTTACACGACGAGGCCCGACACGCTCTTCGGCGCAACCTACATGGTCATTGCGCCGGAGCACCCGTACGTGGAGCGGCTGACAACGGCCGACCAATCCGACGAGGTCAGGAAGTACGTTGAAGCAGCCTCCTTTAAGAGCGACCTCGACCGGACCGAGCTGTCGAAAGACAAGACCGGCGTGTTCACCGGTTCGCACGCGATCAACCCGGTGAACGGCGAAGAGATCCCGATCTGGATTGCCGACTACGTGCTCGTCAGCTACGGCACCGGCGCGATCATGGCCGTGCCGGCGCACGACGAGCGCGACTTCGAGTTCGCCCGGCAATTCGGCATCCCGATCAAACCGGTCGTCGACCCCGGCTCGGCCGCGCCGGACGAGGAGCGCGACGCGGTCCTTGCCGGCGAGCAGGTCTACCCGGGCGCGGGGATCGCGATCAGCTCTGGCGAGTTCGACGGCACGCCGACCGTTCAGTTCAAGCAGGCGATCACCGAGTGGCTGGCCGAGCGTGGCCTCGGCCGCGCGGCGGTGAACTACAAGCTCCGCGACTGGCTCTTCAGCCGGCAGCGGTTCTGGGGCGAGCCGTTCCCCCTCGCGCACGAGCTGGACGACGAGGGCCGCCCGACCGGCCGCGTACGCACCGTGCCCGAAGACGAGCTGCCGGTCGACCTGCCCCACCTAGACGACTTCAAGCCGCACGGCCGCCCCGAGCCGCCCTTGGACAAAGCCCCCGACGAGTGGCTCTACCCCAGCTACCCGGATCATTGGGGCGACGGCGTGCGCTGCAAGCGCGAGACCAACACCATGCCGCAGTGGGCCGGCAGCTGCTGGTACTACCTGCGCTTCCTCGACCCGAAGAACCGCGAGCTGCCGATCGATCCCGAGATCGAGAAGGCCTGGATGCCGGTCGACCTCTACATCGGTGGCGCCGAGCACGCGGTGCTGCACCTGCTGTACGCGCGGTTCTGGCACATGGTGCTGTACGACCGCGGCGTGGTCAGCACGCCCGAGCCGTTCGCGAAGCTGGTGAACCAGGGCATGATCCTCGGCGAGAACGGCGAGAAGATGTCCAAGAGCCGCGGCAACGTGGTCAACCCGGACGAGGTCGTGCGCGAATACGGCGCCGACGCCCTCCGGCTTTACGAGATGTTCATGGGCCCGCTGCCGGACTCCAAGCCGTGGAACATGGAGGGGGTGGCCGGCGTGCGGAACTTCTTGGGCCGCGTGTGGCGGCTGATCGTCGACGAGCGCGCCGAGGAGACCAAGCTGCACGCCGCGCTCACGCGCGACGACCCGACCGACGAGCAGCTCCGCGTGCTGCACACGACGATCAAGGCGGTCACCGAGGACATCGACAAGCTGTCGTTCAACACGGCGATCGCGCGGATGATGGAGTTCGTCAACTTCTTCAACAAAGAAGAGAAGCGGCCGCGGTCGTGCGTCGAGCCGCTGGTGCTGCTGCTGTCGCCCTTCGCGCCGCACCTGTGCGAAGAGCTTTGGACGATACTCGGCCACGATGGTTCGTTGGCGTACGAGCCGTGGCCCCGGTTCGACGAAGAGCGCCTAAAACAAGACACGATCGAGCTGCCGGTGCAGATCAAGGGCAAGGTCCGTGCTAAGATCACCGTCCCGGCCGACGCCGACCAGGCCGAGATCCTGGCCGCCGCGAAGGCCGACCCGAAGATCGCCGAGCAAATCGCGGGCAAGGAGATCGTCAAAGAGATCGTCGTGCCGGGGCGGCTGGTGAACCTTGTTACGAAGGGCTAGGAGTTAGAACCGCCAAGTCGCCAAGAGCGCGAAGGACGCCAAGAAACCGACATGAAGCGAGTCGTGATTGGCAGTCATCCAGCGATTACGAGAAGCCTTCAAAGAACAATTTGACCGCGGTGAGGCGTCCGACGCGGCCAACAGCCTCTCCAAAGACATCTTGGCGGCCTTGGCGCTCTTGGCGTCTTGGCGGTTGAAAAAAAGGAAAGCATGAAAAACGTCGTCGCAGTCGTCCTCGGTGGTGGTCGCGGGACCCGCCTGTTGCCGCTCACCGGATACCGCTCCAAGCCGGCCGTGCCGCTGGCGGGCAAGTACCGGCTGATCGACATCCCGATCAGCAACTGCATCAACGCCGGCGTGAACCACGTGTACGTGCTCACGCAGTTCCTCTCGGTCAGCCTGCACCAGCACATCCGCGGCGCGTACCGGTTCGACGCGTTCAGCGGCGGCTTCGTCGAGATCCTCGCCGCGCAGCAGACGATCGAGGACGACGCCAACATGGACTGGTACCAGGGCACCGCCGACGCGGTCCGCAAGAACCTGCTGTACATCCTCGACGCGGGCTTCGACTACGTGCTGATCCTCTCCGGCGACCAGCTCTACCGGATGGACTTCGAGCGCATGCTCGACGACCACCAACGCTCCAACGCCGACGTCACGATCGCCGCCAAACCGGTCACCCGCACCGAGGCCAGCGCGCTGGGCCTCATGCAGGCGGACGAATCGGGCCGCGTCACGGGGTTCGTCGAGAAGCCCAAGACCAAGGAGGAACAGGACCGCGCGGCCGTGGACCCGGCGTGGATCGACGCCCGCGGCGTCGACTCCCAGGGCCGCGACTGCCTGGCCTCGATGGGCATCTACCTGTTCAACCGCCAGGCGCTGCACGACGCGCTGGCCGACGGGAGCCAGTCCGACTTCGGCAAGGAGATCTTCCCGTCGGTGATCAGCAAGCAGCGGGTGCAGCTGCACCTGTTCGACGGCTACTGGGAAGACATCGGCACGATCCGCTCGTTCTACGAGGCGAACCTCCAGCTCGCCCGGCCCAACGCGCCGTTCGACCTGTCGTCGCCCGTGTCGCCGATCTACACCCGCGCGCGGTTCCTCCCGCCGACCCGCGTCGACGGCGCGGACATCACGGGCTCGCTGATCGCCGACGGGTGCGTGATCGAGCCCGGCGCGAAGGTCGAGAACAGCGTGGTCGGCCTGCGCTGCCGGATCGGCCGCGACGTGACCATCCGCAACGCGGTGCTGATGGGCGCCGACTTCTACGAGTCCGAGGCCCGCCTCGACGAGAACGACGCGGCCGGCCTGCCACGCATGGGGATCGGGCCCGGCGCGGTGATCGACGGCGCCATAATCGACAAGAACTGCCGGATCGGCGCCGGCGCGCGGGTCGTGAACGACGCCGGCCACCAGGACCACGACGCCGACCACGGCTGTGTGGTCCGCGACGGGGTGATCGTCGTGCCGAAGAACACGGCTCTGCCGGCGAACTGGCGGCTGGACTGAGCCCCGATCGCCGGTCGCTCCGTGGACTCGGCGCCGGGGGGCGTTAAAATGCGGGGCTACGGCCCGCCCGGCCGCCGCTTCCCCCCGGCCCGTCGCCGCTTCCGAGCATCGTCCCCCGCGCTCCCCGTCCGACCAGCGCAAGGTCCCTATGTCGTTCGCTCCCGCTGACCGCCCCGCTTCCCCGCCGCCGGTCGCCCCGGCGCCCGCCCGCGCCGCTGCGCGACGGATCCTCGCCGCGATCCTCTCGGCCGCGTTCGTGCCGGCCGCGGTGGCTCAGCCGTCGCGGCCCGCGGAAGCCCCTGCGGCCGACGCGCCGCGGGGCGAGACCGCGACCATCGAGCCCTACACGGGCCCGCCGATCTACCTGCCCGAAGACGAGCCGCCGCCGCCGGCCACGGTCGTCGAGCGACGCAACCAGTCGGTCAACTTCCCGGACACCGACACCGTGCGGTTCGAGCGCGGCGTGGCCATCCTGTCGAACAACACGGCCGTCAGCGACGGTCCCAACAAGGAGTACTACTCCAACGGGCAGCTCTTCGTCGAAGGCCGCTTCGACATGGGCAAGGCCGTCGGCGAGTGGACCTACCACCACGAGAACGGCCAGGTCGCCAAGACGGTGAACTACGTCGACGGCAAGCCCGACGGCGAGGTCACGCTGTACAGCCCCGATGGGAAGGTCGTCGCCCGCCGCCAGTACGACGCCGGCGCCCGCGTCGGCACGTGGGAGAGCTTTAGCCCCGACGGCGAGCAGAAGGTCCGCGAAGAGTCTTACGCCGAGGGGAAGCCCGACGGGACGTTCCGGGTCTGGTTCCCCAACGGCCAGTTGCAGACCGAGATCCCCTTCGTTGACGGCAAGCGCGAGGGCGTGGCCAAGCAGTGGGACCGGTTGGGGAACCTCCGCGCGGAAATCACGTACAAGAACAACGAGCAAGACGGCCTCACCACGATCTACCGCAACGACGGCGTGGTCGTGCGTCGGCAGTACCAGGAAGGGCAGGTCCAGAGCGTCGAGCGGTCCGACCAGGGCTGACCCGACGCCGCTAGCGGGGGGGCGCCCGAGTTGGCGTTGGTGGGGTCGCCGTCTAGGGTTATGGCGCAGACCCACGCGGCGCCGACTTTGCAGCCGAGCAGCCCGTCGCAGCTCTCGGCGCACCGATCGACCCCGTGGCGCCGGCAGAGCCCCTGGGGCCGGCGAACAGAGCGGCCCCGGACGATCCAGCGGCGTCCGAACACGTAATGGCGCCCCAGCACACCTGGCGGCGCCCGAGAAAGCGTTCGCCCCCCCGGACCCCCATGCCCGAACCGCAGCCTAGCCCCTCTGCCGGCGGGCCCAACGCCGCCAAGCGTCCTCCGGCCAAGCGCCGGACGCCGCAATCGGTCTGGCTGATCGGCCTGCTGATGATGGCCCTGGGCTTCGTGATCGTGCAGTCGTTCACGACGCTCCCGTCGCTCGACTACTCTTTCTTCTGGAAGCAGGTCGAGGAGGGCAACATCGAGACCGCCGTGGTGCGGGGCCGCACGCTGTACGGCGAGTTCCGCGAGCCGCCCCCCGCGCCGGCCGTCGACGGCCAGACGCCGGCCGCCGCGCGCGAGCCGCTGCCCGAGCGCTTCACGGTGACCCTGCCGCCCGACGGGCTCGACGCGGACCTGAAGAAGAAGCTGGTCGCCGAGGGCGCCAACTTCCGCATCGAGCAAGAATTCAACCTCGACGCGTTGCTGACCGTGCTGTGGCTCGGCTTGCTGATCGGGATGGGCGTGTGGCTGTGGACCTTCGCCCGCCGGACCCGCGAGCAGATGGTCGGCGGCGGCATGCTCGGCGGCGTGACCCGCAGCCCCGCGAGGCTCTACGAGGCCGAGGAAGGCAAGGGCAAGACCTTCGACGACGTGGCCGGCCTGAGGGGCGTCAAGAAAGACCTCCAAGAGATCGTCGAGTTCCTCAAGGACCCCGAGAAGTTCCAGAAACTCGGCGCCCGCGTGCCCAAGGGAGTTCTGCTGAACGGCCCCCCCGGCACCGGCAAGACGCTGCTCGCCAAGGCGATCGCCGGCGAGGCCGGCGTGCCGTTCTTCTCGATCAGCGGCTCGGAGTTCATCCAGCTTTTCGTGGGCGTGGGCGCCAGCCGCGTGCGCGACATGTTCAAGAACGCCAAGAAGGCCGCGCCGGCGATCCTGTTCATCGACGAGATCGACGCGGTCGGCCGCCAACGCGGCGCCGGCCTGGGCGGCGGGCACGACGAGCGTGAGCAGACCCTCAACCAGATCCTCAGCGAGATGGACGGCTTCACGCCGAGCGAGACCGTCATCGTCATCGCGGCCACGAACCGGCCCGACGTGCTCGACCCGGCCCTGCTCCGCCCGGGCCGCTTCGACCGCCACATCACGGTCGACCGGCCGACGATCGAGGGCCGCGAAGAGCTGCTCGAGGTCCACACCCGGCACGTGCCGGTCTCCGAGGAGGTCGACTTCGGCAAGCTCGCCCGCGCGACGGTCGGCATGACCGGCGCCGACATCATGAACCTGGTCAACGAGGCCGCCCTGTGGGCGACCCGCCAGGGCAAGATCCTCGTCGGCCAAGACGACTTCGAGTACGCCCGCGACAAGCTCCTCATGGGCGACGCGCGCGAGGACATCCTCACCGAGAAAGAGAAGCAGGTGACCGCCTTCCACGAGGCGGGCCACGCGATCCTCGGCTGGCTGATCCCCAGCGGCTCGAAGGTCCACAAGGTCACCATCATCCCCCGCGGCCGGGCCCTGGGCGTCACGCAGTACGTGCCGACCGAGGACCGCCACAACATGTCCGAGAGCGAGATGCGCGCCCGGCTCGCCATGACCATGGCCGGCCGCGCGGCGGAGGACCTCGTCTTCAGCGAGCTGTCGGCCGGCGCCGAGAACGACCTGAAGCAAGCGACCGCGCTGGCGCGGAGGATGGTCGCCCACTGGGGCATGAGCGAAAAGCTGGGGCCCGTCGCGTTCCACTCCGACCACCACGACCCGTTCCTCGGCCGGGAGATCGTCCAAGAGACCAAGCCCTACAGCGAGCACACGGCCCAGATCATCGACGAGGAGATCACACGGACCCTGATCGAGGCGGCCGAGCTGGCCGACCGCACGCTGCGAGAGAACCGCGGAAAGCTCGAGAAGCTCGCGATGACGCTGCTCGAGAAGGAAGAGGTCGGCGACGACGAGCTGGCCAAGATCCTCGGCCCGGCCGTCGAGCCCGAGGACTCCCCGCTGGGCCCTCCCCGGCCGGAGTACATCTCGCCCGACAAGACGCCCGCCGCCGTCCGGGAAGACTCCCGCCGCGACTGACCCGGCGGCCGTGTGGCCGTGTGGCCGGCCCGACCGGCCCAGCCGGCAAAACCGGCCCGGCCCCAGCGGCCCGCTCACCGCCCGGCCGCGTGTGGCCGCGGGGGCGCTGAAAAGCCGCCACAAATCGCCTAGAGTTCCAGGTCGGGGCTCGCCCCCCCCGGGCGCCGCCGCCGCGCCGCCAGCCGAATCGCCTCGCTTCTCCGCGGCTCGATGGAACCACCCCCTTACCAGCCCGAGCACTTCCTCAACCGCGAGTTGAGCTGGCTGGAGTTCAACGCGCGGGTGCTGGAGGAGGCCGAAGACGACGCGAACCCGCTGCTGGAGCGGGTCAAGTTCCTGTCGATCTTCTCGTCGAACCTCGACGAGTTCTTCATGGTCCGCGTCGCGGGGCTCCGCGAGCAAGCGTTCGGCGCGATGGCGCCGCAGGACCCGCCGGCCGACGGGCTCAGCGCGTCGGCCCAGTTGCTGCGGATCGGCGTTCGCACCCGCGAGCTGGTCGCCCGGCAGTACGCGTGCTGGAACGACTCGGTCCGCCCCGCGTTGTCCGGCGAGGGGGTGCGGATCGTCAGCGAGAGCGACCTGTCGGCCGAGCAGCGGTCGGCGGTCGATTCCTACTTCCGCGACAGGGTGCTGCCGGTCCTCACGCCGATGGCGATCGACCCGAGCCACCCCAGCCCGCGGTTCCACAACCGGGGGCTCTACCTGGCCGCGAAGCTCAAGCGGAAGAAGGGCATCGGCCCCGAGCTGATGTTCGCCGTGGTGCAGCTGCCGCAGAACCGCGACCGCTTCGTGCCGATCGAGCCGGGCCAGAAGAGCGAGTTCTTGCTGCTGGAGGAGGTCGTCGCGAACCGCTTGCCGGAGGTGTTCGGCGGGTACCGCGTGCTCTCGTGCGGGTCGTTCCGCGTGTCGCGGGACATGGACTACGACCTGCTCGACGAGGAAGGCGACGACATGCTCCGCGCGATCGAGTCGCGCCTGCGGCAACGCCAACGCAGCGAGGCGGTGCGGGTCGAGGCCTCCACCGACCTGGACGACGAGCTGCTGCAGATGGTCGTCGCGCAGGAGGAGCTGCGGGTCGCCCCCGACGGCGAGGCCGACGCGTACAGCGAGGTCTACCGCGCGCCGGGGCCGCTCGACCTGACCGCGTTGGTGTCGCTGGTCGACCTGGTCGGCCGCGACGACCTGCTGCACCCGCCGCTCACGCCCCACGTGCCGCCGCACCTGAGCGAAGAGAAGAACCTGTTCGCCGAGATCGGCGAGCGCGACCTGCTGCTGCACCACCCGTTCGACTCGTTCCGGCCGGTCGTCCGCTTCATCTCCCGCGCGGCGCGGGACCCCGACGTGCTGGCGATCAAGCAGACGCTCTACCGCACGAGCGGCGACAGCCCGATCGTCGACTCGCTGATCGAGGCCGCCGAAGCCGGCAAGCACGTGACCGCGCTGGTGGAGCTCAAGGCCCGCTTCGACGAGCAGAACAACATCTCTTGGGCCCGCCGCCTGGAGCGGGCCGGCGTGCACGTGGTGTTCGGCTTCATGGACCTGAAGACCCACTGCAAGCTCGCGCTGGTGGTCCGCCAGGAGGGGGATCGCGTCCGCTGCTACGCCCACCTGGGCACGGGCAACTACAACCCCAGCACCGCGCGCGTGTACACCGACCTCGGCCTGTTCACCGCCGACCCGGCGATCACCGACGAGGTCTCCGCGTTGTTCAACTTCCTCACCGGCTACGCGCAGCACAACAACTGGAAGAAGCTGGTCGTCGCGCCGCAGGACCTCCACGACCGGACGATCGAGCTGATCAACGAGCAGACCGAGCGGGCCCGCCGCGGCAAGAAGTCTTGGGTGTTCGCCAAGATGAACTCGCTGGTCGACCAGCGGACCATCGAGGCCCTGTACGACGCGTCCACGGCCGGCGTGCCGATCGACCTGGTCGTGCGGGGCATCTGCTGCCTGAAGCCCGGCTTGCCGGGCGTGTCGGAGAACATCCGCGTGCGGAGCATCGTCGACCGCTTCCTCGAGCACAGCCGGATCATGGTGTTCGGCGTCGGCACGCGGCAAACGGTATGGCTCTCCAGCGCCGACTGGATGCCGCGGAACTTCGAGCGCCGCGTGGAGGTCATGTTCCCGGTAGAGCAGCCCGACCTGCGGCAACGCATCGTGCGCGAGATCGTGCCGGTCTACCTCCGCGACAACTCCCGATCGCGGGTGCTCCAGCCCAGCGGCGACTACGTGCGCCCCGACCTGGCGCCCGATGAGCCCCGCCGGCGGAGCCAGGTCGACCTGCTCGCGCTCGCCGAGGGCCGCTCGCCGCTGCCGCGCGTGCGTGGCGGCCTCTCGTTCGCCGACGACCCCGAGGCCGACGGGGCGCCCGCCGCCGCCGGCGACAACGGCGCCGCCGCCGGCAAGGGCCGCGGCCGCAAGAGCCGCAGCGCCTGACGCACCCCGTTCACCGCCGCGTGAGCAGCCCCACGGCCGGCCGGCGGGGCGTGTTGTCGTGCACGAGCAAGCCCGACTCGCCCACGTAATAGTTGGCCGCCCCCTCGACCACCAGGTTGTAAGCCCGCCGCGGCGCCATCGGCTCGACCGACCCGACGCGCACGGGCCCGTCGACCGCGCTGACGAGGTCCCCCTCGCGGAACTGCTTTGCCATCCGCCACCCCTGGCCCACGACCCAGAACGGGTGGCCTACGGTGCAGCGGATGGTCTCGCCGCCGGCGACGACCTCGAGCATCGGGCTCGGGTCGCGCACGGTGGTTGCGAGGACCGCGCGGAACGTGAGGTCGCCCCGGTCCGGGTCGCGAGCGAGGACCAGGTCGCCCGCCGCCAGCTCGTCGATCGGCCGCTGGCCCGTGCGTGTCCAGACCGGCGTGCCGGCGACGAAGCACTCGCAGCCCCCGGTGGGTGGCGGCGGGGGCGGCAAGCGGATGTAGGTCGGGTCGGCGGTCACGTAGTCCTGCGAGTAGCTCGTCTCGTAGGTCTGCTCGAAGGGCCGTTCGTAGCTGTCGTAGCCTGTGTACTCCCGCCAGTAATCCCACCACAGCCGAGGCTCGTCGCCCAGGTTGCGGCCGGTGAGCTGGGTTAGCCGCTCTACCACACGGCCGTTGACTCCACTGGCGACGGCGTTGTACGCGACGGCTTGAGCGTTCGTCTGCTCGGCTTCGTTTTGGTAAGCGATTTGTGTCTTCAATCCCTCGAAGCGCGCCTGGATCATCGCCTTGTAGACCGCGTCGGCTCGGGTTTCGACTCGGAAGCCATCCGGCGCGCCGAGCACGCGGTTGATGACCACGTCGGCGGTGCGTCGGCGGAGGTGCTCGTTGGTGCGGTCGTCGGCTTGCCGCCGCAGCCGGTGCTCGTAAACGACGTTCCCCTCGCGGTCCCTGATGATCCGGCTCTCGCTCTCGATCGGCGCGATCAGGGCCGAGAGCAGCATCGGCACGCTGTCCTCTTCCGGTCGACCGACGAGCGCTTCGCCGGCTTGGTCGCGCACGGCCGCCGACGGCGCCATCACCGCGAGGCGGCACAGCGAAGCGGTCACCTCGGGGTCATCGAGCCGCTGGGTCGCGGTGAGGAACTCCGCGAGCAGCCGGCGCCGGCGTTCGGCCAAGCGGCTGTCGTCCGCGTCGCGTAGGGCGAGGGCCCTGTTCTCGATCGGCCCGGCCGCGGCCGCGTCGAGGTCCTCGGCGAGCGACTCCCACTGCTCCGGTTCGATCCGATACTCGGCCTCCAGGTCGGCGAGCCGACGCTCCCAGTGCTTCGCGGCGTCCTCGGTCTTCTCGGCCTCGGCCTCCGCTTTTTCGGCCAGCGCGCGGTCCCAGAGCCGGCCGTCGCGCCATTCGGCATTGAGCCCCTCGAGCGCGGCGCGGTGGTTGGGCTCGGACTCGAGCACCCGCAGCCAGTGCGCGCGGGCCTCGGCGCGGAGGCCGTTCTCTTTGCACCAGGCTGCCAGGCCCGCGTGCTCGCGGGGCGTGTCGCCGAGGTCCTCCAGCCGCTGCTGGTACTCGGCGACCCGCGGGTCTTCCGACGCCAGGTGCTGCGCGTACCAAACCGGCAGCCAGCGGCCGTCGAAGCGGACCTCGCCCCGCTCGGCGCGGAGCGCGCCGTGGTCCGGGTCGAGCTCGAGGCCCTTGCGCAGCAGCTCGTCGCGGCCCGCGGCGGGCGACTCCTGGAGCGTCGCATCGACGGCCGCCGCCAAGCAAGAGTCGGGCGTCGACAAGGTCTCGGTCGCCGCGCCGAAGGCGGCGGTCGCCGCGGCGAGCGTCAGGGCGAGCGTCAGGGCGAGCGACGCCGGCAGCGGCAGGCGCGGGGTCGTGCGAATCGCGGTGGTCATGGCAGAACTCCTTCTCGGCAGGGGCGTCACGTGCGACGGACATGATCGGGCGGCGCGTAACGCTTCGCTGGGCCGCCGCGAGCCTATTCCCGCCGGTCGCTCGGCGCAAGCGCTTTGGTGGTTTGGGGTTGCTGCGCGGTGTGGGAGAACGACCAATCGAAACAAACGCGACACGCCTCCGGAGTCGTTGTAACGCTTGTTCGCGTCCGTTTGGCCCTTAAGCCGTTTCTGCGTCTTGGCTTACGGATCCGTTACACCATCGCGCCGACAACTGCTGGTGGAGCGTCGCGAACAGGCTCGCTACAGGGTCCTCGACGCGGGGCCGCCGCCGCTCGCGCCACTCGTGGCCTGTGTGGCGGGCCGTGTCGAGTCGGCTGCGGAAGGCGGGGTCCTGTTTCGCGGCCCGATAGACCGCTTGCCGGCTGAAGCCGAGTTCCTCGGCCGCTGCGGTGATCGATTGGCCGAGCAGCACGCGGCGGAGCAGCAGCTCGCGACGCGGGGCGGTGAACTTTCGTTGGCTGGGCATCACGAACCTCCGGGGCAAGTAGGGGCGGCAGGGCCAGCCCCTATTGTCCGCGACCCGATCCGGCTCTACGCCGGCCAATTTTGGCCGCTCGGGTCGCGAGCGGGTCTGCGGCGGGGCGCTTCGCACGGCCGATCTGCCGCTTTGGGGTGACCGTTGCGTCGCAGTCCCGCGATGCGGTGCCGTGTGCCGCACTCTGGCTCGCACGGAAATTGCTACCCGGCCGCCCCGCGGGCTAGAATCGGGGCATGGACCGAGTGCCCGCTATTTACGAAGACGGCGTGTTCAAGCCGCTCGCGCCGGTGTCGCTCCCGGAGCGGACCGAGGTCGAGATCCCGCTGCCGGCGCGTGACGCGGGCGCCCTGCCGGAAAGCGACGAAGACCGCATCGCTCGACAGGAGGCGGCTCTCCGGGCGATGTTCGACGAAATCGACGCTCTTCCGCAGCGGCGCAACCACGATGGGTGGTCGGTCGCGAACAATGCCGACGACGTGCTGTACGGCGGTCCCAACGGCCCGGCATGAGTCTTCTGTTTGTCGACACGGGCGTGTGGTACGCGGCGTCGCTGCCCGAGGACCGCGACCACGCGCTGTGCCGGACGGCGTTGGCGTCGGCAACGGCAAGGCTCCTTACCACCGACTACGTGCTCGACGAGTTGCTCACGCTATTGAGCGCTCGCGGCCATCGTGACGTAGCGGTATCTGTGGGGCAAAGGCTTCTCGAAGAAGACACGGTAACGCTGCTGAGGATCACCGACGCCGACATCGCCGAGGCGTGGCGCGTCTTCAAGTCGTTCACCGACAAGCGCTGGAGCTTCACCGACTGCACCAGCTACGCGGTCATGCAGCGGCTAGCCATCGGCGAGGCGCTTGCTCTGGACGACCATTTCCGCCAGTTCGGCTTCTTGAAGGTCCGGCCGTAGGCGGGGCGGCTTTTTGGAATTGGAGCCGGTTGTGGCGTCCGCCCCGGACCGACGTGGGTGGCTCGCCGCGGTGCGGTCAGGCGGGGCGCCGGATGACGGCACGGGCTTTGCGGGTTTGCGGGTTTGCCCGAGACTCTCTCCGCAGAGGACTCGGTACCCGCCGTCCCCGAGGCCCCTATGCTCATTATCGGCGTCAGCACCAAAGAGAAAGCGAAGCCGCAAGGGCGGTTCCAATGCCCGGTGTGCCAGTCGCAGCAGACCTACGCCGAGCTGCGACACGCGCGGCGGTTCACGTTGTTCTTTATCCCCGTGCTGCCGCTGGGGAGCAGCGGCACGGGGCGCTACGTGTGCACGAACTGTGGGAGCGGGTTCGGGTCGGAGGTGGTCCGAGGATAGCGGCGGATCGTTTGCCGGTGGTGCTAGGTCGATTTCGCGGTTGCGGCTTCCTGTCGCGCCAGGCGGGCTACGCGCGTCGGTCGCTTTGCGTGAGACTCGGGGGACGACCCCGCTCAACGCCCCTTTCGAGAGACTCCAATGAACCTCGCCGACTTCCGCGACGCCATAGCTGCCGGCGACAACTGCTCGCTCCGCTTCGAGCACTCAGCCGGCGCCCTGGCCGACCACTTCCACGTGACCGAGGTGGGCCGCGTCGAGAAGGACTTCGTCGACTGCGGCGGGGTGCGCCGGACCGAGGTCCGCTGTGTCTTGCAGACGCTCGTGGCCGGCGACACCGACCACCGGCTCACGTCGAACAAGCTGTCGAAGATCCTCGCGCTAGTCGACAAGCTCGACTTGCCCGGCGACGCGGCAGTCGAAGTCGAGCACCAAGAGCGGAGCGTGTCGGTTGACACGGTCGAATCGGTCCAGCGCGACGGTCCGACGCTCGTCGTCCGGTTGCGGCCGAAACAGACCGCCTGCCTGGCCGAGGACGCGTGCGGCATTGCGCCGGGGCTGCCGCAGCTAGAGGTCACCGACGGCGGCTGCTGCAGCGGGCCGGGTTGTTGCTGACCCGATGGGTCGACGCCGCTGGCTGTTTTCTCCTCTCACCAGAACGTCAGGAGCGCCGATCGATGGTCTCGAAGCGACTCTTAACCTGCCTCGCATTCACCGCAGCGGCCGGCTTCCTGCTCGCCACGGCCAGCGCCTCCGACGCCCAGCCCCCGGCGAAGCGGATCCTCTTGATCGGCAAAGAGCCCGATCACCCGCCGCGGTCGCACGAGTACATGGCGACCTGCCGGTTGCTGGCCGCTTGCCTGAACCGCGTCGAGGGCGTCGAGGCGACCGTGTCCGACGGCTGGCCCGACGAGCCGCTCGACGCCTTCGCCGCGGTCGTGCTCTACCGCGCGCCGTTCGCCGAAGAAATGTTCGTCGGGCCTCGCTCGGGCGAGGCCCGACGGTTGCTCGATAGCGGCGGCGGGCTGGTGACGATCCACTGGTCCGTCGGCGTGCCGCCCGAGGGCTACGACGCGCTCGGCGGCGTCATGACGCGCTACCAAGGGGGCGTGTGGCTGTCCAACAGCGGGCAGGTCGCGATCGGGCAGTCGCGCGTGCGCACGCTGCAGCCCGACCACCCGATCCTGCGCGGCGTGCGGCTCGAATCGATCCGCGACGAGTGGTATTTCAACCCAGAGGTCGCGGCCGACGCGGCGCCGCTGTGGTCGGTCGACACGGAGAGCGGCCCGCTCACCGTCGCCTGGACCTACCAACGCCCCGGCGGCGGCCGCACTTTCGCCACGACGCTGGGCCACTTCTGGGAAAACTTCACGCGCGAGCCTTTCCGCAAGGCAATCGTGAACGGCGTGCTGTGGGCCGCCCAAGCCGACGTGCCGGCCGGCGGCGCCGACGTGGAGGTCAACCGTGAGCTGCTCGAGCTCGAAGCCGCCGAGCGGCAGCCGGCTCTCTCGCCCTAGCTCAGCGTGGGGCCTCGCGCGGACTGTCCTGTATGCCAATCGTGCTAGGGATCGATGTCGGGCTCGTGTTGCACCGCCCGACGAGCGGGGTCTGCCTGAGCGGCGAGGGGCGTTTCGCCGTGGGCCACGCTTGTGCAGACAAGCTCAGCCGCGCGGCGGTGATCGGGCCGGTCGAGCGGGTCGACGTGGTCGCGATCGACGGGCCGGTGCTGCCCCGCGGCTCGCTGCACTTCGGCGTGCGGCCGGTAGAGAAGGTCTTCTGCTGGAAGCCGTTCATCGGCCGCGCGAGCGTCGGCGAAACGCGCCACGGCATCGGCGCCGCCCTGCGCCGCGGCGGGTGCGACACGGCCGAGCAGTTCGGGGAACTAACCAGCGGCTCGCCCTGCGCGACGCCCTACCCGCGCGTGCAACAAGGCCGCCACCTGGTCGAGGCGTTCCCGAACGCGTTGCTCGGGCTCATGCTGCCCGAAGCCGATTTCGACGAGCAGCCGAAGCACCGCCGCGGCGGCCGTTTCGATTGGCTGCTCCGAGCCTGGCGGGAACGCCGCGGCGACAAGCGACTGCGACGCGCGATCGGCTGGGACGACGCGGCCCTCTGGCGCGAGATCGGCAGCAACACGCACCACGAAGAGCAAGCCGGCCTGCTGTGCGCGGCCACGGCCGCGTGCGTGGTGCAGAACCGCTACACGGCGGTCGGCGAGCCGCAGGGGGGTTACCTGTTCTTCCCGCCGTGGGAGCTGTGGGCGCCCTGGGCGAAGGAGGGGCTCGGCCGCAACCGCGACGACCCGCGGCTGCCGCGGCCGGTCGACGTGTGGATCGACGGCGAGCGCTTCGCCGCCGCCGAGCCGCTGCCGCGGTAGGGCGCCGCGCGAGGCTCTGCGATAGAATCAGGGCCTGAGTCTTACGGACACCGCAGGCGGTGATGAGATGAAGGGGCTGAAGAAATTCCTCGGCGAGACCTGGTGGCTGTTCGGCGCGGTCGCCGCGATGGCGATCGCGATGGGCTACTTCACCGGCATGTGGCTTTACTACTTCTTCCCGCCCGTGCTCGTGCCGGTGATCCTGTACATGGCCTCGGTGCGGTACGACGCGCAGGGGAACCTGCGCGAGGAGCAGCGGCGGTGAGGGCGGGCTAGGGCGATGCGGAAATTCGCGCGGCTGCTGTGGTACGATAGAGAAGAGTCAACAACACGAACCGAGGGCCTGTATGCACGCCGAAAACGAGTCTTTCGTCCCACTGCTGCGGACATTGATCGACGCCGGGGACGGGGTGGCGGAGATCGTCGATCACGAGACCGGCCGCGTGTTTGTCGCCGTAGACAAGTCAGAGATCGAGCCACTTGACGCCGGGGGTCACGGCGCCCCGCCCGCGTGTTCGTTGGTCGGCAAGAGCCGCGACGACCGGGACGCGATGATCGACGCAGGCTACGCGAGCGGCGCGGCGGGCACGGTCGACGCGGCCTTCTGGAGCGACCTGCGGGCGAAGCTAGCCCAGCGTCAGTCGGCGCGTGGCGGCGAGTCGAATAGGCCTGTCTGACGAGCGACCTGCAGAGGTAAAGCGGAGTTGTTGCCGTCGACGCTCCGGGCTCGAGAATCCGGGCCGCCCGGGTCGCGGCCAAGGCTACGCGACGTCGCCCCTGTCGGAATTTTCGCCGGAGCTAAGACCGCAGACGAACCCGATTGCCGCGCAAATCGTCCAGCTGAGTGCAGAAGCCGCTGTGATCCATAGCGCGGAGACCCAAACGCCGGTAGCGACGTCTGAGAAACTCATGTCGGCAATTGACAGAGCGTTTACAAGGTTAGTCGACTCTTCGAAAGCTACATAGTTGGCGATGCACCAAAATAGGAACCATAGAACGCAACCGATTGCTACCAGGACAAGAGCCACCCACTTGGCGCCGAGCCAACCGGCATAACGCCCGGTCGCAACTGCGTTATCTAGCCGACCGCGATCCATCAATACTCGTTCCCCGCCGCCTTGCCGCTGAGGTCGACGCTCGTTCCTTCCGCCACTTGGCGGACGCGCTTCTCGGCGACTTCGGTGGTGAGCCGCTCGATCGCTTCGGCCACGGTGCACGCGCCGAGGTCCCCTTCGAGGCGGTCTCGGAGGGCGACCGTGCCGGCGTCGCGGTCCGCTTCTCCGACGACGACCAGGTACGGGATCAGCTCGAGCTGGCCCTCGCGGATCTTCGCTCCGAGCTTGCTGCCGCGGTAGTCGCCCTCGACGCGCAGGCCCGCTTCGCGGAGCTTGGCCTCGACCTCGCGGCCGTACTCTTCGGACTTCTCGCTCACCGTGAGCACCCTCGCTTGAACGGGGGCGAGCCAGAGTGGGAACGCGCCGGCGAAGTGCTCGATCAGCACGCCGACGAAGCGCTCGAGCGACCCCAGCGGCGCGCGGTGGATCATCACGGGGCGGTGCGGCTTGTTGTCGGCGCCGACGTACTCCAGCGCGAAGCGGGCCTCGCTGGGCAGGTTGTAGTCGAGCTGCACGGTCCCCAGCTGCCACTCGCGGCCGATACAGTCGGTCACGACAAAGTCGGCCTTCGGCCCGTAGAACGCGGCCTCGCCCGGCTCGATCGACAGGTCCGGCAGGTCCATGCTCTCGCAGACCTCTCGCAGCTGGGCCTCCGCCTGGTCCCACAGCTCCTCGCCGCCCACGTACTTCGTGCTGTCCGGGTCGCGGAAGCCCAGACGCACGCGGTAGTCCCGCATGCCGAGCGACTGGAGCACCTTCTGCGTCATCTCTAGGCAGCCGCGGAACTCGGCGGGCACTTGCTCGGGCGTGCAGAACAGGTGCGCGTCGTCCTGGGTGAAGCCGCGCACGCGGGTCATGCCGGAGAGCTCGCCCGACTGCTCGTACCGGTAGACCGTGCCGAACTCCGCCAGGCGGACCGGCAGGTCGCGGTAGCTGCGCGGCTTCGCCTTGTAGATCATCACGTGGTGCGGGCAGTTCATCGGCTTGAGCAGGTACCGCTCGTGCTGGTGGGCCCAGCGGTCGAGCGCGGCGGCGCGCTCGGCGGGGGTCTCCGCGGAGGTGAGGTCCGCGTCGCAGCCCAACAGTTGCGCGGCCTCGAAGAGCTTTTGCTCCTCGGCCTCGGTGATGTCGCCCGCCCTGAGGCGGTCGACCAGCGTGTCGACGAGCTGCCCCGCGCTGTGCTCGCAGAGCACGGGGAACTGGCTTTCGCGATAGTAGGGGAAGTGCCCGGAGGTCTCGTACAGCTCGACGCGGCCCACGTGCGGCGTGTAGACCGTCTCGTAGCCGCGTTCTTTCAACTCATCGCGGATCATCGCCTCGAGCGTCTGGCGCACGACGGCCCCCTTGGGGAGCCAGAGGATCATGCCGCTGCCGGCCTTCTGGTCGATCGTGAACAGCTCGAGCTGCTTGCCGAGCACGCGGTGGTCGCGCTTCTTGGCCTCCTCGATCTGCGCGAGGTGATCGGCCAGTTCCTTCTTGTCGAAGAACGCGGTGGCGTAGAGCCGCTGCAGCTGGTCGCGCGAGGCGTCGCCCTTCCAGTACGCGCCGGCCACGCTGAGGAGCTTGAACGCCTTGCCGATGTGGGCCGTGCTGGGGATGTGCACGCCGCGGCAGAGGTCGACGAACTCGCCCTGGCGGTAGAACGACAGCTCGCCCTCGTCGCCCAGGCCGGTCTGCACGTGCTCCACCTTGAACCGCTGGCCGAGCTCCTCGCAGAGCGCGAGCGACTCGTCGCGCGGCTTCTCGAGCCGCTCGAACTCGAGGTCCTCTTTGACGATCTTCTTCATCTCCGCTTCGATCTTCGGGAAGTCCTCCTCGGAGATCGGCCGCGGCGTGACCATGTCGTAGTAGAAGCCGCTAGCGGTCGTCGGGCCGAAGGCGAGCTGCACGCCGTCGAACAGCCGCATCACGGCCTGGGCCATCACGTGCGCGCACGAGTGCCGCATGATGCCGAGGGCCTCCGGGTCGCGCTTGGTGAAGAAGCGCACGCTCGCTTCCCCCTCGGCGGGCAGGCGGTAGGCCAGGTCGCGGGGCTTGCCGTCGACCTCCGCGGCGATGGCCGCCTTCGCCAGGCCGGGGCCGATCGCCTCGGCCACTTCGCGGCAGGTGACAGCGGATTCGAACGGCTTGGTGCTTCCGTCGGGCAGGGTGACCGTGAGCATGACGCGTCGCGCTTCCTGGTTTCGCAGTCGGGTTTCGGCGCCCCGCTACGAGAGGGGCGCATCGCCCGGCGATCATAACGCCTTACGCCCCTCAGCGGGACGGCGGCTCGACAAGGGGAACCGCCAAGTCGCCAAGAGCGCCAAGGCCGCCAAGGCTTTTGCTCTGAGCCGACGGCGCTAGCCGCGGGCGATCGAAGCGTGGCGGCCCGTGGTCCGATCGCCCGACGCTAGCGCGTGCGGCTAAAGCCAAGTCCTTGGCGGCCTTGGCGCTCTTGGCGACTTGGCGGTTTTATGTCGTCGGTTAGACTTGCGCACTGCAATCTCAACCTACTGAAGTCGATGTCGAACCTCCCCGCCCAGATCAACACGCTGCTGCCGCCGCGGTTCTTGTTCCAGTTCGCCGTGCCGGTGCGGAAGAAGACGCCGCTCTGGTCGCCCAAGGCGAAGGACGGGCTCACCCTCGGCGAGGAGCACCGCCTGCCCGACCTGGCCGCGCTGGACAGGGAGACCCCCTCGTCCGAGCGGAGGTTCGCCGACGTGCGCCTGGCGTGGGGCGAGGAGGGCCTGGCGCTGTGGGTCGAAGTGACCGGCAAGCAGCAGCCGGTCTGGCGCCGCGAGTCGCGGCTGGACGAGTCGGACGGGCTGCACATCTGGGTCGACACCCGCGCCACGCACAACGTGCACCGCGCGACCAAGTTCTGCAACCGCTTCATCTTCGTGCCGCCCGGCGCCGACCGGGGCGAGGATCAGGCGCTCGCCGACCAGATGCTGATCAACCGCGCCCGCGAGAACGCCCGCCCGGTGCGTCCGCGCGAGCTGCAAGTCGCCGCCAAGCCGCTCGACGGGGGCTACCGCCTGGCCGCGTTCATCCCCGCGGTGGCGATGACCGGCTACGACCCGTCGCAGCACGACCGGCTGGGGTTCAACTACGCGGTGGTCGACCGAGAGTTCGGCCTGCAGACGTTCTCTAGCGGCCCGTCGATGCCGTTCGACGAAGACCCGAGCTGCTGGGCGACGATGGAGCTGGTGGAGTAACCGCGCGGCCGAAACAGCGAATGTCCCTCCCCGAATGGCGACTGCCTGCCGGCGTGCCGCGTGGCGTGTGGGACTATACGCGCTCGGGCCAGATCGCCGAGCGCTACGACGCGTACCACGGCGACAACCCGCTGTTCGGGTTCGAGGCCGGCGTGCTCCGCGCGGCCTTCGGACCCGCGCCGCCGGACCGCGCGGGCGTGGTCGCCGACCTCGGGTGCGGCAGCGGCAGGGCGCTCGTGCCGCTGGTCCGGCAGGGGTGGCGCGGGTTGGCCATCGACTTGTCGCCGGCGATGCTCGACGTGGTCCGCCGCAAGGCCCAGGCCGAGGGCCTGCCGATCGACTGCGTCGAAGCGAACCTCGTTGAGCTCACCGCCGACCTCGTGCCCGATCAGGCGGCCGACCATGCGATGTGCCTGTTCAGCACGCTCGGCATGATCCGCGGCAGCGAGAACCGCCGCGCGGCGCTGGGGCACATGCGGCGGATCTTGAAGCCCGGCGGGCGGCTGGTGCTGCACGCGCACAACTTCTGGAACAACCTCCGCGACCCGGGCGGGCCGGGCTGGGCCCTCCGGAGCCTGGCCCGCGGCGCAGTGGGCCGCGGCGGCTACGAGACCGGCGACCGCACGTTCCCCTACCGGGGCGTGCCGAACTTCTTCGTGCACGCGTACCGCGCGCGCGAGCTCCGCGCCGACCTCCGCTGGGCGAACTTCCGCGTCGCCAGGTGGGTCCCCCTCGGCGCCGCGATCGACCCCGCCCGCCGCCACGCGCTGCCGCGCCCGTGGCTGCTCCCCTCGCTCCGCGCCACCGGCTGGCTGGTCGTGTGCCGCCGGGAGGGGTGAACCACGACGGGCACGACGGACACGACGGCCAAACACCGGGACCAACACGCTCCAGCCGTTGCTGCTCGCATCGGGTGGCGGGCAGACCGAATCTGCAAACGACAAGACTTCTGTGGCAAGTGCTCGCCGAGCGGTCCCGGAGAGCCTTCCAAGGGCGGCCGTCGTGCTCTTCGTGTCCGTCGTGGTTCACAGCCCGCCGATAGAATCTTCGCCTGGTCGATGCGAGACTAGGCGTATGCCACAGATGACCGCTCCGCAGTTCGCCGCCCGGAAGGGGTCGCGCGACAAGCTCGCCGTGCTGACGGCCTACGACTACCCGACTGCGCGGCTTGTGGACCAAGCCGGGCGGGAGGAGGGGGGCGGGGTCGACGCGATCCTCGTCGGCGACAGCCTGGGCATGGTGGTCCAGGGGCGCACGTCGACGCTCGGCGTCACGCTCGACGAGATCATCTACCACGCAGAGATGGTCGGCCGCGCGGTCGAGCACGCGTTGACCGTGGTCGACCTGCCCTTCCCGATCAACCACCGCGACCCGGCCGGCGTGATCGCCGCGGCCGCGCGCGTGCTCAAAGAAACGCGCTGCCAGTCGGTCAAGCTCGAAGGGGGCGTGGCCCAGGCCGATTCGATCGACGCGCTGGTCACGGCCGGCATCCCCGTGATGGGGCACGTGGGCCTGCGCCCCCAGAGCGTGCACCAGCTGGGCGGCTACAAGGTCCAGCGCGACCAGGAGCGCCTGGTGGCCGACGCGGTGTCGGCGGCCCAGGCGGGGGCCTACGCGATCGTCGTGGAGTGCGTGCCGCCGGACGTGGGCCGCGCTATCACCGAAGCGGTGGCCGTCCCGACGATCGGAATCGGCGCCGGGCCGCACTGCGACGGGCAGGTGCTGGTCGTGAACGACATGCTCGGCCTCACCACCGGCTACGTGCCGAAGTTCGCCCGCCAGTACGCGGCCCTCGGCGACGAGGTCCGCCGCGCGGTCGGCGCGTTCGCGGCCGACGTGCGCCGTGGCGAGTTCCCGCCCGGCGGGTGATCCACCGACGCGACGCGGGCGCGGCGCAGAAGAAGAGCCGCAAGCGCCGGGCGCTCGCGGCTCGATGCGGTTTGCAGGGATGAACGGCCCGAGCGCCTCAGGCGACCTGCGCCGCGTGTTTGCCCTCGGCGATCTCTTCGACCAGCTTGTCGCAGAACGCGGGCAAGTCGCTGGGCCGGCGGCTGGTGACGAGGCCCTCGTCGCAGACGCACTCCTCGTCGACCCAGTTCGCGCCGGCGTTGATCAGGTCGGTCTTGATGCTCGGGTAGGAAGTCACCTTCCGACCATCGACCACGCCGGCCTCGGCCAGCATCCACGGGCCGTGGCAGATCGCGGCGACCGGCTTGTGCTGCTCGAAGAACCCGCGGACGAAGCGGACCGCCTTCTCGTTCTGCCGCAACGCGTCCGGGTTGAACACGCCGCCGGGCAGCACGAGCGCGTCGTAGTCGTCGGGCGTGACCTCGTCGACGGTCTTGTCGACGGTGAACTCGTCGCCCTGCTTGTCGTGGTGCGCGCCGGTGATCTTGCCGCTCTCGAGCGACACCAGGTGCGGCGCGCCGCCGGCGGCCTCGACCGCCTGCCAGGGCTGGACCAACTCGATTTGTTCGAAGCCCTTGGCCGCGAGGAAGGCGACACGCTTGTTCTTGATCGGTGTGGGGCTGCTCATGCGGTGAAACTCCTTCCGTTGAAGGGTGACGGTACGGTGGACGGCGTCCTGTTCGCCCTGTTCTCCGGCGCTGGGCGCCACGGGGGGCGAGGACGCGATGAACGAGAAATGAGTGCAAATCGGGCGCCGACTTGCGTGCTGATGCTGTTAATCCCCGCTGATTTCCGGGGATTGATCGTCGTCGTTAGCCCCCCGTCATTGACGGGGGGCTAATTGCCCTGAGCGAGCGATCGCGGCGTTCTTTACCGGCTGTGCAGCGAGCATGCGCCGTCTTCGCAGTCGTCGGTGCGGCCGGCGATGAGATACCGATGGCGGGCCACCCACGCGTAGGCCGGCTTGGCCAGCCACATCGCTCCGGGAAAGTGCATCAGCGGGGCGAGCCACCACAGCCGCGGCAGCCGGCGGCTCAAGTAGCGCACGGCCTCCGCGCCCCAGTGATAGCTGCCCTGCTGGTCGACGACGCACATCTCCTCCAGCAGCCGCTCCGCGGGCGCGCCGGGGTGGTCCTCGGCTACGCGCGGGTCGTGCAGCGACAGGTAGGCCAGCCGGCCGCCCGAGTCGAACCAGCGGAGCTGCTCGACCCGCGCACGGCAGAACCGGCAGCGGCCGTCGTACAGCACGACGTCCGCCTGGGGGCGGTCCTCGGGGGTTGGCAGCGGTTTCTCGGGCATGGCGGTTGGCGGGGGTCGGTCCCTTCTAACCCGCAAGCGGTGCGGACGCGTATACTAGACCACCGGAAGACCGCTGGGCCCGCGGGTTCCGCCCAACTGCATTATCGGAGGCTGACCAGTGGACGAGATCCGGCAACGCATCGACGCGGCGCGGCGGCGGTTGATCCTCCGGCAATGGGCGGGCCGGTTGGCGGTCTGCCTGGCGGTCGCGTTCGGCGCGGCGCTGGTGGCGATCGCCGTGCCGAAGCTGGTGGCGGTCGCGGGGCTGCCGGCTGCTTGGTCCGTTTGGTGGCTAGTTGGCGCGGCGGTGATCGGCCTGGCAGCCGCGACCGTGTGGACGGCCCTCGACAATCGTAGCCCGCTCGACGCGGCCGTGGAGATCGACAAGCGGTTCGGTCTCCGCGAAAGGGTTGCCAGCACCCTGTCGCTGACCGAGGAAGACTTCTCGACCGAGGCCGGCGCGGCTCTGGCGCGCGACGCGCGGCGGGCGATCGACCGTGTCGAGGTCAGCGAGCAGTTCCGCTTCGGGCTCAACCGCACCGCGTGGCTGCCCGTCGCGCCGGCGGTGGTCGCGGTGCTGCTGGCGGCCCTGGTGAGCAACCGGACCGCCAGCGCCACGGCCGACACGCCCGACGCCAAGCAGGCGGTGGCCGAGCAGATCAAGAAGGTGGCCGAGGAGTCGCGCAAGAAGCTCGCGGAGCGGCGCAAGAAGGCCGAGGAGGAGGGCCTCGCCGACGCGAGCGCGCTCTTGAAGAAGGTCGAGGAGGGCACAGGCGAGATCGCCAAGAAGGACACCAAGGACAAGACCGAAACGGCCGTCAAGCTGAACGACCTCACGCAACAGCTCGCCGAGCGGAAGCAGAAGCTCGGCGGCGGCGACGAGCTCCGCGACCAGCTCAACCGGATGAAGGACCTCGGCAAGGGCCCCGCGGACAAGGCCGCCGACGCGATGAAGCAGGGCGACTGGAAAAAGGCGCTCGACGAGATCAGCAAGCTCAGCGAGAAGATCGCCAGCGGCAAGCTCTCGCCGGAGGAGCAGGAGCAGCTCGCCGACCAGCTCGGCAAGATGAAGGAGAAGCTGCAGCAAGCGGCCCAGCAGCAGGCCGCGCAGAAGAAAGAACTCGAGCGGCAGCTCGCCGACGCCCAGCGCAAGGGCGACCTGCAGCAAGCCGGAAAGCTCCAGCAGAAACTCGACCAGCTCGCACAGAAGGCGCCGCAGATGCAGGCGCTGGAGCAGCTCGCGCAGAAGATGGGGGAGTGCCAACAGTGCATGAAGCAGGGCGACGGCCAACAAGCGGCCCAGGCCATGCAGCAGCTCGCGCAGCAGATGCAGCAGTTGCAGAAGCAAGCCCAAGAGATGGAGATGCTCGACGCGGCGATGACCGACATCCAGATGGCCAAGCAAGCCATGGGCATGGAGGCCCAACAGCTCGCGCAGATGATGGGACCCGCGCCGCCGAACCAACAGGGCAAGCCCGGGCAGGGCATGGGCGAGGGGCGCGGCGAGGGCGCGCGGCCTAGCGAAGAGAACGACGTCAACTTCCGCGACTCGCAGGTGAAGCAGAACGTCGGCCGCGGCGCGAGCACGTTCGGCGGTTTGGTCGAGGGGCCGAGCATCAAGGGCGAGGTGGCCGAGTCGATCAAGACCGGCCTGTCGGCCGACACCGTCGAGCCCGCCGACCCGCTCGTCAGCGAGCGCCTGCCCAAGTCGCGACAAGAGCACGCCGAGGAGTACTTCCGCGGCCTCCGCGAGCGGCTCTAGCGGACGCTCGCAGCACGCACCGGGTCAAATCCCGCACGGCCTGCGCGGCACACGGTCCACCTTTTGCGTGGTAGACGCCCGCCGGACGGGGGGCGTAGAGTGCAAGTCCTCCTTTGACTCGCTCCTACAGGTGGACAGGATGTTGTCTCTTCGCCGATTCGCGGCGCCGTCGTTGGCGGTTGCTCTGTTGGTCGCCAGCGCCACGGCCTCGGGCCAGGCCCCCGACGAAGCCGACCTTTCGCAACTGGCCGAGCAGAGCGTCGAGCAGTTCGAGCCGCTGGGCGATGAGCACCTCAGGGAGATGCGTCGGCAGCTCGGCGAGCGGCTGATGGCTGTGGAGCGGCTGGTGGGGCCGGGGTCCGCGTGGCTGGATTACTTGCGGTGGGACGGGGCCACGCAGCTGCTCGACCCAGAGGGCCGGCCTGATTTCGCCGCCGCCGAGCAGACGCTGCGCCAGCTGTCTAGCGGCGCGGAGGGGCTCGAACGGCCCGAGCTGGGGGCGGCTTACCGAGCGATCGACCGCTTCCTGGGGCTTGCGCCGTTCGCGATGGCGCCGGCCGACCGGCAGCAGCAATCTTACGAAGCGGCCGCGTCGGGCTTAGCCGAGATGCTCGCCGACCCCGAGCGGCTCGCCGCCGCGCGGGGGAGTTTCCAGGCCGAGCGGCGCCTCGACGTGCTGGCCGACCTGGCGCCGGCCGGGCGGGGCGGGCCGCTGCTCGACGCGGCCCAGCGGCGCTTCGGGGCGAGCAACCTGATCGTCGAGGTGCAAGCGCCGCTGCTGGACCGCTTCGTGTCACGGCCCGTGACCGACTGCGCCCCGCTGACCGACTGCATCCTCGGCACGAGCATCCGCGGCACGGGCGCGACGTCGGCGCGGCTGGGCGCGTCGCCGATCGAGTCGGCCGGCCGCGCGCGGTTGGCGTTCAGCCTGGTTGGCTCGACCCGTTCTCAGACGGTCGGCGTGAACGGCCCGGCACAGATCCGCAGCGTCGGGAACACCACGTTCTACGCGACGAAGGTCGTTGAGCTGTCGGACGAGTCGTTCCGGTTGTTGCCCGCCACCGCCGAGGCGACCACCCGCACGCGGACCCAGAGCGTGTCGAAAGTCGGCGGGGGGCTTGGCAGCCGCTTGGTGTCGAAGATCGGCTCGCGGCGGGTGGCCGAGCAAAAGCCGCTGGCCGACGCGATCGCCGGCGAGCACGCCGAGGACCGCGTGGCGGCCGGCCTCGACCGCCGGCTGACCGACGAGATCGTCGAGGCCCGGCGCCGGTACGACGACCGCGTCACAAGGCCGCTCCGCCGGCGCCGAGCGACGCCGCGCCGCCTCACGCAATCGACGACCCGCGAGGCCTTGTTCGTCGACGCGGTGCTGGCCGACGAGGGTCAGCTCGCCGCCTGGGGCCCGCCGCCGCCGGGCGTGCCGGCGCCGCTATCGGTGCGGCTGCACCAAACGGCCGTCAACAATTTCCTCGACGCGTACCTGGCGGGCGTGACGATCCGCCGCGAGTCGGTCGACGAGCCGCCGCGGCTGGACATCGTCGCGCCGCCGTGGCTCGACCTGAAGGCCGAGGCCCCCGCCCAGGGGCGGCGGTTTCAGCCGTGGTCGATCCGCCTGCGGGACCGCCGGCCGGTCAGCGTCGAGTTCAACCAGGGCGAGCTCACCGCGCTGGTGCACGCCGAGGAGATCCGCGTCGAAGACAAGGTCTACGAAGGCTGGGACCTGATCGTGACCTACCGGCCCGAGCTGGTCGACGGCCACTGGCGCCTGCAGCGGCAGGGCCGCATCGATGTCTTGCCCACCGACTTCGACCCCGACCGGGGCGGCCGCTTGGCGAGCCGCGACGTGGGCCTCCGCAACAACCTGTCCGACGCGATAAACGATCCGCCCCGCTTGCCCGACACGATCGACATCGACCCGATCGACCTGACGCGCCGGCAAGGGCCCATCGACTGGCTCTCGATGGTCGACTTCCGCGTGGGCGAAGGTTGGCTATCCGCGGGCTGGAGGGCGCTCTAACGCCCGCCGAGGGCCGCCATTGCGGGCGGCCGCAACCGCTTCTCTCTCCCCGCCAGCCGCTTCCCACCTTTTTGTTAAACCCTGCGGGTTGGGCGGACGATATCGGTTGTGCTGAATGCTCCGGCTCGGGGTAGGCGGTCGCGCTTTGGGGGCGTGGCCGCCGCCCGCCGCTGGGGGCGGCCCGGGGGGGCGGGCGGCTTGCTAGCGAGCGAGTCGCCGAGATGTCAGCGAGCGGCAAACCCGGCGTGTCGAGCGTCCCCGAGCGGGGGCGGCCGCACGCTCCGGCCAGCCGGTCGCTTCCTCACGCCCGGAAACGCCCGCTATGCCTCGGACCTGTAGAGACGCCCTCTCGATCGCATTGGCCGCCGTGATGGCCGTCACGGGGTGCGCCCCGACGCAGCCGTTCTACTTCATGGAAGACGGCGACCTCAGCCACTATGTGAACGTGGCGACCCAGATCGAGTACCCGGACGTCGAGAGCCAGCCGCTGGACGAGGTGACCGGCGCGATGGCGCCGCTGACGCTCAAGAACCTCAGCGACTACGAGTTCTGGGACGTGTCGCTCGAGGAGGTCACGCGGATCACGCTGACCAACAGCCAGGTCATGCGGCAGGTCGGCGGCGTGGTCCAAGAGACCGGCCCGGAGACCATCTCCCGGAACCTGATCAACAACGTCGCGGTGGCGACCACCTTCGACCCGGCCCTCACCGAAACGTCGACCGGCACGTCGTTCGGGTCGGCGTTCAACGGCACCGGCGTCGAGGCGGCCCTCTCGGCGTTCGACGCGCAGTGGGACGCGTCCGTCAGCTGGCAACGCAACGAGCGGCCCCAGAACATCGGCGGCGTCGCCGCCCAGTTCCAGGCGCTGAACTTCGCCCAGGAAGGCGCCAACTTCTCGACCGGCCTGTCGAAGACCGACGCGGGCGGCGGCCAGTGGGGCTTCCGCAACAACACGCTGTACGACGGCAACACCAACCTCATCGCCCAAGGCGCCCCGGCGTTCAGCCAGTGGGAGACCAACTTCGAGGCGTTCTTCAGCCGCCCGTTGTTGCAAGGCGCCGGGGCCCAATACAACCGGATCGCCGGCCCGTTCGCGTTCGACCAGTACGCGCAGAACGGCTTCAACAACTTCGACGGCGTGATGATCGCCCGGATCCGCACCGACCTCACGCTGGCCGACTTCGAGGGCGCCGTCCGCAACGTGATGCGCGACGCGGAGCAAGCCTATTGGTCGCTCTACTTCGCCTACCGCGACCTGGAGTCCCGCAAGATCGGCCGCGACTCGGCCCTCCAGACCTGGAAGTCGGTCGCCGCCAAGCGGCGGCAAGGCTTCACCGGCGGCTCGGCGGGCCAAGAGGCCCAGGCGCGCACGCGGTACTACGAGTTCGAGGCGCAGGTCGAGCAAGGCATCTCGGCGCTGTTCACGGCGGAGAACCGCCTGCGCTACATCATGGGCCTCACGCACACCGACGGCCGGCTGATCCGGCCCGCCGACGAGCCGACCACGGCGCGCGTCAACTTCGACTGGCACGCGATCCACGGCGAGGCTTTGGTCCGCCGGGTGGAGGTCCGCAAGCAGAAGTGGACGATCAAGCAGCGCGAGCTGGAGCTGATCGCCGCCCGCAACCACCTGCTGCCGCGGCTGGACGCGTTCGGCACGTACCGTTGGCTCGGCGCCGGCGACCAGTTGTTCGGCAACGACCCGCAGAACATCCTGGTCGGCCAGCCGCCGATGCCGGTCGCCAGCCCGTTCGGCGATGGGGCCGGCGCGTTCAACGTGCTGACCGACGGCGACTACCAGGGCTGGGAAATGGGCCTCCGCTTCAGCCTGCCGATCGGCTTCCGCCAGCAGCTCTCGTCGGTCCGCCACCACCAGCTCTCGTTGGCCCGCGAGCGGGCGTTGCTGCAAGACCTGGAGCTAGAGGTCTCGCACCAACTGAGCGACTCGGTCCGCGACCTCGACCTGCAATACGGCTTGTCGGAGACCAACTTCAACCGCCGCTCGGCGTCGGTCGAAGAGGTCGAGGCGACGCAGGCCCTGTACGACGCCAACAAAGCGACGCTCGACACGCTCCTCGACGCCCAGCGCCGCCGCTCGGAGGCCGAATCCGCCTACTACCGCAGCCTGGTGGACTACAACCTCGCGCTGGTCGACATCCATTGGCGCAAGGGCTCGCTGCTCGAGTACAACGGCGTCTACTTGGCCGAGGGGCCGTGGCCCGGCAAGGCGTCGTTCGACGCAACACGGCGCGCCCGACAGCGTGACGCGAGCCTGCAGCTCGATTACGGTTTCACAAGGCCGGGCGTGATCAGCCGCGGGCCGCACGCCCAGCGACAAGGCGCGACCCACGGCGGCTGGCAAGACGCCGCGCCTGCCGAGGGTGTCGAGGTCCTCACCCCCACGCCCGCCGAGCCGGAGACCCTGCCGCCGCTGCCCGAAGAGACCCCGCTGAGCTCGGCCGGCGCCGGCGGCGGCGCGCCGCTGGCGCGGCTGTTCGGCGCGCCGGGCGCCGCGACGGCGGCGGACCGCCAGCTGCCGACCGGCTACGAAACAACCGACGACGCCCCCACGCAGCCCGCGGCGATCGCGCTGGCCAGCCACAGCGAAGCCCGGCCCGCCGCGGGCGGCGCGCCACCCAACCGCGCCGTGAACGCCTTTTATGAACGTCAAGCGGATCACGCGGCTGATCGACCTGCTGCAGCGGCTGCAGTCGGGTCAGGGAGATAGCGCCGAGGGCCTCGCCCGCGCGGGCGGCCTCAGCAAGCGGACCGTGTTCCGCGACATCGACTCGCTCAAGGCGGCCGGCGTGCCGGTCGCTTACAACCGCTCGACGAAGCGGTACCACATCGACGGCGAGCACTTCTTGCCGCCGACGAACCTGACGATCGACGAAGCGCTCGCGGTGGTGCTGATGGCCGACCGGCTGGGCCGTTCGCCCGGCGAGGCGATCCTCGCGCCCGCGGTGCGCGCGGCGGAGAAGATCGAGGCCGGCTTGCCCGCGGCGATGCAGAAGCGATTGCAAGCCGCCTCCGAGGCGATCCACATCGACCCCGGGCCGCGCAACCCGCTGGGCGATCACCACGACACGCACCACACGCTGCTGACCGCCAGCGTCGACCGGCAGGCGGTCCGGCTGCGGTACGACTGCCGCACCGAGTTCCAGGTCATCCAGACCGAGCTGGAGCCGTACTCGGTCTTGCACCGCGAGCGCAGCTGGTACGTGATCGGCCACTCGACCCGCCACGACCAAGTCCGCACGTTCAACATCGGCCGCGTGCTCGACATCGAAGCGCTCGACCGCTCGTTCGAGCGCCCCAAGTCGTTCAGCCTCGAGCGCCACCTCGGCAACGCGTGGCGGATGATCCCCGAGGACGGGCCCGACGAGCACGTGCACCTGCGCTTCGCCCCGTTCCTCGGCGGCAACGTGGCCGAGGTCCTGTGGCACCCGACGCAGCGTTGCCAATTCGCCGAGGACGGCTGGCTCGACTACCACGTGACGGTCTCTGGCCTGCGTGAGATCGTGTGGTGGGTGCTGGGGTATGGGGACCAAGTCGAGGTCGTGAAGCCGGCGCGGCTGCGCCGCATGGTCGGCCGCCGCCTCCGCGCGGCAGCCGAGCGGTATCCGGAGGCCTAGAGGCTTGAGGCGCGAGGCTTGAGGCTTGAGGCTTGAGCGGCGGGGGGCGAACAGTCACGCTAAGCCCCGTCGCCCGCGCACCCCCCGTCCCCCGTCCCTCGTCCCCCGTCCCTCGCCAACCCATGTTCCTGTCGATCGACGGCGTCGACGGTGGCGGAAAGAGCACGCAGTTGCGGCTGTTGCTCGATCACTACAAGCGGCAGGGGCAGCGCGTGGTCACGTGCCGCGACCCGGGCAGCACGCCCCTGGGCGAAGCGCTCCGCGAGTTGCTGCTGCACAGCGGCCCCGATCGGCCCATCGGCCCCCGCGCCGAGATGCTGATGTACATGGCCGCGAGGGCGCAGATGGTCGACGAGGTCATCCGGCCGGCGCTCGAGGGGGGCGCCGTGGTGGTGTCCGATCGGTTCCTGCTGGCCAACCTGGTCTACCAGGGCCACGCCGGCGGGATCGACCGCGACGCGATCGCTGCGGTGGGCCGCTTGGCGACCGACGGCGTGTCGCCCGACAAGGTGCTGCTGCTCGACGTCGACCCGCACACGGCCGCCGCCCGCGTCGGGCCCGCGCCCGACCGGATGGAGAGCCGCGGAGAGGCCTACCGCCAGCGGCTGCGTGAGGGGTTCTTGGAAGAAGCCCGGCGCGACCCGCAGCGGGTGGCCGTGATCGACGCGTCGCAGCCGATCGATGCGGTCCACCGGGCGATCCTCGCCGAGGTGGCCGCGGTCCGCTTGGGGTAAGCCGACGACGCTCCACGCGGGCGCCGGCGCCGCTCAGCCGGTCGGGTCGCCGGCGGACAAGTCGCGCGCGACCGTCGCCGACCGCTCTTGCCGGCGGGCAACCGCGTCGACGACCAGCACGCCCACGAAGCACCCCGCCGCGATGCCCGCGCGGGCGAGCGCTTCGGCGTCCCACACGGCGGGCCACACCGGCTCGAAGACCTTCAGCTTGAAGTCCGCCACGGCGGGCGTGGTGTCCACTTGGTACGGCCAAACGCGATACAGCGAGCCGACCATGAACCCGGCCAGCACGGCCATGGTTTCTGGCCAGTAGCGGGCGAGCAGCCACTTCAGGAAGCGGCTAAAGGCGAGCAGCCCGAACAAGCAGCCCGTGGCGAAGACCGCGAGCGTGGCCGCGTCGGTGGTGGATTGGAAAGCGGGCAGGCCCTTGATGATGCCGGTGATCTGCTCGTACTTGCCGAGCATCAGCAGCAAGTACGCGCCGCTGATGCCGGGGAGGATCATCGCACAGATGCCGACCGCTCCGGAGAAGAACGTGTAGGCGAGGCTGTCCGAGCCGGCCATCCTTTCTTGGCTCATCAGCCACACCGCGAGCGACGCCGCCAGCATGCCCAGCGCCACGCACCGCCCGGCCTGGGCCGCGCCGCGCGGGGAGGCCATCCGCGCCACCAGCCAACCGGAGGCCGCGATCAGGCCGAAAAACGCGGCGAAAGTGGCGGACCGGTGGTGGTGCAGCAGGTGATCCATCAGCCAAGCGAGGCCCTTGATGCCGATCGCCACGCCCAGCGCGAGCGTGATCAAGAACGGCCCGTCGACCCGCCGCCAAGCCGCCGCGACGCGGCCCCGCCGCAGGTCGCCGAGCCATTCCGAGTCGAACCGCGCGAGCGCTCCGAGCAAGCGTTCGTACACGCCCAGCACCAGTGCGACGGTGCCTCCCGACACGCCGGGCACGATGTCGGCCGCCCCCATCGCGACGCCGACGGCGACCGTGCGGAAACCCACCTCCGGCCTCCGCGGTCGGTCCTCCTCGGTTAAAGTGGGGCCTGCGGGCTGCTGGGGGGGCATGAGAAAACGGGGCGTTGTGGGCAAGTCTCGCCGCACCGGCGGCCGTGCCGAAGCGTACCACGCTAGGGCGCCGTGGGGACGGGTATCGGCGGCCCGGAATCGGTCGCCGTGTCAGCGTCGAATTGACGCATGCTGGCGCGACCCTTACAGTCCGCTAATGGCTTGACAATCTTTCAACCACGGCGTAGCCCGAATCCGCTACGATGCGGTGCGGCCAGCCGTGGGGTTCCCCCCTATTCCAGCGAATTGCGCCCGATCTAGAAACGCCTGCCCATCCCTTTGCGACCGGCCCGTCGCGAGCGGGTCTTACTCCTCTGGCCCCAAGCGGAGGCCAACTTGCAAACCGCGTCCGCCGAGACCGTCACGCTGCACCCGCCGGCGAAGGTGAACCTCTGTCTGGAGTTGCTCGGCAAGCGGCCCGACGGCTTCCACGAGTTGCGGACCGCGATGGCGACCGTCCGCTGGTGCGACACCCTGCGCCTGACCCGACGACCAGCGGGCGATGGCGTGCGGCTGAGGATCGCGGGCGGGGCGGCGGCCGCGGGGCTGGCGGTCGATAGGTCGAACCTGGTCGTCGCTGCGCTCGAGGAGCTGCGCGAGGCGGCGGGCGTCGAGGCGGGCGTCGACGCCCGTCTGCAGAAGCGCATCCCGGCCCAGGCCGGCCTGGGGGGGGGATCGAGCGACGCCGCCGCCGCGCTCGTGGGCGGGGCGCGGGTGTGGGGACTCGACTGGCCCACCGAGCGGCTCGCCGAAATCGGCGCGCGGCTCGGGAGCGACGTGCCCTTCTTCGTGCACGCCCTCGCGCCGGGCGGCTCGGCCTTCGCGGTGGCGAGCGGCCGGGGCGAGGTCGTGCGCGGCCTGCCGATCAAGTCGGGCGCGCCACTGGTGATCGCGAAGCCGCCGAGCGGCTTGTCGACCGCCGGTGTGTACGCGGCCGTGTCGCCGGACGACTGGTCACAGGCAGACGAGAAGCGATGCGAGCGGGTAGCCGCGGCGATGGCGGGCGGCCACGCCCGCTCGCTGGCCGGGCTGTTGGCGAACCACCTGCAGCGTGCCGCGGAGCGTGTCGCGCCGTGGATCGAGCGGGTCGCCGCGGCGTTCGAGTCGGCCGGTTTTGCGGCTCATCAGCTCTCGGGAAGCGGGTCGGCCTATTTCGGATTGGCCCGGTCCTGGGGCGAAGCGCGGCGGGCTGCGGCGAGGCTGCGGGCGCTGTGCATTGGGCAAGTGATCGCCACAACAATCGGGTGAGAAACGGGGCGGCGGCTACCGCGGGCGAGTAGAACGGGGGCAACACTTAGGCACGCACTTAACGAGCGTTCGAACGAACGTCGCGCCCCAGGCAAGCGCGACCCAAACGGAGTGATGGCTGTGCATATCACCGAGGTCCGCATCAAGCTGATGGAAGAGCCCGGCGAACGGCTTCGCGCGTTCTGCTCGATCACGTTCGACGATTGTTTTGTCGTCCGCGACCTGAAGATTATCGAGGGGGCGAGCGGCCTGTTCGTCGCGATGCCGAGTCGCAAACTGACCGCCCACTGCAGCAAGTGCGGCATGAAGAACCACCTGCGTGCTTCCTACTGCAACCAGTGCGGCGCGAGGCTCGGCGAGAGCCGCTTGATCAAAGACTCCGACGGGCGCACCAAGCTCTACGCAGACATCGCCCACCCGATCAACTCGGCTTGTCGGGAGATGATCCAGACCCGCGTCGTCGACGAGTACCACCACGAGGTGGAGCTGGCCAAGTCGCCGGACTACGTGTCCCGCTACGACGAGTACGACGCCGGCGACTACACCGACACGGACGAATCGCCGCCGGAGGCGATCCGCCGGATCGACTCGGCCCACCAACGCCCGGCGGCGAGCAAGCCGCATCACCCGCCGCAAGGCGACCCGAGCCGCGGCGCGTCGATCCGCCCCGAGACGGCCCCCACGGGCTCGACAAAGGGCGCCGCTTCGCCCGAAGAGACGCCCCACAGCGGCGGCTCCAACGGCGGGTTCGGCGCGGGCATCTTCTGACAGCCGCCGCCACGCCCCCCGCCCGTGGCGGCTCGCAGCGCGCGGCCTCAAGGTCGACCGTATTTATCCAGCGGACGTAAATTGCCCAGTCTGCTTAAGGGTCGCCCGTTCTCTTCCCGATAGAGTTCGTGTGCTGGCGCCCTGTGGCGGGATTTCGGTGGGCGACGTTCGCTCCGCCGGAGGCCCGCTGGTGGTGCGTCATGCGGGGCGGAGCCCCGCGCGGTTCTTACCCGGACGACACGGAGGCGGTCTGTGGAGCATGCGACAGCGGGCCCGGCGCCATGCGAGGCGCCCTCACGGCGGTTGACCGATCTGGCGGTCCAGGCACTAGCGGAGCGAGCCCGTCTGCGGATCGACAACGCGAGGGCGGTTTGGACACCGATCGTGCGCGGGGCGGAGGCCTGCGGCCTGCTCCTTTCGCTCTACGGCCCGCGGCGCTTGCTGCTCACGGCAATACTCGACGTCGAGAGCCGTGAACTCTGGTGCTACGACTCGCGGGGCCTCCGTTACCAGCGTGTGCCGCTCGCGGACAAAACTGGCGCGGGTGATTGACACCCGGCGCCCTGACCACTATACATATAGACACCCAACGGACCGGGTGTTCTTGCACGGAGGTTATAAAAATTCGATGCTCGTGCTCTCTAGGAAGGAGACCCAGCGAATCCGGGTCGGTGATTCGATCGTCGTGACGGTCGTAAAGATCGCGGGCGACAAGGTCCGTGTCGGGATCGAGGCGCCAAGCGATGTCTTGGTGCTTCGGGACGAGCTCGAGGCCTGGGAAGGCGGCCCAGCCGCTCAGGCAGCCTCGCCGTCGATGTCACGCAACGAGCGGCCCGCGCTGCGGCAGCCCGCTTGAGAGCTCCGCCAACGAGGCAACCGAGTCGGGACGCCTCTCGGCGCAAGCCCTGGCAGTCGACGCCGGACGTCCGCCGCGGCGGACTAGGCGCTGCCGCGGACTAGCACGGCGGCGCCTGTGGCTTGGCGAGAGCGGGTAGATTCGGGGATAACGGTCGGCCGCGGGCCGCACCAGGCGGTCCGCCAAACGACCCCGCCACGGCCCCCGGTCTCTATCCGCTGATGACGCACGACGACCTGACCGTCGCGACGCTTGGCCCGGCGCGGCGGGCTTCGCCGTTGCGGGTCCGTCGCTACACGCCCGACGCAGCACGGGTGGTGGTCGACGTCGACTTCGTCGAGGGCCAAGCGCCGCCGAGCGGCCCAGCGTTGGCGTTCGAAAAGGCAGGACCGCGCGAGCGGGTCTACTTCGACGCCGGGGCGTCGACCGCCGCGATCGTCACGTGCGGCGGGCTCTGCCCCGGGCTGAACAACGTCATCCGGCACCTTTACTACACGCTCCGCGACGGCTACGGCGTGTCGCGGGTTCTCGGCGCGCGGCACGGGTACGCCGGCCTCACGCCCGAGGGCGCCGCGCCGCTCGAGCTGTCGGGCGAGTGGGTCGAGGCGATCCATCACTCCGGCGGCACGATGTTGGGCACGTCGCGGGGGCCTCAAGACCCGGCGGTGATGGTCGACTTCTTGCTCGCCCGCGGCGTGAACATGCTGTTCCCGATCGGCGGCGACGGCACCCAGCGCGGCGCGCACGCGATCGCCGCCGAAGCCAGGCGCCGCGGCGCCGACCTGGCGGTCGTCGGCATCCCGAAGACGATCGACAACGACATCCGCTTCTGCTTCCAGACGTTCGGCTTCATCTCGGCGGTCGCGGAGGCCGAGCGGGTGATCGACCGCGCGCACGTCGAGGCCAAGAGCGTCGAGCGCGGCGTGGGCCTGGTGAAACTCATGGGCCGCGAGTCGGGCTTCATCGCCGCGGCGGCCACGATTGCTAGCGGCGAGGTCAACTTCTGCCTCGTGCCCGAGGAGCCCCTTAATCTGGAGGGCGGCGACGGCTTCCTAGCGCGGCTCGAGCGGCGCCTCGACGCGCGCTCGCACGCGGTGATCGTTGTCGCCGAGGGATCCGGGCAAGCTCTCATCCCCGGCCGCGACGCCGACGGCCGCGACCGCTCCGGCAACCTCAAGCTCGGCGACATCGGCGCGTTCCTGAAGCAGCAGATCGACGAGCACTTCGACCGGCTCGGCAAGCCGGTCGGGATGAAGTACTTCGACCCCAGCTACTACATCCGCAGCGTCGCGGCGAACGCGGCCGACAGCCTGCTGACGGAGCGCTTCGCCCGGCACGCCGCGCACGCAGCGATGGCCGGCAAGACCGACATCTTCGTCGGAAACTGGAACGGCCGCATCGTCCACGTGCCGCTGGTGGTGTCGGTCGGCCACCCGCGGCGGCTGGAGCCCGACAGCGAGCTGTGGGCCGCCGTGCTAGCGATCACCGGCCAAGAGCGGTGGTGAGCTAGGAGGAGGGACGAGGACGAGGGACGAGGGACGGGGGACGGGGGGCAGGCGACAGGGGGGCGGCTCGCGACGCTTGCCGCTTTGGTGGGGTTCGCCAACACTTCTGTGGCCGGCCGTGGTGGTGAACGGCGGCGCGGCGCCTGCGGTTACCGGTCCTCCCCGTTTCCTCCGCCCGAACGCGTATGGCCTGCCTCGTCCGTTCCTTGCCGACCGCCCTGCTGGCGGTGACTCTCGCCGTGACCTCGGGCGTGTCCGAGTGCGCGGCGGCGGCCCGCGATTTCTCGCTCCCCACGGCTTATGGCGGGCGGGTGTCGCTGTCCGACTACGCCGATCGCGAAGCGGTCGTCGTCGTGTTCCTGGGGACCGAGTGCCCGCTGGCGAAGCTCTACGGCGCCCGCCTGGCGGAGCTGGCGGAGCAGTACGAAGGCCGCGGCGTGGCGTTCCTGGGCGTCGACGCGAACCGGCAAGACTCGCTCACCGAGCTCGCCGCGTACGGCCGCCGCTCGGGCATCGGGTTCCCGCTCCTCAAAGACAACCACGCCGAAGCGGTCGACCTGCTCGGCGCCACCCGCACGCCCGAGGCGTTCGTCCTCGACCGGGTCGGCGAGGTCCGCTACCGCGGCCGGATCGACGACCAGTACGACGTCGGCGTGGTGCGCGACGCGCCCGAGCGCCGCTTCCTCCGCGAGGCGATCGACGCGGTCCTCGCCGGCGAGCCGGTCGCCACTCCCCAGACGCGGGCCGTCGGCTGCGTGATCGGCCGCCCCCAAGAGCCCGACGCCCACAGCGAGGTCACGTACGCCGAGCACGTGGCGCCGATCCTCGAGAAGCACTGCGTGGAGTGCCACCGCGAAGGGGAGATCGCCCCCTTCGTGCTGCGCGGCTACGAAGAGGTCGCCGGCTGGGCCGACACCATCGCCGAAGTGGTCCGCGACCAGCGGATGCCCCCGTGGCACGCCGACCCGAGCTACAGCCACTTCGCCAACGAGCGGCTGATGTCCGCCGAGGAGAAGCAAATCCTCTACGACTGGGCCGCCGCCGGCGCGCCCGAGGGCGACCCGGCCAAGCTCCCGCCCCAGCGCCGGTTCACCGAGGGCTGGCGCCTGCCGCGCGAGCCGGACGTGGTCGTGCCGATGCGCGACGAGCCGTACCGCGTGGCCGCCCAAGGGGTGATCGACTACCAGTACTTCGCGGCCGACCCGGGCTTCACCGAGGACACGTGGGTCCAGGCGGCGGACATCGTGCCGGGCGACCGGTCGGTGGTCCACCACGTGATCGTGTTCATCAGCCCGCCGGCGGATCAAGCGCAGCGCGGCCTCGGCTGGCTCGCCGCGTACGTGCCCGGCCAGAGCTCGATGGTGCTGCCCGAGGGGCAGGCGCGGCTCGTGCCGGCCGGGTCGAAGCTCGTGTTCCAGATGCACTACACGCCGACCGGCGCGGAGGCCGACGACCTCACGAGGCTCGGCCTCGTGCTCGCCGACCCCGCCACGGTGACCGAAGAGGTCGTGACCCTCGCGTCGGCCAACGCAAAGTTCGAGATCCCCCCCGGGGCGGACGACTACCCCGTATCGACGACGCGCGAGTGGTTTCCGGCCGGGTCGAAGCTCGTGGGCCTCGCGCCGCACATGCACTACCGCGGCAAGTCGTTCCGGATGACCGGCGTGTGGCCCGACGGGCAGCGCAAGGTGCTGCTCGACGTGCCGCGGTACGACTTCAACTGGCAGACCAATTACAAGCTGCGTGAGCCGATCGAGCTGCCCGAGGGGTTCGCGGTCGAGAGCGAAGCGACCTTCGACAACTCCGAAGACAACCCGTTCAACCCCGACCCGACCGCCGCCGTTCGCTGGGGCGACCAGTCGTTCCAAGAGATGATGGTCGGCTTCTTCGAGCTGTCCGCCCCGCGCGGCAGCCTCACGCGCGACCTCGGGCGCCGCTCGGACGAGCCCTCCGAGGCGAAGCAGGGCGAGGCCCGAGCGGTCGCTCAGCGGCTCTTCGAGCGGCACGACGACGGCGACGGCTCGCTGACCCGCGGCGAGCTGCCCGACGCGTTCGCGGTGTTCGCGTTCGACCGCTACGACCTGAACGACGACCAGGAGCTCACCGAGGACGAGGTCTACGAAGCGGCCCTCGCCGAGGCGACACGCTCCTTCTGACGAGACGTACCCCATTTGTGGGAGGCTTCTCCAGAAGCCGATTACGCGGCGCCAACAGTTGCCGGCTGGCGTGCCGTCATCGGCGTTTGGCGACGCCTCCCACAGCGGCGTCGCCTCGCACAACTGAACCGCGCTCCGGAACCGCGTCGGAGGCGCCCCCCCGATCGCCCGCCCCGCCCGCCCGTGAACACCGTCGCCGACCTGTTCGTCCGCTGCCGGCACGCCGTCGGCTGGATGCTGCTCGCGGTCACGGCCGTCGCCGCGTTGGGCTACATCGCGCCCGCCAAGACCAGCCACCCGCTGGAGCGGTACGAGATCCCCCTCGAAGACGACCCGCCCACGGCGACCGAGCGGGTCCGCTCGCAGTTCAACCTCGGGTCGAGCGACGCGTTCCTGATCGTCGAGACCGAGGACCTCTTCACGCCCGAGTCGATCGCCGCGGTGCGCCGCGCGGTCCGGGCGGTCGAGTCGCTCGACTCCGTGCAGAGCGTGTTTTGGATCGACCGCGTGCCGGCGCTGAACGTGTTCGGCTTGGCCGACCCGCTCGTGCCGCCCGGCGACGCGTCGGCCGAGGCCTTCCGCCAGGCCGGGGCGCAGCTCCGCGAGCACCCGCTCGCCGGCCAACTGATCTCCGACGACGGCCGCGCGCTGCTGATGCCGGTCGTGTACGACTGGCTCCGGATGGAAGACGACTCGGCCGCCACCGAGGCGATCCTCGCCGCCGCGCGCCAGGCGGGCGGCCCCGAGCTGACCCGGGTGATGCTGACCGGCCGCGCGCCGTTGTTCGCCGATCAGAAGGCCGCGTTCGACCGCAACACGATCCTGTTCCAGGCGATCGGCTACGCGCTCGCGCTGGTCCTCTCGGCGATCATGTTCCGCGGCGCGGCCGCGGTCGGCGTCGTGTTCGGCGCGGCCGCGCTCGGGGTCTTCTGGTCGCTGGGCTTCGTGAAGCTGCTCGGCGTGCCGGCCAACCCGCTGGCGGACGTGGTGATGCCGGTGATGCTCGCCATGATCGGCCTCACCGACGGCGTGCACCTGCTGGTCCAGGTGCGCCGCCGCCGCGCGGCCGGCGACACGCCGGTCGAGGCCGCGCGCGACGCGATCGCGCGGGTCGGTCTGGCCTGCTGGCTGACGTCGCTCACAACGGCGATCGGCTTCGGCTCGCTGCTGTTCGCCAAGAGCGACTACGTGCAAGACTTCGGCCGCGTGTGCATGATCGGCGTGTTCATCGCGTTCACCGCCGTGTGCACGTTCGTGCCGTGGGTCTGCAGCACGTGGGTCGGCCGCTACGTGGACCGCGGCTACGAGCGCGACCTCGTCGGCGCCGGCGTGGCGCGTCTGAGCGGACTCGTCGATTACACGGTGCGCCGCCGCCGCTGGGTCAGCACGCTGGCGATCGCCATCACCGTGGCCCTCACCGCGCTGTCGCTGCGGCTGCAGCCCGACAACCGGATGCGCACCGCGTTGCCCGCGGCGAGCCAGTCGTACCAGGCGCTGGAGTACGCGGACCGGCAGTTCGGCGGCGTGCAGTTCATCCGGGTCGAGCTGTATTGGCCCGACGGGCTCGAGAGCGACGACCCGCGCGTGCTGGCCGCCGTGCGCGACGTGGAGCGGCTGATCCTCGACGAACCCCTCCTGTCGCGGCCGCTGTCGATCCGCTCGATGCTCGCTTCGCTGCCGGGCGACCCGGACGACCTGTCGACCCAGGCGTCGTTCTTGTCGCTGCTGCCGCGCGAGCTGCGGGCGTTCTTCTACGACGCGGGCCAGCAGCGGGCGATCGTGTCGGTGCGGATGCAAGACCACGGGATCGCCGCGCACACGCCGGTCTTCGAGCGGCTCGAGACCCGCTTCGCCGCGATGGCCGACGAGCACCCCGGCTTCACGCTGCGGCTCGACGGGCAGCCGGTGCGGATCTCGCGCGACCTGTACCAGATCGTGACCGACCTGCGGGCGAGCCTCGGCGCCGCGTCGGCGATCATCTTGGTTGTGCTCGGCGTGGTCTACCGCTCGGCTTGGATCGGGTTGATCTCGGTCGTGCCAAACCTCTTCCCGCTGGTCTTCACCGGCGCGTTGTTGCTGGCGACCGGCACGCCGCTCGACATGTCGAGCGTGTGCGCGTTCGTGGTTTGCCTGGGGATCGCGGTCGACGACACGATCCACTTCTTGTCGCGGTTCCGCCAAGAGCTGGCCGCCGACGGCGACGTCGAGGCCGCCCTCCGCCGCGCGTTCGTGGGCGTGGGGACCGCGCTAGTAATGACCACGATCATCCTCTGCAGCGGCTTCGGCACGATGCTGCTGAGCGACATCCCCGGCCAACGCGCGTTCGCCGCGATGGCGTGCAGCACGATCGCGGCCGCGGTGGTCGGCGACCTGGTCGCGTTGCCCGCGCTGCTCGCGTGCTTCCACCCGCGGCGGATCGGCTCGCGCGCGGCGGCCGACCTGGCGGCGCCGCTCGGCGAGCGCCCCCTCAGCCCGTCGGCCGCTGTGGTAGACTCCCCCGCATGAAGTCCTACCGAAAAGAGCTGTGGTTCAACCTGCCCGAGCGGATGGCGTTTGAGAACATCACGCCGACCGTCCAGGAGTGCGTGCGCGAGAGCGGCGTGGCCGAGGGCCTGTGCCTGGTGAACGCGATGCACATCACGGCGAGCGTGTTCATCAACGACGACGAGCCCGGCCTGCACCGCGACTACAAGAAGTGGCTCGAGGAGCTCGCCCCGTTTGACCCCTCGCCGCAGCGGTACCACCACAACCGCACCGGCGAGGACAACGCCGACGCGCACCACAAGCGCCAGGTCATGGGCCGCGAGGTCGTAGTCGCGATCACCGAGGGGGAGCTCGACTTCGGCCCCTGGGAGCAGGTCTTCTACGGCGAGTTCGACGGCCGGCGGAAGAAGCGCGTGCTCGTGAAGATCATCGGGGAGTGAAGATCATCGGCCAGTGAAGATCGTCGACCAGTGAAGATCATCGACCAGTGAGCCGGTGTGATCGGCAGCGGACCAAAAAAGGCGAGCCTCCGACGTGAGTCGGGGGTGGGAACCACGAAGGACACGAAGAGCACGAAGCCCGCCAGAAGGTCATGCTATGCTTGGCAGCCGTAGCGTGATGGTGTCGTCGTAGCAAGGCGCTCGGGAGCAAACACGACGATGGCGACCGGAATCCCCCTGCTGACCGCCGAACAGTTCGCCGAACTCACGAACATCGAGGGGCCGTGCGAGCTGGTGCGAGGAAAGGTCGTCGTGTCGCCGCCGCTGTCGTTCAATTCCGGCCACTTGTGTGCAACGGTCATTCGCGCGGTCGGAGGGTACGTACGAGCCAACGGTCTTGGCATGGTCGTTGGCAGTGGCGCCGGCGTAGTAACAGAGCGTGATCCGGACACGGTCCGCGGCGCCGACGTAGCGTTCTACAGCTACCAAGCCGTTCCCAAAGGGACACGGCCGCAACCCTACGCGGCCAATCCGCCAGAGCTCGTGTTCGAGGTCCGCTCGCCGAGCCAGAGCTGGCCCGAGGTCCACAAGAAGGTGGCGGAGTATCTGGAAGCCGGCGTGCAAACGGTCTGTGTCGTCGACGGCCCGTCGCAGAAGGTCGTCGTCCACTACGCGGACCGCCCGAGCGAAACGCTCGACGCGGGGCAGTCGCTGCGGCGGCCGGAGATCCTGGGCGATTTAGCGGTGGCGGTCGGCGACCTGCTCGACTGATGCCGCTGTCAGCGGCGCCTCGCGTGTCGATCTGCGGAGGACGGCCAAGCCGACCCGATTTCGGCGATCGTCGAACCAGCCGAGGTGAGCGGCGCCGACGCGCGCTGGACGCGGGTCTAACGGGGGTAGGCTGGTCCAACTTCGGCGACTCGGAACAACAGTCGTGGGCGCCACTGTCCGGCTTGTCCGGCAGTGGACGCCGGGTACCCGCTTCGCACTGCTGGCGAGCCAGCAGTGGCGCCCGGCGCTTGCGGCTGTCCGGGCTGCTCGCTTGGAGCCTGCCAAGGCGGATGACCGGCAGGACGCGTACAAGCCGACCACGTCGGCCACGTCGCGCAGGGGAATCCTCTCCAATTCTTCGCTGCGTTCATCCGCAATCTTGTGCCACACTTCTGGGTGGCCGGGCCGGGCGCCGTGCGAAGGCCACGGTTTTATGTGATGCGTCAAACCCTCGCCGCGCGACGCCGACCCCCCGCAGCACGCTCTGCCCGATGTCTACCTTGCAGACCGAACAGCGCCTCGCGCGGGCCGATGGCTTTAGCAGCCTGCCGGTCCAGTACTTCTTGACCAAGCGGGCGCCGGCGGTCGATGTCTACGCCTTTTTTGAAGGCGACGCAGAGCCGCGGCTGCTCGCTGGCCGGGAGCACGACGCGCCAGCAGCGGAGCTCGAGGGTTGGAAGCGGTCGGGCTTGAGCCATGTGCTCGTGCGGAAGAGCGACGCGCAACGGGTGAGGCAGCAACTCGCGGGTTGTCTCGACGAGCTAGCCGACGACGAATCGCTCCCCGCCAACGACCGCGTGCGTGTCTTGCAGTCGCTGCTCGCGTCGACCCTCGAGCAGCGCCTGTCAGGTGCGGACGCCGATGCCTGGATCGCCGAGGCGAAGTCGGCCGCGGAGCGGATCGTCCGGCTGAGTCAGCAGAGTGGCGTCACGGCGGATTCACTGTTTCAGCTAGCGCAGCACGACACGACGACGTTCGTCCACGCGACCAACGTGGCCGCGTACGCCGTGCTGTTGGCGGTCCAGCTAGGAACTACCGACGCAGAGGAGCTCCGCCAGATCTGCTCGGGGGCGTTGCTGCACGACTACGGCAAGAAGTTTCTCCCGAAAGCGCTGCTCACGAAGCGCGGACGTCTGGACCAGCAAGAGCGTGCGCTGATCGAGTCGCACGCCCAACGCGGCTTCGAAGCGCTCGCCGGCCGTTCGGGCGTCACGCCGGGTCAGCTGATGATGGTCTACCAGCACCACGAACGACTGGATGGCAGCGGCTACCCGGTGGCGCTGGTGGGCAACGAGATCCACCCCTGGGCCAAGCTGCTCGCGGTGGTCGACGTGTTCGACGCGTTGACCGCCAAGCGTCCTTACCGGCTCCAGGCCCCGGTGGCCACTGCGTTGACGGAACTGACCGAGAGCGCCGGTGTTCAATTCGACGAAGAGGTTGTGCAATGCTGGGTGTCGATCTTCAAGCGCAAGTCGCGGAAGAGCGTTGGCTCGGTCTCGACTTGAGGGCGTCACTCCCGTCGGGAAGCGATGTCCGGCCGAGCGACAGCCGTTGCTCTTTTCCGGACGCGTCGCGTCGCAGCCGGGAGCGCGTCGCGCTCGCCGGTCGCGCAATCGTGCGTCGCGGAAAGCGGCGGTTAGGGGTGTTCCCCCGCGACTTCTCTGTCGGCGGGGTGGGGTTCGTCTCGCCTTGCCAACTGTTCCCGAACGAACGGGTCGAGCTCGACCTCGGATTGGACGAGGAGCTCGAACTCATCGTGCGGCGGTGTCGGCGGTTGGCCGCCGAGGCGTTTGTCTGCGGGACGGTGTTCGCCACGGGTCCGATGTCCGCCCGCCAGTGCCGGGAGTTTGCGGACGCGGTGGCCAGCGTCAGCCGATCGGTATGAGTTGCATGCGGGGTCGCCGAGTCCGTGTCGGCTGCTGGCTGCCTCCTATCGCTCGATCACCGGCTACGCCGCAGATGAGATCGCGTCGGCGAGGTCCTCGCAGAACGAACTTGCCCGGGTAGGGAGTTCCCTTCTGTCGAGGGGAAGCCGGCTGGACGCGTGCCGTGCGGCGCGGTTTCCGGCGTCGTTAGGCGGGTCGTCGACTCGGGCCTCTGGTGAGCCGGTCCCCGCCCGCGTTATGGAGTCCACCACGCGTCGAGCTCGTCGGTCAACTCGGCGACTACCTCCGGGTGGCTCTCGGCCACCTCGCGCCGCTCGTGCGGGTCTTCGGCGACGTGGTACAGCTCGGCCGCTGCGTCGGGCAGGCGTTGTTGGTAGGGCAGAACCAGCTTCCACGGGCCGTGGACGGTCCAGCGGTGTTTCAGGCTCGCGGCCGGCCGATCGAGGTCGACGATGTCGTGCTCGTAGATCGCGCCGAAGGCTTGGTCGCGCTCTATCAGCCGTTCGCGCTCGAGCAGGCTCACCCCTTGCAGCTCTTCGCCCGGGGCGAGGCCGCACGCGGCGAGCACCGTCGGCGCGATGTCGATCGTGCTGACGAGCGTGGTCTCGTCGCGGCGCGGCTCGACGTGGTCCGGCCAGCGGACCATGACCGGCGTACGCAGGCCGCCGTCGTAGGGGGAGCGTTTCGAACGCGGCGCGTAGGCCGAGCGGTCGCGGCGGTTGACCCAGCCGTTGTCGCACGCGTAAACGACGATCGTGTCGTCGGCCACGCCACGCTCGTTGAGCAAGTCGAGCAGCTCGCCGCAGGTCTCGTCGAACCACTCGCACATCGCCCAGTACTTGGCCACGCTCGGCGAGTCGACCTTGTCGCGGTACTTCGCCAGGAGCCGCTCGGGCGGGTTGTGGGGCGTGTGCGGCAGGAACGGGGCGTACCAAAGGAAGAACGGGCGGCCCGCCTGTTTGGCCTCGTCGAGGAAAGCCGGGATCGGGTCGAGCCCCTCGCGGCCGATACGCAGGCCGTCGTCGCCGTGGCGGCCGCCCGGCTCGGGGAATCCGCGGGTCATCCCGTGCGTGAAGCCGCCCCGCTTGTACGAGCCGAGCCACCACTTGCCGGTCTGCAGCGACAGGTAGCCACGCTCGGCCAGGCGCCGTGGCAGGGTGGGCCAGTCGTCGGCCTTGGCGATCAGCCGGGCCCGCCGCTCGTCGCGGCCGGGGTCCGACGCGCCGGGCCCACGCGGCGCGCCGGGAGTCCGCGCGGGGTCGTTGCCCACGTAGCCGTGCTCGTGCGGGTAGAGGCCGGTGATGATCGAGGCGAGGCTCGGCGCGCAGAGGCTCGTCGGCACGTAGCCGCGCGTGTAGGTGAGGCTCTGTTCGGACAGCCGGTCGAGCCGCGGCGTGTCGATCGCCGGGTGGCCCATGAAGCCGTAGTCGGTCCACGCTTGGTCATCGGCGATGATCAGCACCACGTTGGGCGTCGCAGCGAGGGCGCCCGCCGCGGTGAGGATCCCGCCCACTAAGAGCAGCGCGACGCGGCGGAGGCCGCTGCTTAGGAGCGTCGCCGTGCGGAATCGTGTCGGCATGTCGCTTGCGTTGGGTAGTTGCAGCACAACGGGTCAGCCGGCTTGCGAGCCGGATAATCGCTCCACCATACACGGCGCGGCCCGCCGCATCAGCGCAGGCTGGTCGGCCTCCGAGCAGGCTGGTCGCTCCGCCCCCACCAAGCACCGCGGCCCTTTTTCGGTCGCCGAAAGGACCCTCTATGTCTGTGATTTCCGACCTTCCCGAACGCGTCCAAGAGATCATCGATCAGGACCCGGACGACGCCGCGGCCCAGATCGAGTCGCCACCGGAAAGCCTGCTGGTGACCGGCGCGGCGATCGCCGCCGGGGTGGCGACCCGGAAGGGGCTCAAGGCGGTCTGGAAACGCGTCGCCGGCGTGGAGCCGCCCGATTCGCCCACCAAGGCGGGCGTCACGTGGCGCGACGCGCTCATCTGGGGCGCGGCGGTCGGCGCGGCGGTCGGCGTCGCCCGGGTGATCGGCCAACGCACGACCCACGTGGCAACCCGGCGAGTGCTCGAGCGCCGACGCGGTTGACCGCCGGCTGCCGGAGACCGCCCAGTGATTGGGGCGCGGGGAGTTGGGCTCGGAGATTAGGGCGCAGTCGGTGGAATCTGCTTGATACGGGCCGCCGCTGCGGCTAGCCTCAGCGGGACGAACGAGGGCCGTGCTGCCCGCGGTCCCGGCTGCGCCACGGCCGCCGGACCGCCCGCGGCGTGTCACGGCCCCGAATGCCTCCTCCCGCGTCAGCCAGGATCGCCTCATGAGATGCACCCTTGTCGGGCTAGCCGCCCTGTCCCTCGCCGCGCCGGCAGGCGCGACGACCATGCTGTTTGACTTCGGGAATATCGCTCGCCAGACCGCTCTGCCGGGCTGGAACAACGTGGTCTACACGAACCCGGACCCGCCGCCGCCGCTTGAGACGGTGGTCGACAGCACCGGCGCGAACGTTCCGGGAGTGTCGCTCGCGATCACGGATCAGTTCTTCATCAATGGCCAGCCCTCGCAGATCGGCAGCGAGAGCCCCTCGGGCGACGCGGCCGCCTACCCGGTCGACGCCACCGACGACTACTTCTTCGGCCACACCGGCCCCTTCGCCGGCGCCGAGGACAACCCGACCGGGGCGATCACGCTCGCCGGGCTCGATCAGGGCCTCGCTTACGACTTCCGCTTCTTCTCCGCCCGCAACGGCGTCAACGACAGCCGAGAGACCGCTTTCTCGGTGGTCGGCGCCAACTCCGCCAGCGGCGTGAACGTAACTTCCAACAACGATTCGGAAGTGCTGAGCTTGCCGGGCGTGTTCCCGGACGCCAACGGCGAGATCACGGTCACCGTGTCGGCCGGCCCCGGCAACGACAACGGCAACGCGTTCTATTACATCAACGTGATGCAGGTCGACTTCATCCCCGAGCCGGGCGCCGCCACGCTGCTCGCCCTCGCGGCGGGCTCGTTTGTCGCCGCCCGGCGCCGCTGAACGGCCCGGCTGGACAACGACAACACACGACCAAAGAGCCGCCGGCGCGAGCCGGCGGCTCTTGTTGTTTGTCGGCCGGAGCCTTGCTCGGGCGGCGACCCGCTGCGGCGCGGCTACGGCGCCCCGCCGGCGATCTCTTCCAGCACCTGCTCGACCCGCCGCCGCCGGGTGTCGGGGCGCTTGGCCGACCCGACCCGGTAGGCCAACCCACGCCGCCGGCCGGGCGTCAGCTCGTTCCAGAGTTTCTTGAGCCGGGAGCTCGCTTCGAGCGCCCGCTCCAGCTCGATCGGCACGTCGACCCGGTCTTGATCGGCGACCGAGAACCGGACGAACACGCGGTCGCCTGCCTCGCAGCGTAGCCGCTTGAGGAAGCGCTTGGACAACAGCAGGTAGCGGCCCTTCTTGTGTGGCATGAGGGCGCCGCTCAGTGGCACGCCGTTCACCTCGGCGTCGATCCGCAGCGGCCGGCCGTCGGGGAAGGGGACCGACCGCCGGGTCGCGTCGGGCAAGAACACCACCGTGTACCGAAACGTGTCGAACGACCTCGCCACGATGGGGGCTTCAAACTCGTAAGCGGCGGCGGCCATGCCAGAAGGGTAGGCGGGTCCACCGCGGAGGAAAACGAAAAAGCCGCCGGCACGCGCCGGCGGCTTCTCGATGGTTTGGACGTAGGGGCTCGTTCGTTGAACGAGGCCAGCGACGCTAAGCGCCCATCCGGCCGCGTGCGCCGGCGAGGCCGGTCAGCAGCAGCCAGATGAGGCCGGCCGACGCCTCGGGGACGACGGCCGAGTCGATGTCCAGCGCGAAGTTGTCGACGCGGATCGTGCCGAAGTTCTTCTCGATGTACAGGCCGAAGAGGTCGACCGTGCCGTCCGGCAGAGCGAGGCCACTCTCGGAGCCAGCGGTCGTGGTCCGACGCGGCAGGGTGGTCGTGTCGCCGCCGATGTAGGTGTCGAACAGGCCGAACGTCAGCGTGCTGGGGTCCAGCATGTTCATCGTCCACGCGTTGCGGTCCCCCACGTGGAGCACGCCGGTGTCCGACACGTAGAACTCGCCGTCGACACGGAACACCAGGTGCATGTCGGTAAAGTCGGCGATATCCGGACGCGGTTGGGTCGCCGTGCCGGTGTTGTTGCGCGACTCCCAGATGACCTTGTTCAGGTCGCTCGACTGGAAGCTGTACTCGTTCGTGTAGATGTACACGCCCGCGCGTTGGTCCGGCGAGAAGAAGGCGAAACCGGTGTCGGCGGTCGGTCCGACCGGGTTGGAGTTGATGGCGGGCAGCTCGGTGCTGCCGGTGCTGACCGAGATCTGTCCGTCGGGCGGCGACGCGATCGAGTTGTCGTGTTGGCCGGCGAACCAGCTCTGGTCGATGGCGAGCTGCCCTTGGCCCGCGGTGCTGCTGTCGTTCGGGAAGATCTCCCGGTACTCGATCGCCGCGTCGGCGGTCGCCGCGGAGAGCGCCGCGACGGCCAAGCTTGCAATCAGAAGAGCGATCTTGTCGCGAAGCTGCGAGAATGTTCGAAGCTGCATTTCCATTAGCCCGTGCGAGAACACCCGGCGCTCATGGACAGCCACCGAGGCCGCCCCCATCCCGTGCGCCGAATTCGTCGTCAGATTAGCTGCGGGTATCCACGCCAGCAATCAATTTCCGCTTAAAAAGCGAGCGTTTTTCCTTGCTAGCTTTCGGCGCCCGCGCGACCCGCCGGGCGCTTCGCCGGGCCGGCAGTCGGCCCCCCGATTTGCCAGCGCTGACCGACGAACTTTCCGCCACGTTGGTCAACAAAAAGAAGCCGCCGGCGCTCGCCGGCGGCTCCTTGATCGTTGTTGAATGGTCGGCAGCTCTGCGTGCGATTCAGCGACGCCGGCGGGTAGCGGCCGCCGCGCCGAGTAGCAGGAGCGCCGAGGTCGTTGGCTCGGGGATCTGCGTTACGACCACGTTGTCAAACACGCCGTACTGGAACGTCGGGTTGCCGATCGACGTGAAGAAGTCGGCGTAGAACAGCGAGATGTTGCCGTCGATGGTGCAGCCGTTCGACCCGTCGGACGTGTCGTTGCAGTCCATCGTCACAATCGGCAGGCGGTCGCCGTTGGGCTTCTCGATGACGACATCGACAACGCCACCGATGGCGGTGAACTCGTAGGTGACCCACTGGAAACCCGGCGAGCCGGGGGTGCTCACGCCGCCCGCCTGGCCCTGCGCGGCGGGGGCGGGCGCCTCGGGCAGGAAGTCCGCGTAGTAGGGGTCCGAGCCCTGGCGGGTGCCGGCGGCCATCGCGCTAGAGTCGACGAAGAAGCCCGACTTGAGCGCCCGCCAGTCGCTCGCCGAGCCCCCGTCGCCGGTCGCGATGAGCTGCGCGCCGCTCGCCACGTCGGCCGTGACGCCGTCGTACCCGAGGCCGCCGCCGATGAACTCGGTGCTCGTGCCCACGTTGTCCTCGAAGTTGATCCAGGCGTCGAACCGCAGCTGGTAGTCGCCGCTGAAGCTCTCGCCAACGGGGTAGAGGGTCAGGAAGCTGGAGGCGCCCCGGCTGATGTTGGCCTCGGTCTTCAAGCCCGACGTGGCGGCGTCGCCCGGCGCGCTGTTGGGCGCCTCGGGGATGCCGACGGTGCTGTAGTTGAAGCCGAATGTCGCGCTGGTGTCCGGCGTGGCGTTCACGCCCCAGTTGTCGGCGCCGTTGAGTTCGCTGCGGTAGATGACCTCCGCATCGCCCGCGGCGGCGCTAAAGAGGGCGCCGGCGGCCACGCCCAGCGTGGCGAGGAGACGGTTCAGGTTTGTCGAGATCATTAGACGGGGTCGGGCTAGGCAGGAGGCGGAACGCTTACGGTTTTCACCCTAGTTACGGCCCTTGCCCCGGCAAAGGAATTCGCGCCGGATGCGTGACTCGTCGCGCAGGCAAATCGCGCCTTTGCGCATGAAAGAAGCCGCCGGCGTGCGCCGGCGGCTTCGTCGCTTACTACTCCTTAAAAGCCTCCCGCCTCCGGCCTACAGCCTAGAGGCCGCAGGCCTCAATACATGTCGTCCATGCCCGGGGCGCCGGCGCCGGCCTTGTGCTTCTTCGGCGCGTCGGCGATCAGCGCGTCGGAGGTCAGCAGCAGGGTGGCCACGCTGGCCGCGTTCTGCAGGGCGGTGCGGGTGACCTTGACCGGGTCGATGACGCCGGCCTTCACCAGGTCCTCGTACTTGTCGGTCGCCGCGTTGTAGCCCTCGGCGCCCTTGGAGTCGGCGACCTTCTCGCAGACGACGCCGCCGTCCTTGCCCGCGTTGTTGGCGATCGCCTTGAGCGGCGCCTGCGACGCGCGGACGACGATCTGGTAGCCGACCTCTTGGTCGTGGGTGAGGCCGGTGGGCTTGACCTTGCTGCTGCAACGCACGAGGGCCACGCCGCCGCCGGGGAGGATGCCCTCTTCGACCGCCGCGCGGGTGGCGTGCAACGCGTCCTCGACGCGGGCCTTCTTCTCCTTCATCTCGCTCTCGGTCGCCGCGCCGACGTTGACCTTGGCCACGCCGCCGGAGAGCTTCGCAAGGCGCTCCTCGAGCTTCTCGCGGTCGTAATCGCTGCTGGTGTTCTCGATCTCGCGGCGGATCTGGTCGATGCGGCCCTTGATGTCGCCCGACTTGCCCGCGCCCTCGATGATCGTCGTGTTGTCCTTGTCGATGATCACCTTCTTGGCGCGGCCGAGCTCCGCGAGGCCGATCGACTCGAGCTTGACGCCCAGGTCCTCGAAGATCGCCTGGCCGCCGGTCAGCACGGCGATGTCCTCGAGCATCGCCTTGCGGCGGTCACCGAAGCCGGGCGCCTTGACGGCGGCCACGTTGAACGTGCCGCGGAGCTTGTTGATCACCAGCGTGGCGAGGGCCTCGCCCTCGATGTCCTCGGCCACGATCAACAGCGGCTTGCCCGAGTTGACCACCGCCTCGAGGACCGGCACGAGGTCCTTGACGCTGGCGATCTTCTTCTCGTGGATCAGGATGTAGCAGTCCTCCAGCACGCACTCCATCAGCTGCTGGTCGGTCACGAAGTACGGCGACAGGTAGCCGCGGTCGAACTGCATGCCCTCGACCCACTCGACCTCGGTCGCGAGCGACTTGCCCTCGTCGACGGTGATCACGCCGTCCTTGCCGACCTTCTCCATCGCCTTGGAGAGCATCTCGCCGATCTCGTGGTCGCCGTTCGAAGCGACCGTGCCGACCTGGGCCATCTCCTCGGTCGACTTGACCTTGATCGACATCTTCTTTAGCTCGGCCGTGATGTCCTCGACGGCCTTCTCGATGCCCTGCTTCATCTGCACGGGGTTCACGCCCGCCACGACCGCCTTGAGGCCCTCGTTGAAGATCGCCTCGGCCAGCACGGTCGCGGTGGTGGTGCCGTCGCCGGCCACGTCGGACGTCCGCGAAGCGACCTCCTTCACCATCTGCGCGCCCATGTTCTCGTAGGTGTCTTCCAGCTCGATCTCCTTCGCCACGGTGACCCCGTCCTTCGTGACGGTCGGCGAGCCGAACGACTTCTGGAGGATCACGTTGCGGCCCTTCGGGCCGAGCGTGACCTTGACCGCACGGGCGAGCTTCTGCACGCCGCGGCGCATCGCGTCGCGGGCCTCTTGTTCGAAAGCGATGATCTTGGCCATAGGTGGCTATCCGTTGTGTTGGGGGAGTCGCTCCGGTGGGAGCTTGGATTGGCTTCGGTGAACAAGGCGCTGGTTGCGAGGCGCTAGGCGCTAGTCTCGGACGGCGGCGTCCGCCACAGCCCCGACCAGCCATCAAAAATTAGCGCCTTCGAACTAGCGCCTATTCGACCACCGCGAGGATGTCCGACTCGCTCATCAGCAGGTACTCCTCGTCGCCCAGCTCGATGGTCTCGGGCGCGTAGCTGGTGAAGAGGACCTCGTCGCCGGGCTTGACTTGCATCTCGCCACGCGAGCCGTCGTCGAGCAGCTTGCCGGGGCCGACCGCGACGATCGTGCCGCGGTTGGGCTTCTCGCGCGACGAGTCGGGCAGGACGATGCCGCCGGCGGTCTTCTCCGACGACTCGATCCGCTCCACGACAACCTTGTCGCCCATCGGTTCGAGCTTGACCTTCGTCTTCTTCTTGGTGGCGGTCGCCATCGGCGAACTCCTCAACAGCAAGGGGTGGATGATTCGGGAAACGTCGAGCCCCACGGCCGGGTGGCCTCGGGGCGGATGGTCCTGTTCGGGACGCGGCCGTCGGCCCTACGCGGCGCAACGGTGACGCAGTCGGCCTTGCCTGTCAGCAAGTCGTGCGCCACACCGCGATAATCTCGGTAAGCCGATATATAGCAAGGGTTTGCGTCGGGGTGCTCCCGCCAGGCATGCCCATAGCGGCTGCCAAACCGGCCCCTCGACCCCGTGGCGTCGACCCGCCTCGCCAGCAGTTCTGCCAGAATGGCGCCCGCCTCGCGGGCCGGAGGAGGGGCGGGCAAGGCGGGTCGGCCTGGCGGTACGCCGGTTGCCCCGTTGGGCTTGCCGGTCCGCGGCCCCTACAAAACCAAAGGCCCCCCGCGCCCCTCACCCGCTCGCAAAAGGACCGCCCGAATCAGGAACCCCCTCATGAAAGCCCCCCGACTCACGCTAGCGTTGGCCGGCGCCATGTTGGCCGCGACGCTGCTGGGCGCCGCTTCGGCCGACGCCGTGCCCCAATGGCGGCTGCGGCGTTGGCTCGATTACCGGCAACCGATCGATCCGACGATCCGCCCGACGGTCCGGTTCAACGCCCCGGCGGCGCCGCGCTACACGCCCCGTTACTGGACCCCGCGTCGGTCCACGCCGGCGTACGCTCCGCACGGCTACCGGGTGATTATTCGCTGACCTGTCCGCTATCGGCGGTTGGCGGCGCCGTTGGCGCCAGGTGTGCACCTGTTGTCGAGGGAGTCGGTTTCCGCCCTCTCCGGCCGCGAAAGACTTGGCCTTGGCGGTTCCGACCACGCAATGATCACCCTCACCGCATGCTGGGACGCATCGGCGCCGATTGGCGCCTGGGCCCTCGCGGTGCGAGGAAGCACACCTTAAGGAGGCATCGATGACCAAGAAACGCATACTCTCGTGGACGCTCGCGTCGGCCGCTTCGGCCGGCTTGATGCTTGTGGCCACGCCCGAAGCCGACGCGTTCCGCGTGCTGCGTCGGCGACCGGTAGCGCGCCGCGCGCCGATGCGGGTCTACCGCACGCCCGGCCGCGCCTACCGACGCGGCGTGCTCCGCGCGCCGAGAGCCGGCGGCTATTACAGCCCCTACGGCTACGGCGGCTACGGTTGGAACGGCGTCCGCGTGAACGCGCCGGGCGTCGGCGTGACGGTCGGATTCTGAACGAAGCCGATCGCGCGGCCCCACCCGAGCGACAGCAATCTGCTGCGACTCATGGCCCGATGTCGCCCGCGACATCGGGCCATCTTCGTGCGCGTCGCAGGCGCTAGTGTCAGGCGCTCGCCTTGCGGTTAGCGATCAAGAAAGGAGGCCGGTAGCCGAGCGAATTCCGGCCAATCCGCCAGCGGCCGGCGCGCGAGCGGGCCACAATTACCGAGGCGAGAGCAACGACCCGGCTCGCCCGAAGCCGCGCCGCCGTGGCGCTCACTGTAACGAAACGCGAAGTCGCGACGCGGCAACGGCTTACGCGTGGTTTCGCTACAGGTTTCGTTACTTTGGGCCGCGGCGAATGTTCGTGTCGCGTTTGTTTCAAAAACCGCGTCGCGCCGGCGATCAGCCGTCGGGGCCGCTCGATTGACACCCGACGAGCCGCTTGTACTGGCCGCTCGTCCAGAGGGGGATGTCCGATTTGTACCAGCGGCTGAAGCGGTTCTCGCTGGGGCCCCCGGGCAGGTTGGTCCAGGCCTCGTCGGTCGACAGGTCTGTGACGAAGTGGTAGCTCGGCGCGAAGGTGGATTCGCGGGTGGCGGTCGCCTTGAGGTGGCCTTGGAAGGGGGTCGCGTGGCAGCCGGGCATCGCGGTGCGGGCCGACTCGAACCCCAGCAGCCGCCCGGTGGCGGTCCGGCCCTGCGTAGCCCCGAAGAAGCGGTCGGTGAAGTGGAAGGAGTTCACGTCGGACCATCGCGGCGGCGGCGTGCGGACCGCGCCGCGGGCGACGAGCTTGTCGGCGGCGGCGCGGATCAGCTCATGCTTGTCGCGGTGGGCCCACCAGCTGCTAGTGACCTTCGGCAGCACGCGGTCGATGGCGGTGAGCACGCTTTGCGCGTAGCCGATGCGGGTCGCCAGGTAGATCATCCGCCGCCAGCCGATGCCGCGCTCGTGGCCGAAGATCTCCAGCAGCACCGACTGATAGAAGTTCATGAACAACGCCGCGCCGGCGCTCTGGGCGTCGAACCGGCAGTCCCATTCGGCCAGGCGCTGCTTGACGGGGTGGTCGTCGGGCAGGTGGGCGAGCAACGCGGGAAGCAGGTCGCGGGCGTGGACGCTCGTGACGTCGTACTGCAGCTCGCGCATGTCGGCCAGCGTGGCGCGGGGCAGCTCGGTCAGGCGCTCGTCGATCCGGCGGCGGCGGTAGTCGTGCAGCGCGTGGGAGTGCATCGGCGCGCCGTCGGCCAGGTAGGCCTCTTCGTTGGCCGACGCGACGAAGCCGCGCGGCGGGTCGTACTCGCGCGGGAGCTGCTCGGGCGGGGTAACCCCTTGCCAGTGGCGGCGGACATCCCAGGCGGGCGTCGGCGTGAGGCCCGAGGCGCCGCGTCGCGTGGGGAGCCAGCCGCTGGCCTGCTTGCCGATGTGGCCGGCCGAGTCGGCGAACACCCACACCAGCGACGGGTGCGGGCAGCCCCGCACGCGGTCCATCGCCTCGGCGGCGGAGGCCGAGTGCAGCACGTCGAGCCACACGCCGATCGACCGCCCGCCGCCGGGGCGGGACCCGATCCACGCGACCGACAGGTGGCGCCCCGGCTCGGTCGGCGCGGCGGTCAGCACGCCGACCTCGTTCTCGTAAACAGACTCGACGACTTCGCTGCCCGAGCGGCGGAGGATCCGTTCGCGGCGCGGCCGGTAGTCGAGCCACGCGTCGCCGCGGCGGTACTGCCACGCGCCGTCGCGGTCGGGGTGGGGCCGCAGGTCTTCGATGAAGAAGTCGCTCGTGTTGGCGTGCATGTAGGTCACGCCCCACGCGAGCCGCGGGGTCCGGCCGACGGCCATCAGCGGGCAGCCCGGCAGCGTGGCGCCCATCGCGTACTCCGGCCGCCCCGCGTCGCCGCGCCAGCGGAGCACGGCCTCGTACCAGATGGCGGGCAGGCGGTTGACCTCCAGGTGCGGGTCCGACGCGAGCATCGCCGCGCCGGACGCGCTGCGGCTCGGGGCGACGGCCCACGCGTTGCTGCCGGCCAGGCGGGGCAGGTCGGCGAGCAACTCCAGCGTGTCGTCCGACATCTGCTTGGCGAACTTCACGTCGCGCAGCGGCTCGAAGTCGACGCCATCCAGGTAGGGGCGGAACAGCTCCTTGAGCCGCTCCTCGTCGATGCCCAGTTGGATGAGCTCGAGGATCACCCGCTCGCTCTCTTGCTCGCCCACGGCGAGCCCGGCGAACGACAACAGGTTGCCGATGAGCATCACGGACTCGGGCGTCCAGGGCTCGGGCTGCACGCCGACGGCCCACATCGGCAGCGTCCGCCCGACCTCCTTGAGACCGTCGTTCACGCCGCGGCAGTACCACTCGAGCTGCTCGAGCACCCCCGGGGAGAGCATGCCGACTTCCTCCGCCAGCCGGCGGTGGATGCCCGCCCGGCGGAGGAAGCGGTCCATCTCCAGCATCTGCGGGCGGTCCGCCAGCAGCTCGGCCGCCCGCCCCGCGGCCACGGCCCGGGCGAAGACCATCTGGCTGGGGCGGTCGATCGCGTGCAGGTAGCCCAGGGCGTAGACCGCCTCGAGCCAACAGCCGCACTCCACATGCGGCACGCCCGCGGCGTCCCGCGATGCGGTAAAGTCGACCCTCGACGCCTTGAGCTCCATCGGCTGCATGGCGGCGAGTTTAGGCGCTCACGGGGTTTTCAACTACAGAGGCGGTCGGGGCCGCAGCAGATGTCCAGAGACCAGCCCGAAATGGCCCGCGAAGATGGGCCCCGGCGAGCGACGATTGGGGCTTGGTCACCGGTCCTCCGAGCCCTCCCCTTCCTCGCTCCCTGGGCGGTCGGCTTTCTGGCGCTGGTTGCGTGGCCGTTTGCTGCTTCGCTGTGGTGGAGCTTCACCCGCTACGACCTGCTGTCGCCGCCGCGGTGGGTTGGCTGGCGGAACTACCAGCGGCTCGGCGAGGAGCTCTGGTCCGGAGGGCCCTTCGGCCGCGCGTTGTGGAACACGGCCTACTACGCCGCCGTGAGCGTGCCGCTCTCGGTCGCTCTTGGTGTGGCCTTGGCCGCGCTGTTGGCGCAGGGCGTGCGCGGTGTGGGGGTCTACCGCACGCTCTGGTACTTGCCGTCGGTCGTGCCGGTCGTGGCGACCGCGATCCTCTGGATCGCTTTGCTCGACCCCCAAGCGGGCCTGGCGAACGCGGCGCTCTCGACGCTCGGGGCGCCAGAGCAAGGCTGGCTCAACAGCACGAGCGAGGCCCTCTGGCCCCCGAGCTGGCCCCCGGGGGCCGCCGGGCGGGTGTTCGGCTCGAAGGACGCCCTGGTGCTGATGAGCCTGTGGGGCGTGGGGAACTTTGTCGTGATCTACCTGGCGGCGATCGGCGACATCCCCGAGAGCCTCTACGAGGCGGCTCGGTTGGACGGCGCGGGGCCGCTACGCCGATTCGCAATGATCACCCTGCCCATGCTCTCGCCGGTCATCTTCTTCAACGTGGTGATGGGCCTGATCCAAGCGGTGCAAGCCTTCGCCCAGGTGTACCTGGTCAGCGACGGCGTGGGCGACCCGGCCGGGTCGACGCTGATGCTCTCGCTGCACCTGTTCCTCGCGGCGTTCCGCGACCTGGAGGTCGGCTACGCTTCGGCGATGGCCTGGGCGTTGTTCGTGATCGTGCTGGGCGTGACCGCTTGGCTGTTCGGCACGTCGCGGCGGTGGGTGTTTTATAGGGGGTGAGGGGTGAGGGGTGAGGGACGGGGGACGGGGGACGGGGGACGGGGGACGCGGCGCGGCGGGGGACTAGTCTAGGAGGGCGGCTTCTAGGGCGGAGCGGGCGTCGTCGAGGCGGTCGACTTCGGTGTCGAGGTCGTCGGCGGGCTCCTTACCGGCGGCCTTGTCGGCGCCGCGTGCGGCTGGCTTTGCGGAGGCCTTCGGCCCCGGCTTGGCGGCCAGCTCTTCGGCGTCGAGGTCCTTCATGCTCTCGTCGAGCGCCGGCGAGTTGGGCGCCGAGTCGCGGGAGGCCTTGGCCGCGGCGGCGATCCGTTCGGCCAGTTCGGCCTGGGCGAACGAGAGGTCGGGCAGGCCGCAATCGTCGTCGTCGGAGTCGTCGGGGTCGGCGGCCTCTTCCTCGGCGTTGTCCAGCTCGAGGGCGACCGTTGGCGTTTCGGGCAGCTCGACGGGCGAGCGGGCGGCGGGGGCCTCTGGCTCGCCCTGCTGGTCGGCGTCGACGGCGGGTTGCGGCGGGTTGTCGTCGAGGTCGGCGAGCGGGTCGCCGTGGATGGCCTCGTCGGCCTCGGCCACCAGGTCGAGGACCTCGTCGGCGAGCCGTTCTTCGTCCTCTTCGAGCGGCTCGTCGGCTTGGGCAGACAGCACGGTGGCCGCCACGCCGGGCCCCGGGGTCGGCTGCGAGGACTCGCTGGCGGCAGGCAGCAGAGGCGCCTCGTCGGCCGCGGGCGTCGGCTGCAGGTGCCCGTGGACCAGGTGGGCGGCGGGCTCGAGCCGGTCGAAGATGTCTTGGCCGATCTCGTCGGCCGGGCGGTCGCCGAAGCTGATGCCCAGCGCGCGAGCGGCCTGCACGCCGGGGCCGTGCGGGTCGACCCGGCGGATTTCGTGGACCGCCTCGATGATGGGGACGCTGGTCATCCCGGGCGGCTGGCTGCAGATCATCTCGCCGAAGCGGCCTTCTTTGACCAGACGCACCGCGTGCGCTCCGAACTGCGTGGCGAGCACGCGGTCGAACGTGGTCGGTTGCCCGCCCCGTTGCAGGTGCCCCAGCACGCTCAGGCGGGTCTCGCGGTGCAGGCGGCGTTCGATCTCCGCGGCGACGGCGCGGCCCACGCCGCCGAGCTTCATCTGGGCGCCGTCGTTGGCCTCGCCGACCAGCCCGCCGCCGGGGAGCTCGGCGCCCTCGGCGACAACGACCAGCGTGAACTTTTTGCCTTGGCTTTCGCGGTGGAGGATCTTGTGGCAGACGTGCTCGTAGTTCCACTCGATCTCGGGGATCAGGATCACGTCGCCGCCGCCGGCGATGCCCGCGTGCAGCGCGATCCATCCCGCGTGGCGGCCCATGACCTCGAGGACCATGATCCGTTCGTGGCTGGCGGCGGTCGTGTGCAGGCGGTCGAGCGCGTCGGTCGCACACTCGATGGCGCTGTCGAAGCCGAAGGTGAACGCGGTGGCCGAGAGGTCGTTGTCGATCGTCTTCGGCACGCCGACGACCGGCACGCCGCTCTCGTGGAGCTGCTGGGCGACGGCCAGCGAGCCGTCGCCGCCGACGCAGATGAGGCCGTCGATCGCGAGCTGCGAGATCGTCTGCTTCACGCCGGCGACGAGCGCCGGGTCGAGCTCCTTGCGGTCCTGGATGCCGACCGTCGCGGCGAAGCGGCCCTTGTTGGTCGACCCGAGGATCGTGCCGCCTTGGCTGAGGATGCCGCGGGTGCTCTGCGGGGTCAGGTGGACATACTGGACCGGGTCGTAGAGCCCCTCGTAGCCCTTCAGGAAGCCGACGCAGTCGTAGCCGAGCTGGTGGCAGGCCTTGACCGCGCCGCGGATCACCGCGTTGAGGCCCGGGCAGTCGCCGCCGGAGGTGAGGATGCCGATACGTTTGGTGCTCATGTCCTATCCGGCCGTGAGTTTCGAGTCGCGCCGCCCTAGAAGGCCGCGGCGGAATGGAGGGTCTGCCGGCAAGGCTAGGTCACAACGAACGGCGCGGCGGCGAGCGCCGTCGGTCGACTATCCGTCACAACCGAACCGGGCCGGAGGCCGGGGGCGGCGGGGGTCTCAGGTCGAACGCGATCCGTCGGCCTCTGCCGAAGGCTGCTTGCGATCTCCGAAGGGCGCCGCGGCCGGGCCGAGCCACTCTTGTGCGCCGAGCCGCAGCAGCAGCCCGGCCGCGGCGGACGCCTCGCCGCGGTTGATCTTCGACGCTCCAGCGCGACGCTCGGTGAACGTGATCGGGGTCTCGGCGAACGACGCCCCGAGGCGCTTGAGCCGCCAGAGGATCTCTTCGAGGTACGCGTACCCGCTCGACCGCATCGAGCCGAAGTCGAGGCCGCGGAGTTTCTCGACGCGGTACGCGCGGAAGGCGCCGCTAGAGTCGCGCACCGGCAAACGCAGGAGCCCCTTTGCCGCCACGTTCACGACGCGGCTCATCACATGGCGCCGCCACGGCCAGCCCTCGATCGCCCCGCCGGCGGCGTAGCGAGAGCCGATCGCCACGTCGGCCCGGGCCAGCGCCGCGACTAGGTCGGGCAACCGGTCCGGCGGGTGCGACCAATCGGCGTCGAGCGTGCAGACAACATCGTAGCCCCCGTCGATCGCACGCCGCATGGCGGCGAAGGTGGCCGAGCCGAGGCCCAGCTTGCCCGCGCGGTGGAGCACCTCGACGCGCGGATCACAGCGGGCTCTCTCGTCGGCCCATCGCCCCGTGCCGTCTGGCGAGGCGTCGTCGACGACGAGCACGTCGGCCTCGGGCAGGGCGGATTGGACCGCGTCGACGAGCGTCGGCAGGTTCTCGATCTCGTTGTAGGTCGCTATCGCGACGAGCGTCCGGGGCGCGGCCATCGCAGGATGATGCCGGGGCCGGCGCGACGCGTCGAGGCGGGTCCGGGAGACCGAGGCCCCCTAGGCTCGCTGCGCGTGCGGCTCAATGGGGCCGGGCCGGTCGGGCGCGGGCTCGCTCGGCGGCGGGTCGTGCAGCGGCGGGTCGTGCAGCGGCGGCGGGGCCGGCAGGGGCTCTCCGGGCTGCGGCACGCCCGGCGAGGGGGGCCTGGGCGGCGCGAAGTCGGGCGCGGGATGGGTGGTGGGTGGATCGCCTTCGGCTCTCGGTGAGTCCGAGGAGCGGAAGCCGCGATACATTTTGGTGTCCATAGTCGCGTCAGAAGCGACACGCCGCTTTGGCCTGCCTTTGGTGGGTCAGCAGTTACAGCTCTTCTCGAACTTCGACACCTGCTTCTCTGCTTCTTCTCGAGCGATTCCGTAGCGCTCTTGGACGGTTCCGACGAGCTGGTCGCGCTTGCCGTCGATCCGGTCGACATCGTCGTCGGTGAGCTTGCCCCATTGCTCTTTGACTTGACCCTTCGTTTGGGTCCATTTGCCTTGGATCTGATCCCAGTTCATTTGGGTAGGCTCCGTTTGATTGAGGAGGCGTTTCTCGCTTGCCTGGTGGCTTTGTGTGCCTGGAAGCCACTAGGCAAGCGATGTGCCATCCCCGCGGTGGCAAACCTAACTTGCAGCGCACAAAGCAGTTGCGGCCCAGCGCCTACCCGATCCGCCGCGGCGGACAGGTGGCGCCGTATCGATCAGCCCGACGCCGTGGCAATCAGGCGGCTGCCGTCGGCGGGCATTGGGGGCGGGAACGGCGCGGGTCGATCCCGCGGCATCGGCGGTTCGTGAAGAGCGCCCTCAGGCGGCGATCGATCGGTAGTAGTCGATCGATTGCTTGAGGCCGTCGGCGAACGCGACCCGCGGCTCGTAGCCGAGCAGCGTGCGCGCGAGGGTGATGTCGGCGAGGCTCTCGCGGATGTCGCCCGGCCGCGGGTCGGCGAAGACCGGCTCGAGCGTCGTGCCGGCGGCGGCGTTGATCGCGTCGATCAGGTCGAGCAGCGTGGTGTGCCGCCCCGTGCCGATGTTGATCACGCGGCCGCTCGCCTGGGGCGCTTCGGCGGCGAGCAGGTTGGCCCGGACCACGTCCTCGACGAAGACGAAGTCGCGGCTCTGCATGCCGTCGCCGAAGACCGTCGGCCGCTCGCCACCGAGCATCTTCGTCACGAAGATCGGGATCACGGCGGAGTACTCGCTCGCCGGGTCTTGCCGCGGGCCGTAAACGTTGAAGTAGCGGAGCGCGACGGCCTCGATCTCGAACGAGGCCGCGAACGCCTGGCAGTACAGCTCGCTGGCGACTTTGCTCGCCGCGTAGGGGGAGAGCGGCTTCGCCGGGTCGGTCTCCCGTTTCGCGGCCGATAGCTGGTCGCCGTAGGCGGCGGCCGACGCGGCCATCACCACGCGGCGCACGCCGGCCCGTCGGGCCGAGTCGAGCACCTGCACCGTGCCGGTCATGCAGGCCGAGTGCGACTCCATCGGCGTGCGCAGGCTCGCCGGCACGGAGGCCATCGCGGCCTGGTGGAACACGAGCTCCGCGCCGTCCACGGCGCGGTCGACCGCGGCGGCGTCGGCCACGTCGCCCCGGATTAGCTCGACCTGCTGGCCCAGGTGCGCGAGGTTTCTCGGGTAGCCGGTGCTGAGGTTGTCGAGCACGCGGACGCGGTCGCCGCGCCGGGCCAGAGCGGTCGCGATGTGCGAGCCTATGAACCCGGCGCCGCCGGTCACCAAGCAGAGTGCCATAGCTGTCTCCCTGTGTGAGGACTACAGCTTAGCACGGTCAGCCCTGCCGGAGGTTCGCGAACAGCTGGCGGTAGTCTTGCCGGCACGCGGACGACTCGAGCTCGGCGAGTGGCTCGTCCGGTTCAACCAGCACGATCGGGTCCTCGTCGTCGTCGGCCCGGTCGTCGGGGTCGTCGAGGCCGACTCGCGCGGCGATCGGAGATTCTTCGTCGCCGACCGGCTCGCGGCGCTGGAGCGACGGGGCGTCGGCCGCCACCGCGACCGGCGCGACCTCGGCGGGATCGGCTTCGGCCACCGCGGCGAACGCCTCGGCCAGCTCGTTGCGCTTGCCGTGGGAGACCTTGGGCGCCGCGGGGATGACCCGCTCGGCGTCGGCGAACGGGTCGACGACCAGCTCCTCTTCGTCGAACTGCTCGTCGAACGGGTTCGGGGCGGTTGCCGGCGCCCCCTTGGCGGCCTGGGGTTCGCCAGCAACGGGCGACTCGACGGGCGACTCGGCGGGCGACTCGTCGGGGGCTCGAAGGGCGTCGCCGATGGGCTCGTCGTCGTCCTCGTCCATGAGGGTGTCCTCTTCCTCTAGGTCCGCGTCGGCGGCCGCCAGGTCGGCGGCAAACGGGCGGTCCTCGGCCGGATCGTCGTCGGCGCGGTCACGCTCGGCCGCCAGCGACGGGAACGCGTACGAGACACACTCCTCGTCGTCGGCGGGGGCCTCGTCGCTCGGGTCGGCCGAGCGCTGGCCGGTCGCCCGGTGCAGCCGCTTGTCCGCGTCCCACACGCCGGAGGTCGCGCTCGGGGCGAAGCCGCGCGCGGCGGCCGCGGCGGCGCTGACCGCTTCGGCCTCGGCCTGGAGCACGTCGCCGAGGTCGTCCTCGTCGTCGAGCAGCCCGAACTCGACCGACGAGTCGTCGTGCGAGCCGTGTGCTTCGGGCGTCGCGGCGGCGGCGAAGCGGGTCGACGCGGGCGACTGCCAGGGCGCGGCCAACTGGTGCAGGTCGGACCACGCCGCGCCGATCGAGGCGGCGTCGAGCCGCGGCCGGCCCTGCTCCACCGACAGCACCATCGCCCGCTCGCCCACCTGGTTGATCAGCCGCGGCAGCCCGTCGGTGGCTTGCCACATCGCCTGGTACGCGTCGTCGGCCAGCAGCTGGTCCGGGTCGCCGCCGGCGGCCGCCAGGTGCGCCCTCAGGTACGCGGCCGTCTCGTCGCGGGTGAGGGGCTCGAGGTAGCAGCGGGCGACGAGGCGCTGGTTGAACGCTTCGAGCTCCGGAGCGGTGAACGCCTCGTCGAGGGCGTGGCTGCCGGCGAGCACCAGGCGCAGGCGGGGCAGTCCGTTCTGCGCGACGTTCGTCAGCAGCCGCAGCTCCTCCAGCAGCCGCACGGGCAGCGACTGGGCCTCGTCGACGAGCAGCGCGACGGCGCGCGACTCGCCGTCGGTCGACAGCAACGCGTCGCTGAGCGACAGGCGGAGCTCGCCCTCTTCGCGCTGCTGGTACGGGCGGCCGAGGCCGTGCAGGATCGCCTGGAGCAGCGCGCGGCGGGTGCACAGCTGCGCGCCGGCCAGCCGCACGACACGCAGCGACGCGCCGAGCTCGCTGCAGAGCGCCTCGATGAGCATCGACTTGCCCACGCCCGGCGCGCCGATCAGCAGGGCGGGGCCGTCGCCGCGGACCAGGCACTGCACGAGCCGCCGGCGGGCGGCCTCGGCGGCGGCGCTCGCGAAGTAGCGGTCGACCCGCGGGTGGGTCGGGAAGATTCGCTCACCGGAAGCGAGAATCGGCGACGGCATAGCGTTACACTCCAAAGCGGCGGACCCGAGGCCGCTGGCTCCACGCCCGACGGCGGCGACGCACGGGCGGCGCGAGCCCACACGACCGTCATTGCCATCGGCGCCCCGCGGCGCCCCGCTTAACTCGGACACGGCGCCGGCGCCGGTTGTCGCCGCGCCGTGCGGGATGGCGCACATAGGTACACATCACGCCGCCACGCCGCGAACGCCCGATCCGCCGTGTTTCGAGTCAAGATCTGCGGAGTGACCACCCCCGCCGACGCGGCCCAAGCGGTCGCCGCCGGGGCCGACGCGATCGGGCTGAACTTCTACGCGAAGAGCCCCCGCTGCGTGAGCGTCGAGGCCGCGCGCGACGTGGCCGACGCGGCTCGCGGCGCGCTGCGTGTCGGGGTGTTCGTCAACGCGTCGGCGGGCGAGATCACCGCCATCGCCGTCCTGGCCGGGCTCAACGCGATCCAGCTCCACGGCGACGAGCCCGCGTCGTTGCTGGCGGAACTGCCCGCCGCGTTGCCGGTCGTCCGCGCTGTGCGGGTCGGCACGGAGGGCCTCGCTCCGGCGCTCGAGTGGCTCGAACAGGCGCGGCGGTTGTCGAGGCCGGTCGCGGCGTTGCTGGCCGACGCGGCCGCAGCCGGCGCGTACGGGGGCAGCGGCAAGACCGCCGATTGGCGGGTGCTGGCGGAAGAGCGGGGCCGGCTCGGCGAGACCCCGCTGGTGCTAGCTGGCGGGCTGACGCCGGAGAACGTCGCCGAGGCGATCCGCCTGGTCGCGCCGGACGGCGTCGACACCGCGTCGGGGGTCGAGCAGTCGCCGGGCCGGAAGGACGCCGACAAGGTCGCCCAATTCGTCCAGCGGGCCGCCGAGGCTTTCGGAGCTGCCCGGTGACGGCGCCCGCCGGCGTGCGGTTCTGAGGCCTGTGGGACGCGTCGCAAGGCGATTTCAGCGGTTGAGCACCACCGGCGCCGCCGCCTATACTGCTGCGCTTACCCGCCTGAGAAAGTGAAGGCCGCACGACGCGGCCCCCCGGCCCCTTGGCTCCTCTGCCCGGCCGGGACCGAGAACGTTTCTTCAACGACCCCCCGACGGAGGCCCGCCTGTGGCGACCCTGACGACCGAGAAGCTCCCCTACAAAGTCCTCGACTGCACGCCCGAGCGGTTCGAGGAGCTCGCCGCGTTCGGCCGCAAAGAGATCAACCTCGCCGAGAACGAGATGCCGGGCCTGATGGCCCTGCGTGAAAAGTACGGCAAGGACAAGCCGCTGAAGGGGGCTCGGATCGCCGGCTGCCTGCACATGACGATCCAGACGGCCGTTCTGATCGAGACCCTCATCGAGCTCGGCGCGGAGGTCACCTGGAGCAGCTGCAACATCTTTAGCACGCAGGACCACGCGGCGTGCGCGATCGCCAAGGCGGGCATCCCGGTGTTCGCTTGGAAGGGCGAGACCGAGGAAGAGTTCGACTGGTGCATCGAGCAGACGCTGTTCGCGTTCCCGTCGGGCGAGCCGCTCAACATGATCCTCGACGACGGCGGCGACCTGACCGCCATGGTGCACGACCGCTTCCCCGAGCTGCTGTCGAACATCAAGGGCCTCTCCGAGGAGACCACCGCCGGCATCCACCGGCTGGAGGTGCTCAACCGCAAGGGCCGCCTGGGCGTGCCGGCGATCAACGTCAACGACTCGGCCACGAAGAGCAAGTTCGACAACCTGTACGGTTGCCGCGAGTCGCTGGCCGACGGCGTCAAGCGCGCCACGGACCTGATGCTGGCCGGCAAGGTGGCAGTCGTGTGCGGCTACGGCGACGTCGGCAAGGGCTGCGCCCACTCGCTGCAGCGCTACGGCTGCCGAGTGATCGTGACCGAGATCGACCCGATCAACGCGCTGCAGGCGGCGATGGAGGGCTTCGAGGTCACGACGATGGAACAGGCCTGCAAGGAGGGCAACCTGTTCGTCACCACGACGGGCAACAAGGACATCATCCTCGGCGAGCACATGGTGCACATGGCCGAGGACGCGATCCTCTGCAACATCGGGCACTTCGACACCGAGATCGACGTCAAGTGGCTCGAGAAGCAGGTCGCCGACGGCAAGGCCACCAAGGTGGTCATCAAGCCCGAGAAGGAGGGCGCCGTCGACCGCTACACGTTCAAGGACAGCGGCCGCTCGGTCATCGTGCTGGCCAAGGGCCGCCTGGTGAACCTCGGCTGCGCGACCGGCCACCCGAGCTTCGTGATGAGCACCTCGTTCACGAACCAGACGCTCGCCCAGATCGAGCTGTGGAACAACGTGGGCGAGTACGAGACCAAGGTCTACATGCTCCCCAAGCGGCTCGACGAAGAGGTCGCGCGGCTCCACCTCGACAAGCTCGGCGTGAAGCTCACGAAGCTCACCGAGGAGCAGGCCGAGTACATCGGCGTGCCGGTCGAGGGCCCCTACAAGCCGGAGCACTACCGGTACTGAGTTAGGCTGTAGGCTGTAGGCCTTAGGCCGTAGGAAGAAAGAGCATCGATTAGCCCCCGGTCAATGACCGGGGGCTATTTCGTGCGCGGGGCGCCGTTTCGGGTAAGCTTCACAGCGTCACCACGCCACTTGTCCGGAGTCCGCCATGCACCGCGTCGCCGCGTTTGCCGCCCTCTTGTTGTTCGCCGGTGCGATCGCGCCGGCGGCCGAGCCGCTCGACCTGCCCGAGCCTCCCGAAGAGAAGAAAGAGTGGCGGGCCTCCGGCGAGCTGGGCGAGCTGCTCACCGCGATGGCCGAAGCGAGCGCCGCGTCGCGCGAGGTGTTCGAGCCGCTCACCGCCGAGCAGCTCAACTGGCGGCCGCCCAACGGCACGCACACGCCGCGTTGGAACGCCGAGCACATGGCGGCCACCCAGCTGATGTTCTTCTCCCAGATCTACGCCCAGCTCGATCCCGACCGCCACGAAGTGGTCCGCATCAACCCCGAGCAGATGCCCGACGACTACCAGCCGGCCCACCCCGACTGGGGCGGCGAGCAAGAGGCCGCGCAGATGGAAGCCATCTCCGACTACGTGCAGGGCCACGCTTACTTGCTGGAGGGCCTGCCGCTTGACGAGGCGGCCCCCGGCAGCCGCTGGACGCCGCGCCGGCTGCTGAAGCGGATGGAGAGCCACTACGACGAGCACACGGCCAACGTGAAGAAGAAGTTCGAGCTCGAAGGCTGGCCAGCGGAGTGAGCCCCCGCCGTCGACCCTAATCGCGCGAAGGGCGCCGAGCCGCGCCCGTAAGGAAGCGACCAACGGCTAAACGTCGTGCTCGGTCGCTTCCTTACGGGCGCGGCTCGGCCAATCTCTGCTACTCAATCTTGTGCTGTCCGCGGGGCCGCCGCGGTGTTCCATAGGGCCATCGCGGTGTTCCACGTGGAACGACCCTGCGGCCAGCGGGATTGGGGTGTTCCACGTGAAACCGGCGCCCTGGGCGGCGGGCGCCGGATGTTTCACGTGGAGCGCGCCGCGCGGCGTTTGCGGAGCCGGCGGTCGGCCCAACAGTTGACGACGACCACCACCGGTCGGTGCGCAATTGCCGCCACGGCCGCCAGGACGATGAGCGCCGCCGCCGTCGTGGGTCGCAGCAAGCCGGCCGTTTGCATCAAAGCGAGGAGGATCGAGAGCGGGACGACACTCGCCAGGAGCATCGCGATTGTGAGGCGCGGACGGCCTGTGCCGCGGCGGACGGCCCGCCGCGCTTCGCGGATCGCGTGCACCGCGCCAGCGGCTTCGCCGACGATCACCGCGGTGACGACGTAGCAAGCCGACACGGCCGACCGTAGCGGATCCGACTCCCACGGATCCAAAGCAGCAGAGAGCCACAGTGGCGCTGTGGCGGTGATCGCTGCGGCTGCCCCGGTTGTCATCGCCACATGGAGAGTCTCTCGCCGGACGCCGCTTATCGACCAGCTGAAAGCGGCGAGGGGGATGAAGATGAGGAAGACCGTGGCGAAGTAGACGAACGCTACGCCGAACACTACGGCGGCGGCGACGACACAGCCGAGTGCGGCGAAGAGCAAAGCGAGACTGTCTTCAAAGTTCGATCTGCTAAGAATCCATAGGAGCATGGCGCCAGTGGCCAGGAGGCCAACCACGAGTACCGCCCCAGCCGAGAAGGAGGCCAGCCAGAGCCCAAGCAACACTGCCAGCCGCACCCAGTAATCACGTGGCGACGGTGCGAGGCCAAGCTCTCGTGGCGGATTAGGCTCTGCGGCCTCGCGGCAAGTCGGCGGTCGCAAGCCGGCGCGTGTCCCCGGCGATTCTGCCATTCCCCCTCCCGGCGCCCCCTCCTAAACTCCGCCCCCCAAAGCTCCCTCAAGCCTGCCGCCTCCAGCCTCCAGCCTCCCCCATGGGCCGCGTCTTCTGTATCGCGAACCAGAAGGGGGGCGTCGGCAAGACCACCACGGCGGTGAATCTGGCCGCGGTGCTGGCGACCTCCGGCCGCCGCACGCTGCTGGTGGACCTCGATCCCCAGTGTAACGCCACGAGCGCCGTGGGCGGCGAGCCGACCGCTCGGCACCCGCTGGTGGAGCGGTCGCCGCTGCGGGACGCGGTGGCGGCGACCGGCGTGGAGTCGCTCGAGCTGCTCCCGGGGAGCCGCAGCTTCCACGACGTGGACCACCTGGCCCAGGTCGACGGCGGCGAGGCCCGCTTGGTGGCGGAGCACCTGGCGTCGAGCCTCGGCGTGTACGACTGCGTGCTGGTCGACTGCCCGCCGTCGCTCGGCGCGCTCACGCAGACGGCCCTGGCGACCGCCGACGAAGTGCTGATGCCCCTGGAGTGCGAGTACTTCGCGATGGAGGGGCTCACGCAGATGATCGAGCTGATCAAGCGGGTGATGGCCCGCCAAAACAGCCGTTTGCGGTTCGGCGGGATCCTGCTAACCAAGCACGACGACCGCCTCGAGCTGACGCACGAGGTCGAGCGCGAGGTGCGCGACTTCTTCGGCGAGATCGTGTTCGACACGGTCGTGCCGCGCGACGTCGCCCTGGCCGAGGCCCCCAGCCACGGCCAATCAATACTTGACTACGATTGCCGCTCGCGCGGAGCGAGGGCGTATATCGAGGTGGGCATGGAGGTCCTCCAGGATGAGTAACCAACGCCGATTGGGTCGTGGGCTAGAAGCCCTGTTGGGGCGTTCGCTCGAAGAGGGCCAAGCGCCGATCGGCGCCGCCACGCCGCTGGTGCCGGCCGGCGCCGCCGAGCCGGCAAACACGAGCGCGCCGGGGTCCCCGGAACCGCCGCCGGCCACCGAGGAAGCCGCCGAGGACGACGGGGTCATGACCCGCGACCAGGACGGCCAGCGCTGGCTCGACTTGGGCGTGATCGAGCCGAACCCCTACCAGCCGCGCAAGCGGTTCGACGAGGAAGAGATCGCCGACCTGGCGGACAGCATCCGCGAGCACGGCGTGCTGCAGCCGCTGGTGGTCCGGCGGGTGGACGGACGCTTCGAGCTGATCGCCGGCGAGCGCCGCTTGCGCGCCGCCCAAGCGGCCGGCTGGCAGCGGGTGCCGGTGCAGGTGCGCGACGTCGACGACCGGCAGACGGCCGAGCTGGCGATCGTCGAGAACCTGCAGCGCAAGGACCTCAACCCGATCGAGAAGGCGACCAGCTTCGAGCGCTACCTGCGCGAGTACGGTTGCACCCAGGAGGAGCTGGCCGCGCGCGTGCACATCAACCGCTCGACGGTCGCCAACCTGGTGCGGCTGCTCGACCTGCCGGACGACGTGAAGTCGCTGGTCGTCGAAGGGGAGCTCTCACAGGGCCACGCGCGGGCGCTGCTGGGGTTGCCCGGCGACGAGCAGAGCCGATACGCGAAGCGGGTGGTAGGCGAGGGCCTATCGGTCCGCCGCACCGAAGAGCTGGTCCAGGAGCACGGCGCCGCCGCAGCCGACGACGAGCTGCGTGTCGTTGGCCAAGACGGCGTGAGCCGCCCCTCGGCGCCGACCCGCGGCGAGCAGCTCGCCGCGCTCGAGACCGAGCTGACCGCGGCCCTCGGCGTGAAGGTGAAGCTCACTCAGAACGCCAAGGGCGCCGGCAAGGTCACGCTGCACTTCGCCGACGGCGAGGCGTTCGAGCGGCTCCGCAGCGTGCTGACCGCCGTGCCGAAGCCGGCCGCCGAGGCTGCCTGAGCGCGGCCCCAGCGAGGCGAGGTCGTGGCGAAGCCAAGCCGAGCCCGGCAGAAATCCAGTCGGGGCGACACGATTCGAACGTGCGACCTACTGCTCCCAAAGCAGTCGCGCTACCAGGCTGCGCCACGCCCCGTGATCTGAGCCAGACATCGTACGTCGCCGAGCGGTTCACGACAACGATGGCTCTCGATTGGTGGGGGACTCACGAAATCCGCGCGCCGTTGCTAGTCGACCAGCCGGTCGACCACCAGCGAGCCGATGTTCAGCGAGGCCGTCGCCGCCGGGCTGGGGGCGTTGAGCACGTTGACGACCCGGCCGTTCTGCTCGATCAGGAAATCGTCCACCATCGACCCGTCGGGCAACACGGCCTGGGCGCGGACGCCGGCCGGCGCCGGCACGAGCGCGTCGGCGGTGATCTCGGGCACGAGCCGCTGCAACGCGCGGACGAAGGCCGCCTTGCTCGCGGAGCGCCACATCTCCCCCGCGCCCATCCGCCAGTGCTTGGCGGCCAGCTTCAGGAACCCGCCGTAGCTGAGCGACTCGGCCAGGTCCTTCACGTTGAGCGTGGTCTTGCCGTAACCCTCCCGCGCGAGGGCGAGCACCGCGTTGGGGCCGCACTCGACTCCGCCCTGGATCATGCGGGTGAAGTGCACGCCGAGGAACGGGAACGCGGGGTCGGGAGTCGGGTAGATGAGGTTACGGCACAGGTGCTGCGCGGAGGGCTTCAGCTCGAAGTACTCGCCGCGGAACGGCACGATCTTCGCGCCCGGTGTTGCGCCGCCCATTTTGGCGACCCGGTCGCTTTGCAGCCCTGCGCAGTTGACCGCTCGGTCGGCGGCGAAGTCGCCGGCCGTCGTGGTGACGACCACCTCGGCGCCGGCTTGCTTGAGGGCCGTCGCCCGGGCGCCGGTGACGACGCGGCCGCCGGCGGCGAACAGCTTCTCCGCCAAGCGGCGGCACACCGCGCCGTAGTCGACGATGCCGGTCTCCGGCACGTGGATCGCCGCCACGCCCGCCGTGTGGGGCTCGAGCTCGGCGAGGCGCTCCACGCCGATCCGCTCGCACCGCACGCCGTTGGCTTGGCCCCGCTCGTAGATCTTCTCCAGAGCCGGAACCTGCTCGTGGTCGACCGCGACGATCACCTTGCCGCAGAGCTCGTAGGGGACGCCCTCCTGCTCGCAGAAGGCCTCCATCGCGCGTTTGCCCTCGCGGCAGTTGATCGCCTTCAGCGAGCCGGGCTTGTAGTAGATGCCCGAGTGCAGCACCCCGGAGTTGTGGCCGGTCTGGTGCCGAGCGACGGCGTCTTCTTTTTCGAGCACCACGACGGTCGATCCGGGGCGACGCTCGACGAACCGCCAAGCCGTGGCGAGGCCAACGATTCCGCCGCCGATGACGACGAGGTCCGTGTGGTCGGGCATGCTCGCAACCGCCCTGGTGGCGGGCTTGGGTAGTGGAACGGTGGGCTTCAGTAGTGGTCCGCACGATTGCGGACGTGGACCATCGGCCGGGCGTCGCCCCGCAGCGCGCCGCCGGTCACGTGGGCCACCACGACGCGGTGGTCCGACGCGTCGACCCCGGCCGACGCGCGGCACTCCAGCACCGCGAGCGCCGCGGCCAACGCCGGCGCGCCGACGGCGGTGGGCTCGGTGTCGATCCCTTCGAACGCCGGCTGGCCCGGCTCGAAACCCTTGCCGAAGTGCTTGAGCAGCCGCTTGTCCCCCTCGGCCACCACGTTCAACGCGAAGGGTTCTCCGGCCTCGATCCGCTGGGCGACGTGGCGGCCGGGCTTGATCGCGAGCGAGATCATCGGCGGCTCGAAGCCGGCTTGCTGCACCCAGCTCGCCAGCATGCCGGTCGCGTTCTCGCCCGCGCCCACGGTGAGGATGTAGATCCCGCTGGGCACGCGGCCCAGCGCTTCGTAGAGGCCGCCGCTCGGTTTGCTCTCTGAGTCACTCAATTGTCCGCCCCGTTTGCTAGCGGTGCTGTCGAGTCGTTGATCGGGTCAATCGGTGTGCGGGGTCGCCTTGCCGAGCTTCTGTTCGACGCTCTGGACCTTCGACCGCAGGCGGCCGCTCTGCCCGGCGCGGTAGTCGAGCTTGGCGGAGCAGCTCACCCTGTCGCTGTCTTCGGCGAGCAGCTCGACGCACCGCCGCATCAGGTCGAGCACGTCGGGGAGCTCCCCCTCGACGATAGTGCCCATCGAATGCAACTCGTAGGGCAAGCCGCTCTGGTCGATCAGTTCGACGCACCGCGCGACCTGGCCGCTGACGCTCTGGCCCACGCCCATTGGCACGACGCTCATCTCTAGCAGCACCATAGGGGGCTCCAAATCGGCGGGGTGGAGGGGGGGCGGATCGTCCGTTTCGACTCTACCGGTTGTAGGGATATTGCGGGCTGGCGTCGAGGGGATGCGAATCGTAAGTGGCTTCGCCGCAGCAGCTTACGATTCGTCAAGTCTGCTATGTCGAGTGACCGATCTAACCGCTACGCTCCGCACGACTGGCGGCCGGCCGACAGGTGGGCTCGCTGCGCACCCGTTCACCGTCGAAATGCCCACCCGACTCCCGACCGCCGCCCGGCTGCTGCTCGTCGCGCTGGCGTGCGGCGTGAGTGCTGCGACGTCGGCCCGATCTCCGCGGGTCGATCCTTTCGTGGAGGCCGTCCGGCTCGCCGAGCGGCCCGTCGTTCAGACTTCCGCGACCAGCGGCGCCTTGGCGACCGATCACGGCCTGCTGCCGCCGGCCTACGGCGTTGAGGGCGGCTTCGAGCCGCTGCCGGTCGCCGCGCCGCCGGTGGGGGCCGTGGCGGGCTGGGGCTACGATTCCGGGCCCGGCTTCGGCTGGCAGTTGATGCCGGACGGCCTGATCTACCGGAGCTACCTCGCCGGCCCGCGCGAGCCGCGGCTCGCTCTGCACTCGTTCAACAACCGCACCCCGATACAGAAGAGCGAGAACCTCTGGGACGCGACGCTCGGCGGGCGTCGGGGCATCCTCCGCTACGGCGACTACGACCCCGTCAGCCCGGTCGGGTGGCAGCTCGATCTGGAAGGCGCCGCGATCGTTCGGCTCAACCTGGACGAGAACCGCGACGTCGACGCGTCCGACTTTCGCTTCGGCGTGCCGCTCACCTACACCGCCGGCGACGGCGTCGCGTACAAGTTCGGCTACTATCACGTGAGCAGCCACCTGGGCGACGAGCTGATCGCCCGCACCGGCGTGAACAACCGGGTGAACTACGTGCGCGACGCGATCATCCTCGGCGTGTCGCGGCACGTCACGCCCGACCTGCGGGTCTACGGCGAGATGGCGTGGGCGTTCTTCACCGCGGGGGGCGCCGAGCCGTGGGAGTTCCAGTTCGGCGCCGAGTGGTCGCACGCGGGCCCGACCGGCTTCGCGGGCACGCCGTTCCTAGCGACCAACGCGCACCTGCGCGAGGAGGTCGACTTCGGCGGCGACTGGACGCTGCAAGCGGGCTGGCTGTGGCGCGGCGACACCGGGTCGACGCTCCGCGTTGGCCTGCACTACATGAACGGCCAGAGCACCCAGTACCAGTTCTTCGACCGCTGGGAAGAGCAGATCGGCGCCGGCCTCTGGATGGACTTCTGAGGCGGTGACGCGCGACGCGTGAGGCGGTTCGCCTTCGGCCTCAGCGCAATGCGCCGGCCGGCCGGGCCTCGCCGATCTCGATCTCGGGGCCGGCGGTCGCTTGCGGGTTCGCTTTGACCGCGCCGGCGCTGGCGAGCGCTTCGAGCAACTGCTCCTCGGTGAGCACGTCGGGCAGCAGGATCGGGTCGTCCGGCCGGTCGGCCGGGAAGATGGCCAGGAACGGGATGCTGCGGCTGCCGAGGCGTTCGAGCGTCTGCTTGATGGTCTCGCTGCGGTCGGTCCAGTCGGCGAGGATCGGCGTCACGCCGTTCTCCCTCACGACGCGAGCCACCCCCTCGGTGTTGATGACGAACCGCGAGTTGTACTTGCAGGTGGGGCACCAGTCGGCGGTGAAGTCGACCAGCACGGTGTCGCCTTGGCTCTTGGCCGCCTCGAGCGTCGCGGGGCTGAACGGCACCCACGGCAGCTCGTGATCGCTCGGCCCCAGCGCCCAAAACGACGCGAACCCCGTCACGACGGCGGTCGTTATCCCGAGGCCCCAGGCCCGTGCGCGGGCGGCGGCCGACTTGGTGAGGGGCGTCGACCCGATCCACCAGCACGCGAACCCCACGCCGACCAGCGTGGCCAGCGTGGGCAGGTAGACCGATTCGCCGAGTGTCGCGATCAAGTACACGACGGTCGCCATCAACACGAAGCCCATTAGCTGCTTGAAGGTGACCATCCACGCGCCCGGCTTGGGCAACACCTTTATCAGCGACGGGAACGCGCCGATCAGCAGGTAGGGGGCCGCCATTCCGAGCCCGACGAACAAGAAGATCAGCGCGGTGATGGCCGGCGGCTGGCTGAGCGTGTAGCCGAACACCGGCCCCAAGAAGGGGCCGCTGCACGGCGTGGCGAGCACCGTCGTGAACACGCCCTTGAAGAACGCGCCCGAGTAGCCCTCCTTCGCCTGCAAGTCGTTCGCCTTGCCCACGCCGGCGAAGCCGGGAATGGGGATCTCCCACACGCCGAGGAAGCTCAGCGCCATAGCGAAGACCAGCACCACCATGCTGACCTTGAACCACGAGAGGGTGTACAGCTCGCCCCAGCCGAAGCTCTGTTTCGCCAGTCCGAGTTGGGCGAGCGAGGCCAGCACGGCGAGCAGCAAGAAGACGCTGATCAGGCCGGCCGAGTAAGCCAGATTCATCGTCAGCACGCGCCGCCGGTCGTGCCCCGCCTGTTCAGCGAACGAGAGCACCTTCAGCCCGATCACCGGCAACACGCACGGCATTAGGTTCAGGATCAAGCCGCCCAACAAGGCGAAGCCGAGCTTGACCGCGAGCCCGCCGCTCGCCGCGTCGGCCATCGCCGCCGACTCTCCCCCCGTCGGCGACGGCGCGCCGGGTTGTGCGAAGGGGGGAGGCTCGATCGAGCCGGGCGGAGCGAGTTCGGCCAGGAACGTCGCCTCGACCGCGTTGCAGGCGACTTCGGTGCAGGCCTGGAGGTCGGCCTCGCCGCTGATCTTCAGCCCGGCCGGATCGGCGCCTTCGGGCAGCGCGATCGGCGCCCGCCACGTGACCTCGCCGGTGTGCTCCTCAAGGACCAAGCCCGGCCAGATCTGCTCGTCGGTGTGCTTCTCGGGGGGCGGATCGGCGACCCAGTCGCCGACGCGACGGACGCCCGAGCCCTCGTTGATCGAGAGCTTGGTCGGCTGCGGTCCGCCCTTGGCTTGGGTGACCGAGTAGATGTGGTAGCCGTCGGCGACCTTGGCCGTGACGGCCAGCATGGCGGGCGAGGTCTCGGTCGGGGCGGTGAACCGCGCCGACACGGTGACCAGTTCGCCGTCGGGCTGGCCTGCGCCGAAGTCCAGCCCATCGAAGACGCCCCCCTTGAAGCCTTCAAGGTTCAGCTCGGTCGAGCCAGGGCTAGACTTCGACTGGGCTGCGGCCGCCGAGCCCAACAGCGCGCCCACAAGGCAGGCGGCGCAGGCGAAGGATCTATAACGGTCGGGTCGGCACATCGGCAGTTTCGGCGGCGCCGGCGATGAAAGGCGTTGGGGGCGGAGGGGTACCCGGGGATCGAACTGAATATCCCCGGGAATGGCAATTCGACGCAACCGCACGCCGGTCGGTTCGTCGCGCCTGGCCCCGGACGTGAGCTGCCGCACGTTCGACTGGGGGCCCTCACTCCGCGGGTAGCCGCATCGCTATCGAGCGGAGTCGTTCGGTCACAGCGGCCTGATCCCAACCGCCCCGGTCGCGGCCGGCGAGCCACTTCCGCCAATTGTCGGCCGCAATCACGGCGTTCGCCTGGTCGAGGGCGGCTACCAGCTGGCGATCGATCGGTCCGGCGGCCGCTGCGTACAGATCGACGACGAGGTCGCGCAGCCGACGGTCGCCAGCCGCGAGTTCTCCGGCCAAACGCGCGACGTCGGCCTCCGCCAAGTCGACCCGCATCGCGCCGAAGTCGACTACGCCCGACAGCCGCCCATCGCGCAGCAGGAAGTGGTCGGGCCGCGCGTCGCCATGGACGATCACCGTCGGGGACTCCTGTTCCCGATAACGCAACAGTCGCTGTGCGGTCGCCGCCGCGGCCCGGCGTGCCGTAGCGACGACACCCGCCAGCCCGGGGGGGGCGTTGGACAGATCGGCGGCCTCGCTCGGGTCTTCACCAGCCGCGATCTCTCGGAGCCGATCGATCCGCTGGGCGACCGACCAGACGGGCGCACCCCGTGGCGCCTGGAGGCCGCGGGCGGCTCGGTGCAGCGCGGCCAGGCCGCCGATCGCCGCCTTGAGTTCCTGCTGCGACGGCTTCGCTCCCAGCGGAGCGCCTTCGAGCCAGGGCGAAGCCTCCCAGGAAGCGCCGTCGGGATCGCGGAGGGGCCATCGCTCGGCGCCTTGCCCGGGCAAAGGAACCGCGACGAAATCGCAACCTCGGTGAAACAACTCGGCGAGAGTTTGCGTAATCCAACCGAGTCGCGCCTCGGCCATTTCCGCGGGCCAGCGGCGGACGGCGTACGCGCGATGGCCGTCGCACACCCGCCAGACCAAAGCATCCGACATCCCGCCACCGGCCGCGCACCAGGCGACCTCGGCCGCCGCGAAGAGGCGACGTTCGACTTCTCGCCGTATCCGGGTCGGGGCGCCGGGCGGGGTAGTTGGTTCGGGCATGGCGGGGTGGGCTGCGGCCTTCCCAAAAAAGAGGGGGCCGTCTGTTACTTCGCCTGGGGCATTTTGGCCGGCTGCGGTAGCTTTGATGTGTGGAACGACTCGGCGAAGTACGGCGTCGTGGGGTATAGTTCCGCGCCTCGCCAGGCGTGTCGCTGCCTATTATTCCTAGAACGCCGGTTGTGACAGCGTCGAAACGGCCCGCCGCCGCCGCCGGGCAGGCCGCGGGAACCGCCTCTGGGACGCCCGAGTCCCTAATTAAGAGAACCAACTGATATGACGCGTAGGACCCTCCGCCCGCTGTGCTGCCTCACGCTCCTCGCCCTGGGAGTGGCGCTCGCCACGCCGCACCGTGCCGCAGCGGACGAGTCCTCCGGCGGCGGTAGTGCGGCCGACTCGGCGCAGCAGGCGCCCGGCGAAGCCGGCCCGATCGCCGCCGGAAGCAACGGCGGCTCGAGCAGCGATTCGTCGGACAAGGCCGACGAGGACTCGAAGCCGAAGTACCCGCCCGCCTCGAAGGTGCTGAAAGACACCAAAGAGATCGAAGGCGTGGTCAAGATGCACCTGTCGGACGAGAAGCTCTTCGCCGAGCTGAAGTCGTCCGACTTGGACAAGGACTTCATCGTCCTGATCACGATCGCCAAGGGCATCGGCCAGGCGCCGCTGCTGGGCGGATACAGCTGGAACTTCGACGACAACTGGGTGTGGCAGTTCCGCAAGCAGGGGGACAACATCCACATTGTCCGCCGCAACGTCCGCTTCAAGGCCGCCAGCGGCACCCCGACCTCCGAGGCGGTGAAGCTGGCCTACACCGACAGCATCCTGTTCAGCCTGCCGATCGCGTCGCGCGGCTCGGGCGGCTCGTACATTGTCGACCTGTCGCCGGTCTTCTTGACGGACCTGCCGCAGATCAGCCAGGTGTTGTACGGCTTCTCGTTCAACAAGCAGCGGAGCAGCTGGGGCTCGGTGACCGGCTACGACCAGAACGTCGAGATCCAGGTCGCCGCCACCTACGCGTCGTCGGGCACGCGCTACCTGGAGACCGTGCCGGACTCGCGCGCGGCCACGATCAACGTCCACTACTCGATCAGCCGGTTGCCGGACACCGACTACGAGCCACGCGAGGCCGACGACCGAATCGGCTACTTCCTGACCGCCGTCAAGGACTTCTCGAAGAAGGACCCCGACGACCGGTTCGTACGCTACATCACCCGCTGGAACCTGCAGAAGGCCGACAAGTCGGCCGACGTGTCGGTCCCGAAGAAGCCCATCAAGTTCTGGCTCGAGAAGACGGTGCCCTACCAGTACCGCAAGCCGATCCGCGACGGCATCGAAGAGTGGAACCTCGCTTTCGAGAAGGCCGGCTTCTACAACGCGATCGAGGTCGAGCAGCAGCCCCAGAGCGCCGAGTGGGACCCGGGCGACATCAACTACAACACGTTCCGCTGGATCACCTCGGGCGCCGGCTTCGCCATGGGCCCCTCGCGGGTCAACCCGATGACGGGCGAGATCCTCGACGCGGACATCATCTTCGACGCGGACTTCTTGCAGGCCTGGAAGCAGGAGTACGAGCTCTTCACGCCGCAATCGATCGCCGCGCTCACGGGCGGCCCGATCGACATCGAGTCTTACGAGGCCCAACAGCGTAGCCTGCCCGCGCGGCTTCGTGGCCACCAGCACACGGGCCGCTGCAGCTGCAACCTGCTCGGCGGCGCGGCTCGGCAGATGGCCTTCGCGGCGACGATCGCCGCCACGCGCAAGCGCTCCACCGAGGAGCTCGACAAGCTGGTCAACCAGGGCCTTAAGGAAGTGACCATGCACGAGGTCGGCCACACCCTCGGACTGCGGCACAACTTCAAGGCGAGCACCCTTTATTCGCTCGACCAGATGAAGGACGTCGAGAAGACCCGCAAGACCGGCCTGGTGGCCTCGGTCATGGACTACGCGCCGGTCTTCATCCTCCCCGAGGGAGAGCCGGAGGTCGACTACTACACCACGACGATCGGTCCCTACGACTACTGGGCGATCGAGTACGGCTACAAGCCGCTGAAGGACGAGAAGGAGGGCCTCGAGAAGATCGCGTCGCGCAGCGGCGAGCCGGGCCTCGCATACACCACCGACGAAGAGACTCGCGGCATCGACCCCGACCCGCACAGCCGCCGCTTCGACTTCAGCAACAACCTCGTCGACTACGCGAACCTCCAAGTGGAGCTCGTCCGCGAGGCGCTGCCGAAGGTCGTCGACGACCTGGTCGAAGAGGGCGAGGGTTACCAGAAGGCGCGGCAGGCCCTCGGCGTGCTGATGGCCCGCGAGGGCGCGGCGGTCTTCAACGTGGCGCGCTACGTCGGCGGCGTCTACCTGAGCCGCTCCCACAAGGGCGACGACAACGCGCCCGAGCCCTTCGAGCTCGTCGATCCGGAGCGGCAACGCGAGGCGCTCGCGTTGGTCTCCGAAGAGCTGCTCGGCGAGCAGCCGTTCAACGTGCCGCGTTCGCTCTACAACAAGCTCACCCCGTCGAGGTGGAGCCACTGGGGGGTCCGCTCGACCTCCCGGATCGACTACCCCGTCCACCAGACGATCCTGATGTGGCAAGACCGGGTGTTGGACCAGCTGCTCAGCTCGCTCACCCTGACGCGCTTGCACGACAACGAGCTGAAGCTCGACCCCGACGAGGACGCGTTGACCGTCGCGGAGCTGATGTCGACGCTCTCCGACGCGGTCTTCGCCGAGATCCGCGGCTTCGAACCCGGCGAGTACACCAACCGCAAGCCGCTCATCAGCAGCCTCCGACGCAACCTGCAACGGAGCTACCTCGAGCGGCTCGCCACCCTGGCGCTCGACCGGACCACCGCGCCGGAGGACTGCCAGACGCTGGCCTACGCCGAGCTGGCCGACCTGAGGAAAGAGATCGACGAGCTGCTGGAGGACGACCCGGAGATCGACCGCTACACCTCGGCGCACCTGCGCGAGGCGTCCGACCGCATCGAGAAGACTCTCAAAACAGACCGGGTCTTCGAGCGCGCCGGCGGCGGGGGCCTTTTCTCTACTCTGATCTTCGGCGCCGAACCGGGCGCCGAGGGCCAGGCCCCGGTACTATCGGCCGACCCAGAAGGGTATCCTTCCGACTGACCGCCGCCCTCCCAGAGCGGCGGAATCCGTCAGGCGGCGGCATGAAGCTGATCATCGCGGTTATCCAACCGACCAAACTCGAAGCTGCGCAGCAGGCGCTGGCGGCGATCGGCGTCACGCGCCTGACGGTGGCCGACGCGATGGGCTTCGCCCGGCAACGCGGCCACGCAGAGACCTACCGCGGCCACGAGTACGAGACCCATTTGCTCCGCAAGGTCGAGTTGCAGATCGCGGTGAACGACGACTTCGTCGAGCCCACGATCCACTGCTTGGAGGAGCACGCACGGACCAGCAAGGAGGGCCACATCGGCGACGGCAAGGTCCTCGTGCTGCCGCTCGCAGAGGCCTACCAAATCAGCGACGGGCTGACCGGGCCCGGCGCCGTGTGAATGCCTTGCGGCCCTTTGTCGGGAGATCCGTTCTTGTCTGCCGTGCTCGTGACAACCGACCTTATGGCCACCTCCACCGCCGACGGCGCGGCCCGTGCGGCGGGCGTCGAACTGCAGACCGTGCGGCCCGCCGACGTGCTCGCGGCCATCGACGAGTCGACTCGGCTGGTCGCCTTCGACCTCACGGCGAAGGCCGCCGACCTGCCGGCGCTGGTCAGGTCGCTCCGCGAAGCGGCGCCGCGCGTGACGCTGCTCGCGTACGGGCCCCACGTGCACGAGGCGAAGCTCGAGCAAGCCCGCCAGGGAGGGTTCGACGTGGTGCTGAGCCGCGGCGCGTTCCATCGCCAGATGGGCGAGTTGCTCGCACGCTACGCGGCAGGCGACTGAGCCGGCTGGTTCAGCTCGTCGATCGGCTGGCCGTCGATGTCGCGACGCAGCAGCAGGTAGACCGCGCCGAACGAGGCGAACGCGTAGGCCGGGTAGTAACCCCGCGCCAGGCGGACCGCCGCGCGGGCGAACCAGCCGGTCGGCTCCCGGAGCATCCCCTCCGCGCCTGTGACCACGGCGAGCAGCCAGGCGGCCAGGCCCAGCGCCGCTTCGAGGAGCGTCGTCGTGAGGAGGCCCACCGCCGCGGCAATCGCCGCGTACCAAGCGAGTCGGGCGACGCGCTGCGTTGCGTAAGCGAACGCCCGGCTAGCCGCATCGAACGCGTCTGCCCCATCGACAGCCGTGGCGGCCAAGGCGATCGGCAGCCCGACGACCGCGGCCAGCGTGAGAACCGCCAGTGGGATCGCCGCGAACACGAAGCCTAGCGGCGCGAGGGCTTCCGCAAGCGGCGGCCCGCCGACGAGGCGCGTCAACGCCGCCAGGGACCACAAGACCGCCGCGACCAAGCCGGCGGGCGCCGCCAGCAAGGCGGCCGCCGCGAGCACCGACGGCGTGCTCCGGATCCCGCTAAGCAACGAGCGGAACACCCCGCGGCCCGCCGCCCTGGTCAGCCTGAGGGCCGTGATACGAATAATCGCCGCGCCGATCGCCACCCACAACACCGCGGCGACGACCCCCCAAGCCGAGGGCTCGCGGTAGTTGAACACGCCCGACCAAACGTGCGCCGCCACGAGCCAGGGCCGCGCCGGGCCGAGCGGCGCGTCGGCGGCGGCGGATCCTATCGCCGCCGCGGCGAGGCCGCCAACGACCATCGGCCACCCGGCGACGGCTTCCGGGACCCGCAGCAGCAACAGCCACGGCGCGACCGCCGGCCAGTCCATCCGACGCAGCGGCTCGGCGGGCAGACGCGGCAGCGGGCGGTCGTCCGGCATGGTGGAGCGGGTCGCGTGCGTAGCGATCGCCGGCGACAGGGGGGGCACGGCGGGCGAGGGGCGTCGGAGCTAGGCGTCTTCCGGCTCGCCCTGGTCGGGGTCGTCGTCGGGGTCGTCGGGGTCGGGCAGGTGCGGGAGAGAATACCCCTCCTCGAGCCACCGACCCAGGTCGATCGTGCGGCACCGCTCGCTACAGAACGGCATCGCCGGCGTTTTTGCCGGATCGAATTGGTTGTCGCAAACGGGGCAACGCACCGAGCGGGTCACTCCTTCTTGGCCGACTTCGTATCGGACTTGGTGGAAGTGTTCTTCTTGGTGTCGGACTTGCTGTCAGGGGCCGCCGACGCCGATTCCGACTTCGACTCGGACTTCTTCTCGCCCGACTTCTTGTCCTTCTCGGCCGCCTTCTTGTACGAGTCGCTGCGGTAGTCGGTCTCGTAAAAGCCAGACCCCTTGAAGACGACCGCCGCACCCGTCCCGAAGAGCCGGCGGAGCTTGAGCTTGCCGCACTCGGGGCACTTTTTCTTCACGGGCTCGGAGATCTGTTGGAACAGCTCGAACTCGTGGTCGCACGCGTCGCAGACGTAGTCGTAGGTTGGCATTGGATGGGCCCGCGAATCACGCGAATAAAGGAACAGATGGAAGGTCGCCTCGTTTCTGCGCTTCGCCGTCTATCGAACCCTCCGCCGAGTCTCTTGGACTCGTAGGGATAGGCTCGTCCCGCTGGTATTCAGCTTTCCGCCGGCCCCGACGACACGATCACCTGCGCCGGCCGGAGGACGCGGTCGTGCAGCTTGAAGCCGGACTGGGCCGTGTGCAGGATCGCCCCGGCGGCGAATTCCTCGGACGGCTGTTGGAGTATCGCCTCGTGGAAGGTCGGGTCGAATTCGACGCCGGCGGTGGTGTCGATCGGCTCGCAGCCGTGCCTAGAAAGCGACTCGGCCAGCTGCTGCCGGACCATCTTGAAGCCGGCCGCCAATTCCTTAGCCTCGCCCGACTTCTCGGCCGCCTCGAGCGCGCGATCGATGTTGTCGATCGCGGGCAAGAGGTCGCGGGCCAGGTCGAGCGGGCCGTATCGCCGCGCGTCGGACAGCTCGCGGCGGGCGCGGTTCATCACGTTCTGGAGCTCCGCCTGCAGCCTCAGGACGCGGTCTTCCGCGGCCGCCAGCTGCACCTCGACGCTCGGCTCGGCGTCGGCCGCCGGCTCGTCGGCGGGGTCGCCCGCCTTGAAGATGACGGTCTCGCCCGGCGCCGTTTCGCCTTCGGCCTGGGGCTCGGCGAGCGCGTCGTCGATGTCGTTGGGATCGGTTGGCATGGCGCTTGGCCCGGGTTCGTGGTCAGTCGTCGGCGTCGCCAGCCGACGCCGCGTCGGCCGCCGCCGGCTCGCCGTGCTCGCCGACGAAGTAGTCCTTCAATTGCTGGAAGAAGCTCTTCCGCTGCGGCGCGACGTTCTTGTGCTCGAGCTCCGCGAGCTGCCGCAGCAGCTTCTCCTCTTCCGGCGAGAGCTTCTTGGGCACCTCGATGATGACCTGCACGAGCAGGTCGCCCAACCCGTGCCGGCGGGGGTCGGGCATGCCGCGGCCGTCCAGCCGCAGGATGTCGCCGGACTGGGCGCCCGGCGGCAGCTTGATCGTGTCGCGGCCGTCGAGGGTGGGCACCTCGAGCTCGCACCCGAGCGCGGCCTGCGTGTAGGTGATCGGGATGCGGCAGATCAGGTGCTGGCCCTCGCGCTCGAAGAGCGGGTGGTCGAGCACGCTGATGAAGCAGTAGCAGTCGCCGGGGGGGCCGCCGTCGGGGCTCTTTTCTCCCTCGCCGGCGATCCGCACGCGGGTCCCCTCGTCGACGCCGGCCGGGATGCGGACCTCGGTCGCGACGGTCTTCAGCCGCTGCCCCGTGCCGCGGCAGGGCCGGCACGGCTTGCTGACGGTGCTGCCGGCGCCGTGGCACGCGGGGCAGGTGGTCTGCATACGGATGATGCCCGCCGCCTGGACCACTCGGCCGTGGCCGCCGCAGTAGCCGCACATCTCGCGGGTGGCGCCCGGCGCGGCGCCGGTTCCGCCGCAGTCGTCGCACGCCTCGTGGCGTTGGAACTGGACCTTCTTGGTGACGCCATCGGCCGCTTCGTGGAGCGTGAGTGTGACGTCGCACCGCACGTCGCGTCCCGGGTGCACGCGGGCGCGGCCGCCGCGACCGCCGCGACCGCCGGCGCCGAACATGTCGCCGAAGATGTCGCCGAACGCGCTGAAGATGTCCTCGACGTCGTTGAAGCCGCCGGCGCCGCCCCGCGCGCCGTTCACGCCCGCGTGGCCGAAGCGGTCGTAGCGGGCGCGCTTCTCCTTGTCGCCGAGCACCTCGAACGCCTCGGCGGCTTGCTTGAACAGCGTGACCGCGCCCTCGTCGCCCGGGTTTTTATCCGGGTGGTGGAGGATCGCCATCTTGCGATAAGCCGAAGCGATCTCGGCGTCGGTCGCGTTGCGATCGACGCCGAGCACTTCGTAGTAGTCACGTTGAGCAGGCATCTATTCGTGGGGCTTCTGGGACCACGGATGAACGCGGATGAACACGGGTGTCCTAGCGGTCGATGTGCCGAACGAAGTCAGCGGAATGGTCGCCGTTCTCAGGAACGACCACTTTCTTCAGGTCTTGCCAGCTACGATATGCCTTTTGCGGCATCCCAGGCGGGTGGAACACGACGTTTGGCTGCTCGATCTGGCCCGTCTCTACTCGCAGGAGACGCGCATTGGTACGGAAGCCAGCCGCTCCGCATCCGAGTTCATCCGTGTTCATCCGTGGCTTACTCCCGTCAGCGAACCGGGCCACGCGCCGTGGTGCGGCGGTGGCCCGGCGGGCTGTGACGATCGGGTTGGTCGCGGTCAGCGGACGCTGCCCACGACGCCGCGCTTGTCGTCGTCCTTCGAGTCGTAGTTGGTCACCAGGGCCTCGGTCGTCAGCAGCAGGCCGGCGATGCTGGCGGCGTTGCTGATGGCGGTCTTGACGACCTTCGCCGGGTCGATGATGCCGGCCTTGAACATGTCGACGTACTCGCCGGCGTTGGCGTCGTAGCCGATGTTCTTGCCCTTCTGGGCGACCTCGTCGGCGATCACGCTGCCGTGCAGGCCGCCGTTGGCGGCGATCTGCTTGAGCGGCGCGTCGAGCACGCCGAGCACGATGTCGACGCCGATCTTCTCGTCGCCCTTGGCCGAGGAGCGGGCCGCCTCGACGGCCTCCCTCGAGCGGAGCAACGCGACGCCGCCGCCGGGGAGGATCCCCTCTTCGACGGCCGCGCGGGTGGCGTGCAGGGCGTCTTCGACGCGGGCCTTCTTCTGCTTCATGTCGGCCTCGCTCGACGCGCCGACCGAGATGATCGCCACGCCGCCGGTGAGCTTCGCGAGCCGCTCCTGCAGCTTCTCCTTGTCGTAGTCGCTGGTCGACTGCTCGATCGACTTGCGGATCTGCTCGATCCGCTTCTGCACGTCCTCGGTCTTTCCGGCGCCCTGCACGATGGTGGTCGTGTCCTTGGCGGCCGACACCTTCTTCGCGCGGCCCAGGTGCTCCAGCGTGACGCTCTCGAGCTTCACTCCGAGGTCCTCGCTGATCAGCGTGCCGCCGGTCAGCGTGGCGATGTCGCCGAGCATCGCCTTGCGGCGGTCGCCGAAGCCGGGCGCCTTGACGGCGGCCACGTTCAGCACGCCGCGCAGCTTGTTGACAACCAGCGCCGCGAGGGCCTCGCCCTCGACGTCCTCGGCGATGATCAGCAGCGGCTTGCCCTTCTGGCTGACCGCCTCGAGGACCGGCAGCAGGTCGCGCAGGTTGCTGATCTTCTTCTCGTGGATCAGCAGGTAAGCGTCCTCCAGGACCGCCTCCATCGAGGTCTGGTCGTTGATGAAGTAGGGCGAGAGGTAGCCCTTGTCGAACTGCATGCCCTCGACGAACTCGAGGGTCGTCTCGGTGGTCTTGCCCTCCTCGACGGTGATCACGCCGTCCTTGCCGACCTTCTCCATCGCGTCGGCCAGCAGGTCGCCGATCACCCGGTCGTTGTTCGCGCTGATGGCGCCGACCTGGGCGATCTCTTCCTTGCTGCTGACGTCCTTGGCGGCCTCGTCGAGGTGGTCGCACACGGCCTGGGCGGCCTTCTCGATGCCGCGACGCACGGCGGTCGGGTTGCTGCCCGCGACGATGTTGCGGGCGCCCTCCTTGAGGATCGCGCGGGCGAGCACCGTGGCGGTCGTGGTGCCGTCGCCGGCGAACTTGCTCGTCTTGTCGGCGACCTCGTGCACGAGCTTCGCGCCCATGTTCTCGAAGGGGTCTTCCAGCTCGATCTCCTTAGAGACCGTGACGCCGTCCTTCGTGACGGTCGGGCCGCCGAACGACTTGTTGATGATCACGTTGCGGCCGGTGGGACCCATGGTCACCGCCACCGCGTCTGCGAGCTTGTCGACGCCGGCGATCACCTTCGCCCGCGCGGCGTCGTCGAACATGAGTTGTTTGGCCATTGTGGTTCCTGTGTGGTTTGGGCCGCGGGTCGGCGGTTGAGCCGGCGTGGTTTGTCAGACGGATGCCAGACTGCGAGAGGCCACTTGGGGCTGTTCCGATCTCGCCTCTGTCAACGCGAGTCTCGCATCTCCGGGGTCAGCCGGTGACTTTCGCGAGCAGGTCCGACTCGCGGAGGATCTTGTACTCGTCGCCGTCGATCTCGACTTCCGACCCGCCGTACTTGCCGTAGATGACCTCGTCGCCGACGGCGACCGACAACGCGCCCCGCTCGCCCGAGTCGAGCAGTTTGCCCGCCCCCACGGCGACCACCTTGCCGCGTTGCGGCTTCTCCCGCGCGGAGTCCGGCAGCACGATGCCGCCGGAGGTGACCTCCTCCGCCTCGAGCGGGGAAACGACAACGCGGTCGTCCAGGGGACGCAGATTGATGCCTTTGGCCATGGATTGGATTCCTTTGTGACGGTGTATTTGCCGCTTCTTCGAAGCGTTGATTGGTTTGAAGCTATCGGCTGTCAGCCATTGGCTGTCGGTGGGCGCCGCGGAGTCTGTTGGGGCAGAGTCTCTCGGGGGCGTCGCCGACAGCCGATAGCCGACGGCGGGCCCCCCTCGTTCATCACATCATGCCGGGCATGCCACCCATGCCACCCATGCCGCCCATGCCACCCATCCCGCCCATGCCGTGGTCGTGATCGTGGCCGCCGGCTTCGTCGTCGTCGTCCTTGGGGGCGTCGGTGATGAGCGACTCGGTCGTCAGCAGCAGCGCCGCGACGCTCGCCGCATTCAGCAGCGACGTGCGGACCACTTTGGCCGGATCGATGATGCCGGCCGCCACCAGGTCGACGTACTCGTCTTTGTCCGCGTTGTAACCTTCGTTCTTGCCCTTCAGGTTGCGGACGCGGTTGACAACGACGGCGCCGTCGACGCCGGCGTTCGCGGCGATGCAGGAGAGCGGGTAGCTGAGCACGTTCTTGACGATCTGCGCGCCGAGCTTCTCGTCGCCGGCCAAGTCGAGCTTGTCGACGGCCTTCTCGCTACGCAGCAGCGCGACGCCGACGCCGGGGACGATCCCTTCTTCGAGGGCCGCGTGGGTGGCGGCGCGGGCGTCGTCGAAGAGGTCTTTGCGCTCCTTCATCTCGCTCTCGGTCGACGCGCCGACCTTGATCTGCGCGACGCCGCCGGCGAGCTTCGCCAGCCGCTCCTGCAGCTTCTCGCGGTCGTAGTCCGAGTCGGTTGAGTTGATTTCGGCGCGGATCTGGTCGGCGCGGCCCTTGATGGCGTCCTTCGATCCGGCGCCGCCGACCATGGTCGTCGTGCCGCTGGCGACGATCACTTTCTTCGCGCGGCCCAGGTCGGAGAGCTGAACCCCGTCCAGCTTGATGCCGAGGTCCTTGAAGATCGCCGAGCCTCCGGTGAGCGTGGCGATGTCGCCCAGCATCGCCTTGCGGCGGTCGCCGTAGCCGGGCGCCTTCACGGCGCAGACCTGCACGATTCCACGCAGCTTGTTGACCACCAAGGTGGCGAGGGCCTCGCCCTCGACGTCTTCGGCGATAATGAGCAGCGGCTTGCCGCTCTTGCTGACCGCTTCGAGGAGCGGCACGAGCAGCTTGGCGCTAGAGATTTTCTCCTCGAATACCAGCACCTGGCAATTCTCGAGGACGGCCTCCATGTCGTCTTCGTTGGTGACGAAGTGCGGCGACAGGTAGCCGCGATCGAACTGCATGCCCTCGACGACCTCGACGGTCGTTTCGGCGGTGCGGCCCTCTTCGACCGTGATCACGCCGTCCTTGCCGACCTTGCTGAACGCGTCGGCCAGCACCGAGCCGATCGTTGGGTCGCCGTTGCCGGCGATCGTGGCGATGTGCTGCAGCTCCTTCTTGTTCTTGACCTCGATCGGGTCGGCGAGCTTCTCGATCGACTTGCCGACCGCCTCGACCGCCTTGTGGATGCCGCGGCTGAGGGCCATCGGGTCGGCGCCCGCGGCCAGCATCTTGAGGCCTTCGCGGAAGATGCCCTCGGCCAGCACGGTGGCCGTGGTCGTGCCGTCGCCGGCGACGTCGTTCGTCTTGCTCGCGGCTTCCTTCACGAGTTGGGCGCCGAGGTTCTCGTACGGGTCGTCCAGGTCGATGTCTTCGGCGACCGTGACGCCGTCCTTGGTGACCTTCGGCGACCCCCAACCCTTGTCGAGCACCGCGTTGCGGCCACGCGGGCCTAGCGTGCTCTTCACGGCCCGGGCCAACTTCTCGACCCCCAAAGAGAGCGACTTGCGGGCGTCTTCGTCAAAGACCATCTGTTTTGCCACGGCGAATAACCTCCGGCGGGGAGAATGGCTGCGGCTGGCAGTCGCCAGCGGGTTTATTGAGGGCCCTGCGTCGCCCCCCCTCTGGAGAGGCGGCTTAGGCAGGCTCGCGTGCTTGGCAGGCCAACGCCTGCCATGGCAGGCGCACCTTCACCGCGCCGCGAGTGAGCAACCGGCGTGCCAGCAGCCGTAAAGCATTTGAGAGAAGCCGTTTGTGGAGAATCGCTCGATGCCCAGCGGCAACCGAGCGAGGCCGGTCTGCCATATTGGCGCCGGTTCGTTGAGGGCGGCAGCGTGGCCGCTGGGGGCTACTGCCGTTGGGGGCTACTGCCGTTGGGGCGGCGCGCGTTGCGGCTCGAGCTCCGGAATGTGCTGAAAGGCGATCCGCGGCGGGGCCGCCGCTCGCGCGTCGTGCATCGAGGCGAAGTACATCGAGCCGGTCCCGAAGCGGTTGTTGACCGCGTCCATGGCCCTCGCCGCGCTCGCCGCTTGTCGGTCCTCGGCGAAGAGCGGAAGGCTTCGGCGCCGGGCTGGCTCTAGCTTCCAGAGCGTGACCGATACCTTCAGCGGAACGGCCGTCCTGTCGTCTGGCCCGCGGAGGCGCCAAGCCGACTCGAATGCCTTGAGCATCGTCGGCGTATCGTCGCAGGCGGCCAGGCAAGCGCGGCCGCGCCACTTGCCCCCGCCCAGGTGGTTCACGCCGAACTCGATCCGCCGAGCCACCAGCTCCGCCTTGCGGAGCCGGGCGGCCGCCTTGTGGATCAACCGCACCAGGGTCGCGCGGCTGGTCGCTTCGGTGCGATCGGGCGGGGCGAGCACCTTGGAGTGCCCGATGGTGCGGCGCTGGGTGGCCCGCTCGTCGGCCTCTTCGCCGCGTAGCCAGTGCCACCAGAGGCCGCCGACGCGGCTGCCCCAGACTTCGATCATCGCGTCCTTCGACAGCGCGCAGAGCGCCCCGGTGGTCCGTACCCCGCGTGAGGCGAGGCGTTTCTCGAGGTTCGGGCCGATGCCCGTGAAGTCGCGGAGCTTCAGCCGGTGCAGTCGGTGCGGGAGCTCTTCGCGGGTGATGATCGATAGGCCATCGGGCTTGTGGAGGTTGCTGGCGAGCTTGGCGAGCAAGCGGTTCGGCGCGAGGCCGATCGACGAGCGTAGGTGCTCGCCCACTTGGTTCGCGATAGCCGTCTTGACGCGCCGGGCAACCGACGAGGCGGATGTCGCGTTCCTGTCTGGCGTCGCTAGCCGGCAGGCCATCTCGTCGATCGAGCAGATCTTGGTCACGGGCAGAACCGAATCGACCGTCGCGACGATCCGGTGGTGCATCTCCACGTATCGCTCGTGCCGTCCCTTCACGAGCACGAGCCCCGGGCACTGCCGCCGCGCGGCGCCGACGTTCGTGCCGGTGCGGACGCCGTAGGCCCGGGCCTCGTAACTCGCGGCGATGCACGACGTTCGATCGGTCATCGCGGGCACGACCGCAACCGGCCGCCCGCGCAGCTCCGGGCGGAGCTGTTGCTCCGCCGAGGCGAAGAACGCGTTCATGTCGAGGAACAGCCAATCGACCTCGGCCATCGCGGGGCGCCTTGCGGTATGGGGACACGCGTACACTATCGACCGGCGGCGGCTCCGTCAATCAACTTCTCCCGACAGAAGTTCAGCCGCTGACGATGCGCAGGAACGTGCGGATGCGGCTCGCGGCTTCTGACTCGCATCTGCTTGTAAGCCGTCAGGTCACACGCCGGAAAGTGCATCCGAATCCGTCTGCGTTCATCTGCGGCCAACTCCCACTGGAGACGACCATGCCATCCGCTATCGGAATCACCTTGAAGCAAGCCCAGGCCGCTGTTGAAGCGGCGATGAAGAAGTCGCAAGAGATCGGGACCGCGATGGACATCGCCGTGGTCGACGCCGGCGGGAACCTGACGGCCTTCGCGAAAGAAGACGGCGCGTGGCAGGGCTCGATCGATATCGCTCAGATCAAGGCCCGCACGGCCCGCTATTTCGACATGCCCACGGGCGAGGTCGGGAAGCTCTCGCAGCCGGGCGGCCCGCTCTACGGGATCGAGCACTCCAACGGCGGCCTGATCACGTTCCCCGGCGGCTTGCCGATCAAGGACAAGTCGGGCCAGATCATCGGCGCGATCGGCGTCAGCGGCAGCACGGTCGAGAACGACCACACGGTCGCCGAGGCCGGGGTGGCTGCCGTCTCGTAGACGCGTCGTGCCGGGCTGCTAGAGAAAAGAAAAAAGGCGGCCCGGTCCAAGGTGGACCGGGCCGCCCTAATCGTCTTGACCAGACCTCTTTCTCAGTCGGCGGCCGCCGCTACGAGGGGCGGCCGGCTCAGAGGGGAGGCTTCGCTAAGCCCCGCCGCGGGCGGCGGGGCCGTTCTCGGTCATTCAACTCAGCCGTTGCAGCCGCAGTCGCCCGCGGGGGCGCCGCAGTCCGAGCAAGGGGCCTCGGCCGCACCGGCGCCGCCCGCTTCGGGGCAGTCCGGGTTGGTGCAGAGGACCTTGCAGGGGATTTGCTTGCAGACGACTCGCGGCACGCACTTGGTCACCGTGTAGGGGACCTGACGGGCCTCGCACTTGTAGCAAGTGACGGTCTTGCAGCACTGCTGCGGCACGCAGACGTTGTAGCACACGGTCTTCGTGCGGCACTCGGGAACCATCTTGCAGACCTTGTAGGTGCAGGTCTTGCACTCGGGCACCATCTTGCAGACCTTGTAGCAGCAGGTCTTCGTGCGGCACTCGGGAACCATGCGGCAGACCTGGTAGGTGCAGGTCTTGCACTCGGGGACCATCGTGCAGACCTTGTAGCAGCAGGTCTTCGTGCGCGGCTCGCACACGTACTTCGTGCAGCAGATCTCTTTCGTCTCGCAGGTCGGGACCCAGACCTTCTTGCAGCAGGTCTTCGGCTCCGTGGTGCACTCGATCTTGCAGCACGAGCCCGGCTGGTAGCAGCAGGTGCAGGTGCAGGGGTCGTAAACCCACTTGCCCGGCGTGCGGACCGTGCGGTAGTAGGTCTTGCCCGGGATCGTGTAGGTCTCGGTCTGCCAGCTGCCGCCGTTGACCGTGATCGTCTTCGTGTAGGGGACCGCCTTGCGGACGTAGTAGGTCACGTCGCGGGTGCGGGTCTCCCACACCGGCTTCTGGACCGTGTAGGTGCGGGTCTTGGTCTCGTACACGGGCTTCATGACCGTGTAGTTGATCTCCCGCTGGCGGGTCTCCCACACCGGCCGGTTGACCGTGTAGGTGCGGGTCTTGGTCTCCCACACGGGCTTCATGACCGTGTAGTTGACCTGCTTCTGACGCGTCTCGGTAACGTACTTCGTGTAGTTGACAACCTTCTCGTAGGGGACCCGCTCGTAGCAAGTGCGGTAGCGGGTCTCCTCGACGCGGTCCATCACCGTGCACCGCTCGGTGCGGTAGATGGTGTGGTAGTGCGGCGCCTCGCAGACGCCCTCTTCAACCGGGCAGCAGGCGTCGCCGCCTGCGCTGGCATAACGTGCCGCACAGTTGCACGCCGCGTTTGCTTGCGAACCCGCAAGCGAAACGACGGCGGCCACGAGCGGCAGACCGTACAAACGTTTCATTGGTTTGTCGCCTCCTCAAGAAACAGCTGGGGGTAGTGGGGGGTCTGGTCAAGACAGACAAAATCCGTCCGTAGTAAGGTCGGGATACTCAATCCGCGCCCCTTAGCTGTTCTTCCTAGATTCCGCTGTCGGCGCCGGCGCCCCGGTAGGGTCACTTTGCGCGACCCAACTCTTTTGCCACGCGTGACTTACCCTCGCGCGGCGCATCATTCGTGGGGCCGTTCGCGACGGTTGTAGCGGCGGCGGCTAGGGGCCCCGCAGCCTCGCCACTGGGGCGCCGGCCTAGCAGAGCGGGACAAATTGCGACTCGCCCGCTGGCGCCGTAGATTCGAGGTTGTCGGCCGAGCCGCCCGGCCGTTCACGGCCGGGGTGTTTCGCCGGGAAGCCACACCGCGACCGAACTGCCGGCATGTCCGAATCCGCCGAACCCAGCCCATCGAACGGCCCCCCGTCTGCCCGCCCGCAGGATCGGCCGGGCGCGAAGGGCGATGAGGCGCGCACCCCTCCGAAGGCGGTCGTCAGCCGGTTGAGCCTCTACTTGAGAGAGCTGCAGCGGGTGCTGCGTAACGGGGACCAGACCATCAGCTCCAGCCAGCTCGGGAAGATGCTCGGCTTCACCGACGCCCAGGTCAGAAAGGACTTAGCCTACTTTGGGCAGTTCGGGCATCCGGGGGTTGGCTACCGGTGTGAAGAGCTGGTAGCCGCGATCCGACGCATCCTTGGCACCGACCGGGAATGGGTCGTTGCGATCGTGGGCGTGGGCAACTTGGGCCGCGCGTTGCTGGGGTACCGGGGATTTCGGCCCCAGGGCTTCCGCGTCGCGGCGGCGTTCGACAGCGATCCGGCGAAGGTCGGGATGAGCTTTGGCGGCGTCGCGGTCGAGCCGATCTCGTCGCTCGAGAGCACCGTGCGGCAGCACGGGGTGACGCTCGGCCTGATCGCGACGGCGGCCGAATCGGCGCAGGGCATCGCCGACCGGTTGGTCGCTGCGGGGGTCGTCGGTATCCTGAACTTCGCCCCGGTCACTTTGTCCTTGCCGGAAGGAGTCGCACTGGTCGGTGTGGACCTGGCGACCGAACTGGAGCAGCTCAGCTTCTCGGTCGCCAACCGTCAGACGACCGCCAGGGCCTCGCCGCCGATGGGAGACAGCCGTTAACTCGACGGCCGATTTCGGTTAGCCTGTCCGCGTTGGCGGAGGGAGATCGCCCGGCAGCGGAGCCTGCCGAGCCGGATGCCGTGAAACCGACAGAAACCCCGTAGTGTAATTGGTAACACCAGGGATTTTGATTCCCTTATTCCAGGTTCGAGTCCTGGCGGGGTTGTTTTCTCTTGCGGGCGGCGGCCCGGAGCGGCGGGTGGGTTGGTGACTCGGGCTAGGACACGACTCGGCCTGGGAGATGGCCCGGGCTACTAGCCCGTAAGGGGGCGCATCAGTAAGCTCGTCGCGATCCGATCGGCCGTCGGAACCACCGGCCCAACCGGAATCACTAGCGGCTGGCGCGGGAGCTTTCAGTCGGAAGAGGGAGGCCCGCCCGGCTCCCCCTCGGCTTATACTAGCGACTGAGAGTTCGCCCCCCTCCGCCCCTTACCCGCTGCCCTGCCCACGGGTTGGCGACTCCAACATTCTTCGAAACGTGGAGCTTTAGATGACTTACTACAAGAAGTTCTTTGGCCTGGTCCTGGCGGCGACTTGCTGCGTCGGCCTCGCTGGATGCGATGTCGATGTCGAGGAAGAAGGCAAGATGCCCGCCGTCGACGTCGAGCCCGGTGAGATGCCCGAGGTCGACGTCGATGGCCCCGAGGTCGACGCCTCGATGGAAGAGAAGACCGTCGAAGTTCCCGACGTGGACGTCGGCACCGAGGAGGCCGAGGTCTCTGTCCCGGATGTCGACGTCGACTTCCCCGAAGACGAGCAAGAGTGAGCCCACGGCGGGGCGGCGCCGTCGCTGGCTGACCGAGCCGCCCGCTTCGGCACACATCCCAGACGTCCGCACCGCTCGGCCGAGCGGCGCGGACGTTTTTTTGTGGGGTTGCGGCTACTTATTGTTGCGCTGCGGCTACCGCACCGATTCGGGGGCTTCGCGGAAGAGCTTGCTCACCGACTCGTTGCGGTGGATCCGCTTGATCGCCTCGCCGAGCAGCGGCGCCGCGTCCAGGACCTGCGTCTGGGGCAGTCGCTGCGCCTCCGCGAGCGGGATCGAGTTGGTGCAAACGAGGCTCGCGAGGTCGGCCTCCCGCAGCCGTTCCATCGCCGGCCCACACAGCACGGCGTGGGTCACGCCGACGTGGATCTCCTTCACGCCGTGGTCGTGCAGCACCCGCGCGGCGCCGCGGATCGACCCGGCGGTGGTGATCATGTCGTCGAACATCAGTGCGGTGCGGCCCTCGATCGGGCCCCCGAGGATGTTCGCTTGCTCGGTTGTCGTGGCGCTGGTGCGTCGCTTGTCGATAATCGCCACCGACACGCCCCCCGACTTGTCGATCGATCCGAGCCGCTTCGCGTGCCCCAAGGCGCGTTTGATGCTCCCCTCGTCGGGGCTCACGACAACCACCTCGTCGAGGTTCGGCACCACCTTGCGGAAGTGCTCGTTCAGCACCGGCGCGGCGTAGAGGTGGTCCACCGGCACGTCGAAGAACCCCTGGATCTGGGCCGCGTGCAGGTCCATCGTCAGCACCCGCGTCGCGCCGGCGCGGGTGATCAAATTGGCTACCAGCTTGGCGGTGATCGGCACCCGGCCTTCGTCCTTGCGGTCTTGCCGCGCGTAGCCGAAGTAGGGGATCACCGCGGTGATTCGCTCGGCGCTGGCGCGCAGGCAGCTGTCGATCAGCACGAGAAGCTCCATGAGGTTCTCGTTGACCGGCGGGCAAGTCGGTTGGATCAGGAACACGTCGCGGCCGCGCACGTCCTCGTCGATCTTGCAGCTAATCTCCCCGTCGGGGAAACGGCCCAGCGACACCCGCCCGAGCGGCACGCCCAGGTAGTCGGCGATCGATTGGCTCAACCGCGGGTTGGCCGTGCCGCTAAAGATCTTCAGGTCGTGCATTGGGGGCGGGCTGCGGGCTGGAGGCCGTAGGCGGTGGGTAGCGCAAGCGACGCTTCGAGATCACGGGTGCGGCGGCTCGCTCGTCCGAGCCAGTTCGGCTTCGACGGCAGCCAGGTCGTCGGGCGTGTTGATGCTGAGTGCCTCGCACGGTTTGAGCGCAGGCAACGCGAGCACCCCCTTCCCCTCGCTGAGCAGCAGGCCGGGGCAGTCGGTGATGTAGTACTCGCCCTGGGCGTTGTCGGTCGTCAGCTTGTCGAGCGAGGCCAGCAACTCCCGCGAGTCGAACAGGTAAGTGCTCATGTTCACCTCGGTGATCGCTCGCTGCTCGGGCGTGCAGTCCTTGTGTTCTACCACGCCCACAAAGTGGCCCCGGGCGTCGCGGACCACGCGACCTAGGCCGGTCGGGTCGTCGCGGTGGGCCGTGCCCAGCAGGCAGGCCGGGCGGGAGCGGGCGAACTCTTCAAGCAGCGCCTGCAGGCTCGAGGCCTGGAGCATCGGCGAATCGCCCGCCACGACGACCACCGGGCCGGTGGCTTCGGCGATCGCCGCACGGGCCATCATCACCGCGTGCCCCGTGCCGAGCTGCTCTTGTTGCAACACGAACTCGACGCCCCGCTCGCCGGCCAGCTCCCGCTCGACCAAATCCGCCTCGTAGCCCACGACCACCACGATCCGGTCGACGCCCGCGGCGCGGAGGGCGTCGATCACGTAGCGGATCATCGGTCGCCCGGCGACAGGCACGAGAACCTTGGGCAGGTCGGACTTCATCCTCGTCCCCTTGCCGGCGGCGAGCACAATCGCCATCGGCGCGGACGCGGACTCCGGGATCATCGTCATGGAGGGCAGCAGGCGGCAGAGGGCGGGGGGCAGATGGCCAGCCGACATGATCGCCGAATCGGGCGCTGCCTTCCAGCCGCGAGCCCCGGATCGGCGGCACGCGGGCGCCCGGCTCACCTGGGACACTGGTCGGCCGGCTTGGCGGGCCGCCTGCCGGGCAAGTAAAATCCGAGATTCTGTCCCCGCGAGGCCCCCGTGCAAGAAGCGATCGAAAAAGCCGACGTGCTCATCGAGGCGATGGGGTGGATCCGCCGGTTCCGCGACAGCGTCACGGTGATCAAGCTCGGCGGGAGCCTGTTGGACGACGAGGACGCGCTCCGCCACCTGCTGATCGACATTGTCTTCATGGAGACCGTCGGCATGCGGCCGGTGATCGTGCACGGCGGCGGCAAGGCGATCACCCAAGCGATGGCCGCCGAGGGGCTCGAGCCACGGTTCGTCCAGGGCCGCCGCTACACGGACGACGCCACGCTGGCCGTCGCCAAGCGGGTGCTCGGCGGCGAGATCAACGAGGCCCTGGCCGCCCGCATCGAAGAGTACGGGGGCCGCGCGATGCCGCTCAATTGCGCAGGCGAGACCAACAACAACGTGCTGTTCGGTGAGCGGATCACGCTCTCTGACGAGCGGGGCGAGCCGATCGACTTGGGCCACGTGGGCCGCGTCACGCGGGTCGACCGCGACACCCTCGACAACCTCTGCTTCGCCGGCCAAGTGCCCGTCATCCCCTGCCTTTGCGAGAGCGAGGAGGTAATCGATGGCGAGCGACAGCTGCTGAACGTGAACGCCGACACCGCCGCCATGGCGGTCGCCGAGGCCCTCGGCGCCGAGAAACTGGTCTTCCTCAGCGACGTGTCCGGCGTGCTCCGTGACCAACACGACCCCGGCAGCCTGATCACGACCCTCACCCCCGACCTCAGCCGCGAGCTGATCCGCGTCGGCGCGATCGCCGGCGGCATGATCCCCAAGGTCGAGGCGTGCCTCGCAACGCTAGACAAGGGCGTAGGCAAGATCCACATCATCGACGGCCGCCTCCGCCACTCGCTGCTGCTCGAGATCTACACGAACCGCGGCGTCGGCACCGAGATCGTCCACGAATCCGCGGCGTGACCGTGAACCACCGATGAATAACGGATAAGCACCGACGAGAGTGTGCGGTGGGGCTCCAAGCCGCCCGCCCGCCCGAACCCTCTCTGTTTATCCGTGTCTGTCCGGGGTTCCTTCCTAGGAGACCAAGCGTGACCACCACCGCCGACGTTTCGATGTCGCCCGCTACCGCCGAGCTGTTCCAGCGGTACGTCGTGCCGAATTACGGCCGCTACCCGGTGTCGCTGGTGCGCGGCGAGGGCTCGCACGTGTGGGACGATCAGGGCCGCCGCTACCTCGATTTCTTTCCCGGCTGGGGGTGCAACTTGCTCGGGCACTGTCCCCCGGCGGTCGTCGAGGCCGTGCAGGACCAGGTCGCCAAGCTGATCCACGTGCCCAACAGTTGGTACATGGAGCCGCAGGGCCAATGGGCCAAGCTCCTCAGCGAGCGCTCCTTCGGGGGCCAAGCCTTCTTCTGCAACTCCGGAGCGGAGGCCAACGAGGCGGCGATCAAGCTGGTCCGGCTCCACACGCCCGAGGAGCGTTACAAGATCATCACGTTTACCGGCGGGTTCCACGGCCGCACGCTCGGCGCCACGACCGCCACGGCGCAGCCGAAGTACCACGAGGGCCTTGGCCCGCTCGTCGCGGGGTTCGACTACGCCCCCTTCGGCGACCTCGACGCGGTCCGCGAGCTGGTCGACGACGAAACCGCCGGGCTGCTCGTCGAGCCGATCCAGGGCGAGGGAGGGATCCGGCTTCCGCCGGAGGGGTTCCTCGAAGGGCTGCGGGCGATCGCCGACGAGAACGAGCTGCTGCTCGTTTTCGACGAGGTCCAGGCCGGCTGCGGCCGCACCGGTGAGTGGTTTGCCTACCAGCACTTCGGCGTCACGCCCGACGTGATGACCCTGGCCAAGAGCCTCTGCGGCGGCGTGGCCGGCGGCGCCTTGCTGACCACGGCCGAGATCGCCCCCAGCCTCCGCCCCGGGATGCACGCGGCCACGTTCGGGGGCAACCCGCTGGCCGCCAGGGCCGGGATCGCGACGCTCGAAACGATCGAGCGCGAAGGCCTGCTCGATCGCGCCAAACAACTCGGCGAGCGATTCCGAGAGAACCTCGCCCCGTTGGTCGACGAGCTGCCGCACTGCCAAGAGCTGCGCGTGTGCGGCCTGATGATCGGCCTGGAGTTGCTCGTCGAGGGGGCGCCGGTCGTCGCCGAGTGTATGAAACGGGGCCTCTTGATCAACTGCACCCAGGGGAAGGTGATCCGCCTGTTGCCGGCGATGACCCTCACCGACGACGAGGTCGACGAGGGCTGCCAGGTCCTCGCCGACGTGCTCCGGACCATCGAAGCCTAGCGGCCGACCTGTCCCCCCGGCCCCCCGTCCGCCTCCCGCCTGACTGCCTTGCCATGCGCCACCTCGTTACGCTCGACGACGTCACCGCCGCGCAGCTAGAGACCATCTTCGCGATCACCGAAGACCTGAAGAGCAAGTTCGCCCAGGGCGTACGCGAGCCCCTCTTGCCCGGCCGGGTGCTCGCGCTGCTTTTCGAGAAGCAGTCGCTCCGCACCCGCGTCAGCTTCGAGGCCTGCATGACCCACCTGGGCGGCGGGAGCCTGATGCTGGGCGCCGACACGGGCTTCGGCGGCAAGCGTGAGTCGATGGCCGATTTCGCCCGCGTGCTGTCGCAGATGGTCGACGTGGTCGTCATCCGCAGCAAGCGGCACGACACCGTCACCGAGTTCGCCAAGCACTCCGCTTGCTCGGTCATTAACGGCCTGACCGACCGGGCGCACCCGTGCCAGGCGATCGCCGACTTGTTCACGATCCGCGAGAGGTTCGGCGGCTTGGCCGGCCGCAAGCTGGCGTGGGTCGGCGACGGCAACAACGTCGCGCGAAGCCTCGCGCTCGGTTGCGCAAAGCTAGGTGTAGAGTTCGTGATGGCCACGCCCAGCGGCTACGAGATGGAGAACGGCTACCTCGACCGCGTCCGCAAGCAGTGTCCCGACGCGAAGCTCACCGTGACCAGCGATCCGGAGGCCGCCGTCGACGGCGCGTCGGCCATCTACACCGACGTGTGGGCCAGCATGGGGCAAGAGGCCGAAGAGGCCAAACGAAAGAAGGACTTCGCCGCGTTCCAAGTGAACGAGCACTTGTTCGCAACCGCGCCGGACGACGCCGTTTTCATGCATTGCCTGCCGGCCAAACGCGGCGAAGAGGTGACCGACGGCGTCATGGACCACGAGCGGAGCGTGGTCGTCGAGCAGGCCGCCAACCGCATGCACGCCCAGAAGGGCGTGCTCGTTTGGCTGCTCGGCACGCACGCCGCTGGCTGACCGCCGGCGGCGTTTTCACCCTCACGCAGCAGCCAGGTAACAGCGAGCAGCCGATGCCACGCCACGACGGGCGACGCGCCGATCAACTCCGCCAGCTCCGCTTCTCGCTCGGCTACGCGTCGGCGGCCGACGGGAGCGTGCTTGTCGAGTGGGGCGGCACGATCGTGCTCTGCACCGCGAGCGTCGCGCCGGACGTGCCCACTTGGCTCGCTGGCAAGGGCCGCGGCTGGGTGACCGCCGAATACAACATGCTGCCGGGCTCTACCCGGCCCCGCAAAGCGCGGCGGGCCGACGGCCGATCGACCGAGATCCAACGCCTCATCGGCCGCTCCCTTCGCGCCGGCATCGACCTCGGGGCCCTCGGCGAGCGCACGATCACCGTCGACTGCGACGTGCTGCGCGCCGACGGCGGCACGCGAACCGCGAGCATCACGGGCGGCTGGATCGCCCTCGCCGCGGCGCTCCGCTCGATCCGCGACGAGCAAGGCCAAGCCGTCTTCCCCGCCCCGCTGCGGCGGCCGCTGGCGGACCCGATCGCGGCGGTGAGCGTGGGTATCGTTGCCGGCGACGCGGTGCTCGACCTGGACTACCCCGAAGACTCCACCGCGGCGGTCGACATGAACGTCGTTGCGACCGGCGCGGGAGAGCTGGTCGAGGTGGTCGGGGGCGGCGAGGGAGCCACTTTCACGAAGGCGCAGCTCGACGCGATGCTCGACTTGGCGCTCGCCGCGACAGCCGAGTTGGCCGCACGCCAGCGCGAAGTGCTCGCTTAGGCCGCCGAACCCGGAGCCTCAAAAGGCGCCGCCCCCCTGGCCGCCGGCCCCGCCGCCGCCAAGCCCGCCGGCCCCGCCGCCGCCGCCAAGCCCGCCGGCCCCGCCGCCCAGGCCGCCTGCGCCGCCGCCCTGGTTGTTTTGGCCGCCGCCGGGAATCGAAGCGGCCGCTTGGGTCAGCTGCTGGCCGGGCGAGGTGCCCGGGCCGGTGAACGAGAAGGTGAAGATCTCGCCGATTCCGGTGAAGCTCGGGTTCGGCGAGACACGCACGAACCGCCGGTCGGCCGACACCACCGCCGAGGCGGACATCTGCGTGCCCTCGGGCAGGACCGTGATCTGCGGCTGGAAGCCGACGGCGCCACGGCCGGCCAGCGCCAGCCGGCGGCGCCGCTCCTGGTCGGGGCGGAGCGACACGGGGCCCTCCTGCGACAGAGAGCCGAGCTGTTGCATCAAGACGGCCTGTGTGACCTCGTTTTGGCGCTCGAGCGCCGCGGCGAGTAGCTGGTCGTCGATCGGTTCGACTCGGCGTCCGGCGGCCGCCTCGAACTCGGCGAGGGCCTTGCCGTCTTCGCCGAGCTGGATCTGCTGCGACTGGGCTTCTTCGTGCTCCGTGCCGGCGGCGATCGTCACTTCGACGTTCACCGTGTCGGCCACCGGTTCGCCCCACACCTTCGACACGAGCACCTCGTACTTGCCGGAGAAGCCCCGTGGGCACTCGTAAGTTTCACTGCGGACGCCCTTCTCGCCGGTTCCCTCGACGCGGAGCCCGCCCCCGGCGGTGACCGGCGCGCCGGCCCAACAGACCGTGCCGCCCGGCTCGCGGACGGCCAGATCGATGTCGGCTTCGCCGGACCAGGTGACGCGAACCTGGAAGTCGCGGCGCTTGGCTTGAGCTAGTTCCTCTCGGTACCGCTCGGCGGCCCGCGAGTCGCCCTCGGCCTCGAGCCGCTCGAGCAGCGCCTTGCTGACGAGGCGCGCCTCGTCGACCAGCCGTTGCTTGTCGCGTGGCCAGGCGCGGCCGAGGATCTCGGTCGTCACGGCCCGCAGCGCGTCGGTGTCTGCCGACCGCTTGGCTGCCGCCAGGGCCGGGGCGAGGACGTCTTGCAGGAGGGGATCGCGTGCGAGCGCCAATCGGTAGACCTGCACCGCGCGGCGGTCCAAACCCATCCCGATCAGGTAATCGGCGATCGCGGCCAGTTGATCGGGGTCGGTCGCCAGATCGACCGCCGAAAGCAGCGCGCGCTCGACCTGGGCGTCGTCGCGTCCGTCCAGCCGCATTGCGATAGCGAGCGACTCGTACATCCAGGCCTGCTGCTCACCGGCGCGGATCGCGGCGTCGATCATCGACGCGACGCCCTCGTAACGCTTGGCGTCCATCAACCGACGGGCCGCGTCGCGAACGGCTACTGGAGCGGGCGCCGGGTCGGCGAAGACCGCGTCCCACTCGGCTTGCGCGGCGCCGCCTTCGGGCAATCGGATCGGCTCGACCGGCTCTTCTTCGGACGCCGAAGCGGTGATCTGGGCCGGTTCGGCGGGGGTGTCGTCGGCCTCTGGCTCAATCGACAACCGGCGCTCGGGCCGCTTCAGCGACAGGGCCGGCGCGTCGTCCGGCACGCTGAACGCGCCGCCGCCACCGCCGAAGCCGCCGCCGCCGCCGCCCAGGCCGCCGCCACCGCCACCCAGGCCGCCACCGCCGAGGCCACCGCCGCCGCCACCCAGGCCGCCGCCGCCGCCGCCGATGCCGCCCGCCTGCGGCGGCGGGATCGGGATCACGAGGTCGGCGACCGGGTAGACCTTGGCCGTCAGCCGCGTCGACGCGTCCTCTTCGGTCGTGATCAGCAGGATCTCGTTGTCGATCACGTAGGTCAGCTCGAGCGGCTCGAGGATGCTCCGCAACGCGGACCTCAGCGACACGTTGCGCCGGCTGATGGTGATCGGCTCATCGGCATCGATGCCGAAGTCGCTCAGCGCAGTGGTCGCAAGGTCGATGGGGATGTTGTACTGTTCGCTCAGCAGGCTGACGCCCTCTTCGAGCGGGATGTCGACCCAGTCCAGCCCGCTCGCGGGCAGGGGGCTCCCCAGCGCGTCGTAGATCGCCTTCTCCGAGGGGCTCTCACCGGCCACGTCGACCGACTTGTATTTCTCCCGCAAGCGGGTGATCTCGCGCCAACGCTCCGCGTCCGGGAACTGCATCAAGATGTTGTCCGGGAACGGGATCGCCGACAGCTCGACCTGGGCGAGCGTCTCGATGAAGCCGGCCGCCCGCCGCTGGCGCAGCTCTTCGTTCAGCTCGTGGTAACGCTTCAGCTCGCCCCACACACGGACCACACGCGGGACGACCTCTTCGGGCGCGATTTCTTCGGTGATGTCGGCGATCTCGGCCGCTTCGGCGAACCGGCGTTCGTCGATCAGGGCGTTGAACCGCTCGACGAGCTGGTCGAGTTGCTCGCGCTTCTGCTCCATCCGGGCCAAGAGCAGGCGGCGTTCCTCGGCGGCGGCGAGGACCTCTTGCCGCTCGCGGTCGAGCTCGTCCTTGATGGCCGCTTGCCGCCCCGCCTCGCGGAGGGCCGCTTGGAGCTTGTCGATGAGGCCGGCGCGGACCGATGCGATCAGCTCCGGCGCTTGCTCGACGTTCTGTAGCATCAGCTTGAGGGCCTGAATCGCCTGCTCGGGGTCGGTCGCCATGGCGTCGCGGGCATCGGCGATCGCGGTCGACACCTCGCGCTCGAGCAACTGGGCGAACACGCTGCGGTTGCGTTCCACGGCGCCGAGGAAGCGCCCATCGACGACCGCTTCGCGCGGCGGGTAGAGGCCATCGTCCTCGAAGCGCGGCGCGGCCTCGCCGAAGGAGGGCTCGGGTTGGTCGATCGGGGCGGGGCTCGCCGGATCGTTCGGCAGGACCTCCAGCTGGGCGGTGCGGATCAGATTGAGCGAGTTCTCGTCGCGGACTTGCTGCACGGTCTTCGCCCGCAGGTTGCCCGGGTCGCGCCGCAGCACCGCTTGGCTGATGCGGGCGGCGCCCTCGGCGTCGCCCAGGGCGGCGGCTTGCTCGGCGACCTTCGTCAGCCGGCGGGTCTCGGCGTTGACCAGACGAGCCGTCTCGTCGAGGCCGGCTGTGCCGAGCGTGGTGAGGGCTAAGCCGCCATCGGCCGCGGAGCGGTCGACCAGCGACTTGAGGAAGGCGTTGTCGTCGCTCGCCACGGGCACAGTCGCCGACCACACCAGGGCCTGATCGCCCTCCAGGGCGTCGACCTCCAGCCGCTGGGCGTCCCGCGTCATCCGCCCCACGACGATCGTGTCGCGATCGCTCCGCAGCGGCGGCATGTCGGCCGGGTAGGCCGCCAGGACGGCGTCGTTGGCCGACGCGGACTCGGGCCAGGCGACCGCCGCGTGGCTCCAGTCGGCCAGCACTCGGCCCACGCGCCCGCCACGCCGCGCGGCGTCGGCGTCCGACGCGGCGAGGCCCGACTCGTCGACGAACAGGTTCCCGCCGGTCTGGTTGGCCAGCGCGGCGAGCAAGTTGGCGTTCACCTTCGGCCCAACGGCGTAGCTAGACACGGTGATCCGGTCGCGACGCAACTGCTCGACCGTCGCCGCCCATTGCCCCGATAGGTCCGTCTGGCCCATCGCTACGCCATCGCCCACGTAGACGATCGTCCGCAAGCGGTCGCCGTCGCGCTCGGCCAACAAGTCGGCCGCTTTCTCGACGGTCGCCCGGAGCTCGCTCGCCCCGAGCGGCGTCGTCCCCCGCAGCTTTTCGATGGCCGAGGCCAGCTCCGGGCTGCCGGGCCGGGCCGGGCCGTCGGTGAGCAGGCGGGCGTCGAGGTCGGCGGCCACTAGCTCGACGCGGTCATCCGGGTGCAGGCTCTCAAGCAGGGCTTCGACCGAAGCGATCGCCGTCCGCCGGAACGGACCGACTTGGCTGGCCGACGTGTCGACGACCACGACGATGTCGCTGGGGGTCGGCCGCGCTTCGGGCTCGATCGGACCGAAGCTGGCCGCGAAGTAGCGGTCGCCCTCTGGCGTGTCGTACACCTTCAGGTCGATGTCACTGGCGGCCGACGCCGCGGCAGCCGAAGCCGCTGCGCAGCAGCCGGCGAGCAACGCCAGTCCGACGCGACCGGTCGAAAGGGTGAACCACGACCGACGAAGAGGGTTCAAGATCATCTCGAGGGCTGCTCCGCTGGGAAAGCCGTCCGCTTGGGAAAGCCGGGCCTGTCTCTGTCCGAACAATAATCTAGCGCCGGCGCTGACGCCGTCGGTTTCTGCTCGATCGGGGGCTTCGAGGAAGCGCGCCCGGCGACCGAAGCAGCAGCGCAAACCGTTGCCGGCTGTGTATTTAGCCAAGAGCCTCTATCTTATCCGCGGCAGAAATGCCCTTCCACCAGTTTTCGCCGTTTTCAACGCGTCGATTGCAACGCCTGTAGCGGTCGCCGCTTCGGCTGGCCCCGCGGCGGGTGGCTGACACGCACTAGCGGCCGTAAACCGATGCTGCGATTGTTGGCGTCGCGGCCGTCCGCATCCGCTCATGCTCTACCGCAATCCTATGCCGCCCGTTGCACTGGTCGTCGCCGCGCCGGGATGGCACGCCGGACTCGCGCTGGCGGTCGTGGTTGGCGTGTTCGCGACGCTCATGCTACGCCGGTCGACGCCGGTGGACCTGCTGTTCGTGGGGGCCCTCACTCTGGTTACGCTCGCCGGGATCGTTCCCGCCGAGACCGCCCTGTCCGGCTTCTCTAGCGGGCCGGTCCTGCTGATCGGGGCGCTGTTCGCCGCGGCCGCGGGCCTCCGCACGACCGGCGCGCTCGACTGGATCGGCGGGTGGTTGCTGGGATCCGCCAAGACCGAGCGGCAAGCCCTCCTGCGGCTGACGCTCGTGACGCCGATCTCGGCGGTCGTCCTCAACACGCCGCTCGTGGCGATGCTCGCGCCGGTCGTGATCGATTGGTGCCGCTCGCGGAAGGTGTCGCCGTCGCGGCTGCTGATGCCCCTGAGCTACCTCACCATCTTGGGCGGTGTGATCACCGTGATCGGCACCAGCACCACGCTGGTGTGCAACGCACAGATCGCGGACGAGCACGCGAAGCTGGAGGCCGCTCGCCGAGGCGGCGCGGCGCTCGACGAGCGGTTCATCGAACGGACCGCCCCGATCGGCCTGCTCGAGATCGGCCGCGTGGGCGCCCCGGTCGCGGCGGTGGGCATCGCCTACCTGCTGTTCGCCGCGCCCCGACGGCTGCCCAACCGGGTCGACCTGCTAGAGGACCTCGGCGATCGCCGCCGCGAGTACCTGGCCGAGATGCTCGTGCAGCCCGGCTGCGGGCTGGTCGGGAAATCGGTCGAACAAGCCGGGCTCCGCCACCTGCCGGGGCTGTTCTTGATCGAGATCACACGGGATCAAGAGTCGATCACCCCGGTCACGCCGTCCGACGTCATCCAGACGCACGACCGGATGATCTTCACCGGCGTGGTGGGCACGATCGCCGACCTCGAGCGGATCCCCGGCTTGGTGCCGGCCGCCGACATCACCTACGAGTTCCAGCCCGCCGAGCGCACCCGGCGGCAGCTCTCCGAGGCCGTGTTGTCGCGCACTTCGCCCGTGATCGGACGCACCGTCCGAGAAGCGAACTTCCGCCAGCGGTACAACGCGGCGATCGTCGCGGTGCACCGCGGCGGCGAGCGGCTGGGCGCCAAGATCGGCGACATCCGTTTGCAGGCAGGCGACACGCTGCTGCTGCAGACCCGCTCGGGATTCGTAGAAACGCAACGCAACAGCCGCGACTTCTACCTCGTGAGCGAGGTCGGCGGGTCGTCGGCTCGGCGCCACGACCGCGCTCCGATCGCCGTCGCGCTGTTCGTCGCCCTGATCGCGTGGCTGATCGCGGGCGCGACCGTGGGAGACATCGGCGGGCCGCTGGGGATGCTGCTGACGCGGTCGGTGCAGCCGGTCGCGGGCATGGCGCTCGTGGCGGCCATGATCGCCACTCGGTGCTTGACCTCCAACCAGGCCCGCTCGGCAATCGACCTGCAGATCCTCATCACCATCGCTGCGGCGATCGGGCTGGGCAAAGCCCTCAGCGAGAGCGGCGCGGCCGAGTGGGTGGCCCGCGTGCTGGTCCAGTCGGTGCAGCTCGCCCCGGCGCCCGATTCGCTGTTGCCGTGGCTGCTGCTAGCAACCGTGTACGTCCTCTCGATGCTCCTCACCGAGGCGATCACCAACGCCGCGGTGGCGACCATCATGATCCCGATCGCCGCGGGGATTGCGCTCGAGGCGGGCGTCAGCCCGCGGCCGTTCTTGATCGCGGTGGCGGTGGCCGCGTCGCTGTCGTTCGCCACGCCGATCGGCTACCAGACGAACCTGATGGTGATGGGCCCCGGCGGCTACCACCCGCGGGACTATCTCCGCGTGGGGGGGCCGCTGGCCCTGCTGGTCGCTATTGCGGCGATCGGCCTGATCGGCATCCTATGGCCGTTCCCGCTTGGATGACCGCATTCAGCAGCCAACCGACGAACGAACGGCGGGCGCGCCGCGTACCGGCGTGAGAGTCGTCCCTCCCTCCCAACCGCAGAGACCTAGTCGCCGTGAACCGACAGGCCATGTCTACGCCCCAACGCCTCGCCGCCGCCGGCGCGCTGCTTGTTGCGATCGCCACCGCGGCGTTTGCAGCCTTCCCAGCGGCCGCCGCCGCCCAGTTCACCCCCGAGGAGCTGGCCAACATCCGGGTTTACGAGACCGTCAACAAGAGCGTCGTGCACATCACGACCAGCACGGTCCAGGTCGATCCTATCTTCGGACGGGCGATCCCCGGCGAGGGGGCGGGGTCCGGGTGCGTGCTGGATAAGGAGGGCCACATCCTCACCAACAACCACGTGATCGAGGGCGCGCGGCAGGTGGTGGTCGCCTTCTCGGATGACCGGACCTACAACGCGCAGATCGTCGGCCGCGACGAAGAGTACGACATCGCCGTGCTCAAGATCGACGCGAAACCCGAGACCCTCGACCCGATCGAGCTGGGCCGCAGCGAGGGCCTGCGTGTCGGTCAAAAGGCGTTTGCGCTCGGCAATCCCTTCGGCCTCGACGGCACGCTGACGACCGGCATCGTTTCGAGCCTCAACCGCTCGCTCCCCAGCCGCACCGACGGCAGCGTGATGACCGGCATGATCCAAACCGACGCGGCGATGAACCCCGGCAACTCCGGCGGCCCGCTGCTGGACTCGTCGGCCGAGATGATCGGCATGTGCGTCGCGATCCGCAGCTCGGTCGGGCAGAACTCGGGCGTTGGATTCGCGATCCCGGTCGACCGGGTGCGGCGCTTCGTGCCGGAGTTGATCCGCCACGGCAGGATCCTCCGTGCTTACCACGGCATCGTGCAGGTGAGCGAAACGCCGCAGGGCCTACGCGTGTGGCGGGTGAGCGACGGCAGCCCGGCCGACGCCGCGGGGCTGCGCGGCATGCGGATCGTCGAGCGGCGCTGGCGCGAGGGGGCCATCCTCTACCGCGAGCGCGAGATCGATCGCGATTACGCCGACCTGATCGCCGCTGTCGATGGCCAGCCAGTCAAGACACACACCGAGTTCATCGACATCATGGACGGCTACAAGCCGGGCGACCGGGTCGTGTTCACGGTTGTGCGCGACGGCAGCCGCGTCGACATCCCTGTGACGCTCTCTGCAACCGAGCCGCGCACGGCTCGGCGGTAGCCGCGTTCGGCCTCGAGTCGTGGCGCGGCTAAAGACGCGCGATGGCGGCCAGCCCAAAGCCCCTATTCTCCCTTTCTTGGCGGGTTTGCTCAGATTTTTCAGTGGCTGATCGACTTGGTCCGGCCGCCGAGCGACCCCCGAGGCAGGCTCCGCAGCACGTTGGCGGACTTCGAGTTAGGCGCACGGGCGCGGGAGACCGCAAGGTCGCAGCAGCCTGCGCTTCCGCGCTAACCGGCAGATTTCTCCAGCCACGCCCCTTGTGCCATCGGTCGCGGCGGATACGGTCGGTCTCTCGCTTGAGCGAGCGCTGCGAAGGCTCGCTCTGCGAGTGGCCGGGGCAATGCCCCCGGCGAGGTGTCGGTGCTCGACGTTCCTACCTAGCCGAGGCTTTCTTACCGGGCCGTCCCCCCCGCTCGCAGTCGCGAACTCCTTCCGGGCGGCCTCCCTGCCTAACTGCCGCGAGTCGGTCCCGACGCCGACACCCCCGCGTTCCTCCCGGCAATCTTGCCGGGGCGACGTTCTCCCCGATCGGCCCGCGGCGCAAGTTCCCCTTAGGAGACGAAGGATGCTTACGACTTGGATGTTGGTCGCTATGGTCGCCGGCTTGTCAGCCAGCGAGGGCGACACCAGCGGGTGGCACGCCGATTACGGCGCGGCGCTCGCCGAAACCAAGCATGAAGCGCAGCCGCTGCTGGTGGTCTTGGACGACCCGTCGGATGAAGCCAACCGGCTGGACCCCGACCTGCTGAAGGCCGAGTCCGGCGCCCTGCCGCTGGACAGCTACGCGTTGTGCCGCGTCGACGTGTCGACCGACTACGGAAAGCAGGTGGCCGAGGGCTTCAAGGTGACGTCGTTCCCGCACGTGGCGATCATCGACAAGTCGGGCTCGGTGATCCTCCGCCGCGTGTCCGGCGACGTGTCGCTCGCCGAGTGGAAGCGAGTGCTGAGCCTGCACGCCGAGGGCGATCGCCTCGGCCAGACGCGCTACACCGTGGCCAAGCAAGTCGTCGACTCGCCGGTCGCGACCCAGCCCGCCGCCACGCCGTCGTTCTCGGCGCCGACGTTCTCGTCGCCGATGAACGCGTCGCCGCGTCCCTACTGCCCGAGCTGCCAATTGCGTAACCGCTGAGCCTCGTTGCAAAGCGAGTGAGCACAACGGGGGCTGGGCCATCCATGCGATGGCTCAGCCCTTTCTCGTGCGCCGACGATCCGGCCGAGCGTCACTCGAAGAGCAGCTTCGGCGCCTGCACCACGCAGAAGTACGTGAACACGACGAAGCTGGCCACGAGCCCCACCCCGATCCACGGCCCCGGCCGAAGCCGGCGTGCGACCTCGGGCGTGAACAGCCGCGGCATCACCCAGTAGAGGCCCACGAGCACGGCCAAGGCTTGCACGGGCGTCAGCAGCAGGCCGTCGGCGATGGCGGCCGTCTTGACCAGGGCGACGGGCTTCTCGCCGAACTGGTGCACGATTGTCATGCTCGTCAACAAGTAAAATCCGAGCCAGAAGCGGCGGCGCCGCAGCGGCGATTTGCCCGCGGCGATCCTCGGGAGGCAAATCCGCACGCAGTCGTCCAGCAGCATCGGCCAGCCGGTGATCTGCGCGATCTGGGTCGACAACAGCGCGGCAGCCCCGCCCACGAGGAACAGCGTGGCGCCGGTCGAACCCCACTGGCCGCCGAACACCTCGGCCAACGTCGTCGCGACACCGGGCCCTTCCGGCGCCAACTCGAGCGGCCGCAGCACGCCGGCGCCAGCGATCAGGAAACAACTCGTGACACTCGCGCCGACGACCAAAGCCACGGTCGCGTCGAACGTCACCACGCGGCGCCACCCCCGCAGGCGGTCGACCTCCTCGTCGCTCAACCGGCGGAGACGCTCCACGTCGGCGGGCCGTCCTTGACGCCCTCCGGCCGTCGCGCCGTAGCCCGCGCCCATGATCCAGTAGGTGTACCAGACCTGGCTGGCGAACCCCCCCGCGCCCCAGCCCAGCAACGGGAGCATCTCTGCCCAGGCGCTGCCGGAGACATCTTCTTTGGCTAGCGCCCAGGCGGGCACCTCCGGCACGGTGGGCACAAGGCCGGCGAGCAGTTCGGCCAGCGGCGGGGCGACTTGCGCTGCGATGGCGACCACGCCGACAAGGGTCACCGTGATGAGGCAAGCCATCACGATCTTAAGTGGCTTGAACTCGCCCACCCAAGCCATCGCCACGGCGACCAGCGCGACCATCCAGCCGGCAACGTCCGCCCGCAGCGGCGTGATCGCCGAGAAGAACACTCCCGCCGCGCTCGAGACCGAGCCGATCGAAACGACCGAAGCGGCGAGCTGCGCCACGAGGACCAGCCACACGACGGCGTTCTTGGGCCCGGGCAGCCTCGAGAGCAGGTCGATCTGCCCTTCGCCCGTGGCGGCCGTGTACCAGCCGCCGGCCAGCCCGATGAAGTACTTTAGGGCCACGCCAAGGACGACCGCCCACAGCACGCCCACGCCGAGCACCGCGCCGGTCCGGGTAGCGAGGATCACCTCGCCCGATCCGATGTACTCGGCGCACCACACGATCGAGGGCCCGAGCACCGCGGCTAAGGCGAGCCCTTTGGGTGGCGGGGCGATCGCGGCCGCTGCGGGACCGCCCGGGTCGGGGCTTTTACTCATCTACCCAAGCGATCAAGAGGCCAAGCGATCAAGTGGCTGGTCGAAAAGTCCCCAGCGGCCAGCGACGAGTCCCGACCGGCCCGGGCGAGGGGTAGCGTAGGCTCGCCCCGCACGGCGACGCAAACCCCCGCCGCGCCGCGAGCCGGGGTCTCGCCGCCCCGCCGCCCCGCCGCCCCCCGGGGGCCGGGGCCTTCCGCCGATCGTCGAAGCCCGATAATCTACGGGGCTGTCGGCGGGCCGGCCGACCAATCGAAAGCCGATCCTGTTCGGCGAGCCCAGTCCAACTGATCGATCCCAGCGAGTGCGTCGATGGCCAAGAGCGGTGGCAAACGGAAAAAGAAGGTCGAGACCGTCTTCCTCGTTTGCGAAGAAACGGGCGACTACAACTACACGATCCGCCGCAAACCCGGCGGGGAGAAGCTGAAGCTCAAGCGGTACAGCCCGCGGCTCCGCAAGCACACGTTGCACGTCGAGAAGAAGAAGTAGGGCGCGGGGCTCCGGCGCCAGCCGCCCACCCGCCGGGCGGTTGCGTGTTGCGCGGTTTGAAGGGTGGATGGCGGAGCGGGGAGGGCAGGCGTTTCCGCGTCGGTGGGCCGTTCAGTTACCCCCTCCCGCACGCCGCCTTCCGCCTTTTCTGGTACAAGGACGGTATGCCAAAGCGCTGGCGGATTGCGACGCACGACCCCGCTCGGATCGCCCAGCTCGAACGGGCCGCCGGCCTCCCGCCCGTGCTCGCCCAGCTGCTCATCGCCCGCGGCATCGACTGCCCGAACGCGGCGCGAGAGTTTCTCGAGCCCAAGCTAACCGGGCTGCGCGACCCGGAGGTGCTTCCCGGCGTGTCGCTCGCCGCGGACGAGATCGGCCGCGCGGTCCGCGACCGCGAGAAGATCGCCGTCTACGGCGACTACGACGCCGACGGGATGACCGCCGCGGCGATCCTGCTGAGGTGCCTGCGGCTCCTCGGCGCCGACGCGCGGCTCTACGTGCCGCACCGGATCGACGAGGGCTACGGCCTCAACGCCGATGCGCTGCGTCGGTTGGCGGAGGCCGGCATTCGGACCGTCGTCACGGTCGACTGCGGCGTGGCGAGCGTCGCCGAGGCGGCTCTCGCCCGAGAGCTGGGCCTCAGGCTGGTCATCACCGACCACCACCAGATGGCCGACCGCCTGCCCGACGCGGCCGCCATCGTGCACCCGAAGCTCCCCACCGCCGGCGACCCCTACCCCTTCGATGGCCTCTGCGGCGCCGCCGTCGCGTTCAAGTTGGCCTGGGCGCTCTGCCAGCGGGCCAGCCACGCCAAACGCGTCGGCGAGCCGATGCGGCGGTTCTTGTTGCAGGCGACCGGCCTTGCGGCGATCGGCACCGTGGCCGACGTGGTGCCCCTCATCGACGAGAACCGCATCCTCGTGCGGCACGGCCTCGCGGCGCTGCGGCACTCGCCGACGGTTGGCTTCGCCGAGCTCGAGAAGGTCGCCGGCCTGACGAAGAAGCCCGCCTTGGAAGGGGAAGACCTAGGCTTTTCCGTGGCCCCGCGCCTGAACGCGGCCGGGCGGCTCGGGCAAGCAGAGCTAGCCGTCGAACTGCTGACGACCGACGACCCGGCCCGCGCCGCCGAGCTCGCCGCGTACGTCGACGAGCTGAACGAGACCCGCAAAACGGTCGAGCGGAGCGTGCTGCTGGCCGCCCGCAAAGAAGCCAAGCAGTGCTTCTCGCCGGACAGCGACCCGGCGTTGGTGCTCGCCGGACGGGACTGGCACCCGGGCGTGATCGGCATCGTGGCGGGCAAGCTGGCCGAGCAGTACGCAAAGCCGGTGGTGGTCATCTCGCTCGACAAGCTCGGCGCCAAGCCGGCGATCGGCTCCGGGCGGAGCGTGCCGGGCTTCAACCTCTGCGCGGCGCTGGCAGCAGCCGGCGAGCACCTCGCCAGCCACGGCGGCCACGCGGCAGCGGCCGGCCTGCGTGTCGACGAGTCGCGGCTCGAAGCGTTCCGCATCGACTTCTGCGCGCATGCGGCGAGCGTGCTGGGCCCCAACGGCGACGCCGCTGAGCTGGCCATCGACGCCGAGGCGCCGCTGTCTTCGCTCACGCACCAGACGGTCGCCCAGATCGAACGCCTGGCGCCCTTCGGCCACGGCAACCAGCGGCCCACCCTCTGCTGCGGCGGCGTTCGGCTGGCCTCGGCGCCACGCCCGATGGGTGGCGGCCGCCACCTGTCGGTGGACCTCGTGCAGTCGGGCGTGAAGCTGCGGGCGGTGGCGTTCGGCGCGGGGGAACGCGAAGAAGAACTCCGCCGGCTCGACGGCCCGTTCGAGGTCGCGTTCCGCCCGGTGATCAACACGTTCCGGGGTTACCGCTCGGTGGAGATGCACCTGGCGGATTGGAAGGCGGGGGAAAGCGGATCGTTCTAACGTCCGCGTGGCGTGCCTCCCGTCGAGCCAGTCGAGACGGCAGCATCTTCGAGCGCATAATGGCGGTTGTGCAGCACGACCGCCTAGAGAACCAGATCGAAGAGCCGCTAGATACTGACGCGGATGCGCCGACGCAGACTCGTGGCAATCGGTTGCGGCAGCGGCTGCGGATTCTCGACGTGCTTGGACTGTCGACCGGCTGCTGCCTGTACGCGGGGCTGCAACCGCTGTGGTTGGGAGAGCCCCCGAAGGAGCCATTCGAGGCGGCCTACTGGCTCCTCTACCGTGTCGTGAGCGTCGCGGTCTTTGGAACGGCGTTGGGGTCGGCGACCACGTTGTTCCGGCGGGCTCGGGAAGGGCAACAATTCCAGCCGGGGCATTGGGTCCTCGTGGCCCTGTTGCTCTCGATGCCGCTGCAACTGATCGGCGGCTTGGTGTACTACCTGCGCACGGTGGGCGCTCCGGACTACTACGCGACCTACTATGCGTGGCACGCGCAGAGACTCGTCGACTGCACGCTGGTCGGTTGCTGCTTTCTGCTGATCGCGTTGCTCACACTCGACCAGCGTTGGTGGTCGCTCTTGTTCTGGATCTCAGGCGGCGTTTTGGTGTGTCTGGCGCCTCAGCACGTCGCGGCGCTCAACGATGTCGTTTCTGACTGGTTCTGGAAGTCGCACCAGCTTGCCGAGCTTGTGGTCGGCCCGGTGCTGCTAGCGGTGATCCTCACGGCCGCGCTGAGCGACCGTCGTCGTGCGATCTCCAGAGACTGGCTGCACTGGCTGGGGGTGGCTGTCGCGGTCTTCTACGCCCTCGCCAATACAGTCGACGGGGCGTACTCCGTTTTGAACTGGTAATTGCCCCACTGGAGGCTGCTAGGAGGGCCGTTCCCGTCGGGAAACCCCGGAGGAAACCGCCCCCGCCGCTCTTCCGCCGGCGGCGGCGGGGGATTCAAATAGGGGGCTCGGGCCCGAGCCGCTAGGCCCGCCCTCCGAGTCTGACCTGCCCTCCCGTGTTCCCCCCGCATGGCCGACGCCCCCGCCAGCCCCCCGAAGCCCTCCCCCGGACCGGCCAAGAAACGCAAGCCGGGTGAGCCGATCGATCCTGCGATGATCCGCAATTTCTCGATCATTGCCCACATCGACCACGGCAAGAGCACGCTGGCCGACCGCCTGCTGGAGGTAACCGGCACGGTCACCCAGCGGGAGATGAAGGAGCAGTTCCTCGACGAGATGGACCTCGAGCGGCAACGCGGCATCACGATCAAGGCCAACGCCGTGTCGATGAAGACGCAGCACAAAGGCCAAGAGTACGAGCTCAACCTGATCGACACGCCGGGCCACGTCGACTTCCAGTACGAGGTCTCTCGTTCGCTGACCTGCTGCGAGGGAGCGCTGCTGCTCGTCGACGCGTTCCAAGGCGTCGAGGCCCAGACGGTCGCCAACGCGTACAACGCGATCGACCACGACCTCGAGATCATCCCGATCCTCAACAAGATCGACCTGCACCACGCCCGCCCCGACGAGGTCCGCGAAGAGATCGAACACACGCTCGGCCTCGACGCGAGCGAGGCGATCGGCTGCAGCGCGAAGACCGGCCTCAACTGCGACCAGGTCATCGAGGCGGTCATCAACCGCATCCCGCCCCCCAAGGGCGACAACTCCGCGCCGCTCCAGGCGATGGTGTTCGACAGCGTGTACGACGAATTCCGCGGCGCGATCATCTACGTGCGCCTGATGAACGGAATGGTCCGCAAGGGCGACCGGATCAAGTTCCTCCAGGCCGGGACCGAGCACGAGGTGATCGAGCTGGGGCAGAAGACCCCCCGCCGCACGCAGACCGACTTCTTGTCGACCGGCCAAGTCGGCTACCTGATCTGCAACATCAAGTCGCTCGGCCACGTGCACATCGGCGACACGGTCACCCTTGCACGCGGCGAGCCGGCCAAGCCGCTGCCCGGCTACCAAGAGCCGAAGCGGATGGTCTTCTGCGGCCTTTACCCGAGCGACGGGCAGGACTTCGAGAACCTGCGCGACGCCCTCTCGAAGCTGCAGGTGAACGACCCGAGTTTCGTCTTCGAGCCGGAGACCTCCGACGCGCTCGGTTTCGGCTTCCGCTGCGGCTTCCTCGGCCTGCTCCACATGGAGATCGTGCAGCAGCGACTGGAGCAAGAGGCCGACATCGACCTGGTCCAGACCGCGCCGAACGTGACCTACCGGATCCAGACCAAGGACGGCGAGTGGCGCGAGGTCCACACCCCCACCCGCGTGCCCGAGATCGGCGACATCGAGGAGTTCCAGCAGCCGATCGTGCGCGTGAGCTTCGTGCTCCCGACCGAGTACATCGGCGGCGTGATGAAGCTGTGCGCCGACCGCCGCGCGGAGTTCGTCCGGCAGGAGTACCTGTCGCCGACGCGATCGATGCTCGTGTACGACATCGCGCTAGCCGAGGTCGTCTACGACATGCACGACCGTTTGAAGAGCATCACCCGCGGCTACGGCACGATGGACTACGAGCTGAAGGGCTACGAGAAGGGCGACCTGGTGCGGCTCGACATCCTCGTGAAGAACGAACGCGTCGACGCGCTCTCGATCGTCTGTGACAAGCGCGACGCCGACGCGCGTGGCCGCGCGGTCATCAAGAAGCTCAAGGAAGAGATCCCCCGCCACATGTTCGAGGTCGCCCTCCAGGCGGCGATCGGCACGCGGATCGTCGCCCGCGAGACGATCAGCGCCATGCGCAAGAACGTCACCGCGAAGTGCTACGGCGGCGACATCAGCCGCAAGCGAAAGCTGTGGGAAAAGCAGAAGGAAGGCAAGAAGCGGATGAAGTCGATCGGCTCGGTCGACATCCCGCAGAAGGCGTTCCTCGCGGTCCTCGAGACCGGCGACGAAGAGGGGAAGAAGTAGCGGCGCCGCCCCGCGGCGAGGGTATTATCGGGGGAGCCGTCCCCTGCCCGCCAAGAGGCCCGCTCCAGATGCCCTGTCGCCGCAGCCTAGCCGCGTTGTCTCTCTTGTCGATGATCACGCTCGCCGGCGCCGGCCGAGGCCAGGAGAGCAGCCCGGACAGGGGGCAGCCGCTGCGCGTCGGGAACGTCTTTCCCGACATGACCGTCATGGCGCCCGGCGTGGGCAGCCGATCCGAGACCGGTATCGGCGCGTTGATCCCGTGGGCCGATCGGCTGTGGGCGATCGGCTACGTCGCCCACATCCGGGGCGACGGGATCGGTCTGTACGAGATCGACGAAGACCTCGCGTTCCGCAAGCACCCCGCGTCGATCACCGGCACCTTCGCCAACCGGATGGTCCACTGGGAAACCGAACAGGCGGTAATCGGGCCGCACCTGATCGACGCGGAAGGGAAGGTCCGCACTCTCGAGGGGCTCGCCAAGCACCGGCTCACGGCCACCGCGCGGCATCTGGAAGAGCCGGAGAAGAAAGCCTACTTTCTCACCATGGAGGGCCTGCTGTTCGAAGCGGACCTCGAGACCCTCGAGACCAACCGGCTCGCTGATTTACGCGAGGAACTCGACCTGCCCGAGGGCGCCCAGCCACACTTCAAGGGCGCCCACACCGCGCAGGGGCGGCTGGTTGTGGCGAACAACACCTACGAGGAACAAGAGTACCTCGGCCAGCGCGCCGCCGGCCGGCTCGCCGAGTGGGATGGGCGGACATGGAAGACTCTCGAAGCGAATCCGTACGTCGAGGTCGCGGGTAAGCAGAACCCCAGCACGGGGAAGCGGTACGGCAACTCGCTCTACGCGATCGGCTGGGACCGCGCGTCCGTGATCTTGCGCGTGCTGCACGGGGGTGAGTGGCGCCGGTACCGGTTGCCGAAGGGCTCGCAAGCGTGGGACCACACTTGGAACACCGAGTGGATGCGCATCCGCGAGGTGCAAACCGAGCGGTACCTGATGGACGCGTTCGGCCTCTTTTACGAGCTCCCGCCGACGGTCTACGGCGGCACGGTCGTGGGAATCAAGCCGATCGCCAGCCACCTGAGGATCTGCCCAGACATGGTGTCCTGGCGGGGGATGCTCGTGCTCGCCGGCGATCAGACCGACAACGCGGTCGGCCAGCCCCAATCGGGGCTCTGGCTGGGGCACATCGACGAACTCTGGGGCTGGGGCAAGCCGTCCGGCTGGGGCGCTGTCTGGTGGGAAGACGACGTCGAGGCCGGACAGGTGTCCGACCCGTTCTTGATGACCGGTTTCGACAAGAAGGTCGTCCACCTCGCGAACGACTCCGACCGCGCAGCGGCGGTCTCGATCGAGATCGACTTCCTCGGCTCCGGTCGGTGGCGCGAGTATCGCAGCATCGAGTTGCCGGCGGGCGGCTACGTCCACCACACGTTCCCCGACGGGTACAGCGCCCACTGGGTCCGCGCCCGCGCCAACGACGCGTGCACGGCCACCGTGTCGTTCACCTACCACTAGCCCCCAGGGTCCGACCGGGGCTCTCGCCGGGCGCGTCGCCACAGAAGCATCAAGACCCTCCCCCTTCGATGCGCGCGATCGAACCAACAAGGGCGGTCCGGACCGAGGCGGACCATCACCTGTTCGTCTACGGCACGCTGATGAGCCGCTACCACAACGCGCACGCGGTCGCGTTGAGGCAAGCGGCGAATCTCCTCGGGCGGGCGACACTCCGCGGCCGGATGCACGTCGTCCAGGGGCCTCGGGGGACGCTGGTGTACCCGGCGGTCGTCGCGTCGGACGACCCGGCGGACGTCGTGCGCGGCGAGGTCTACCGGGTCGAAGACCCGGGCGTCTTCGATCGGCTGGACCGCTACGAGGGCGCCGAGTACGAGCGACGCACGGTCGCGGTCGAACTGGGCGACGGCCGCAGGCTCAGCGCGCTCGCTTACCTGTTCCTCGGCGCGACCGACCGCCTGCCGCGCGTCCCGTCGGGCGACTTCGCCGCGCGGTGACCGGGGTTACGGGGCCTGGGCGAGCACCCGGGCGATCACCGCGGCGCCCTCGCCGCTCATCATCGAGAAGTGGTCGCCGGGGGCCTCGTGCTCGGAGAGCGAGTCGCCGAGGAGCTCCCGCCACGCGTGCACGTTGGCCTCGATGCCGCTGGTCACCTCTCCCAGGCCGCCGTGGACCGCCGCGCGTACGTACTCGACGGGCGCGTGCACGGCAGCGTGCTGGTACGCGCGGGTAGCGACGACCAGCGCCTCGCCGACCGCGACCAGCCGGCGCACGTAAGCCTCGTCGACTTCCCCGGGGACGATTCCCGCCCGTTGGGCCTCGGCCAGGGTGGCGGCGAAGCGCTGCGACTCGTCGAGTTCGGCGAGCGCGGCCGAGTCGACGGCCATCGACGACTTGCCGGAGAACCGCGCCGCGAAATCGAGGATCGAAGCGAGGAAGACCGCGTCGTCGTCGGTGTCGACCCGGTCGTAAACGCCCGGCGGCGGGCTGTCTAGCAGCGTGACGCGCTCCACGCGTGCGCCGCGACGCTCGAGCGCCTGCGTGACGGCCAGCGCGGTGATGCCACCGGTGGACCAACCCGCCAGCTCGACCGCACGGCCCGGGAAGGCCTCAACGATCGCGGCGGCGTAGTCCTCTGCGGCGTGGCCGACGTGCTTGTGGGGTGGTTGCGCGGAGTCGAGCCCGCGCGGCCGCACCGCGTACACCGGTCGGTCCGGGGGGAGGCCGGCTGTCACGTAGCGGTAGGCGCCGACGTCGCCGCCGAGGACCGGCATGAACACGAGCGGCGTCGAGCCGTCGGCGCCGGCGGCCAACTGCACCAGCGGACGCCAGCTTTCCTCCGCGGCTCCGGGGCGATCGGGCGATTCGCCGACGAGCTCGTCGAGGGCCGCCTCGGCGAGCGTGGTCACGCTCGGCCCGGCGAGCAGCTTGCTCATCGGCAGGGTGATCGCGAGCTTGCTCTCGAGGTTGTTTTTCAGCTCGAGCGCCATCAACGAGTCGATGCCGAGCGTCGTCAGCGGCTGGTCCACCTTGATCTCGTCGCGCGGCACGTTCGTGACCCGCGCAAGCTCCCCGTGCACCAACTCGGCTATCAGCCCCAGCCGCTCGGCCGGCGCGGCGTCGAGCAGGCGGAACCGCGCCGGGCTCTCGCCGCCGGGGGCTTGAGCCTCGTCGACGAGCAGCCCCTCGAGCAACGGCGGCTTGCGGCCCGCCAACAGCCGCGACATCGCGTCCCACCGCGCGTCGACGACAACCGCGTGGACGGGGTCGGTGCGGAGCAGGTCGCCCAGCAACGCCAGCGCCGGCTCCGGCGGGAGCATCCCCATGCCCTTCGCGGCGACCGCCCGGGCCGTGTCCCCCGAGGCCATGCCGGCGCCGCTCCCGTGGTCGTCGCCCCAGGGTCCCCACGCGACGCTCACCGCCGGCAGGCCGGCTTGGCGGCGGTGGGCGGCCAGCGCGTCGAGCGCCGCGTTGGCGGCCGCGTAGTTGGCTTGGCCCGGCGAGCCGAGGGTCGCCGCCACCGAAGAGAACAGCACGAACTGCTCGACGCCGGCCAGCGGCGACCCGTGCCGCCGCGTGGCGTTGTGGAGGTTCCAAGCGCCGATCGCTTTGGGCATGAGAACCTTCTCGAGCCGATCGCCGTTGAGGTCGTCTAGCAACGCGTCGTCGAGCACGCCGGCCGCGTGGATCACGCCGGCTACCGGCGGGAAGCCCTCGGGCAGGCCCGCCAGGGCCGCGTCGAGCGAGGCCGCGTCGGCCACATCGCCACGCAGCGCGACCGCCTGCACGCCGCGCCCCTCAAGGTCTTCCAAGAAGCCGCGATCCGCTTCACCCGCAGCGCGGCGCGAGAGCAAAGCGACGCCCCCGGCGCCGTTAGCCGCGAGCCACTGGGCGACCTTGCGTCCCAGGGCGCCCAAGCCGCCCGTGACCAGGTAGCCCCCGCCGCGCACCACGCCCGACCGGTCGGCCGCCGCCTCGTCGACGCGCATCGACACCACCACCTTCCCGATGTTCTTCCGCTGCGACATGTAGCGGAACGCGTCGACAACCTCGTGGGTCGGGAACTCGGTGACTTCCAGCGGGCGGTAGGCCCCCTCGGCGAACCGCCGCATCACGGCCGCGAACAGCTCTCGCACGTGCCGGGGGCGTTCGCGGAGCAATCGGTCGAGGTCGATCGCGAAGTACGACAGGTTGTCCTGGAACGGCTGGAGCCCGATCTTGCGGTTGCGGTAGATGTCGATCTTCCCGATCTCGCAGAACCGGCCATAGGCGCGCAGCAGGCCGAGGCTGGCGTCGATGGCCTCGCCGGGGAGCGAGTTTAGGACAACGTCGACGCCTTCGCCGCCGGTGGCTTCTCTCACCCGGTCGACGAACTCGAGGGAGCGGGAGTCCATCACGTGCGCCACGCCCAGCGAACGCAACAGGTCGCGCTTCCGGTCGCTGCCGGCCGTGGCGAAGACCTCCGCGCCGGCGTGCTGCGCGACCTGCAACGCCGCGAGGCCAACCCCCCCCGCGCCCGCGTGGATCAGCACCCGCTCGCCGCGCTCCAGCCGGGCCAAGTCGACCAGCGCGTGGTGGGCGGTCAGGAACACGATTGGGATCGTGGCCCCCTGGGCGTGCGTGACCCCCGGCGGTTTAGGCACGACCGCGTAGGCCCGGGTCTTCATGTGGGAGGCAAACGCGTTGGGCCCCACGCCGATGGCCTCGTCGCCGACGCGCAGGTGCTCGACACCCGGCCCCACCCGGACCACCACGCCCGACGCTTCGATGCCGAGCGGCGCCTCGCCTTCTTTGACGCCCGGGTACAAACCGAGGGCCTTCAGCACATCGGAGAAATTAAGACCGGTCGCGTGCACCTGGATCTCGACCTCGCCGTCGCCCGGCGCTTCGCGCGGGTGCGGCGCGTAGCGCAGCGTGTCGAAGGAGCCCACGCGTTCCATGCCGAGCCGCCAGCTCTCGACCCGGGGCGGCGCGGCGCCGCCCTGCCGGGCCTGCGAGGCGAGCGCCTCGGCCGGGGCGAGTCGCGGCGCGAGGCGTTGCCCGTCTCGGTGGGCGACCTGGGTCTCGTCGCCGGCGGCCGCCAGCTCGTCCCACACGGGGCCCGCGTCGTCGGCGCCGACGGGCAAGTCGACGAGCCGCACGCGCAATTCGGGTCGCTCCATCATCGCCGACCGGCAAAGCCCAACCGTGGCCGCTTGCACCGGCGAGGCCGCCGCGCTCCCGACGCTCTGCCCACCGCGGGTGACGACGATCACGCCGTGCTCTGCTGAGGGCCGCTGGCCCACCGCTTGGAGCAACCGCAGCACCGCGCCGGCGCCGCGATCGGTCACGCGGGACCAGCCCTCCTCGCTGTCCGCGATCTCGATTCCCGCCAAACACACCACAGCCGAGGGGGGCTGCGGCAGCTCGGCCAAGACCCGCGCGAAGTGGTCGCGGTTGGTCGGGTCGATCGTGTAACGGATCGGCTTCACGGCGCCGTTGCCCGCGGTCGGCGAAGCGAAGCGATCGCCAAAGCGGGCCTCCACGACCGCCGACCCCGCCGCCAGAGCGCGTCGTGCCAAGCTGTCGGCCAGCGCTGGATCGCCGCCGAACACCACGACGGGGCCCTCGCCGGTCGCGCCCTTCGTCAGCGGCGCCGGCCGCCACTGGGTCTGGTAAAGCCAGTCGGTCGGCTTGGCGATGCGGCCCCGGCCGGCTGGGTCGGCGAGCCGCTTGGCTCGGACGCCCCGGAGTTCAACGATCGGCCGGCCGTCGCCGTCGAGGAGCCACGCGTCGGCGTCGATCGTGTTCGGGCTAGCTTGCTGGGAGCTCGGAGCCGGGTCCCGACGCACCGCGTAGGCGTGCAGCGGCTCTCCCTTCTTGATGGCCCGCCAGCTGCGGACCGACTCGACGCGCACAGGCAGATACGTGTACGGGCTGTTCGAGCCATCGGCTTCCAGTGGCAGCGTGCACGCAACGGTCTGCAGCAACGCATCCCCGAGCACCGGGTGCAAGCGGTAGCGGTCCACCTCGGCGGCGACCGACTTGTGGGGCGCCAGGTCGGCGAACGCGTCGTATTCGGACCGATAGACATCCTCCAGCACCCGGAACGCGGGACCGTACTCGAGGCCCCGCTCGCCGATCTGCCGGTAGAACTCCGCGCGGCGCAGCCGCTGGACGGCGCGGCCCTCCACGCCCTGCCTGTCCGCCGGCGCGACAGCGGGCGCCGCATCCCAGCGACGGATGGTCGCCACGGCGTGTTCGACCCACTCGGCCTTCCGCTGGTCGGAGGGCGCCGCGTGGATCGATACGCTGCGACGGTCGTAAGCCCCACCCTCGACGTGCGTCTGCACCCGCAGACGCGACTTGTCCGCGACGGTCAGGGCGCGGCGTATCTCGACATCGGTCACCAGCACCGGGCTCGGCGACCCGTCGGCCACGCTGCACGCGGCGGCGAGCGCTTGCTCCAGGTACAGCGACGCCGGCGCGACGATCGAGCCGCTCACGCGGTGGTCGCCGATCCAGGCCGGGGTGTGGTCGTCGACGGGCGCCTCGTACAGGTCGCCGCCCGTCGCGACCGGCAGCCGCGCGCCGAGCGTAGGCGAGTCGCCCTCGCCGGCGCGGGCGACCGCGTTCGGGCCGTGCGCCGGCTGGAGGTTCTCGTACCAGAAGCGTTCGCGCTTCATCGGGTAGTTGGGCAGCGGCAAGCGCCGGCGGCCCCTCCCCCGGTAGACTCCCCGCCAGTCCACGTAGCCGCCGCCGGCCCAGTGCGAGGCCAGCGCGGCCATGACCGCGCGCGTGTCGTCGACGCTCGGCCGCAGCGAAGGGATCCAGCGCGGCTCGCCAGCGAACGCCGCGCCCGACTTCGCCGCCATTCCGGCCAGCACCGGCGCCGGGCCGACCTCGATCCAATGCGTGGCGCCCGTCGCGGCGGCTGCGGCCACGCCGTCGGTGAATCGAACCGTGTTGCGTAGGTGGTCGCGCCAGTAAGCGGACCAGTCGGCCGGCGCGGTCTCGTCGGTCAGGAGCCGGCCCTTCACGTTCGATGCGATGGGCACGCGCGGCGGGCGGTGTTCGATCTGGCCGGCGATCGACTGGAATTCGTCGAGCACCGGGTCCATAAGCGGCGAGTGGAACGCGTGCGACACGTCCAGCCGCTTCGACTCGATCCCCCGCTCGCGCAGGTCGGCCAGCGCGGCCTGGAGCTCCAACTTGTCGCCCGAGAGCACCGTGTTGGCCGGGCCGTTTACGGCGGCGATCGCCAGCCGGTCTTGGCGGCCTTCTAGCGCTTCCGAAGCGGCCGCCGCGTCGGCGAACACGACCGCCATCCCGCCATCGCCGGGCGCGCCGTGCATCAGTCGGGCGCGGTGGGCGACCAAGCGGGCGCCGTCCTCGAGGGTGAGCACGCCGGCCGTCACGGCGGCCGCGATCTCGCCGATGCTGTGCCCGAGCACCACGTCGGGCCGCGCGCCCCACGAACCCCAAAGTTCCGCCAGCCCGCACTCCACCGCGAACAGCGCGGGCTGCGTGTAGAGGGTTTGGTGGACCCGCGGGTCGTCGGCCTCGGCCAGCAGGTCGGCGACGCGCACGCCGAGCAGCTCGGCGAAGACCGCGTCGCACCGCTGGACGACACGGCGATACACGGGCTCGGCGTCGTACAGCCGGCTTCCCATTCCCGAACGCTGGGCGCCCTGCCCCGTGAAGAGCCAGCAGGATCGGACCGCGTCGCGCGCCGGCAGGGCGTCGTCGGCTCGGGCGCCGGCCGCCACGCTATCGAGCTGGTCCAGCAACTCGTCCCGATCCGCCGCCACGAGGGCCACTCGGTGGGGGAAGTCGCACCGCCCCGTGTTGGCCGTGTAGGCGACATCGGCGGGCTCGGCTCCCGCGCCGTCGGCGCGAAGCCAATCGGCTAGCCGCTTGGCTTGCTCGGGCACGCGGTCGGGCGTCTTGGCGGCCAGCTTCACCACGTGGGCCGGGCGGTCGGGCGTCGCGTCGTCGACGCTCGGCGGCAGCGGCGCCTCGGCGACGACGATGTGGGTGTTGGCGCCGCCAAAGCCGAACGAGCTGACGCCAGCGATCCGGCGCCGCCCCTCCTCGGCCAGCCGGCTCGGCCACCGCTGCGGCTCCAGGAGCGGTTGGACCCGCGAACCCGCCGTGCCCGCGTGCGGGTTGAGCTGCTTCAGGTGGAGCTGCGGCGGGACCTGCTCTTGGCGCATAAGCAGGAGCGTCTTGATCAAGCCAGCGACGCCCGACACCGTCTCGGTGTGGCCGATGTTGGCCTTGACGCTCGTCACCCAGAGCGGGCGGTCCCCGTCGCCGTCGCCGCGGAACACGCCGGCCAGCGCTTGCAGCTCGACCGGGTCCCCCAAGGGGGTGCCTGTGCCGTGGCCCTCCACATAGTCGACATCCGCCGGCGAGATTCCCGCGTCGGCTAGTGCAGCGTGCAGGCACGCCTGCTGCTGGTGCACGCTCGGCGCGGCGATGCCGGCGGTGCGGCCGTCTTGGTTGACCGCGCTGCCGAGGATCACACCGAGGATGTCGTCGCCGTCGCGCTGCGCGTCGTCCAGCCGCTTCAGCATGACCAACGCGCAGCCCTCGCCGCGCACGTAGCCGCTGGCCGCCGCGTCGTACGAGCGGCACCGCCCCTCGGGCGCGAGCATGTGGGCTTGGCTGAACGCGATGGTCACGTCGGGGACGAGGATCGCGTTCACGCCGCCCGCGAGGGCCGCGTCGGACTCGCCCGAGCGGAGGCTCTGCACGGCGAGGTGGATCGCGAGCGAGCTGGAGCTGCACGCGGTGTCGACCGACAGGCTCGGGCCCTTCAGGTCGAGCACGTACGACACGCGGTTCGACGCGATCGACAGGGCGTTGCCGGTCCCCACGTGCGCGTCGATCAGCTGGTAGTAACCCGCGGAGTGGACGGGCGCCTTCATGTAGTCGGTGCCGCCGACCCCGACGTACACGCCGCACACCGAGCCGGCGATGCGGTCGGCGGGCCAGCCGGCGTTCTCGAGAGTCTCCCACGCGACCTCGAGCAGCATCCGCTGCTGCGGGTCCATACGGGAGGCCTCCCTCGGCGTGACACCGAAGAAGGTAGGCTCGAACAAGTCCACGCCGTCGACGAACGCGCCGCGACGCGTGGTCGACTTGCCCGGGCCGCCGGCCGGGTCGTAGAAGTCGTCGACATTCCAACGGTCGGCCGGCACCTCGGTGACGCCGTCGCGGCCGTCGCGGATCATCCGCCAAAGAGCCTCCACGTCCGGCGCGCCCGCGAAGCGGCCGGACATCCCGATCACCGCGATCGGCGCGCCGGGCTCGACCGGGCGCTGGCGGCCGGCGGCCTGCGCGGGCGCCGGCGCGCCGGCCGCCGCACGCAGCTTCGCGGCGGCGCGGGACGCCAGGCGCTGCTGCAAGCGGTTGCGCTGGTCGGGGGAGAGCTTCGCGAGGCGGTCCAGGTCGGCCATCGGCAGGGGTGACGAACGGCGCCGGGCAGGCGGCGCGGATGCCCGTCTTCCTGACGGCGCCTGTTGAGCGGTCGGTAAAGGTCGCGCGGTTCCTGGCGCTTCTTGCTGGTGCGGTGTGTGTCGCGGCTAGGGGGGCTACTCCACCCGCTCGACGTCTTGCCAACCGCCCGACTCGGCCGACGACTCGACCGCCTCGAGCACCGCGACGCACTGCGCGCCGTCCCGGAAGTCGGGCGCGACGTCGCCGCCGGCGGCGATCGCTTGGATCAGGTCGCGCACGCCATGCACAAACGTGTGTTCGTAGCCGAGCAAGTGGCCCGGCGGCCACCAGGCGCCGGCGTAGGGGTGGTCCGGTTCGGTGGCCATGATGGTCTTGAAGCCTTGGCGGTTGGTCGGTTCGGCCGTGGAGTAGTACTCCAGCGTATTCATCTCTTCGAAGTTCCACGCCAGCGTGCCCTTGCTGCCGCTGATCTCGAACCGGTTGTAGTTCTTGCGGCCGGTCGCCATGCGGGTCGCCTCGAACGTGCCGATCGCCCCGCCCGCGAAACGGGCTAGGAACACCGCGGCGTCGTCGACGGTTACCTTGCCCACCCCCGACTTGCCCGAATCGCCCGACGCGCCGATCCCCGCGCCCGACCCGTCGGGGTAAGGGCGTTCGGTGACGAACGTCTTCAGGTCGCCGACCACCCGGGTGATCTCGTCGCCGGTCAAGAACCGCGCGAGGTCGATCAGGTGGGCGTTCAGGTCGCCGTGCGCACCGGAGCCGGCCACCTCTTTCTCGAGCCGCCAGCTCATCGGCGCCGACGGGTCGACCAACCAGTCCTGCAGGTAAACAGCCCGGTACTGCCGGACCTCTCCGATCTCGCCCGCCGCGATCATCTGCCGCGCGAGCGACACGGCCGGGCACCGCCGGTAATTGAAATTCACCATGTGCCGCACGCCCGCCTCGCGGACGGCCGCTAGCATCTTGCGGGCGTCGTCGAGGCTATTCGCGAGGGGCTTCTCGCAAAACACGTGCTTCCCCGCCTGGGCCGCCGCGATGGCGATCGGCGCGTGGGTCGCGCCCGGCGTGCAGATGTCGATCAGGTCGATGCCCTTGTCGGCGACGACCTCTTCCCAGTCGTCGCTGCTCTTGGACCAGCCGAACCGGTCGGCGAAAGCCTGTGTCTCGTCGCCGTCACGGGCGCAGACCCATTTCATCACCGGCTGGAGCGGCAAGTCGAAGAACTGGCCCACCTTCGTGTAGGCGTTCGAATGGGTGCGCCCCATGAAGCGGGCGCCGATCATGCCGACGTTGAGTTGGTCTGCCATGTCTGAACAGGGCTCGATGACGGTAAGAGGAGGGGCCTGGCGCGGGGTTGCGGACCCGCCAGCCTACCAAACCCCGCCGCCGCGGTCAGCAACCCCCGCCAGCAACCGGCATGCCGCAAGATCGCGGGTACGGCTGCGCTTGCCCGCGAGCCGGATCGATCCGGCGCCGCTATGCTGTGCGGCATGACAACCGTCCACCCCACCCCCGCCCCCGCCGAGGCGTCCTCCCCAGCCGGCGGACAGGCGGCCCACCGCGGGAGGTTGCTGTCGCTCGACGTGATGCGAGGGCTGACCATCCTGGCGATGATCCTGGTCAACAACCCGGGCGACTGGGGCCAGATGTACTGGCCTCTGGGACACGCCGATTGGCACGGCCTGACGCCGACCGACCTGATCTTCCCGTTCTTTCTCTTCATGGTCGGCGTCGCGATGGCCTACAGCTTCGCGAAGTACACCGGCGAGCGCGGGCGGCCGACGCCCGCCGTGTGGCGCCGGATTGCCCGCCGGGTGTTCTCTTTGATCGCGTTGGGGCTGCTGCTCAACGCGTCGGGTCGGCTGATCTCCGTTCCGCTGGGGTATTCCGATTCGTGGGACTGGGCCACCCTGCGCTGGCCCGGCGTGCTGCAGCGGATCGGCCTGGCTTACCTGTTCGGGTCGGTGATCGTGCTGACGCTGGGGGCCCGGGGACAAGCGGTCGCGGCGGTCGGCCTGCTCGTGCTGTACTCGCTGCTGCTCGATTTCGCGCCTCCCGACGTGCCCCCCGCCGAGCGGATGACGCCCACCGGCAACATCGTGCGGGTCGTCGACGTGGCCGTCATCGGCGAACCGCACATGTGGACCCAGGCGACGAGCCACCCGACCGACCCGGAAGGGCTCCTCAGCACGTTGCCGTCGATCGTCACGGTGCTGATCGGCTACGCTGTCGGCCGCCGGCTCCGCGGGGCGGACGCGGCGGGAGGGCGGACCCTCATCGGCCTGCTCGCCGTTGGCGGCTTGCTAGCGGCGGCGGGATGGCTCTGGCACAACGGGCCGCACCCGGGGTGGGGCCAGTACGTCAACAAGGCGTTGTGGACGCCGAGCTTCGTGCTCGTGAGCGGCGGCCTGGGCATGGTTTGCCTGGCGGCTTGCTTGGCCGTGTTCGACCGGTACGGGAGAGAATCGCCCCGCGTCCGCCGCGTCGCGACCGCTTTCGAGGTGGTCGGCGTGAACGCGATCTTTGTCTTCGTCGCGTCCGGTTTCGTCGCCAGGGCGCTGACGGTCTTCCGAGTGAGCGACCGGACGCTTAAGGATTGGATCTACACCAACGGCTTCGTCGAGCCGCTGCACACCGTCGGCCTGAACGATCCGCGGCTCGCCTCGGTCGCCTACGCGTGCTGGTTCGTCGCGTGTTGGTGGTTGTTGCTCGCCTGGATGTGGTCACGCGGCTGGACTATCCGGGTCTAACGGCCCGGTCCCCCTAGGCGCCGCAGGCGCGAACCCTCGATGGCTCGGCTAGTCGAAATAGAGCTGCACTCGGACGCTCGGCCCCTGCCGCCGCGTGTGCGCGACCTTTTCGATTGCGCGGACGACCTGGTCGAGCGGTTCAGCAACGACCATCGCGAGCGGCCGGTGCCCGCCTTCGTGCCGAGCGACTTTGTGGAGGTCCACCACTCGCTGCAACGGATCGAGGAGGCCCGGCTGACAACGGGGCCGAGATTCCTCGAGTGGGGCAGCGGCATCGGCGTGGTCACGTGTCTGGCGAGCCTAGCGGGATTCGACGCGGCCGGCATCGAGATCGAGCCCGAACTCGTCGAGATCGCTCGGGGCTTGGCCGACGACCACGGTTTCGACGTCGAGTTCGTCGCCGGCAGCTTCGTCCCCACCGGCGGCGAGCAGGTCATCGAGAGCCACGCCTACAACCTGGCGAGGTCGGTTACCTGGCTTCGCACCGACGGGCACGACGGCTACGAGCTGCTGGGCCTCGAGGCGGACGACTTCGACCTCGTCTTCGCGTACCCGTGGCCGGGCGAGGAGGAAGCGATCTTCGACCTGTTCGCCGAGTACGCGGCCGACGGCGCCCTGCTGCTGACCCACCACGGCGAAGACGGCATGCTCCTGCAGCGGAAGCGGCGATAACCGCCGCCGCCCGTTCGCGGGGGCCCTACAACCGGCAGCCCGACGAGGGTCCTTGCCCCGCCCCCGAGGAGCGCCGATACTACGTGACCGGCCATCCGCGGCTAGTGAACAACCCGCCCCGTTCGTCTAGTGGCCCAGGACACCGCCCTCTCACGGCGGAGACAGGGGTTCGACTCCCCTACGGGGTACCTTTGCGCTCTCAGAACCCCGGGAAACACAGCGTTTCTCGGGGTTTTTCGTTCCGGGTGGTGCAGCGGGTGACGCCGATTTCTGCCGGTTTCCGGCCCCTTGCGCTCCACCCCCTGCGTCACCCTTAGCGGCGTCTCGGCCGGGTAGCTCGCCCCTCGCTATCGCGAGGTGTTCGGCGGTCACGCTCCGGTAGTTGCGGCGTGCGATTTCTTCGGTGTGGCCCAGCCACGCGGCCGCCACGTGCGAGGGGAACCGGTCGGCTAGGTCGGTCGCCCGGCTCGCCCGCATGGCATGCCACAGCCGCGGCCAGGGCGTCAGGCCCGCACGGGCAATCAGCCGCAGCAGTTGCGTTCGCAGGTTGGCCTCGCCGCTTCGGTAGCGGGTCACGCAGTAAACGGCCCCCTCGGGTGCCGCCTCGAGTGCGTCCCGCAGGTACGGCAGCAACTCCTCGAATAGCGGAACCGTTCGCGACGCCTTGCCTTGCTTGGCGGTCTTCGGCGAGGTCACCCGCATCGTGCCGCCGGCCCAGTCGATATCGGACCACTTGAGCCGTAGCGATTCGCTCGGCGTCCGCAAGCCGCCATAGCGGGCCAGGGCAATGAGCAGCTTCCACTCGCTGTCCGGTGCCGCCTTGAGCAACTTATCGGCGTCGGCCGCGGGAACGTACGCCTTCCGCTCTGCGTTGCTGTCGTCGCCCGCGATGAGCCCCTCGAATGGCGATTCGGCCAAGTAGCCCCGTTCTACGGCCTCGCGGAAGAACTGCTTCGCTCGCTTCACGTGGGCCGCCACGGTCGCGGGGGCATGTTTTGCGGACAGCCACTCCCGCCATCGCTTCGCATGCTCGGCGGTGATATCCCGCAGCGGCATATCCTCGGCGAGCCCCTCGCAAAGCTTCCCGCGGGCCGCCTTCCAGTTGATTACCGTTCGCTCGGCCGGTTTCGCATTGCCTTCCCTCGCGGCCCATTCGCCGATGAGAGAATCGAGGAACGCGGCCAGCGTCGCCGCCTTGCGGGGGCCGCACAGCCCCACGCCGGCAAGCTTCGCGTGCAGGTCGTCGCCGAGGCTCGCGAGCCATTCGGCGGTCGCGTTGCTCAGCGGAGCCCCGGCAATCCTCGCCGATACGATGGATTGAACTTTGCTCGCTATTTCCGCGGCGTCTTTCTTGCTGACGCCGGGCAGCCGCACGGCCCGCCGCTTGCCGTTCTCATCGCGGAACGCCACTCGGTAGCGTTTCCGGCCGCTCGCGGTCTCTGTGACAACCGACGCCATGGCCTCAGCCCTTCCGTTTGACTAGCTCGAGTTGGTAATAGCGGCACAGCGTCTCGGCGTGGTCGAGACGCAGGGTTCCGTCGCCCTTGGCGAACCGAACCAGCGTCGGCCGGCTTATGCCGGTCTCCGCCGCCAGCGAGTTGAACGACTGCGAGTCGTCGAGAACGGCCTCGCGTAGCTTGTCGGTAATCGGGTGTTCGGCCATTGCTTGTCCGAGTTTGTACCAATAGAACGCCGGCCGGTCAAACCGAGCCCCACAGCCGCCGCCTCACGCGACGCAACGGCCCGGCCCGATACTTTGGCCACGGAAACGCCCCGACGCCACAGCGGGCCACGTGGGGCCTAGAACCGCACAACGCCATCGGCGAGCCCCCATCGCACGGCCTCATCGGCTTTGACGTAGCTTTCGCCCCGTATGAGCGTCTCCACTTCGGCGAGCGTCAGCCGCGAATGGGCAACGAACGCTGCCGCCATCATCCGGTTTCGCTTGGCGATTTCTTCGGCGTCGCTGTCGCCCGTTCTGCCGTCGCACCGCCACGCCGAATGAATCAGCAGCTCGCCGAACGGGTACACCATCCGGCGGGGCAGTTGCACCGCCAGATAAGCCGCAGCGGAATGGGCCGTGTCGATTAAGGCGGTCGGCCGATGGGGGCGGAGCAGCTCGAGCATGCGGTCGGCTTCCGCCAGGCTGCCGCCCCTCGAGTCGATATAGACTTCGCCCCGCTCGCTTTCGGGGGCGGCTTCAATCTGCCGCCGCAGGTCGCGGGCGGTCGCGTCGGTTCCGATAACGCCGAGTATTTCGAGCATCAGCTAAGCATCCCCTCTAGCTCGGCGTCCGCGTCCCGCTCGGCTTTATCCTCGCCGAGGCTGGCCCGGTCGCCGGGGGTCAGCCCGAACGCGGCCGCCATCTTGGTGAAGAACCCCGCGTAAGCGGCCCAGGCGACGCGTGTGTCGCGGTCGGTCGGGTCGGCCTCTAGTCGGCGGCTGCACTCACGCAGGAACGCCCACGACTCGCACAGGGCCGCCAGGGAGGCCGCGTCGCTCGAGCACAGCCACGGCCCACGGGTCCGCGTCACGTGGTCCCACATGTCCGACGCGTCCGGCTGAAGGTCATCCGGTTTGCGTAACGCGTCGCCGCCGGTGACCGGCCCACGCTTCGGCAGGTAGCCCCGATAGGCTCCCTCTAACTTCAGGACCGCCAGCGGCTTCGGTTTCGGGCCTCGCTTGCCCATCTTCACTACCCCCTATGCAAAACCGTGGAAAAAATCAGCGAGTCTCTCGCCCCGACTAACAGCCGGTTCGCGTTAGAAACAGACGGCCCCCCCTACCCCCTTCACTCCCCGCGGTTGGTGCGTCGCGAATGACAGCCCTTGCATAACGCCTCGAGGTTGCCCCACGTGAGAGCCAGGTCGGGCCGGTCGGCTCGCTTCTCGCGGTGGTGAACTTCCGCGGCCGCCGTGGTGCGTCCCGCCGATAGGCAGTCGCGGCATAACGGGTGTTCGGCCAGGAACGCGGCCCGCAGCTTCCGCCAGGCACGCGAGCAATAGAACGGGTCCGATGGCCGCGTCCGGTCGTAGCTGCGTCGCTGGGTTCGGTGGCATGCTTCGCACTTGCCACGTGATAGCCGCCGGCATCGGCCGCAGCGTCGTAGGGGGGCGGTCGCCATGGGTTGCTACCTAAAGCGAGTTAGGTGTCTGTGTTCTTCCGTTGGTTGGTCGGCTCGCGGGCCGGGGTAGTACCTTCGGGCCGTCCCCAGGGCCACGTCGCCCCGCAGGCCATGCACCGCTCGAGCAGCCCCCCGGCCGCGTCGGTCCGGTAGGCCACGGCGTCCGCCTCGAGGTCGGCGTCGCATCGCGGGCAACGGGTCGGGTCCAGGTAGGGCGGTTCGTCGTCTCGCCCCTCGAGCATCCGGGCCAGGTCCGCCGCATAGTGCCGCACGGCCGCCCGGTCGGCGTCGATCAGTCGCCCGGCCGGGTCGCGTATCCGCAGCTCGCCATCGACCACGCGGAGCCCCACGCCCCACTTGGCCAGCAGCTCGGCGAGCACGCCCATCGAGTGCGGCGTCGCTGGCGGGTAGCTCATTACGGGGCCTCCCATCCGGCGAGGTCTCCCACAGAGTCCGCCACAGTCTCCCCAGTGTTCGCCAAGGAATTACCCTTGGCAGACTCTGGGAACTCTTGGCAGACTCTGGCGGATTCCGCCGAGGGGGGCAGCCGCCACAGCCAGGGGCCGCCGAACCCATCGGGGGCGTTTTCGACTCCCAACTTCGCCTTGGCCCGGTCGAGCGTCCGCTCGCTCACGCCATCCCGGCGGGCGTCCGACTTCAACTCCTTGCCAGGTCGCGGCCCCATCGCCAACGCCTCGCGGAGCCATCGCACGGCCTCATCGAGGGCCGAGCCGTCGCCGTCGCGGCCCGACGATTCGCGAGCCATGGCCTCATCGGCTGACATTTCCACGGGGACCGACTCCCACAGCAGCCGGGCCGGGTCGCCGCCGATACTGAACGCCAAGCCGCCGGCGTCCGGGCCGAGGTTGTTTTTGCCGGGCAGCAACAGCCGCCGCCCCTTGGTGTCGGGGTCCGGCGATAGGTGCCAGACGCTACGGGCCAGCCCCGTAAACGCTCGCGAGCCGAGGGCCGTGTCGTCGGCAAACGTCCCGGCCGACTTCCGCCGGTGGGCGATGATGAGCACGGCCGCCCCGGTCTCCTCGGCCATCTTCGCTACGGGGGCCAGCACGGCCCGCACTTCGTTATCGCGGTGGGCGTCGCAGCGGCCGCCGAGAAAGCTTCCGATGGGGTCGATACAAACCAGCCGGCAGTCGGCCACTTGCTCGAGCGTCTCCCGCAGCGGCCCCACGTCGGCCAGCGTGAACCCTAGTTCGGTCGTCTCGTCGCCATCGGTCCGCACAACGCCCCGCAGCGAATGCACGCGGCTCGGGTCGGCGTGGTGGGCGTCTAGCCGCGGCCTCACGGTGTCGGCCGCGTCGTCCTCCGCCCCGACCAGCACAACCGAGCCCCGCTCGCACGTGGCCCCATCGGGCCAGGGGCTCCCCGTGGTGATACGGGCCGCAATGTCGCAGCTCAGAAACGACTTGCCGCAGCCCGGCATCCCGACCAGCAACGAAACACGCCCCGCCGCGATACGCCCCGGCCACAACCAGCGAATCGGTTTCGGCGTCACTTCCGCCATACAAACAACCGAGGGCCGCCAGCCGCTCGGCGGTTCCGGCTTAGCGTCGCCGCTAGCCGCCTCGAGGTCCGCCCGTACGGCCTCCGTTGCAACCGTCGCCGCTATGTCGGCCACGGCCTCGGGGTCGAGCCCCAACGCCTCAGCGGCCGCCTCAGCGAACTTGCCACGCTTCCACGCCACGGCCGGGTCGAAACGGTCCAGGTGAACCCGCTCGCCTCTGACGGCCACCACTTTGCGAGCCCCGGTGCGGTCCGGCTTGCCGAGGGCTATCTCGAGGGCTCCGCTCATTCGATGGCCCCTCCCCGCAACGCGGCCGCCATGGCGGACAGCTTGCCGCTATCAAACGCCGGGCCGGTCGCCTTGGGCTTCGGCGGTTCGGGGTCACGCCACGCAAGCTCGGCCGCTTCGGCGTCGGCGTCGGTCCCGCTTAGCGGGTCGGGCAGCATCCGCAGCCGTCGCACCGCAGCCCCGATACGCTCCTCGCTGCTGCTGCCGGCCAGTGAGCACGCAACGCGGTGGGCGTGGTCGGCCAGGTCACGCGGCAACCGGGCCGCCTCGAGGAACTCATCGCACAGCCGGGCCGCTACCCGCTGGGCGTCGTCGCTCAGGTCGGCCCACTTGTGCGGCGTCGCGGCGTCGCCATCGAGCCCCAGCCGCTCGGCCGCGTCGGTCGCCTTGGCGGCTACCGTCGATTCGGTTTCGCCGGTCTCGTTTGCCGGTGCCGTGGTCGGGCTCGTGTTCGCGACGATTCGCCGGCAGCGGTCCAGGCACGCATCTTGTAGCCAGGTGGGCAACGGGCCGAGGGTCGCCTCGAGGTACAACTCATTCGCCCGCAGCACGCCTTGAAGCGTTTGTAGTTGCCCCGCCTCGAGGTCGCCGTCGCCGGTCAGGCCCGCAGCACGGGCCGCGGTGTCTACCTTCGCGAACGCCTTACGGTGGGCGGCCGCATCGTGTCGCCACCCTTCGCCATCGTGTATCATTTGTGTGTCCTTTCGATATGACCCGGCGGCCCCTCGGCCTTGAACGAATGAGGGGCTCGCCGGGTTGTTTCGTTATTGCCCCCGCTCCTCGCGGAGCCGTTCGTACTTCGCCCGGATTGCGTCGACTTGTGCCCGCAGCGGGGCCTTACTCATCGCCTAGAGGTTGAAATAGCCCGGCAGAATCCCGAGCGGTCCCGAGAACCCGGTCGCCCGAACTCGGTTCATCACTAGGGCCTGAAACGCGGTGGGCTTGGTCGGCTTCTTTTCACGTGTGGTCATTGGTCGATTACCAGTTGAGATTTAAGAATGAGCCGCAGCCGACGCTCGGCCTCGGCGGTGTCGTCGTCGTTTTGCTCGGCCAGCTTCCGCAGGTGCCGCTCCTCGCGGTCTGCGTTCGTCACGTGCCCCACAGCCTCATGCCATCGCGGGTCGCTTTGCAGCGTCAGCCGCTCGAATTCCTCGCGGGCGTGTTGGCGGTTGAGCAGTGCCCCGGGCAGCAGGTCGCCCGAACGCCCATTGGCCGCTGCCGCCTCGAGTAGCTCCCGGCGGGTTTCCTCGCGGTGGGCCTTCGCCTCGGTAGCGGAACGCCGGTTGTCCTCCGCCAGCCGGTCGAGCAGGGCGGCCCCCTGCCGGCATAACTCGAGCCGCTCGCGGGCATGGTTGAACCGCTGTGCCAGCAGCTTGTCGCGGGTCGCGGCCAGCTTTTTCGGGTCCAGGTCGCCGGGCCGATTCACGAGCCCGGTAACTTGCCGCTCGAGGTCCGCCTCGGCCGCCTCGAGGGCGTCGCGGGTTTCGTTGTGGTCGGCCACGTCGGCGGCCAGGTCGTCGTTGTGTTGGGGGGTCGGTAGCTTCACAGTGTGTCTTTTCGGTTGGGGTGTGATTCACTCCGCGTCAGGCGAAGCAACAGCCTCGAGCAACTCCGAACGCAGGAACCGCCATTGGTTGCCCAGTTGTGAACCGGGCAGCCGGCCCGCTTTGGCCAGCTTCCAGGCGGTGCGTTCGGAAACGCGGAGCAGACGGGCCGCCTCATGCAGCGTCAGCACTTCGCTGTCGCTCTGACTCTGGGCGGGCTTAACACGTGCGAGCATGGCTATGCCCTCCGGGTGAAACGGTGCGAGTGCGTCTCGCGTGCCGCATAGTTCACGCGATACCGACGCAGGGCTCAAACGCTCACGGAAACTGTGAGAGCAACAAAAAACGCCACGGGCCGGCTTCGGCTCGTGGCGTTCGGTAGTGGGCCGCTTGCGGTTTTTTTCCGCCGCTTGGCAACTGTGAGAGCTAACAGTGCGAACTGCTAGAGCACGCCCCGTCTATTAAGGTCGTCGCGGTATTGCTCGAGCGTCAGGTGGTGTCGCTTTAGGTGAGTCTTTACAGCATGAATGGCGTTCTCAATTGTCGTGTGCCATTCGTGTCCCGGTTCCAACAAGTCCGTCGGCGTAACCTTTGGGATTTGAATCCCGTTGTCGCCACACCAATCGTAGAACGCTACATCCTTGCGAGGGTTACCCTTGAGCCCTTGCTTAGCCTTCCACTCTGGCCACGCTTCGTTGTACCGAGCCCATGCCCACGCGATGCGGAACCGTAGCCGCTCCTCATCGGCGGTCAGGGTCGGCCCCCGCCGCTTCCCCTTTGGTTCCGGCTTCGGCGTCGCGGGCTGCGGCTCCGGTTTTGGCAGCGGCAGCATCGTGAACAACTTCCCTGCCGCTTCTCGTGCCGCTTGCAGGTACGGCTCCTCGCCCGTGCCGTTGAAATCGTCAGCCTGCCGCACGGCCTCCACGGCCGCGGTGTGGGCTTCGTAGGCGGCGTCTATGCGTTGTGCAGCGAACGGGCCACGGCCCGCATCCTCGCACCACTGCTGGGCTTCCCGGTAGCAACGCAGCAGCGGGGGCTCGCCGCCGTTCGGCCCGCGGAAACGCTTCAGAAGGTAGGCGGTGCGGCCGCCAGGGTCGGTGTAGACGCCTTCCTCGGTTGGATTGAGGCAGCGGAACCGCTCCTCGTCCCAACGCTTCCACGGCAGCGGCCAGCGGTGCAGGTCCCGCTCGTTTTGACGCCGCACGGCCCGCTGTTCTGCCCAGGGTAGGCCCGGCCCAGATAGAACCCGCAACGCTTGGCGGTCCCGCTCGAGGGCCATCTCTAGGAATGCCTGTTCAATCCGCAACCGGTGAAGGAACCGGCAAAGGGGGTGCGTGCCGTCAGTCTGTAGCCGCGTCGTGTAACCCATCACTGCCGCCTCCCTCGCGGCTCCCAACGCTCAGAAAGCGAGGGGGCGGGGCGGTTGGGATACCCGCCGATTCGGCCGCTAAGCCTAGCCCCCTCGCGTGGTCGCTCCGGTAGCTTAACCGGTCGCCGCGGCCTCTCGAATGACACGCAGAATGGCCCGCCGGTCGGCGTCGGTCAGGTACGGCCAAGCGTCGCGAATCACAGCGAGGGCCGGGTCGGTGTCTCCACCCCCTGCGTCACCCTCGCCGGAAATCGCGGTTTCTCCCGACGATTCCGGCGGTGGTTCGACTCCCCTACGGGGTACCTTTGCGCTCTCAGAACCCCGGGAAACACAGCGTTTCTCGGGGTTTTTCGTTCCGGGTGGCACACTTTGGGGGGCGATGCTGGCGGCTTCCGGGGGCAGGTCAGCCCATCTTCTACCCGTCATAAACGGCGGCGGCGCGTCGGTTCTCGGCGGCGGCGCCTGGTGTTTCCCCCGCTGGGGACAGCCGCAATAGGGAACATCGGTTGCCGGGGCGACGCGTCTGCCAGGCCGGTGTCTCGCACCGAAGCCCCACGACTAAGAACTGGGTTGAAGCTCTACACTGACTTCGACTCCTGCGGGTCGCCCGTCGTGTCGCAGCAGAACGGTTCGCGACGCTTCGTCCCATTGCACATCCTGACACGGTGACCCGTCCACCGTAATCCTGGCCGGAGCGGATGACAGCCGAATGCGTGTACTGGCGCGAATCCCTTCGGGCGTCGAGATCTGATAAGTCAGCCTCCGGCCATCACAGTTCCATGCTTCCACACGTCCCGCGGCTGCCAACAGCAAAGGGTCCTTTGACGAGACGGCCTGCAGGTCGAGCAGCCATGCTTGCTCGCCAGGACGGACAGTTACTTCTCTACAGACGGACAAGTGCGGATCGAGTAAATCGAGGAAGGCGCCTCGCATAACCAATGGATCGTTGCTCACCGCTTCGTCCAGCACTGCGGCAATCACGTACGGCCCCCGCCGTAATCGCAGGTAGTTGCGTTCTTCCCAGTCACCCCCACCTGACTCGACGGCGCCGCGCACGACACGCCGGAACTCTTCCGCGTTCGTTTCCGACCGCGAGTAGTAAGAGGGGTGCTTCCGCCTGACGATTGCGCGCCCCTTACGGCATTCAAATTCCCCGGCATCGGGCGCCAACGGCATGCCTAGGCATTCAAACAGGTGCTGGCTGGGGCTGCTGTAGGATCGACCCGACTGATTCCACCACTCGCGCACGGCGTGGAATGGATCGGTGTCGGCTCCGACATAGATCAGCGTGCCGCCGGCCTCGACCCATCGAGCCAGAGCGAGATGAACGCCAGGCTGCAGCGGCTTCATGAACTCGTAGCTGAGCACCAGCACGCGGTAGTCGTCGAGGTAGCCCGGGACGCGGAGGACGTTGTCCAATTGAACAGGCCGAACCGGGACGCCGTGTTTGATGAGTGGCAAGGTCAGCCCATAAAAACTCGACAAGCTGTGGATCTCGTCTCGAGTCTGCCTTGAGTCGTCGTCGGGGCTATCGGCGAGGCCTTCGCTGAAGGCGGGATCGGCGCGTTGAAACATGGCTGAGTCGGCTAGGAAAACACCAATCGGCTGCGTGCCTCCGCCATAGTCAACACTGGGCTGCCGCATGTCCCGCAACTGGTTGAAGACAACGGCAAGAGTGGTCGCGTAATCACCACCAATCCTGGTCGCGTCTGGGCTATTCGCCGGGTAGCGTTCTTGGAAGACGCGTTTGGGCCACGGAGAAACTTCGTAACGCCAAACGTCGTGATGCAACAGCGACGCGACGAGGGTGCGGATGTAGTTTGCTCGGTAATCACCCCAATCGTGTCTTGGGTTATCCTCGATCGGATCATGGAGGAACCACATCCGGCGGCCGGTCCCACGGGTGAGTTCTTGCATGATTCCGTACTCTAGGTATGCCGTTTCCAGCGTTCTTTCCGCCGTCCGACCAGCGTAGGTGTTTGGCGTTCGTGCCGTGCCGGTCCACACCTGCGCGATGTAGCCGTCGACGCCCGGCAGGTCGATCAACGCCGACTCGGGGCTCACGATTCTCCATTGCGTGTAGTTCAGCAAGCTGTGCGTCGGCACGTAGAAACGCACGGGCCGGTTGTGCCGGACGAGCGCGTACTCCTTCATGGATGAGCAGAGCCGATCGAGCGTTCGCCTGTACAGGTAATACTTGAGTTTGCTAGCGCGGTACTGGGCGTCGACGCTGCTGTCGGGTCGCTGCCACGGCTCGTTGTAGTAGATCTGCCACTCGCGTTTAAACGCCTCACTGAAACCCGCTCGCGCCCAGAATTCCGGCTCTTCCAGGTGCACGCCCACCACTCCATGGTCTATTGCTCGCTTCACACCGCCTTCCAAATACTGGCTGAACGCCACCGATGGAACCATGTAAGGCTTTGTCGCTCCGTGCAGAATCTGACTCCCGTCTGCCGCGACTTGCGCTTCGTCCCAATGGTTGCGTCCATCGAACGCGCCCTCTAGGTAATCCTGGTAGGCGCCCCACGACACGCCGGTCATCAGGTGCAGGACGTACCCGGCCTGCTTCCATTGCGACAAGCGATCCTCCATCGACGGACCGATCCCGTACGCCATCACGAAGTCGGTCTGCAAATCAAACTTCGGCCCGATTGACCCAGACTGCTGGAAACCTGTGTGCTCAAGTTGACGCGGTGTAATCAGGTCGGGGATTGGGTCGGCGGACCGGGCAGCCGCGACGCACATCAAGCACAGCGCGCAGGATATGCCTCCTTGAGTCCTCATTATGCCTCGGCGGAGAGCAGTAAGCGTTTGGATCATTCCTTTACCTTTCTAGTGCGAAGTCTCGATCCGTGGCGTGCTTAACCCTTGCTCAGCGAACGTCGTGAGACGCCTGAAAGAGGGCCTTGTTGATGGACCAATCGTCCCCACGTGGAGGAGCGGCCTGGGACTGACCCCGTGACTGACGACCTGCGAACCCGGCTCGGCGACGAGCATTGGCTGCTTGTCTCCGAGACCCAGCCGGGGCTCGAGGGCGGCTGCCCGACGGTCGATCGGCGGGTCTGCCTCGAGGGCGTACCTTGGATGATCCGCTGCGGCTCGCGCTGCAGGACCTTTCCGCCTCGGTTCTCTTCACGCCTGACGGTACACCGTCGCTTTGTCGAGTGGGCTAGCACCGGTGAGCCCGATCGGGCGTAGGAGCGCGTGCCGCGTGCGAACGACCGCGAGCACAAGAGTGACCAGCGAGAGGGCCTAGCCGATTGGGCATTCATCCCGATTGATTGAGGGACGAGCACGTCGGCAAGACCACGCTGATCAAAGGAAGCGAGATCGTGGCGTTCGCCGACGCGACCGAGACGCCGCTCGCTATCGACAACGCATCGCACAGCCAAGCCGAGGTGAACCTCCTCTGGGCTTTGTTCGAGTCGTTGGCGACAACGCGGCCTTCGGCCGTCATGCTTATCTCGGGCGACTCCGGGCCTTCGGCGCCATGTGATCAGCCCGATGTGGCGATCGACGTGTCGGCTTGGCGAAACATGGCTGTCTGCCGTCTGGTCGCAATCCGGCTTGGCTGGAGCCTGCGTCGTTACTGACGGCGTTCGAGAAGCGCACGCAGTGTGCTTTGGCAGCACAACTTTCGTTGCCCTCTCGTGGGGCACGAGGCTTGCTTGCATATCTACCACGCCAACGGCGCCCTCGCCTGCCTCGCGATGCTCGATGAGCCGTTGTCAGCCACGAACGACTCAGCCGGACGCCGATCGCAAATGCGTCAGGGCGCCGCTGAATACCATAGGTCTCCTTCACCGTCGGGCTAAGAGTGCCCACGGAGCAAGAAACGTTCTTCTTGCGGGTTAGTCAGCTCCGCCGAGCCCCTCGCGGTTGTTTCTGAGGTGGACAAACAGTTCGTCAAGAGTCACGACTTCGACGCCGGGACTGAGGTTTGCGACGATGTACGCAAGGTTGCTCATTGGGTCGCCTTGGGCCCCGCCGGCCTTGCCTACCGACCACGGGTGGACGTTGACGATCGAGTACGACGCGACATCGTTGAGCGGATCGCGGGGCGCCTTGTTTAATTTATCGACCAAGCTGTTCGGTGTTTCGAAGCCGTCCCAAAGCGTGTAGCGGACCGAGGCGATCGGCGTCCCCCGATGCCAGTAGGTCGCGCCGTTGTTGCCGGCGTACGCGTCGGCGTGTGTTTTAAACATGACGCCGTCGATCTCTGGCTGCGACGCCAAGGCATTGAGCACCTGGGTGTCATAGACCACGTCGAGCACCGAGACCACGTTGTGATCAATCCGCGCCATCGCCGCTGCGGTAGCCATGGCGTAACCGATAGGATCGGTTTGCTGACTCGGATAGTTGATCCCGCGTCCGCCGGCGGTAACAAACGTAGTTGGTGACCGGTCGCCGGCCGCTTCGTCGTAGAAGTATTTCAACGCCGTTGCGTTGATTGCGGAGATCTCGGGCGTGAGATCGAAGGTCATGGGGAAGGTCCCCCGATGCGGCGAGCCAAACCACCGGCCATCTCTCGCAAAGGAACCTGTCAGCCACTGAGCGTTGTCGCCATCGCTCATAACGAAAGCCACGTAGTGGCTGTTGCGCGAGGTTGGCGTAGTGGGGTCGGCCTTCGCCGGGCGAGGCGGTAGCTCCACCTCCCACCGCGAAGGGGCCGCCGCGGAGCGTAGGAAGTCTGCTGGTACGGTCGTCAGGTTATTCTCGGCGGCGGACTGGAAGAACTCGGCCTCGCTGTTGTTGTGTCCCCAGCCGAGGACCACCGAGTGGTCGTTCTGGCCGGCGAGGAATCGGTCGCGCGCCGCGCCCGCTGCGTCGAAAACGAAGCCGTTTGTCAAGACAGCGTAACTGCGTACCTCGTATTTCTTACTCGATTGCTGGCGGAATATGACATCGCGATTGAACGTGAAATTATCGTAGACCCAGTCGTACGACCGGCCACGGACGTCCGCAAGCTCGTCCAGCCCGGCGAGTGAGAGGGCCCTCCGCAGCGGGCCGGCCAGCTGAGATTCGTGTACCATGACAGCGTCTGCGGCGCCGGCGACGCTCGTCGCGTGGTTGATCGTCTCATCGTTGTAGACGACGTAACCTTTCAGCTTCGGCGCGTAGCGTTCGACGAACCAGGACGGATCGTTCCGCCAGACGACAGCCGTGGCCGGGTTGTTCTCGACATGGCGGTCAAGCCAAAACTCGGGATCCCCGCTGGGCTCCGACCTCCGGTGAGCCATGTGGACCTCGGGCGAGGTCCTCGCCACCACCCCCGCTAAGCTCGCCACCAGCGTGCGGCGCGCATCGTCTGCGCCATCCATGTCGAAGACGTACACCGTAGGAGGATTTGCCGCACGCGATACAGCGCCCAGTAACCCGGCGCACATAGCAGCCGAGCACGCAAACCCCAGGGCTGTGGTTGCGTTTGCGGCGTTCGTGAAGTACCTGGGCTGCCTGTGTCTAGCCATGGTGACTGAAGCAACAAAGTCTGCTGATCGGGAATCGAGCCAAGTGCGCATTCGATGCCGAGTCTGCTAGGCGTGCGCTCGCGATTGGCTGGAATAAGCCCTCTGTGATTTGTTAAAGCAGCAGCTAGATCGAGGGGCGACCGCGAGCGCCTCGGAGCGAGCAGAGCAATTCAAGGTCTTGTGACGCAAGCTGGTCCGTTGCGACGGCTGGGCGACCACACAAGACGCCGCGGACACGCCGTGGCCGCTGCGATCCGCTAATGAGTCGCGAGCGATAAGCGCTTTGTCGCTTGGTCCTCAGGGCGCGGTTTCGTTGACATTGCTATCCGAGCGAGTCGAAGGTGACGACGTGCCGCTTCTCCTCAGGAGCCACAACGCCTGTCGCCGAGTCGGTCCGGATCCGGTGCGGCTACCGACGCGCGTTGTCCTCGCTACGCTCAAAGGGGCGGGCGTCCGGCCGTTGCCCATAGGCCTTGTCCGGCTGGTCGGCCACGGCGAAACGGAGCCGTCCTCCTGCGGCGAGTTCATCGTGCTCGATCCAGGAACGGCTTAACGGGAGCCCGTTTAGCTCGACGCCGGTAACGTAGCGATTGGCGTCCGACACGTTGGGAGTCTCTAGAACTAACGTCTTTTTCTCAGGCAGCCGAATCGTGGCGCGTTCAAAGCGTGGCGATCCGATCACATAGCCTGGCTCGCCCGGACAGACTGGGTAGAAGCCCAGTGTGCTGAACAGATACCAGGCCGACATCTGCCCGTTGTCCTCGTCGCCGCAGTAGCCGTCCGGCCCGGGGCCGTAGAGTTCATCGACGACCCGTCGGATCGGGTCCGCTCCCTTCCACGGCGCACCGGCGAAGCTGTAGAGGTAGAGGACATGATGCACGGGTTGGTTGCCGTGGGCGTATTGGCCCATACCGCCGGCGACCATCTCGGTCATCTCGTGGATTTCTCTTCCGTAGTGACCAATCCCGAAAGTGGGATCGGCGTCGAGCATTGCGTCTAGCTTGTCGATGAACGCGTGGTCACCACCCATGAGTCCGATCAGGCCCGGCACGTCATGGAGAACCGACCAGCTGTAATGCCAAGCACTCCCTTCCGTGAACGGGCCTCCCCACTCGTCGGCTGCGAACGGCTCTCGCCAGCTGCCGTCGCGCAGCCGGCCGCGCATGAAGCCGACTCTCGAATCAAACACGTTCCGATAGTTCTGCGCGCGTCGCAGCAGGGCGGCCGCCGCTTGGTCGCGGCCGGTCGCCAACGCGACTTGAGCCACGCACCAATCGTCGTAGGCGAATTCGAGTGTTCTCGCGGTCGCTTCGCCGACCTCGTCGCAGGGCACATAGCCGAGTTCGAGGTACGGCGCCAAGCCTCTCCGGCCTACCCCGAGTTTGTCGCCAACCACCGTGGCGTCGCGTAGGCAGCCCGCCAGCGCCGTGTCGACGTCGAAGTCGTCGATGCCTTTGCTAAGTGCGTCGGCGATAAGTGACTCGACGTGGGTGCCGATCATGCAGTCTCGGTAGCCGGGGCTGGCCCACTTCGGAAACCAGCCACCCTCGCGATAAGCGTTGATCCAGCCACGGATGATCGACGCGTTCAGGTCGGGATCGATGAGGCTCAGCAAAGGGTAGACGGCCCGGAACGTGTCCCAGAAGCCGTTGTCGGCGTACATTTCTCCCGGTTCGACGCGGCCGCTGTACGGGCTGTAGTGCACGGTGGCGCCGTTGTCGTCGACTTCGTGGAGAATGCGCGGGAAGAGGAAGAAGCGGTACAGGCACGAGTAGAAGGTGACGCACTGGTGCGGCGTCGCGCCTTCGATCTGGATGCACGCGAGTCGGTTGTTCCAAGCGTCCCTCGATCTGCTTCGTACCTGATCGTAGTTGCTTGCGCCGACCTCACGCCGGAGATTAGTCGCCGCCTGGTCGTGGCTGATGAATGACGTGCCGATCTTCAGGGTGACAGACCGGCCGTCGGACGGCCGGAGTCGGAGGACACAGGTCCGTCGCGCGTTGCCCTTGTGAGAGTCGTCGACGAGCTCGATCGGGCAGTCGAAATCCGCGACGAAGCGGCAGCCGAAATCGCCCTCCACGCCACCTTGATTCGTCCGCGCCGTTCCGCGGACGGTCCGCGTCGATGCGTCGACCTCAACCTCGCCTGCCTCGCAAACGTCCAGAAGGATCCGGCACGGTTGGGCGTCGGGGTAGTCGATGCGAAACACACCGCAGCGGGTGGTCGAAGTCATGGCGACTCCGATATCAAAGTCGGCTAGCCGCACGCGGTACTCGTAGGGATGCGCGGACTCTTCTTCGTGGCTGTATGCGGAGGAAATGGGTAACGGAGCGCCTTCGAGGAAGGGCATCAGGGAGAACTGACCGTAGTCGCCCATCCAAGGGCTCGGCTGATGAGTGGCCTGGAAGCCTCGCAGGCGAGTCGCACCGTACTGGTAGATCCAGCCTGTGTGATCGCCCGTGCGTGGCGTCCAAAACGTCATCCCGTGGGGTGCAGCTACCGCCGGGTAGGTGTTGCCTTGGGAGAACTCGAACGTCGAATCCGTACCGACCAGCGGGTTGACCCAATCCGCGTTGTTGCCAGCTAAGCTCGCCGGGCCGAGCAGCAGGAACGCCACGCACGACAGACGGGCGAGCTTTACGCGGTAGGGGAAGCACACGGGACAAGTCTCCAATCGATCAGACCGATTGCTCAGGGGCGCCCTTGAACGTACAGCTCACCGATTTCCTTGCCGGACAAGGGGCGGCTGAACAGCAGGAGCTCGTCGATCCTTCCATTGAGGCTGCGGACCGTGTGGTCGACGAATCCCTCGCCGACCCAGTTTCCGATCTCGGCAGCGCCGAACCGTATCTTTGTTTCCTCCTCGATCGGCAGTCTCGCGACGGGTTTGCCATCGAGATAGTGCGTGACGCGCTTCTCTCCACCGTCGTAGACACAAGCGACGTGCAGCCAACGGCCGACGTCGAGCAGTCGAAGCACGCTCGGAGACAGGTAGTCCGACGACACGTCTCCCGCCTTCACGCCGAGCAAGAGTTGCCCGGTCTCGGTGAACTGCCAGTGCGGCTCACCCAACTCGTGCCCGTCGGTGAGCAAGATCGAGCTGAGCCAGCGATCGAAGCCATCGATCCGCAACCAGCAAGAGAAGGTTACGGATTCGTACTCGCCGGGAATGCTGAGACGTACGCGGTCGTTCAAGCGCTTGAACTCGAGAGCTCGCTTCCACGGCCACCGCCCTTCGGACCATTGGCAACCAACGATCGCGCCCTCGAGCGAATCGGCTGCGTGCGGGCCATCGTGGAGCAACATTCGTTGCCACTCGTGATCGGCGTTGAAGCCGTAATTCAGCACGACGCTTTCGTCGGCTTTTAGGCGGCTCCTGTAGTCCTGCCACTGCGCAACGCGGCTCGTCGATTCTCGACTGGCGAGCTCGGCGAGCCGCTGACGGCCGAGGAAGTCTATCGGGCTCGCGTTGACCAAGCTGGTGCTTCCGCCACGATCCGTGCGGATCGCCTGCCCAATCCGAAGGATTTGAGGCTCGTCGGCGGCCGGGGAGCGAGCCGCCGACGTCGAGGGCTCGAGCCGCACCTCCCCGTCAAGCACGTGGACCTCGTCGCCGCCCGCTCCGACACGTACCGCGAACTCCGTGCCGAGGTCGACGACACGCTTCGACGGCGTCTCGACGACGAAACCGATCGCCGGGTTGGGGACGTTCGCTCGTATCTTGCCGGCCACACAACGCATGGCCATCGCGCTTTGCAGCTCGATTTCGGCGGGAGCCTCGAGGACAACGTTCGCCCCACTCAAGAACTCGATTTGAGCGACCCCGCGCGTCAGCCGCAGGCGGCCGCGGCCGAGTGCGGATCCGATGTGACAATCCGCTCTATCGCCCCACCGCGCGTCGAGTGTTTTGGTGACAACAGCGATGGTCTCCGAGTCCTTCTCGCGAAAACGTTGGATGCTCGGGTTGTCGAGCCGCTGGAAGCCGTCGGCCGCGGTGATGGGAGGTGACTGCGCGACGGGGACGACGCCGGTCGGTTCCGCGCGCCAGGCTATCGCGACTAGGCCCGTTGCCGCGACCGCCAGAGCCACGGGCGCCCATCTAGTGGCGTGCCGGGTGAGCCATTTCGATACGGCGTTCTCTTGATCGCGGCGACGCGATCGCCTTGCGAGCGTGAATGGGTCGAACCCACTACGGACGAGGTCATCGTGCAGGGCGGCGTGCAGATCGAACCATCGGACGTAGTAGGCGAGCGTATCGTCGTCGTGGGCAAGGATTTGTCGGAGGCGCGCTGCGTCGGACTCCGAGAGTGAGCCGTCGGTCAGTTGGCTGATCAGCCGGATCGCCTCGCGCGAAACGCGACGCCATCGACCTTCTTGACTGTTGCTAGGCATGGCCCGCTCGGATGCGTCGTTGGATACACTCCATCAGCCCGAGGCGGATGCGCCGCAGGGTCATCTTCACGGCCCCCTCACTCTTACCGAGGAGTGAGGCGATTTGGACGACCGGCGTCTCCGCGCGATACCGCATGCCGAGCAGGTTCATCTGCTCGTCGGTTAGCTCGGTCAAACAATGCCGCAACGCGACCCGTCGCTCGTCGGTGTCCTCTAAGACGGAGGACGATGCGATTGCCGCCTCGATTCGATCCTGGTCGATAAACACCCTTGACCGCTTAGAATCACGCATGTGGCTGAGTGCTTTGTAATAGGCGACCTCTCGTGCCCAAGCCTTGAAGTTGGACCCCGGTTGGAACTCGCCGGCCTTCTTCCACAGCACGAGGTTCGTCTCCTGCAGAACGTTGTTGGCCTCCTGGACCCCGCCCAACAGCATACAAATGTAGGAAAACAGGGCGGGCTGGGCATCGGTTAGATGCGTTACGAAATCCGATTCTCGGTCGTCCATGTCGTTGGGGACTTCCTTGCCAGACCAGTCCAGCTACGAGCTCAGGGAACGTCGACGACCTCGCCGTCGGACTTGTGTGCCAGCAAGTTGAGCAGCTGCCGATCCGTGTCGAAGCCGACGGCGCGCACCGACCCGTCGGCGAACGCGGTGTTCACGCCGCCGGGGTGAGCCGAACCGAGGCAGAAGGCGATCCGTTGGCCGAGGCCGGGGTCTTCGTCCGGGTAGTCGGCTTGCGCTTCTTCTTCTGACGAGTCGGGGCCTACCGGGTACATGGTTGAACGAATCGTGTCCGGGTCCCAACCGTCGGTCCAGCCTCGGTCGTCGTACCAGATGTACTCGCTCGACTCGTAGTGCTGAGGTTCGAGTCGCTTCTCCGCGAGCAGAATCGTCTTGCTCGTCCCATCGGTGATCTGCGCGACCCGGGTGAGTGACCAGTCTCTTACGGCCACGTTATCCGACGGGTTGGGGTCCAGGCCGCCCACGTGCATGATGTCGTAAGGTGTTCGGACGATGACGCCGTCGAAAGGTCCCGTTGCCCGTCGCGGCTCGTCTTGATTGGTGGTGTAGCCGTAATAAACGTAGCGGGCGAGACCGGTGTAGTAGCCGCTCTGGTCGAGCGCCAGGGGTGGGGGGCCGGGCGTGACAGCGCAGTAGTCCATCCTGAAGTTGGTCGCGCCGCCGGCGAGGTTGCGAGTCGGGCCTCGTCTTGACGGGCAGAAGTACATGCCGACCGACACTTGGTCGAGGTCCGCCTGGGTCGCGAGGCCGTGCACGGCGTTCTCTTCGAGGAAGGGAAGAATCTGGAACGCCCAGCCAAGCCCCTGACGCTTCGGGCCGTTCGCGCTGCCGTTCTCGCTGTAATTCTCAAGCGTCGGATAACGCCGAGTCCCGCCCGACGGGAAGACCTCGTAGGTGTCGTACAGGTTGAGGCACGCCAACCCCATCTGCTTCAGCTGATTCACGCACTGCGTGCGCCGCGCCGCTTCCCTTGCCGACTGGACGGCCGGCAGAAGCATCGCCACGAGAATGCCAATTATCGCAATCACGACCAGCAGTTCGACCAGTGTGAACGCGCTCGGGCGTGTGGTTCGAATCTTCATCCTAAAAAACTCGATAATGAGTAAAACGGGTCACCGTCGAAGGGGTCCCCTCAGCTGCGGCGCGGGGCGCCCACGACGAACGCGAGCAACCCGATCAGGGCTGCGCACGCAGGTTCGGGGACCGCCTGCGAGAGCGGCGACACAGCGAAGCCATACTCGGCGGCCCAGCGGCCGTAATCGCTTTGGTCGACGACGCCATCGTTCGTCGCGTCGGCGCGGAGGTCGGACATCGACCCGTTGGTGTCTCGCCAGATGGTGTAGTCCGCGGCATCGACGACACCGTCGGCGTTGAAGTCGGCGGAGATGGGCCGGGTCACGCGGATGTTGTCGAAGAGCACCTGTCCCGCGTTGAAGGCAGTGAACGCGTTCACGCTGATCCGGACGTCGCCGAACACTGTTGTTCCGGCCGCTGGGCGTCCGTCGTCGTCCGGTGAATCGGGGGAGTCGAACGGAACCACGAACTCACGCGGCGGCAGCGACACCCATGTGCTGTCGGGGTCGACGCCGTCCGATCCGCTGTAGTACTGGTCCTCGAAGATGAACATCGACCCGGTGCTCTGTGGGTTATCGGCGTTCACGTCTTCGAAGAACCGCAGGTCCGCACGAAACTCATCGCCGCCGGACTGGTCGGCGCCGATGAACTTGTAGTCGAAGGACCAAGTCAGTGTCTCGCCGGCGATCGCCTCGAAGGCGATCGACCGCATGTCGGCGGTTGCGGGGAACGATACAGGGCCGACCGACACCTCGTAGTAGTTGAGGGCGAAAGAATTCGTCCCGACACCGTCGGAGTCATCGGTCTGGATCAACTCAACCGGTTGCGTGGGGGACTCGGCCGGTGTGCTGTTGCGACGGAACCAACTCACCGGGGCGTTGTTCCCGTAGTCGTCCACGATCGGCAGCTCGAACTCGTCGAGCGCGAGAACCTCGAAGTCCCCATTGGCGACAATATTGGGCTGGGCGGCGGTGAGCGAAGGGACCGCGAAGAGACTGGCCAAGAATAGAGCGCTACGGTGGTTCATTGAGTTTCTCTCGGTGCGAGGAGGACCGCTATTGATATAGTGTGTACTCGCCACGGGACGCACGGCCTCCGCGCAACGATGCGGCGAGCGAGGCTAAACCGAACAAGGCCGCGGCGGCCGGTTCGGGGACCGCTGGCGACGACGCTTCGAAAAGCCCGTAGGCGTTCCTCCAAACGTCGAGGTCGGCCTGGTTGATGACGCCGTCGCGGTTGCCGTCGGCGTTGGCGCCGGGCGTTACCCGTTGGCCTTCGGAGTCCCGCCACACGGTGTAGTCGGCCGCGTCGATGACGCCGTCCCCGTTGTAGTCGCCGGCGATTCCCACCAGTGGGCGGAGGCTGACGTTGTCGATCAGCACCCGCCCGCCCGAAAAGGGCCCGAAGTAAGTGCTCAGGCGAACGTCTCCAATTGCTGCGCCGGCAGGCGCCACCGCGGTTGCGGTGATGGTGTGCCACTCGTTCTCCGCGTAGCCCGACGCGTCGACGAACGGCGCCGCCTCGCCGAGGAACACGCCCCCGTCGCCCTGCGGGCCACTGAAAAACCGCGCGTCGGCTCGGAATCCTTCCCCCGCCGCGACGCCCTGGAACTGGAAGTCGAGCGAAAGCAAGTATTCTTCGCCCGGAAGAATGTCGAACTCGGGCGACCGCCAGTCGGCGTTCGGCGAGTCGATCGCGGCGGCGTAGGAGCCCTGGCCGTCGGAGTCGGCCGGGGAGACCCAGGCGGTCTCGCCCGGTCCCGCCGCGTAAAGCCACGACTCGGGCCGCCCAGCGACCTGATCGTCGGCGATTTCGAAGTCGGGGTTCGGGACTAGGTTGGCGCCAACCCCTTGGCCGCGGATTGTCAGTCGGTTGTTACTAAGATGAACAAACAACTCGTCGAGAGTCACGACCTCGACGCCGGGGCCGAGATTGCTCGCGATGTAGTCGACGTTGCTCATCGGATCGCCGAGCCCGCCCCCCGCCGTGCCGGTCGACCACGGGTGGACGTTGACGATCGAGTACGACTCGCCGCGGGTCAGTGGGTCGCGCGGCGCGCTGTTGAGCGTCGCGACCAGGTCGTTAGGGGTGCTGAAGCCGTCCCACAGAGTATACCGAACCGACATCACGGGCGTGTCGCCTCGGAAGTAGAGAGCGCCGCCGTTGTCGGCATACCCGCCGCTGTTGGTCTTGAACATGACGCCATCGATCTCGGGGCGATCGGCAAGCGCGTTCAGAACGCGGGTGTCGTACGCGGTGTCGAGCACCGAGATGACGTTGTGGTCGACCCGCTGCATACCGGCGACCGTGGCGTCGACGAACCCCTGCACGTCGGTGAGCTGGCTGGGGTAATTGATGCCCAAACCGCCGGCGGTGACGAACGACACCTCCGACGCGTCGCCCGCCGCCTGATCGTAGAAGTGCTTCAGCGCCGTCGGGTTGATGTCCAAGAGCGCGGGCGTCAAGTCAAAAGTCATCGGGAAGTCGCCCCGATGAGGCGAGCCGAACCAGCGATCACTTGTCGCGAAGTCGTTGGTTAGCCACTGCGCGTTGTCGCCGTCGCTCATGACGAAAGCCACGTAGTGGGCATTCGGATTGGTGACGAGATCGCGGCTCGCTTTCGCTGGGCGAGGCGGCAAATCGACCTCCCACCGTGACGCGGAAGCGGCCGATTGCAGGAAGTCCGCCGGTACCGTCATCAGGTTGTTCTGCGAGGCGGAGCTGAAGAACTCCCCCTCGCTGTTCTCGTAACCCCAGCCGAGCACCAGCGAGTGGTCGTTCTGGCCGGCGAGGAATCGGTCGCGCGTGGCGCCGGTTTCATCGAACACGAAGCCCCCGTTCAGCACCGCGTGGCTCCGCAACTGATACGCTTTGTTCGGTTGCTGCCGATAGATCAGGTCTCGGTTGAAGGAGTAGTTGTCGTAGACCCAGTCTGCGCTCCGCCCCCGAACGTCGGCCGTCTGACTAAGACCGGCCTGAGTCAGCGCCGGACCGATTGGGCTCGATAGCTGGGACTCGTGGACCATCAGGGCGCCGGTTGCGCCGGCCACGCTAGTGGCTTGGTTGATCGTCGCGGAGTCGTAGAGCACGTAACCGTTGAGCTGGGATTTGTAGCGGTCAATGAACCAGAGCGGGTTGCTCTGCCACACGACGCCGGTCCCCGGGTTGTTCTCGACGTGCCGGTCGAGCCAAAACTCCGGGTCGCTGTTCGGCGCCGAGGTGCGGTAAGCCATGTGGATCTCGGGCGAGGTCCGCGCGACGATTCCCGCTAAGCTCGCCATCAGCGTCCGGCTAGTCGAGCTGCTGCCGTCCAAGTCGTAGGCGTAGATCGTCGGCGGGTTTGCCGCCCGAGCTCCCGCGAGCGTTCCCGCGAGAGCCAGGGCGGCCAACACCCCGCTGCGATAGGATGGTCTCTCCGCCATAGTTGCTTCTTCGGTTCCAGGCGCTCCGCCCCATGCGCCCGCCCTCTGCCGAGATGGGCAGGGGCGGACGCCGTGCGTGAGGGCGGGCTTATCGTCTGCCGCGGCGGCGCAGGCTCGCCGCCGCCACTGCCACACCGGCTAGGCCAAGCGAGGCGGGCTCGGGGATCCGGACGTCGACGTTGTCGATCCGAAATCCCTGCCCCACGAGCCCGTCGTCGAAGAACCCATTGCTGATCCGCACGTCCGCCGTTAGTGCTCCGGCGGGGACTTCGAGCGAGTTTGGCCCGAGGGTCTGCCACACCCCCGTCGCGTCGGCGGTCACCACGATCCGCTGCTCACCTCTAAACGCGCCCGCGGTGCCGCCGCCGACTGGGTCGAAGCCCGCGAAGAATCGGAGGTCGGCGCTGAACTGCCCCGAGGAGCCGTCGAGGAACTTGTAGTCAAGCGACCATACCAGTGGCTCGCCGGGCGTCACGAAGAACGCCGAGGAGCGATAGTCGGAGCCGGTACCGGTGATCTCGGCGCTGCGCGAGCCGACGCCGTCCGAGTCGTCGGCGAGCTCGTAGCCGATCGATCCGCCGCGAAACCAGGAGTCCGGGAAGAGCGGGTCCCCGCCGTTGTCGAGCTCGAAATCCGGGTTTTGGACGAGCGAGGCCGACGCACCTAGCGGCAGCGACACCGCTGCTGCCAATGCCACGGCCACTGCGAAGCAGTAAGACTTCATCATCAGGCTTCTCCAGGTGAAATGCTATGACCGGAGCCGGTCGGACGAGACTGAGCAACGAGTCGGACGTCAGGGTCCGAGAAGCTGAAAAGTGCCGCAGCGAGCGGGTAGATGAAAAGTTCAGCCCGGCAGACACAGGTCGCCGGACGCCCGCACCGCTGCATCTGCCTCAACTTCAATTCGCGTTGCCACCTCAAGGTAACTCGAAAATCTTACCCGAAGCGGGAATAAGCTGGGCCAGCCTGGTCCGAGGCGGCTTGCCAGGCCGGCGCCGAAGTGGGGTCTCACGGGCGAACATCTGGTGGCCAACCCGGTCTTTCAACAGCGACTGCAGGCCGCCTCGGATTCTGCGGCGTGCGAAGAGAGGGCTCCATTTCGTGGCAGACTTCATCGTTCTGTAGGCAAGCTGCCCCGATGGCGGCCTCCGAATTGGGCGAGACGCCGCCCCGATAGGCGAGCGTCGGTGTCGGGCCCACCTGCCCCCGATAGCCGCATGCCGAACGGCCAGTTCGCCTCCAACTGGCCGTCCGCGTCTCACTTTCCAGAATGATCAGGCGTCCGGCAAATCGGAAAACGCTGACGAGTCTACCCAGAGCTGCCTAGCTTGGCGACCGCGGCGATCGCCTCCCTGGCGGCCTTGCTCAGGGAGGGCCAAGCCTCGACGATCGCCGCCACCCCAGGGTCGAGTGTGCCACCCCCTAGGTCGTCCTCGGCGAGAATTGCGATTTCCCCCGACGATTCCGCAGGTGTTTTGACTCCCCTATGGGGTACTCACGGCTTGATAGTGGCCGGCTGGGGATGGTCGTCCTCGGGGGCTCGGTTCGGCCGGCGCTTCTGCCGATTCGACTGCCGGGGCCGCTACTGAGCCGTGGTCGCCGTCTTTCGCAGGGCTCGCCCCGCGGCGAGGTCGGCTGGCTGGCCGTCGCGGATCGCGACCTTGCCCCCCACCAGCACCCAACGCACGCCGGTCGACTCCTGGAACGGCGCCTGGTAAGTCGCGTGGTCGCGGAACTCGTCCGGGTCGAACGCCACGACGTCGGCCACGGAGCCTTCGCGCAGGCGGCCGCGGTCCGCCATCCCGAGGATCTCGGCGGGCAGGCCGGTTGCGCTGTGGATTGCCTGCTCGAGCGGCACGACGCCCTCCTCGATCGAGAAGCGGCCGATCTTACGCGGGAAGGTGCCGTAGCTGCGCGGGTGGGGCTTGGTGCCGTCGTCCACCTTGACGCCGCCGTCGGACGCGGTCGCGACCCACGGCTGGGTCATGACCCAGCGTACGTCGCGCGGGTCCATGCCGAAGTTCACCGCGCTGGCGGATCCGCCGCGGAGGAGGTCCATCGCCGTGTCGATGGGCTGGCGGTTCTCCGCCTTTGCGATCTCACGGATCGTGCGACCGACCCACTCCGGGCGGGGCTCGTACGAGGCGATCAGGATCTTGCCCCGCGCTTCCAAGGCTTGCTGCACGACCGGCCGCAACCTCGCGGCTTGTTCGGGGTCCTGCAACCGCTGGCGCCAGTCGCCCTCGCGCTCTTCGTCCGGCAGGAGCATCGCCGAGACCGACGTGCTGCTCGCCTCGTAGGGGTACTGGTCCGCCGTGACCCGCAGCCCTTCCCCCCGCGCCCGCTCGATCTCGGCCGCCGCCACCCGCACCTTGCCCCAGTTGCGGCGCTTGCTGGCCTTGAAGTGCGAGACATGCACCGGCGCCGAGGACTTCCTGCCGATCTCGATCGCTTCGAGCACCGACTCGACGAGCGTGTCCCCCTCGTCGCGGATGTGGCTCGCGTAGATTCCGCCGAACTCGGCGACCACGGCGGCCAGGGCCGCGATTTCGTCGGTGTCGGCGTAGGCCGAGGGGACGTACTGCAGGCCGGTCGACATGCCCCACGCGCCGGCCCTCATGCCGTCGCGGACGATCTGCCGCATCTGGTCCAGTTCTTCGGGCGAGGGGGCCCGCCGCGTGTCGCCGATCACCCGGCCACGCACGCCCCCCTGCGGGACCAGATGGGCCACGTTGACGCCCGGCGGCGCCGCGTCGAGGCGCGTGTAGTAGTCGCCCACGTCGACCGCGCCGCCACCGCAGTTGCCCGTCACGATGGTCGTGCAGCCTTGCGTCAGGTAGCAAACCGAGCGGCCTGTTTGGTCGCCGAAAATCGGCCGTGTCGACACCGTTTCGCCCGATTCGGGGTCCGTCTTGTCGCCCCCTAGGTCGCTGTGGTTGTGCAGGTCGATGAAGCCCGGTGCGACCACCAGGCCGCTGCAGTCGATCGCTTCGGCGCCGGCCGGCGCGGCGAAGTCCCCCACGGCGACGATCCGGTCTCCGCGGATCGCCACATTCCCCTTCCGCGCCGGAGCGCCGGACCCGTCGTGGACCGAGCCGCCTACCAGCACAAGGTCGGCCTCGATCGCGGCCTCTTCGGCGGGGGTTGTCCCGGCCCCTACGACTAGCACCGCGAGCAGAGCGGCGGTGGGAGCGATCGCAGAGCGGGTGGGGCGGGGCATCGGGGGTCCTCGGTCGCTAAGGGGGGATCGGCGGCTCCGCAACGCCCTCGCACGAGCCGCGGGCGCCATCGCGGCCCCCGCCCAGCTTGGCTAAGATACCAGCCTGGCGCCGCAGCCGAGTCCGGTTCCGGGGGGCGAGAAGTCGGCGTTATTCGGCGAGATTGTAACCCCCCGACGCGCCGGAGTCCCGCGACGCGGAGCCTCCGGGCGAGCACCTGGCCCCGCCGCCGCTGGAAAGCCACCCACCACGAAGCCCCCGCCCACCACGAAGCCCACAGCCCCCAAACTGCTCCGCCGATGAGCGAAACCGATATCGACCCGCTAAAGCTGATCCAGCCCCGGCGCAAAGTGCACGGAACGACCGCCGTGCTGCTGCCGTTCACCGAGGGGGGGCAGATCGACTGGCCGGCCTTCGACGGGCTGCTGGACCGCACGGTCGCCGCCGGCCTCACGCCGGCGGTCAACATGGACACGGGCTACGTGAACCTGCTGGACGAGGCCACGCAGGACCAGGTCCTCGCGCGGACCCGGCAGCGGCTCGAAGGCCGGAGGTTCGTGGCCGGCGCGTTCGTCCGCGACGAGCCGGGCGCCCCGTTCGACCTCGACGCGTACGCCCGGCGGATCGACGCGATCCAGTCGGCCGGCGGCGTGCCGGTCATCTTCCAGTCGTACGGCCTCGCCCACCAGGCCGACGACACGATCCTCGCCAACTACCAAGCGATCGCCGAGCGGTCGGACGAGTTCATCGGCTTCGAACTCGGCACGATGTTCGCCCCGTTCGGCAAGATCTACTCGCTCGACACCTACCGGGGCCTGATGGCGATCCCCCGGTGCAGCGGCGCGAAGCACTCCTCACTGCGGCGCGACCTGGAGTGGCGGCGGATCGCCCTGCGGAACGAGACCCGCCCCGACTTCCGCGTCTACACCGGCAACGACCTGGCCATCGACATGGTCATCTACGGCAGCGACTACCTGCTGGGCCTGAGCTGCTTCGCCCCCGACGCGTTCGCCCGCCGCGACGCGATGTGGGAGGCCGGCGACCCCGGCTGGAACGAGTTGAACGACCTGCTGCAGCACCTGGGCTTCCTGGCGTTCCGCGACCCCGTGCCCGCGTACAAGCACGCCGCGGCGATGTTCCTCAAGGCCCGCGGTTGGCTCGACTGCTCGGCGACCCACCCCGACAGCCCCCGCCGCGGCGCGGCGGACCAGGAGCTCCTCGATCAGATCGCCGCCACGCTCCGAGAGCGGCTCGCCTCCTCCTAGAAGACCTCGCCCCGCGATGAACTTTCCGAAAGTCGCCAAGCTCCGGACCGCCGACCAACTCCGCGAACGACTCGCCGAGCTCGGCGTGCAGCTGCCGCTCGACGACCAGCTCGCGCCGGCGGGCGAGTCGCCGCTCGGGGAGCCCATTTCGGTCGACGGCCTGTCGATCGGCAACCGCTTCTGCATCCTCCCGATGGAGGGCTGGGACGGAGAACTCGACGGGCGGCCGACCGAACTCACCCGCCGCCGCTGGCGGAACTTCGGCGACAGCGGCGCCAAGCTCATCTGGGGCGGCGAGGCGGTCGCCGTGCGCCACGACGGCCGCGCCAACCCCAACCAGCTGGTCCTCAACGACCAAACGGCCGGCCACATCGAGTCGCTCCGTGAAGAGCTCGTCGCCGCGCACCTGGCCCGTTTCGGCTCGACCGACGACCTGCTCGTCGGCCTGCAGCTCACCCACTCGGGGCGGTTCGCCCGGCCGAACGACAAGAAGCGGATCGAGCCGCGGACCGCGTACCGCCACCCGCTGCTCGACCCGCGGGTCGGCGTCGAGGACGACACGCCCGTGTTCACCGACACGGAGCTCGACCGGCTCGTCGACGACTTCATCGCCGCCGCCCGGCTCGCCGAAGCGAGCGGCTTCCGCTTCGTCGACGTGAAGCACTGCCACGGCTACCTGGGCCACGAGCTGCTCTCCGGCTACGACCGCCCCGGCAAGTACGGCGGCGACTTCGACGGCCGCACACGGTTCCTGCGGAACATCGTCGAGGGGATCCGCTCGGCGGCGCCCTCGCTGGCGATCGGCGTGCGGGTCAGCGTGTTCGACTACTTCCCCTACCACCCCGGCCCCGATGCCGGCGTCGGCGTGCCAGACGGCTCGGGCGACTACCGCTACGCGTTCGGCGGCGACGGCAGCGGCGCCGGGATCGACCTCGCCGAGCCGAGCCGCTTCCTGTCGCTGCTTTCGGAGCTGGGCGTCCGACTGGTCTGCACCACGGCCGGCAGCCCCTACTACAACCCCCACATCCAGCGGCCCGCGGCCTTCCCGCCGTCCGACGGTTACCAACCGCCGGAGGACCCGCTGGTCGGCGTCGCGCGGCAGATCGACGCGACCGCGCGCCTGAAGCGCGAGCACCCGCAGGCGGTCGTCGTCGGGTCGGCCTACAGCTACCTGCAAGACTGGCTGCCGAACGTGGCCCAGCGGGTGGTCGCCGACGGCATGGCCGACGCGATCGGCTTGGGCCGCATGGTGCTCTCCTACCACGACCTGCCGGCCGACGTGCTCGATGGCAAAGCGATGCAACGCAAACGCATCTGCCGCACGTTCAGCGACTGCACGACCGCCCCCCGCAACGGCATGGTCTCCGGCTGCTACCCGCTCGACCCGTTCTACAAGGAACGCCCCGAGCGGCAGAAGCTGGCCGAACTAGCGGCCAAGTAACCAGCCAAGTAGCCGGCCCGTCGCGAATTAGCCACTATCAGCGGCGATCCGCTGGGCTTTCGAAACGATACGCGACACGCGCCGAAAAAATGCTCTGTCACGTTTCCCCCGGCCAAAACGGCGGTTTAGTCGTTGCGCCGCAACGGCTTAGGGATGCGTTACACGGGCCAGCCAAGGTGTCACGATTGAGCCGCCGCACGGCCACGCCACCACGATTATCACCGATGGCGCCGGCCCGGTGGGGCGGATTCTCTATTCGTCGAAGCAACGCTCGGGTAGCGCCATGGTCCGCATCCTCTCGATCGAATCGACCTGCGACGAGACGGCCGCCGCCGTGGTGACCGATTCGCTCGAGGTGCTCGGCGCGGTGGTCGCTTCGCAAGACAACCTCCACCAGCGCTTCGGCGGCGTGGTGCCGGAGATCGCGTCGCGCGCCCACGTGGAGCGGATCTTACCCGTCATCGACGAGGCGCTCCGCAAGGCGGGCGTCCGGCTCGGAGAGCTCGACGCGGTCGCCGTGGCCAACCGCCCGGGCCTGGTCGGCTCGCTGCTGGTCGGCCTCTGCGCGGCCAAGGCCCTGTGCGTGGCCACCGGGTTGCCGCTGATCGCGGTGAACCACCTGCAGGCGCACGTGTACGCTTGCAAGATCGCCAGCGGCGAGGACGTGTTCCCTTGCGTGGGGCTGATCGTGAGCGGCGGCCACACCAACCTGTACCGCTGCGACGGCCCGACCGACTTCACGCCGCTGGGCGGCACGATCGACGACGCGGCCGGCGAGGCGTTCGACAAGGTCGGCTCGCTCCTCGGGCTGCCCTTCCCGGGTGGGCCGAACGTGGCCAGGCTGGCCGCCAGCGGCGACCGCACCGCGATCCGATTCCCGCGGCCGATGCTCGACGACCCGTCGCGGCTCGCCTTCAGCTTCAGCGGCCTGAAGACCGCCGTGCGGTACGAGATCGCCGGCCCGGGGGGCGACCCGGCGGGCGTCGAGCTGCCCGAGCAACGCCGCGCCGACATCGCGGCGAGCTTCGAGGAAGCGGTCGTCGATTGCCTGATCGGCAAGTCGGAGCTCGCCCTGCGGCAGACCGGCTTCGACACACTCTGCGTCGGCGGCGGGGTGGCCGCTAACGGTCGGCTCCGCGAGCGCCTCGAAGCCGCGGCGGCCGAGCACGGCCACCGGCTGTATATCCCGCCGATGTCGCTCTGCACCGACAACGCGGTGATGGGCGCGATCGCCATCGAGCGCTTCAGGGCGGGCAAGTTCGAGTCGCTCGACCTCGACGTGCACCCGGGGCTAGAGCGTGTCGGCGCTTGAGCCGACGGCGCTAGCCGCGGGCGGACGGGGCGTGGCGGCCCGCCCTTCGATCGCCCGACGCTAGCGCGTTCGGCTCAAGCGCTGCTCGCGCCGGTGGGCGGGTCCCCAGCTCTTGAGCCGACGGCGCAAGCCGCGGGCGGACGGGGCGTGGCGGCCCGCCCTTCGATCGCCCGACGCTAGCGCGTTCGGCTCAAGGGTGCGAGGCAATCGCTCACGCCCGCGCCGGTTCGCGCCTGCCGCGGCGGGGCGCGGGGGCCTTTGATGGCGGCGCGCCGCCGGTTAGGCGGAAGCGGCCGGGGCCGAGCAGGTCGTCGACGCGCGTGCGTAGCTCCGGGCTGAGGTCGACGCCCTTCGGGCAGTCGAGCTGCACGCGGCCGCCGTCTTCGAGCAGGAGGGCGAGCTTCAGCGACTTGGGGCCCGGGTAGCCGCGGAGGATCTCCCGGAGCGACTCGATCCGCTCGACCCCCTCGGATTCGCGGAGCGTGATCACGACGCCGTTGGTGAAGCGTTGCGACAGCTCCGAGAGCGGCATCAGCTCGTTGACGATCAGGTTCACCTCCTCGGCGCCGGGGCGGCGGTCGATCGCGCCGCGCACGCCGACGATCGCGTCGGGCTCGACCAAGGGGCCGAACTGGGCGAACTGCTCGGGCCAGAGGATGCACCGCATGATGCCGTCCATGTCCACGAGGTCCCACATGGCGTACTTGCTCGGCGCGCCGGGCTTCGGGTTCTTCGTGTGCGAGAACTTGATCGCGGCGAGCATGCCCCCCATGACGACCTCGGTGCGGTGCTCTAGCTCGCCCACGCCGGTGCTGGAATGGCTGCAAAACGTGCGGAGCGTCTGCTCGTGCTCGGCGAGCGGGTGGCTGGTGAGGTAGAAGCCGAGCACCTCTTTTTCCAGGACCAGGCGCTCCTTCTCGTCGAGCTCCGGCACGTCGGGCAGGGGGGCGGCGACCGTGGCGCCGGGTTCTTCGGCCTCGTCGAAGAAGAGGCCCTTTTGGCCGCTCTTGCGGTCGGCCAGCACGGCGGCGCCCGCCTGCATCGCCTTGTCGATGCCGGCCATCAGCGAAGCGCGGTTGCCGCCCAGGCAGTCCATCGCGCCGGCCTTGACCAGGGTCTCGATCGTGGAGCGGTTGCACGCGGCCGGGTCGACCCGCTCGCAGAAGTCGTAGAGGTCCTTGAAGGGCCCGTCCGCCCGGCGGGCGGCGACGATCGCCTCGGCCGCGCCGCCGCCGCAGGCCTTAATGGCGCTGAGGCCGAAGAGGATCTTGCGGCCGTGCTTCGCGTCGGGCGACCCGTCCGGCACGACGGCGAAGTCGACGTCGCTGGTGTTGACGGTGGGCGGGTCGACCGTGACCCCCATCCGCTTGCAGTCCTCCAGGTGCTCGACGAGCGCGTCCTTGCTCTTGAAGTTGCGGCCCGGGATGTCGCCCGAGAGCAGCGCGGCCATGAACGCGACGGGGTAGTGCGCCTTGAGGTAGGCGGTCATGTACGCGATCAGCGCGTACGCGGTGGAGTGGCTCTTGTTGAAGCCGTAGCCGGCGAACTTCTTGATCATCTCGAAGAGATCTTCGGCGCGCTTCTTGTCGAGGCCCTTGTCTTGGGCGCCGTCGAGGAACTGCTCGTAGAACTTGGCGATGATCGGCAGCTTCTTCTTGCTGATCGCCTTGATGCACTTGTACGCGTCGGAGAGCGGGATGCCGCCGAGGCGGTTGAGGATCCGCATCACCTGCTCTTGGTAGACCATCACGCCGTGCGTCTCGGAGAGGACCTCCTCCATCACGGGGTGGGGGTACTCGGCCTCGCGGCGGCCGTGCTTGACCTCGATGTACTGGTCGACCATGCCCCCTTCGAGCGGGCCGGGGCGGTAGAGGGCGTTGGTCGCGATGATGTCGAGGAAGCTGTCCGGCCGCATCCGCTGCAGCAGGTCGCGGATGCCGCCCGACTCGAGCTGGAAGATGCCCTTGGTCTCGCCGCGGCAGAGCAGGGCGTAGGTCTCCCTGTCGTCGAGCGGGAACGCGTACGGGTCGACCTGCTCGCCGGTGGACTGCTCGATCAGCTCGACGCTCTTGGCGAGGATCGTCAGGTTCCGCAGGCCGAGGAAGTCCATCTTCAAGAGGCCGGCCGCCTCGACGTCGCCCATGGCCCACTGGGTGATGACCTCGGTCTTCCCCTTCACCCGCTGCAGCGGCACGTACTCGTCGACCGGCTTCTCGCTGATGACCACGGCCGCCGCGTGGGTCCCCACGTTGCGGGCGAGGCCCTCGACCTTCATCGCCAGGTCCAGCAGCTCGCGGACCTCCGGGTCGGTCTCGTAGGACTTGCGGAGGTCGTCGCTCGTTTCGAGCGCCTTCTCGAGCGAGATCCCCAGCTGCTCGGGGATCATCGCGGTGATCTGGTCGACCCGGAAGATCGGCATCGACATCGTGCGGCCGACGTCCTTGATCGCGGCCCGCGCGGCGAGCGTGCCGAAGGTGCCGATCTGCGCGACGTTGTCCTCGCCGTACTTGTCCTTGACGTACTGGATGACCTCGCCGCGGCGCTGCTTGCAGAAGTCGATGTCGATGTCCGGCGCCTCGAGGCGGCTCTCGTCGAGGAAGCGCTCGAACAGCAGGTCGTACTTCAGCGGGCACACGTGGCTCAGCTTCAGCGCGAAGCACACGAGCGAGCCCACGCCCGACCCCCGCGCGGTCGACGGGATGCCCTTCTCGACCGCGAAGCGGACGAAGTCCCACACGATGAGGAAGTAGTCCGGGAAGCCGAGCTTGTTGATCACGCCCAGCTCGCGGTCGACCCGCTCCATGACCTCCTTGGAGAGCTCGCCGCTGGCCGGGTCGCCGCCCGCCCAGCGCTCGGGGACGGCCTGGTAGCGCTCCTTCAAGCCGCCGATCACCAAGTCCCGCAGGTACTGCTCGGAAGCCTTGATGTTGTGGATGGTCTTGCCGGGCGGGGTGAAAGTGGGGAAGTGACGCTGGCCGAGCTGCAGGTCGAGATCGACCGAGTCGGCGATCTCCTGGCTCCGCGCGACCGCGTCGGCCACGTCGGGCATCGCCGCGTACATGTCCTCCGGGCTGCGCAGGTAGAACTGGTCGCCCTCCATCTTCATGCGGTTCGTGTCCGTGCGGAAACGGCCCGTGTTGATGCAGAGAAGCACGTCCTGGGCTTCGGCGTCCTCGCGGTTCACGTAGTGGGCGTCGGACGTGGCCACCAGCGGCAGGCCCTGGCGGTTGGCGAGTTCGACGGTCAGGTCCTTCGCTGCGCGCTGGATCTCGACGCCGTTGTCTTGCACCTCGAGGAAGTAGCGGTCGCCGAAGACACGGCTGAACCACCCCGTGACCTCGAGCCCGCGGGCCATCGCCTCGTCGGCCGACGCGCCCGACAGCAGCGACTTGGAGAGCTCGCCGCTCACGCACCCCGACAAGCAGATGATCCCTTCGCTGTGCGCGGCGAGCAGTTCCTTGTCGATCCGCGGCTTGTGGTAGAAGCCCTCGAGGTACGCGCGGCTCGCCATCTTCACGAGGTTGCGGAAGCCGGTGCGGTTCTGTGCGAGCAGCGTCAGGTGGTAGGCCGCCTCCTTGCTGCGCGAGGCGCCTTCCTTCTCGAAGCGGCTGCCCGGCGCGATGTAGGCCTCGTAGCCGACGATCGGGTTGATCCCCTCGCCCTTGCACGCCTGGTAGAACTCCAGCGCGCCGTACAGGTTGCCGTGGTCGGTGAGGGCCAGGCCGGTCATGCCGAGCTCTTTGGCGCGGCCGACGAGCTTCTTGATCGGGCTCGCGCCGTCCAGCAGCGAGTAGTGGCTGTGGCAGTGGAGGTGGACGAACGGGCGCGTGGCGGCATCCATGGCGTACGAGAGCAAGCAGAGGGCAGCGGGCAGAGGCGCAGCTTCGATGCTGCAGGGCCGCCTATGATACGCGATCTGCTAGCAGCGTCACCCAGCGGCGGCGGACCAATCCTCGACGCGCACGCCGTGGAAGGGCTCAAAATCGCGCGGGTTGAGCGTGCAAAGCGTCAGGTCGTTCGCCGCCGCGACCGCGGCGATCTGGCCATCGGCGAAGGGCGGCGTGCGGCCGATTTGGCTCAGGTTGGCCCGCTCTGCGGCGTGCCACTCGGCGGCGGCCTGGTCGAAAGGGAGAACCGGCGTGCCGCCGGAAATCAGCTCGTGAATGGAAGCCAACAGGTCGGCCCGACGACGGCCTGCCGGCAAACGCAGCACGCCGAAGAGCATCTCGTCGAGGACGATCGAAGCGATCGCACTGAGGTCCTCGATCCGCGTGATCCGGCCCCGCAGCGTTTCGGAAACCGCGGGGTGCATCGGCGCCGCGACGACGCTCGTGTCGAGCAGATAGCGACTCATTCGAACGACGGCGGCTCGCGACCGGGCGACCGATCACGCCATGAATCGACTTCTTCCTTCGTGAATCCGTATTCCGCGAGATTGTACTTTTCTCGCAGTTCCAACATGCGGCTGATCGGACCGCGCGGTGTCGCATCCTCCACGGATCGAGAGGGCGTCACCACCGCGATCTCCGTTTCCCCGTTGCATAGGCGCACCTGCTCTCCGCTTGCCACTAGTTCCAGGAAACGTGGCAGCTCGTTCGGCAGGTCGGCGATCGAGAAGTCTTGCACTTTCCAAATTGTAGGCCGCGTGCGTGTAGTCCGACAATCAGTTTTCCGTGTCCAGCCTGACTAAGTTCGTAGCCCAATCTCCCAACTCTTCTCGCTGTAGAGATTGAGGTCCACAAAGTCGACCTGCAAATCGGTTGCGACATCAAAGATGAGAACTTTTCCTGCGCCCAAGCCAAACACTTTGTGTAGCTTCTTGGAGACCTTCCCAACGAACGCATGCATCTTTTTCTCACTCGAAAACGCTGGCAGACGCCTTTGGCCGTTCTCTTCGAACACCCACGGGCGAAAGTCGTCAGCCGCGAGATCGCTCGCCTCGGCTTCAACGAGTGCGAGTAATTCCTCTTGGCTAAAGTTGTCCGCGTCGAGGAATCGGCTGGGCTTCTGCGGAATCAAAACCGGTCGCGTCTCTAGGTACGCCCTTAACTCGGCCATGTCGCCCCGATTAGCGACGCGCTCGAGGTCATCGAGCCCGGTCAGCTGTTCGACGAGCTTGGCGAACATGCAACCCCTACGGTAGTAACGGTACCCTAACCGGCATCGATTATTCCGACCCGCCGATCCGCCGCAGGTACTGCGCGATCTGCGCCTGAAGGTCGATCAGGCCGTGCCACCGCTCGCGGCTGATGGCCACGGGCTGGTCGCCGTCGGGGGCGACCGCGCCGTGCAGCAGCGCGCGGGTGCGGCCGTGGAAGTACTCGAGCATCTCGGCGACCTGCGCGGCTTGGGCGGGAGTGAGGCCCTCGGGCATGTCGGGCGGGCCGGGCAGGTGGAGCGTGCCGGGGAAGCCCAGGGAGTCGCTGCCCCAATGCAGATCGACCGCGACCGAGTCGTCTTCGTTGCTCTCGCTGCGCGGCTTGAGTGGGCCCGTGGCCTTCTCGACCATCGAGTCGCTCGGCGCGCGCTCGCCGAGCGAACGGAGCACGTTCACACGCTCGGCGATCTCTTCGCGCGTGCCGTAGAGGAGCGTCGACCTGCCCACCGCGATCAGGTCGCCGACCTGCAAGATCCGCAGCTGCGTGTCCAGGCCGTTGACGCGCGTGCCGTTGGTGCTCTCCAGGTCGGTCAGGACCACCTTCCCTTGGTCCTCCTGGATCTTCACGTGGAAGCGGCTGATCCGCTCGTCGTTGAGCTGGATCGTGTTGCCTTCCTCGCGGCCGATCGTCAGCGGCGTTTCGATTTCGTCGAACAGGGCGCCGCGATCGGCGCCGTCGAGCACTTGCAACGTGACGCGGGCCATGAGTCCAGGCAGGGGCGTTCTTGTTTGACCAGTCGTACCACCAAGGCGCTGCCCGGGGCCCAATCGCACATGCTCATGACGCCCGCCGAATTCCCGCCAGCGGCGCCGCTCCGAGCGCCTTCAACCCCTTATATCAAAGGAGTTTGCGACGAACAAGCGATGGGCCGCGTCGCGGCGGGGCTTCGGGGCGGCGGGCTTCGGGCTTCGGGGAGGATGGCAACGCCCGCTGGGGTCTCTTCGCCGGCTCCCGGCGCCCGAAGCCCGAAGCCCGAAGGCTGAAGCCCGAAGCCCGAAGCTCTAGTGCCGGAAGTGGCGGCGGCCGGTGAAGAGCATCGGCATGCCGCAGCGGTTGCAAGCGTCGATGACCTCCGCGTCGCGTTTCGAGCCGCCCGGCTGCACGATGGCGGCCACGCCCGCCTCGTGCGCGGAGAGGACCGAGTCGTCGAAGGGGAAGAACGCGTCGGACGCCAGCACCGAGCCGGCGACCCGGTCGCCCGCCTTGCGGATGGCGATCTCGGTCGAGTCGACGCGGCTCATCTGCCCCGCTCCGACGCCCACCAGCATGCCGCCGCGGGCGAGCACGATGGCGTTGCTCTTCACGTGGCGGCAAGCGGCCCAGGCGAAGCGGAGGTCGGCCATCTGCTCGTCGGTAGGCCTGGGTTCGGTGACGCACTCCCACGCGTCGACCTCGTCCGGACCGTTGTCGGCCGTCTGCGCGAGGTAGCCCCCGTCGACCGCGCGGAGCACCAAGCGGTCGCCGGCGCCGCCGGCGCCGACACGCACCAGCCGCACGTTGTTGCGCCACTTCGGCTTGGTCGTGAGGATTTCAACGGCCTCGTCGGAGAACCCCGGCGCGGCGATCGCCTCGACGAATTTGCCCGGCTCGGACAGGCACTCGGCTGCGGCCGCGTCGACCTCCGCGTTGAAGCCGAGGATCGATCCGAACGCGCTGACCGGATCGCCCTCCCACGCCAGGCGGGTCGCTTCGCCGACGGTGGCGGCCGTCGCGGCGCCGCACGGGTTGTTGTGTTTCAGCACCGCCACGCCCGGCGTCGGCAGCGATTGCGCGGCGGCCCACGCGGCGTCCAGGTCGAGCCAGTTGTTGTACGACAGCTCCTTGCCGTGCAACTGCTCGCCGTACACGAGGGAGTCGGCCGGCGCGTCGGCCAGCGCGTAGAGGGCCGCTTGCTGGTGGGGGTTCTCGCCGTACCGGAGCGGCGCCCGCTTCACCAGAGACAGCGTGACCCGGTCGGGCAACTCGGCCCGATCGATCGACTCGGTCGCGGCGGTTTGGCGTGAGAAGTAGCCGGCGATCGCCGCGTCGTACTCGGCCGTGTGCTTGAACGCGGCGGCCGCCAAGCGGCGGCGGTGGTCGAGCGTCGTGCCGCCGGCCGACTCCAGCGCTCCGGCGATCTGGTCGTACTGCGACGTGTCGGTGGCCACCGCCACGAAGGCGTGGTTCTTGGCGGCCGATCGGACCATCGACGGGCCGCCGATGTCGATCAGCTCGATCGCCTTCTCCACCGGCGGGTCGCCCGCGGCGATCGCCTCGCGAAAGGGGTACAGGTTCACCACGACCAAGTCGATCGGCTCGATGCCGTGATCGCGGGCCGACCCCATGTCGCCGGGGTTGTCGCGGCGTGCGAGCAGCCCGCCGTGCACGCGTGGGTGGAGCGTTTTGACGCGGCCGTCCATCATCTCGGGGTAGCCGGTGTAGTCGGCCACGTCGCGGACGGCGAGGCCGGCTTCTTCCAGCGCGCGGCGCGTGCCGCCGGTGCTCAGCAGCCCGACGCCGGCCGCGGCCAGTCGCTTGGCGAAATCGACAAGACCCGTCTTGTCGCTCACGCTCAGCAAGGCTTGCTTGATCGGCTGCGTCGACATGGGCTCTCGCTCCGCGGAATGAACGGCGAACTCCGGCGCCAGGCAGAGGGGGCCGGCCGCGGACCCCGCCAAGCGCGACCGCGTCGCGGACGATAGCACCGCTGGCCGGGCCGCGCCAACGATCCCGCCGCATCCGACCGAACCGCGCGGCGGGCCGCGGCGTACTTCCAGTCGCAAGGGTTCGGGTCGTAGGGCCCAGCCGTTGCTCCGGCTCGGGCGAAGAAGCCCGGGCAACCTGGCGGCACGAAGCCTCATCCCCAAGCGGCTCTCTCGCAGACCGATTCTTGCCGTCGCCCGCTGTGAGGGCGCGACACGGGGTGGTCCGACGAGGCCGGTTTCGCCGGACGATCCCCCCGCTGAGGGGACCGTCGTGCGGCCTGTGCGGGTCGCCCGCCCGAGGGCGGCGACAACCTCAGGAAACCGCCGCGCGTCGTTTTTGACCGCCCCGGAACCGCGATCTATATTCCGTTGGCCTCGACCTTGGCATGAGCCAGGGAATTTGTCGGAAACCGGCTGCTGCGCTCCGCCGCGGCGCCGGTGCTGGGACGCGCTCCGACTGCGTAGCCACTTCGATCGTCGTTCCCGTCGCCCTTCCCCCGGGCTCGCTGAGCGTCCCAACCGTCACCGGCCCCTCTCGCCGCAGGCCGCCCCCCAGTCGGGCGCCGCGCACCGAGCGAGGGCGCAAGTTGGGCCTCGCTGGCGACTCGGCTCCGGACGCGATCGAGCCGCCCACCGCCGCCCGACGCCGCCGTGCCGCCTGCCCCAGGCGAGCCCCGCGTCCGCGTGGCGGGAGTCCTGCCCAGCGAGACGGAACGAGCCTATGTCCCTGCGTCGAATCACGCCGCGTTTTGTGCGCGGGCTGTTGCTGCTAGTCGGCCTTGCCGCGGCGGCCGCCCACGCCCAATCGCCGGCGGTCGCCCCGGCCGCGCCCCGCCGGGGCGAGGCGGTCGCTATCCCGGCCGAAGCGCTGCCCGCTAGGGCAGACACGGCGCTCGAGAAGGGGCTCGAGCTCGAGTCCCGCGGCCGCTGGGGCGACGCCGTCGCCCACTACGAGCGGGCCATGCGGCAGAACCCCGAGGACCGCCGCCTGGAGCGGCGCTTCGGGATCGCCCGCCTGCACAGCAGCCTCGAGCGCCGCTACGCCGACGCCAGCTACCTCGACACGCTCGGCCAGCTCGACACGGCCGCCGCCCTCGACCTGCACGCCGAGCTGTTGTCGAAGATCCAGGCGCACTACGTGGTTGCGCCGCCGTGGACGAAGCTCACCCGCGACGGCGCCGAGGCGATGCTCATCGCGGCCCGCGACCCGGGCTTCTTGAGCCAGCACGGGATCCGTCCTTCGGCCGAGTCGGTCGGCCGGCTGCGGCAAGAGCTGATCGACCGGCTTTCGGCGGCGGGCCAGGTGCGCAACGCACGGGAGGCCCTGCGGCTCGCGTCGGACTTCTCTCGGCTCGGCGAAGCCGAGCTGGGCGCGCCGGCTTCGGCTTGGACGCTCGAGTTCGTCGCCGCGGCGGCCGGCGGGCTCGACGGCTACTCGGCTTTCCTCACGCCCGGCCAACTGCGCGACGTGTACTCGCAGATCGAGGGCAACTTCGTCGGCCTCGGAGTCGAGCTGAAGGCCGACGGCGGCGCGTTGCTGATCGTCCGCGTCATCCCGGGCAGCCCGGCCGAGAAAGCCGGTATCGCTCCCGGCGACCGGATCACGGCCGTCGACGGCCAACAAACCGCAACCCTGACGACCGACGAAGCCGCGAGCCTCCTGACCGGCGACGAAGGCAGCTACGCGTACGTGACGGTCGCTTCGCCGGTCGAGGGCGACGCGGCGGCCCACCTCACCGCCAAGCCCACGCCGCAGGGCGCGATCCTGGGCGAGTCGCGCACGATCCGCGTGCGGCGCGAGCACGTCGAAGTGCCCAGCGTCGAAGACGCGCGGCTGACCGACGCGGCCGCCGGCGTGGCCTACATGCGGCTGCCGGTCTTCCAAAAATCGACCGCCCGCGACGTCGAGTCCGCCCTGTGGGACCTGCGCCGGCAGGGGATGCGGACCCTGGTGATCGACCTGCGGGGCAACCCGGGCGGCTTGCTTACCGCGGCCGTCGAGCTGGCCGACAAGTTCGTCGACCAAGGGGCCATTGTTTCGACCCGCGGCCGCAGCGAGGGCGAGGATTTCGACTACCGCGCCCACCGTGCGGGCACGTGGCGGGTGCCGCTGGTCGTGCTGATCGATGGCGATTCGGCTTCGGCAAGCGAGATCTTTGCCGCGGCGATCCGCGACAACCGCCGGGGCGCGATCGTGGGCGACCGCTCCTTCGGCAAGGGCTCGGTTCAGGGCATCTTCCCGATGACCCGGTCGGGCGCCGGCGTGCGGCTGACGACCGCCAAGTTCTACTCGCCGCTGGGCCGCGAAATCGACAAGGTCGGCGTGAGCCCCGACGTGCTCGTGTCGGCCGAAGCCGATGTGGTCGCGACCGGCTACCGCGGCGCCGAGCCGGCCGACGACGCCGCCCTCGTGCGGGCGATCCAGGTCGCTCGGCAGCAGGCGAAACTGGCGTTGCAGCAGCCGGCCGTCCGCTGAACCGCGCCGGTAGCACGCCTTTTCAGGTCGGGGGGTGGGCGCCGGCTCGCCGATTCCGCTTGCCACCCAGCCGGTGGCGGGCCCAGCCGGTGCCGGGGCGAGTTGACACGGCCGCGCATTTCCACGGATATTTAAGGGGCCGTTGCAGGCGGGCTGCGGAGCCGGATCAATCGCTCGGCTCCGGGACGGCGCGTCCACGCTCTGGGATCCCGTCGCCGCCGGCATTCTGTCAGTGGGATGAAGCGCCGGTGTGGGGCCGATTGGCCTCCCGCGCGACTGGCCCGCCGCCCGACTGCCGTTACGCCCGATTGCCGTTACGTTAGCCCGTGGCGACGCTAGCCGACGGCGCCCTCAGCGCGGTCACTCGTTCGACCCCCCGGGCGCCGCGCGGACCGTAAACCAACTCATCCGGCGCCCAGAACGGGTCGCCGCGGAGAAACCCCGATGCCGATGCCACGCGAAGAAGACGACGACCTGTTCCACGACGAGGCCGACGTGGACTTCGACGACGACTCGGACGACACCGCCTCGCCCGGAAAGAAGGGCGCGAAGAAGAAGACCGCCAAGAAGGCGCCGAAGAAGAAGGCCGCGACAAAGAAAACGGCCGACGCGAAGAAGTCGACCACCAAGAAGAAAAAGAAAGCCAAGAAGGCCGCGGCGAAAGACGACGACGCCGACGACCAAGCGGCGGACGACACCGGCAAAGCTGGCAAGAAGGGCAAGAAGGGCGCCGGCGCAAAGCAAAGCCCTGCGAAGCCCGACGCCCCCAAGAAAGGACCCTCCAGCGGCGGCTTCGCCGCCGGCTTGTTCGACGAACAAGACGCCGCCGATAAAGAGCAGGCCGACGACGAGCCGGCTGACGAGGAACGCGGCGGCGAGCCCCGTAGGGAGAAGAAAGGCGGGAAAGACAGCGACAAGAAGCGTCGCCACGACAAGCCGGCCGACTCCGACGACGACGCCCCGGCCCCGGATTCCGACGAGGACGAGTACGGCCGCCCCGCCGCCCAGGCCAACTACGTGGTCCACATCTACGAGCTGGGCCGCCTGAAGCGGACCATCGACCGCGCGTTCACGCCCGAGGACGCCGAGGCCTTCGCCACGGTCTACTGCAAGACCTCCAAGCGATACGGCCGCAAAGCGGTCGCCGGCAAGAAGGACACGCAGCCGGCCAAAGAGCTGACCGAGCCGTGACCCGCCGCCGCATCGGGCGGCCGGTGGGCGGCGTGTGAGCGCCGGCGGTGGCCGAGGTCTCGGGGGCCGGCGCGGCTTGCGCGGTCGTCGCGACCGGCATATCCGTTTCTCCGCGCGAAGCGATTCGCCGTCGGCTGTGGAACTCGACCCCGGGGCCACGCGTCGCAAGGGGTAGACTCGCTCAACGAGTTCCCCGGCGGGCTCGGCGCCTGCTGGGCATCGGCCCCAGCGGACGGCGCCGCCCGCCCACTCGCCCAAGCGACCCCACCCCCCGCCAATCCACCGGGAAGCGAACCGTCATGCTCGGCCGCTCGATCCTTCGCCCATCGATCCTAGCGCTCGCCCTCGCCGCCGCGGCGCCCGCCCTCGCCCAGGACGTGGCCCCCCCCGAGGGCGCGCCCGCCGAGCTGGGTGACCTCACGCCCGGCGAGCAGATCCAAGCCCTGCTGACCCAGGGCCAAGAGCAATACAACGCCGGCAACTACGAGGCCGCGTTGCAATCGTTCACGCCGGTCGTGCGGGCCTTCGAGCAGAGCGGCGCCTACCGCCCCGAGCCGCTGCTGCTGCGGGCGCGGACCTACGCGAAGCTCGAGGAGTACGAACCGGCCCTGGACGACCTGAAGAAGGCGTTCCAGTACGCGCAGAGCCAGCCGGCCCTGTTGCCGCAGATCCAGAACGCCCGGGCCGAGATCTACATGGACCTCAAGGCCTACGAGGAGGCTTACCCGGACCTGCAGGCCGCGCTGGAGATCGCCCGCAACGACCCGCAGATCAACTTCAACTACGGCAAGGCGCTGGTCTACCTGGGCGGGGCGCAGATGGCCGAGAAGCCCCTCACCAAGTACATCGAAGCCGCCGCCGCGGCCGTCGAAGAGCGCGCCGCCGAAGGCGAGAGCCTCACCGAGGAACAAAACGAGCAGCGGTCCGAGGCCCACGTGCTGCTCGCCCGGGCCTACGCCGCGACGCTCAAGTACGAGAAGTCCCGCGAAGCGATCGCGACCGCGCTGGAGATCGACCCGGACAACTACGACGCCTACTTCACCCGCGCCCAAATCAACCTGCAGGCCGAGGAATACGGCGCCGCGGTCGCCGACATCCGCCAGTCGATCGAGAACTACGAGCCCGAGGAAGAGGAGGACACGATGCCCTTCGCTCAGGGCTACCTGTTCCTCGCTTCGGCGCTGGAGGAAAAGGGAAAGGAGCTGGCCCGCAACGGCGACGAGCAAGCGGCCGACGCGGCCTACGCCGAGAGCGAGAAGGCGGCCGAGAGGCTGATCGAGTTGCTGCCCGAGGAGGACATGCGGTCGCTCGGCGTGCGGATGGCCGCGCTCTTCCGGAAGGGCGTCGCCGAGCGGTTGCAAGGCGACCTGGGTGACGCCGTCACGTCGTTCAGCCAGGTGATCGAGATCGACCCGAACCAGGGCGAGGCCTATTTCCGCCGCGGCATCTGCTTCCACTTCCTGGGCGAAGAGAGGCTCGCCGTGCGGGACTTCGAGCAGGCCGCCAGCATCAACTTCGACAGCCCCCGCTCGAACCTCTGGAAGGGCATGTCGTACGCCAAGAACGGCGAGTACCGCGAAGCGATCCGCGCGTACGGCGAGTCGATCGCCGTGAGCGACCGCTACACGCCGGCTTACGTGAACCGCGGCCTGGCGCACCTTTCTCTGGGCAACTACCAGAAGGCGATCGACGACTTCAACGAGGCGATCCGCCTGAACCCGACCGACGCGGCCAACTACTACCGCCGCGGCCGAGCCCAAGCGCTGCTCGGCGAGCGGGAGAAGGCGATCCGCTCGTTCACCAACGCGATCGAGTTCGACCCGGAGCTGCGGCCCGCGTACAGCGCGGCCGCCGAGGAGCTGGCCGCCGACGGCCAAGAGGCCCTCGCGGCCGAGTACCGCTCGCGGCTCGCCACGCTCGGCGAGTAAGCCCTTGCGCCCGCCGCCAGCCGCGGCCGGCCGCGACCGCTTGACGCACCGCGCCCGGCGCCGTGTTCCGGCCCGCGGCCGCAGGCCGTATACTCGCCCCCCAGCGGAGCCCGTGCCCGGCGTCCCCCTCAGGGGGCGCGGCGGGCGCCGCGACGCCGCCGCGGGGCGTTAAGCACGGGGGCCGACCCCCGGTTAGCCTCGCCCGACGCGGCCGTCTTCCCGTCGCGCGTAGCTCAAATGGGGGCACGAGGTGTCCGAGGCCGGTTCGATCGCTAGCAGCACGTCGTTTTTCGTCCGACACGAGTTCTTGATACGGCGGCTGCACTCGCTCTCGGGACTGATCCCGGTTGGGGCGTTCATGTGCGTGCACCTGGTGACCAACGCCAGCGTGCTCAACGGCCCCGAGACGTTCCAGGAGAACGTCTACCGGATCCACGGCTTGGGCAAGCTGCTGCCGCTTGTCGAGTGGCTGTTCATCTTCCTGCCGCTGATCTTCCACGCGGTGGTCGGCGTGTGGATCGTCACGACCGGCGTGCCCAACACGTCGAACTACGCGTACGGCGCCAACTGGCGGTACACGCTCCAGCGGGCGTCGGGCATGGTCGCGCTGGTGTTCATCCTCTACCACGTGTTCCACATGCACGGGTGGCTGCACTTCGACTGGTGGCTCGCGATGGCCGAGCCGCTGGGCGGCGCCAAGTTCGCCCCTTTCAACGCCCCCTCGACGGCCGGCGCCGCGCTGCAAAACCCGCTGATCATCGCCTTCTACGCGGTGGGGATCGTCGCCAGCGTGTTCCACCTGGCCAACGGCCTCTGGACGATGGGCATCACCTGGGGGGCTTGGACCAGCGCCGCGGCGCAACGCAAGGCCCTCTACGCGTGCGGGGTCTTCGGCTTCGCGTTGCTGGCGGTGGGGCTCTCCGCCCTGGTGGGGATGGTCGGCGTCGGGTCCGGCGAGGGCTTCGAGCAGGCGCGGCAGATCGAGGAGCAGATGTTCAAGTACAAGGTCGAGGCCGGCCTGATCCCGGCCGACTCGCACAAGAAGGTCCACGAAGGGGACGACCTGCCGGCCCGCACCTACGGCCTGGAGCCGGTCGAGCCCGGCCAGGACGCCCCCGAGTCAACCGAAACCGGCGACTGACCGCCGCCGCCAACGAGCAGGCGCCACCCGCCTTATTTAGGGAACACGAAAATGAGCGAACAACGCGTCCTCGTGGTCGGCGGCGGCTTGGCCGGCTTGGCTTGCACGATGAAGCTGGCCGAGCTGAGGGTGAAGACCGACCTGATGAGCCTCACGCCGGTGAAGCGATCGCACAGCGCGTGCGCCCAAGGCGGGATCAACAGCGTGAACTCGCTGACCCGCCAGCAGGGCGACGACGAGTGGCTGCACTTCGACGACACCGTGTACGGCGGCGACTTCCTGCAGCACCAGCCGCCGGTCAAAGAGATGGCCTACTGGGCGCCGAAGGTCATCGACCTGATGGACCGCCTAGGCGTGCCGTTCAACCGCACGCAGGAGGGCTTCCGGGATCAGCGGCGGTTCGGCGGCACGCTGTTCAAGCGGACCGCGTTCGCCGGCGCGACGACCGGCCAGCAATTGCTGTACGGCCTCGACGAGCAGGTCCGCCGGCACAAGGCGGCCGGCCTCGTCGAGATGTACGAGGGCTGGGACTACCTCGGCCCGGTCCTCGACGACGACGGCCGCTGCCGCGGCGCGGTCGCTCAGAACCTGGTGACGATGCAGATCCGCGTGTTCAAGGCCGACGCGGTCGTCGTCGCGTCCGGCGGGTGCGGCCTGCTGTACGGCCGCAGCACCATGTCGATGGCCTGCAACGGATCGGCCGCCAGCCGCACCGCGCAGGCGGGCGTGCGCTACGCCAACGCCGAGTTCATCCAGGTCCACCCGACCGCCATCCCCGGCGCCGACAAGTGCCGCCTGATGAGCGAGTCGGCCCGCGGCGAGGGGGGCCGTGTGTGGGTCCCGCGTAAGCCGCACGACCCGCGCGAGCCGGCCGACATCCCGGACGGGGAGCGCTACTACTTCCTCGAAGAGCGTTACCCGGCCTACGGGAACCTCGTGCCGCGCGACATCGCCACCCGCGAGATCTTCAACGTCTGCGTGAACGAGGGCTTGTCGGTCGACACGGACAAGCAGTGCGTTTACCTCGACCTCACGCACATCCCCCGCGAGGAGCTCGACCGCAAGCTCGGCGGCATCCTGCACATCTACGAGAAGTTCCAGGGCGTCGACCCGCGCGACGTGCCCATGAAGATCTTCCCGGCCGTGCACTACTCGATGGGCGGCCTCTGGGCCGACTACGCCCGCAGCGCCGATGGCGGCCTCGACCCGGCCAACCCGCGCAACCACCAGACGAACGTGCCGGGGCTCTACGCGATCGGCGAGTGCGACTACCAGTACCACGGCGCCAACCGGCTGGGGGCGAACTCGCTCTTGTCGTGCATCTTCACCGGGCTGTTCGTCGCCCCGGGCATCAAGGCCATGATGGACTCGCTCGACGCGAGCACCACCGACGAGAAGTATGACCCGCTGCACCGCACCGCCCTGGCCGACGAGCAGCGGGAGCACGACGCGCTCGTCCGCGGCGCCGGCGAGGGGGACGAGAACCCCTACGAGATCCACCACCAGCTCGGCGAAGAGATGACCCGCGCCGCGCTGGTCGTCCGCAAGAACGACCAGATCGCCGCCGCGATCGAGAAGGTCGACGAGCTGTGCGAGCGGGCGAAACGCTGCAGCCTGTCCGACACCGGCGCGTGGACGAACCAAAACGTCGTGTTCGCCAAGACGCTCCGCGACATGTTCCCCCTCGCCAAGGCGCTGCTCAAGGGCGCGCTGGCGCGCGACGAGTGCCGCGGGGCCCACTACAAGCCCGACTTCGCGATGCCCGGCATCACGGCCGAAGACCCGGCCGAACGCCGCCGCGAGGCCGAGCGGTGGTGCGACGCGTTCGTCGAGAAGAACCGCAAGTGGCTCAAGACCTCGATCGCCGATTTCGACGCGTCGGGCGAGCCCACCATCACTTACGAGGACGTCGACACCTCGCTCATCCCGCCCCGCCCGAGGCTCTACGGGCTGGTCGGCGCCGAGGTCATCGAGGAGGTCTGGAAGGAACGCGCCGCCGCCCAAGACACCGCCCGAGCGGCCGAGCCGGCGATGGCCTGATTCGCTGCGGCGTGAGCCCCTCACTCGCGTCGGGCGTGAGCCCCTCACTCGCGTCGGAGGAGAAGGAGGACCAGAGCCTCGGGCGTCAGCCCGCCCGAGGCTCGGGCGCACAACTAGGCTCACCCATCGGACGTGGGCACTAGGCGCCTCTGCAGCTCTCGGCCGGCGCCTAGGCCTCGACGTTTGGTCGCCGGCCCCTACTTCAGCGACACCTTCACCGAACGCCCGCTCGGCGCGAAAGTGACCTTCCCCTCGCGGGCCAGCCAGCCCAGCGCCAGCAGGGTGGTCTCGGCGGGCCGGTCGATCGCCTTCTTCAGCGCCGCAAGCGTCATCGGCGCCGCGCCGTTCAGCACGCCCCAGACCTCGCCGGCCGCGTAGCCAATCTGCTCGTCGCACAACTCCGGCTTGGGCGCGGCGGCTTTCGGCGTGGGGGCCTTCGCCGCGGCCGGCTTCTTCGCCGCCGGTTTCTCCACGGCGGTCGCCTTGGCGACGGGCTTCACGGCGGTGGGCGTCGGCGGGAGTCGCTTGCTGGTCTTCTTGGCCATGATGGTCTGGCGCGGGATCGGGGGGGGCGGGGGACGCGGGATGGCGGCGGGCCGCGACGCTCGCGCCGCGGGCCGGACGCGCCGCCTCGGTGCAGGGGCGGCGCCCGACATGCGGATCGTAACGCCCCGACCGCCCGTCGAGACACCCCATAGCCCGTGAAATCCCGCCCCAGCGCTGCGGTTAAGCCGATACAGGCGCTGGCGGCGGGCCGCTGGCGGCCTTAAATTGCCGGGACAACCGATGAACCCTATGCGGCCACGACGCTGCCAAGCATGATCGCTCCAAATAAAGACCACGCGAAGCCCTCGAGCTTCGACGTCCGCATCCTCCGCCAAAACGCGCCCGGCGAGCCGTCGCGGTGGGAGCGGTTCCGGCTCCCGTACGAGCCGAACCTGAACGTCATCAGCGTGCTTCAGAAGATCGCCCGGATGGCGAAGACCGCCGCCGGCGAGAAGACCTCGCCGGTCGCTTGGGACTGCAACTGCCTGGAAGAGGTCTGCGGCGCCTGCACGATGGTCATCAACGGCCGCGTGCGGCAGAGCTGCTCGGCGCTGGTCGACCGGCTCCTCGAAGAGAAGCCGGGCGAGATCGAGCTGCGCCCGATGTCCAAGTTCCCCGTGCTCCGCGACCTGGTGGTCGACCGCCAGCGGATGTTCCGGTCGCTCGAGCGGGTCGACGCGTGGGTGCCGGTCGACGACTACCTCGACCGCGGCGCCGGTCCGAAAGAGTCCCAGGAGTCGCAGGAGGTCCGCTACCCCCTGTCGGAGTGCATGACCTGCGGTTGCTGCCTCGAGGCCTGCCCCCAGTACACGAAGGTCGAGCTCCAGCGGAAGCCCGGCGAGAGCGACGAGCAGTTCGAGGCCCGCAAGAACGCCGCGTACGACACCTCCTTCATCGGGGCCGCGGCGATTAGCCAGGCGATGCTGTTCAACGAACACGGCACGGGCAAGATGCTCGCCGAAGAGCGGCTCGAAGCCCTGATGGGCCCCGGCGGCGTGCACGCGTGCGGCAACGCCCAGAACTGTGTGGCCGTGTGCCCGAAGGCGATCCCGCTGACCCGCTCCATCGCGCGAGCCGGACGCCAGGTCACGGTGCACACCATCAAGAAGTTCTTCGACCGCTAGAGCGGACGCGGGGCCCGGAGCGTCAAACAGCGAAAGCCGGCGCCGCATGGACTCGCCATGCCGCGCCGGCTTCGTTTGCTTCATCGGGTGCGGACGCCGGCTCGCGGCGCCTCGGTCACGGGGCGGGCGATCAGAACCCGATCGAAATCCCGACGCCGCGGCCGCCGTAGAACGCCGGGCCACCGCGGTAGAACGAGTTGTAGCCGTACACCGGCGTCACGATGGCGCCGCGGCCACGGTGATAGCCGTAATGGCTGGGACCGTATCCGCCCCAGTCGCCGCCGTAGCCAGCATAGTAGCCGGGGCCGTAACCCCAGCCGCCGCCGCCGCCGCAGCGATGGCGATGGCCGGCGTCGGCCTCGCTCGCTCCGCCAAACGTGAGCAGCCCGCCGGCCAGCAATGCAGCGCCGACGATCAGGGAGCGCTTCGCAGCGCGTTTCGTAAACCGAATCATTTCTGTTTCCTCCTGTGGCGCCGCCGCAGCGGCGAGGTCTGGGTCGGCGGCCAGGCACGGCCGCTCGCGGGTTGGTTGCCTTGAGGAATGGCACGTGCGGCGCCAAGGACGGCCGCTTCTCGTAAAGGCCTTCAAAATGGCGGTTTACGTCACGCACCGCCCAACAGCACCCGCTCAGGCGGTTTCAGGAAGAGGTCAAATTGTGGACATATTGATGTCCGAATGACTCTTCCTTTCGATTGGCAGTGCAGTTATTGGCACATTCGTTGCAAAGAAGGGTACCGTCAGATGCTGATCCCCTCGGTTCCATGTGCTGTTACTGGGCCGGAACGAGTTGAGGCGCTCACGGGGTCGGCAGACGAGAGGCAAACGCAACGGTTAACGGAATCCCTTGAAGGAGAAGAGGTTACGACACGCGGCAAGCCGCCGTACCTAGCCGTGTGTCGCACTAGATTCTGTTCAACCAAGGCGGGTTCGGGGTCGATCGGAACAGGCGACCCCGACCCGCCTGTTGCGTTTTGATGCGTTCAATATTGCAACACTGTTGGCGTGCAATGCAGGATTGAACACTCCGCCGACGCTCGACAAAGCCCTACACCGCGACTTCTGAGGCGACTTCCTTTACCGTGGAAGTTCCTGGCCGCGTAGGATTGGTAGCTGAGTAAGCGTCCTCCTCCGCCCCCCGGCCACGAAGCGTTCGGCTTCATTCATTTGATGCGTCGCCCGATTGTCAGCGTCGCCGTTGCCCTGACGTCCGCCGTTGCGGCGGGCGTCGGATCCCTGCCGTCGTGCTGTGGCGCGACAGCCGACGACCAGGCCATCGTCCGGCAGATCGACTCGGCGCTGTCCGAAGCCTGGGCCGACGCCCGCGTGCAGCCCGCCCGCCCCGCGCCCGACGGCGCGTGGGCGCGGCGGGTCTACCTCGACGTGGTGGGGCGTGTGCCGACGCTCGACGAGCTCACGGCGTTCGCCCAGCAGCCCAAGCCAAAGCGCCGCGAGTGGTTGGTCGACCAACTGCTCGGCGAGGCCTACACGGCCGAGCGAGCACGCTGGCTCGCCACCCAGTGGGCCAACCTACTGATCGGCCGCACCGGCGGCCGGAGCAACGACTCGCTCGTCGTTCGCGAGCCGTTCGAGGGGTTCCTTCGCGCCGCGTTCGCCGAGAACCGGCCGCTCGATGAGTTGATGACCCAGCTCGTCACCGCCGTGGGCAGCGTCCGCCCCGAGGACGAAGACCACAACCCGGCCGCCAACTACCTGGCCGACAAGATGGACGACGGCGGCGTGCAAGCGACCGCCAAAACCGCCCAGGTCTTCCTCGGCGTGAGCGTGCAGTGCACGCAGTGCCACAACCACCCGTTCAACGAGGGCCGGCAGAACCAGTTCTGGGAGCTCAATGCGTTCTTCCGCCAAACCCGCGCCGAACGCGTGCGCGGCGAGCCTGGCCAGCGTGCGAAGGCCCGCCTCGTCGACCGCGATTTCTACGGCGAGGGCCGCGGCCCGATGGCCGCCGTGTCGCTCGCCCCGGGCCAGCCCGAAGCGGCCGAGACCTACTACGAGCTCCGCAACGGCAAGCTGAAGGTCGCCTACCCGGTCTTCATCGACGGCACTTCGCTCGCCGGCGTGTTCAAGGACCGCGGCCACGACCACGGCGACAGCGGCCGCTTGGCGCTCGTGAACCGCCGCGAGGAGCTCGCCGGCCTGATCGCCGCCTCGCCCGACTTCGCCCGCGCCGCGGTCAACCGCGAGTGGGGCCGCTACCTCGGCTACGGCTTCACCCGCCCGGTCGACGACATGGGCGCGCACAACCCACCGTCGCACCCCGAGCTGCTCGGAACGCTCGCCGACGCGTTCCAGGACACGGGCTACGACCTGTCGCGGCTCACCCGGTGGATCCTCCTCAGCGAGGCCTACGGCCTCGACAGCCGCGCGCCGCGCTCCGGCGAAGAACACGACCCCGCGGCCGGCGCCGTGCCGCTCTTCAACCGCTTCTACCTGCGGCAGCTCACGGCCGAGCAGATCTACGAGTCGCTCATCACCGCCACCCGCGCCGACGAGATGCTCTCCGACGAGCGCCGCGAACAGGCGCGCGACCGTTGGCTCCGCCAGTTTACCACCGCGTTCGGCAACGACGAGAACGGCGAGTCGACCTCCTTCGACGGCTCGATCCCCCAGTCGCTGGCGATGATGAACAGCGAGCTGGTGCGCCGCGCGACCGAGCTCGGCTGGGGCGGGTGGGAAGAGGGCGAAGCGTCGGGCTCCTACAGCAAGCAGCCGAAGCGGCCCTCAGGCTTCCTCTCGTCGGTCGCCGCCGACCCGACACTCACCAACGCCGACCGCGTCGAGCGGCTCTACCTAGCCGCGCTCGCCAGGAAGCCCGACCGCAACGAGCTGGCCGTGTGCAACCGACTGCTCGCGGCCCGCGGGGGCGACGCCGCCGAGGCCCTGCGCGACGTGTGGTGGGCGCTGCTGAACAGCAACGAGTTCATCCTCCAGCATTGAGTTGATAAGCGGTCTCGGCTTGTCCGCGACGAAGACCTCGCCAGGAGTTTCCAAAACGGTCTCGGCTTGGCTTCGCCAAGACCTCGCCAGGGCGTCGACTCGTGATCACAATCAAGACGGGTTCGCCCGAGGCTAGCGCCTTCGGCTCAAGAACGCGGACAACCCCCTGTAGCCGAAGGCGCTAGCCTCGGGCAGCGCCACCCGCACCCGACGGCCGGAGCACCGACATGAACTACCGCATGAACCGCCGGCACTTCCTCGACCACTTGGCCGCCGGCGCGGCGTTCGGTGCGGCTTCTTTTGCACTAGGGCGCACGGTCGAGGCGGCCGCCGAGCGGCTGCGTCGCGACCACAAGTCGTGCGTGCTCCTCTGGATGGGCGGGGGCCCCCCGACGATCGACATCTGGGACCTCAAACCCGGCGCGCCGACCGGCGGGCCGCTCAAGCCGATCTCCACCACCGGCGACCTGCAGATCACCGAGCGCTTGCCGCTGGTGGCCGAGCAGATGAAGCACCTTTCGGTGATCCGTTCGATGAGCACGCGCGAGGCGGACCACACGCGCGGGCGGTACTACCTGCACACGGGCTACGTGCCGAACCCGAACGTTGTGCACCCGAGCTACGGGTCGGTCATCGCGCACGAGCTGGCGCCGCAGCTCGCGGGTCTCGAGATCCCGCCGTTCGTGACGATCGGCGGTCCGAGCGAGGGCCCCGGCTTCCTCGGCATGGCCTACGCGCCGCTGCAAGTCGACCCGAGCGGCCGCGTGCGCGACGTGCAGCCCCTCGTCGAAGAGGAGCGGATGCGGGAGCGGCTCGCGTTGCTCGCGGAGATCGAGGGCCGCTTCGCCAAGCAGCGCCGCGGGCCGGCCGCGACCGAGCACGCGAAGGTGCTCGAGCGGACCGTGTCGCTGATGCAATCGAGCCAGATGTCCGCGTTCGACGTGAACTCGGAGCCCGAGAAGGTCCGCGAGCGGTACGGCCAAGGCGGCTTCGGCCGCAGTTGCCTGCTCGCCCGCCGGCTGGTCGAGGCCGGCGTGCCGTTCGTCGAGGTGAACCTGGGCGGGTGGGACCTGCACGACAACTGCTTCGACCGGCTCGACCAGAAGCTGCCCGAGCTCGACCAGGGCATGGGCGCGCTCGTGGCGGACCTCGCCGAGCGCGGCCTGCTCGACCAGACGGTGATCCTCTGGATGGGCGAGTTCGGCCGCACGCCGCGTATCAACGAAGACGCCGGCCGCGACCACTACGCCCGCGCGTGGAGCGCGGTCGTCGGCGGCGGCGGCCTGAAGGGGGGGCTCGCGGTGGGCGAGACCTCGGCCGACGGCACAACGGTCGAGTCGCAGCCCCACTCGGCCGAGGACCTGATGGCCACCGTCTGCCAGGCGATGGGCCTGTCGCTCCAGACCGAGTTCAAGAGCACGAGCGGCCGCCCGATGAAGATCGCCGGCGGGGGCACGCCGATCGCGGAGTTGTTCTGAACCGCCAAGACGCCAAGAGCGCCAAGGCCGCCAAGAAGGAAGGAAGCTTCGATGAGTGATTCCTCCGATCCCGTCGTGCTGACCGAGGTCCCGACCGAGGCCGACGCGATCCTGCTGCGTGACGCGCTGGCCGAGCACGGCGTGCGGGCCGAGTACGACGGCGCCACGATCGCCGGCTTCCGCGCCGAAGCGCCGGCCATGGTCCGCGTGCTGGTGGCCGAGTCCGACCGAGACCTGGCCCGCCGCCTGATGCAGGACCACCGCCTCGACACGCCGGGCCAGGTGGACTGGTCGCAAGTCGACGTGGGCGAGCCGGAGTGACACCAAATCAGGGCGGTGTCGGCGATCCCCTGACGCAACAGACGCAGCGACGCCGGCCGGGGGAGATGGCCGTTGGGCGGCGAGTTTGACGCATCGGCTTCGAGCAGAGAAGATTTCGATATGCATATCCCGCTTCCCGCCGACGCCGAGCAGCGTTTGGCCAGCCACGCTCGCGCGGCTGGTTACTCGGATGTCGCAGCGTTTGCAGCCGACCACCTGCTGAGGATCGCGAACGCGCCGACCCCCGCGGGCAGTTCGGCGGACGCCCTGCAAGCGAGCCTCGCTATGCTCCGCGAGAGCGAGTCCGACATGGCCGCCGGCAGGACCGAGGACCTACGCGAAGCCCTCGCGGACATCGCGACAAAGCATGGCCTTCGCAAGGGGCCATGAGGTACCGCGTCCGCGTCACGCTCCGGGCGAAAGCGGCGATCGATGAGCAAATCGGATACATCGCCAACATGCGGCAGTCGCCAACCAACGCACTCCGCGTGCTCGAGGCGATTGAGCAGTCGATCGACTCGCTGGCGACAATGCCCGAAAGGGGCGCCCTCGCGCCAGAGGACGCCTACGTCGATTACAGCGTGCGGATGCTGATCATCATGCGGGTCTACCTGTTGCTCTATCGGATCGACGAATCGGGCGGCACGGTGGTGGTCGTCGGCTTTCGACACGGGAGCCGTTTGCCAAGACCCGGCGACCTCGGGGAGTAGGCACCCGTGAAAGCCGTCCTCTACCACGCGTTCGGCGCCGCGCCGGAGCTGGCGACCATCGCCGATCCCGAGCCGCCCGCCGGCGGGGTGGTCGTTCGGGTGGAGGCCACGGGCCTCTGCCGCAGCGACTGGCACGGCTGGCAAGGGCACGACGCGGACATCACGGCCCTGCCGCACGTGCCGGGGCACGAGCTGGCCGGCGTGGTGGTCGCTGTCGGCTCGGGCGTGCGGCGGTGGCGCGGCGGGGAGCGCGTGACGACGCCGTTCGTTTGCGGTTGCGGCGGCTGCGAGTACTGCGCGGCCGGCGACCAGCACGTCTGCCCGAACCAATTCCAGCCCGGCTTCCATGGTTGGGGGTCGTACGCGGAGTACGTCGCGCTGCCGTACGCCGACGAGAACCTCGTCGCGTTGCCCGACGGGATGTCGAGCGTCGCCGCGGCGAGCCTCGGCTGCCGGCTCGCGACCGCCTACCGCGCGGTCGCTGTGCAAGCCGCGCTGCGGCCGGGCCAGTGGCTCGCCGTGCACGGCTGCGGCGGGGTGGGCCTGTCGGCGGTGATGGTCGCCCACGCGCTCGGCCTGCGGACGATCGCCGTCGACGTGCGCGACGAGCCGCTGCGGCTGGCGGCACAGCTCGGCGCCGACCACACGATCAACGGCGCCACGACGCCCGACGTGGCCCAATCTATCCGCGACCTGACCGGCGGCGGCGCCCGCGCGTCGATCGACGCGCTGGGCAGCCGCGCCACACTGGCCGGTTCGCTCGCGTGCCTGCGGCGCCGCGGCCGGCACGTGCAGGTCGGCCTGCTCGCCGGCGACGACCTCGACCCGCCGGTCGCGATGGGGCCGGTCGTCGCCTACGAGCTCGAGATCGTCGGCAGCCACGGCCTTCCGTCGCACGCGTACCCGGCCATGCTGGGGCTCGTAGCCGAGGGGAAGCTCGACCCGACGCGATTGCTCGACCGCACGATCCCGCTAAATGCCGCGCCGGCCGCCCTCGCGGCGCTGGGCGACTACGGCGGCGCGGGCGTGAGAGTGATCGACCTATCGCTATGACGCCCGCCCCGTGTGTTCTCGGTTCGATAGCCGCTAGGGCGCCTCGCCGAACATCTCGTCGAGGTCCAGCCGGTACAGGATCTGGTTGTAGTCGTGCCGCGGCGTGGGCTCGGCGCCGGCGGCGAAGGCGGCCGTGTAAGTCGCTTCGAACAGGACGATCGGCGACCCGTGGTCGACCAACTCCGGGTGCAGCCGCGGGTTGTAGAACGTGTAGTTGTCGTGCGTGACGACCTTCTGCGCGTCGCCCCACGGGCCCACCGGCGAGTCGGCCTCCGCGTACCACAGCTCGCCCAGGTACGACGGCTCGCCCCCCTGCTCGCAGAAGACCGTGATCCACTTGCCGCGGTACGCGTTGAAAGCGATCGAGCCGCGGTGCGGCGTCACCCGGCGCCCCGACCGAGAGGCGACGTCGGCTTGCGGGGCGAGCGCCTGCCACCGCTGCGGGTCGGAGTACGCGTCGAAATCGGCGGCGCACTTCAGCGTCGGGAAAGGGTCGCCGAAGAGCACCCACTCTGCGCCCGACTCGTCGGTCCATCGGACCGCGTGGCCGTGCGGGGCGGGGGGCGGCTTGGGTGGGCCGTCGGACTTCCGCCAGAGGGTCTTCAGCGGCGTGAAGCGAGCGTGCTCGTCGTCCCACACGCAGAGGCCGACCTCGTACGAGTCGAGCGGCGGGTCGATCTTCGAGTAGGTCGCCACCAAGCGCTCCTGGCCGTCGGCGTCGGCGAGCGACACCAGACCGCTGAGCCACGTGGGCCCCTCGCCCGGCATGCGCGCGACGTCCCGCACCGCGCCGTCGGCGTCGCGGAAGAAGTCGTAAGCGATGCCGAGCGGCGGCTCGAACCGATCCAGCGGCCGCAGCGGCGTGGTCGCGCCGGTCATGTGGAAGCGGCCGAGCGGGTAGCGGGCGAGCGTGGTGTCGCCCCACAGCCAGAACAGCTTGCCGCGGTGCTCGGCCAGTTGCACGCTGTCACAGCCGAGCACGCCTGATTCCTTCCGAGCGTCGCCGAGGTTCCGCTGCTGCGATTCGCCGAACAGCCCCGCGCCGGTGATCCGCCCAAGGCGTTTGCCAGGCAGCTCGCGCTTCACACGGATCTTGAGGGTCTCGCCCGGCCGCGGCGTGACGCGCACGCCCTCGTAGCCGAAGCCGTCCGGTTCGACGCCGTACCCGTGTGCTTTCACCGTCAGCCACGTCGGCTCGCCCATCAGCTCCGGCAGGTCGAACGCGGCCACGCCCGCGTTGTCGGTCACGAGCGTCACGTGGTGGGTGGTGGTGAGCTCCACGAGCGGCACGGGCCAGCCGTTCTGGTCGTCGACGACCTTTATCTGCGCTGGTTCAATCGCCGCCGCGGGGGCTGCGATCGCGGCGATCAGCGTGAACAGCAGCGGCGCTGTGCCCGTCGGGGAGGGCGTCATGCTTCGCTCTCTGGGTAGCGTGGGACGCACCACTCTACTCACCCAGCGTGCGCTTCCGCCGCAGCAAATGGTGGTAGTGCTGAGCAAAGCGGTGCGACTCGTCCCGCACGTACTGCAAGAGCCGCAGCGCGAACGAGTGGCGGCTGAGCCGCAGCGGCTCGCTGTCGCCGGGGCGGTACACGAGCTCTTCCTTCTTGGCGAGCGAGATCACCGTGGGCGGCTCGATCCCCAGCGACTCGAACGCCTGCATGCCGCGCGAGAGCTGGCCCTTGCCGCCGTCGATGAGGAGGATGTCGGGGAACGCTTCGCCGGCCTTCTCCAAGCGGCCGAAGCGCCGCGCGACGACCTCGCGGATGCTGGCGAAGTCGTCGACGCCCTCCACGTCGCGGATGCGGAACCGGCGGTAGCCCGGCTTGAAGGGCAGGCCGTCGATGAACTGCACGAGCGACGCGACCGTCTCGCTGCCGCCCAGGTGCGCGATGTCCACGCCCTCGATCACCCGGGGCTGCTCGGGCAGCCGGAGCACCTTCTGCAAGCCCGCGAGGCCCTTCTTCGGGTCGACATAGAACACCTCCGGCTGCACGTCCTCCTCCAGCTCTCCGCGCTCGTCGAGGCGCTCGAGCAACCGGATCTCGTCGCGCAGGCGGGCCGCCTTCTCGAACCGCAGCTCGGCCGACGCGTGCTCCATCTCGGCGTTGAGCTCGCGCAAGAGTTTTTTGCGGCCCCCCTCGAGGAACGTGCGGAGCCGCGCGATCTCCTTGCGGTACTCCTCCTTCGAGACCCGCAGGTTGCACGGCGCGGTGCACTGGTCGATCGACGCCAGCAGGCAAGGCCGGAACCACCGCCAACGCTCGTCGCCCTCGTCGATGTCGAGGCTGCACGTGCGGAACTTGAACACCTTCTGCAGCACCTGCATCGCTCCGCGCAGCGCGTACACGCTCGTGAACGGCCCGTACAGCTTCACGCCGGAGGAACGCGGCTCGCGGGTGATCTCCACCCGCGGGAAGTCCTCGCGGGTGGTGATCTGCAGGTAGGGAAAGGACTTGTCGTCGCGGAGCTCGCGGTTGAATTTCGGCTGGATGTCCTTGACCAGCCGCGACTCCATCAACAGCGCGTCGACCTCACTGTCCGCGTCGAGGTAGTCGACGTCGTACGCTTCTTGCACGAGCTGCGCGGTGCGGTGGTCGTCGGCGGCCGCCTTGAGGAAGTAGCTGCCGGCCCGCGCGCGGAGGTTCTTCGCCTTGCCCACGTACAGGACCCGCCCCTTCTGGTCCTGGAACAGGTACACGCCCGGCGTGGTGGGGAACTTGGTGCGGACCTTCTCCGCGGCCCGCGCGAAGAACTCCGGCTGGGTCTTCGGCAGGGCGTCCGGCGCGGCGCCGTCGTCGCCCGCGGGGGTGGTCTCGATCGTGGTCGCGTCGCGGTCGTCCGCCATCGCTGTGCGCTCTCCTTGTCTACGTAACCGTAGGCGCAGCAAGCGTTTCGGAGAAGGCCTCGGAGTTGGGAACCGCCAAGCCGCCAAGAGCGCCAAGGTCGCCAAGAGGTGATTTGAGCCGCACGCGCTAGCATCGGGCGAATCGGAGCACGGTCAGCCACGCTTCGTTCGCCCGGGGCTAGCGCCCTCGGCTCAGGCAATTGCCTTGGCGCTCTTGGCGGCTTGGCGGTTCTCGCTCACCCGCCGCGAGCCCGCCTCGCTCACTTGCTCGCGGCGGCACGACAGGCACAATCGGGCGTTGCCCCACCCCCTCTCCCGCCGCCAGGAGTTGGCCATGACCGCTTCTAGCTCGCGACGCTTCGTGCCCCCGACGCTCCTGCTCGCCCTCGTGGCCGGCGCGGCCCAGGCGGCCAGCTACCAGGTCGACCCGTCGCACACGTCGGTCGTGTTCAGCATCAGCCACATGGGGCTGAGCTACACGTACGGCATGTTCCGCGAGTGCTCCGGCCAGGTCGACTTCGACTCGGCCGACCCATCGGCGGCCCGCTTCCGCCTGACGATCCCGGTGGCGAGCATCGACACGATGAACGCCAAGCGCGACGAGCACCTGCAAGCCGCCGACTTCTTCGACGCCGAGAAGTTCCCCCAGATCGCGTTCGAGTCGACGAGCGTCGAGCCGACAACCGGCCCCGACGGCAAGCCGCTCTACAACGTGACCGGCAAGCTCACCCTGCACGGTGTGACCAAGGAGGTCACCCTCCCGGTGCGGCTGCTCGGCGAGAGCAGCGGCCCGAGCGGCGGCCCGCGGGTCGGCTTCCACTGCCAAACCACCCTGAAGCGGAGCGACTTCGGCATGAGCGGCGGCATCCCCGCGATCGGCGACAGCGTCGGCGTGACCGTCAGCTTCGAGTGCGTCCCGCCCCAGCCGTAGCGATTTCCACCCACGACGAATCCCGCCGAGGTGGTGGTTCCCACCCACGACTGACGTCATGGGCTCGCGTCCCCGCTTCCCTCTTCCCGCTTCTCCTCCCCTCGTCCCCCGTCCCTAACCCCTCGTCCCTCACCAATGCTCTACCGCCGCTTCGGACGCACCGAACTCGAGATGCCCGTGTTCAGCTGCGGCGGCATGCGCTACCAGCAGTCGTGGGACGACGCGCCGCTGGACGTCGTCGAGGACGAGAACCAGAAGAACCTCCGCGCGACGATCCATCGCGCGCTGGAACTCGGCGTCACGCACGTCGAGACGGCGCGCGGCTACGGCACCAGCGAGCGCCAGCTCGGCCTCGTGCTCCCCGAGCTGCGCGACCAGCGGCCCGAAGGGGGCGGGCCCGACGGGCTGATCATCCAGACCAAGATCGCCCCACACGCCGACCCCAAGGAGTTCCGCCGCCAGACGCTCGACTCGCTCCAGCGCCTGCGCCTGCCGCGTGTCGACCTGCTCGGCCTGCACGGCATCAACACGCACGAGCTGCTGTGGCACGCGGTCCGCCCCGGCGGGTGCCTGGAAGAGGCCCGCAAGCTGCAGAAGGAGGGCCGCGTCGGCCATGTGGGGTTCTCGACCCACGGCTCGACCGACCTGATCGTCGACGCGGTCTCCACCGAGCTGGCCGGCGGCTTCGACTACGTGAACCTCCATTGGTACTACATCAACCAGTGGAACTGGCCCGCCGTTCTGGCCGCGACCGAGCGCGACATGGGCGTGTTCATCATCTCCCCCAGCAACAAGGGGGGCATGCTGTACGAGCCGCCGGAGAAGCTCGTGCGGCTGTGCGAGCCGCTCCACCCGCTGGTCTTCAACTGCCTGTTCTGCCTGCGGCGGCCGGAGGTCCACACGCTGAGCCTCGGCGCGGCCCGGCCGAGCGACTTCGACTTGCAGATGTCCTCCCTACCTCTGCTGGAGCGAGCCGACGAGCTCCTCCCGCCGGTCCTCGAGCGACTGAGCCAAGCGATGGCCGACGCGGTCGGGCCCGATGTGGCCGAGCGTTTCCGCGAGGGCCTGCCGCAGTGGGACGACGGCGACAACGCGGGCTACATCAACACGCACGTGGTCCTCTGGCTGCGGAACCTCGCGCTCGCGTACGACATGGTCGAGTACGGCAAGATGCGCTACAACCTGCTCGGCAACGGCGGCCACTGGTTCAGCGGACTCGGCGCCGCGTCGCTCGACAGCTACAGCAGCGACCGCCTGCAAAAGGCGTACAAGAAGTCCCCCTTCGCCGAGCAAATCCCCGCGTGGCTCCGCGAGGCCGACGCGCTGCTCGGCGGCGAGGAGGTCCAGCGGCTGAGCCAGGAGTGATGTTCGCAAAACCCTTTGGCGGCCACGGGACTGCACGAGTGAACGTCGTCCTCAAGCTCGCCGATCGGGACGACGCGCGCGTCATCAAGAACCTGTGGCCGCTCTACCAGCACGACGTGTCGCAGTTCGATGCGGGCTTCGTCCCGAATCGTCACGGCCTCTTCAATCCCGACGACGGCGTCGCCAGCTGGAAGCGGCATACCGACGAGGCGATCGCCGGTTGGTGGGGCGCGCCCGAGTCGCTTTTCCCCTACCTCATCCTGGCCGACGGCCGCCCGGCCGGCTTCAACCTAGTCGCGGCCCGCCCCGCTCTGTCAGGCGCGATCGACGCCGACTTCGTCGTGCACGAGTTCTTCGTGCTGCACCCGTTCCGCGGCAAAGGGGTCGCCGAGCAGGCCGCCATCGAGGGCTTCAACGGGCGCCCCGGCAAGTGGGAAGTCGTCACCTGGCCCACCCACGCCCGGGCCATCGCGTTCTGGCGCCGGGTGATCAACGGCTACACGTCGGGGGAATACACCGAAGCCGAGGTCGACCACGCGTGGGGACGGCGGGTCGCGTTCCGGTTCACTAATCCGGAATCGTAGGGCAATCAGGCGAAGCCAAACCGCATCGCCGCGCGGAGCTCTAGGTAGCGTCTTCGCCGCTCGATCCGGGCGCCGCCCGCAACGCGCTGGCGTGCACGCTGAGCGCGGTCACGGTGACCAGGATCAGCGCCATGCCGAGGAGCTGGGAACCGACCAGCCTCTCGTCCAAGACCACGAAGCCGAAGACCGACGCGGTGACCGGCTCGATCATGGCCGCCACCGAGGCCACGGCCGGCGTCGTGTGCCCGAGGCCGACGATGTACAGCATGAACGACAACCCGGCGCCGAACACCCCGAGCACCACGAACAGCGGCCAGCGGGGCGCGCCCGGGGCCGCGACGAGTTGCCCCGCGTCGGCGGGCCAGGCAAGAACCGCGAGGAGCACCGCGAACGCGACCGCCAGGATCGCCTGCGGGCTGCCGTGCGGCGCCGCGTACTTGAAGCCGAAGATGAAGACCGCGTAGGAGAGCCCCGCGAGGAGCCCGGCGCCAACGCCGATCGGCGTGACGCCGCCGGGCCCGAGCTCGCCAATCCGCGTCAGCAGCACCACGCCGAGCATGACGGTCGCCATCGCGGCCCACTTCAGCCCGGTCGGCTCTTCGAGCCGCAGCGTGAAGGAGATCAGGTAAACGAACACCGGCGCGCAGTACATCAGAGCGGCCGCTACCGCGACGCTCCCCTGGGCGATGCTCACGAAGTAGAACGCGAAATTGCCCGCCACGCCGAGCCCGGCGACCGCCGACCAGAACCACATCGCGCGACTCGCCAGGCCGCTGCCGCGTGGACGGACCGCCAACCACGCAAGAACGATCAGCAAGCCGATCGCGCCGCGGTAGAAGGAGACCACAAACGGGTCCCAGCCGTCGGCCATCAAGACCCCGCCGATCCCGCCCGACACCCCCCAGCCGAGAGCCGCTAAGGCGATCAGTGCCGTGCCCGCGCGTCTCACGTGGTCTCCCGTCGGCGAAGTCCGGCGCCGCTCGAGCCGGCTGACCTTTCCGAGCGATTGTCGTGGGGCGAAGCCCCCGAGGCAAACCGTGCGAGCCGCCGCTCGCTTCGCGACCCGAGTGGCCATCGGCAACTAGCGCCTAGCGCCGCCCAACTAGCGCCTCCCTCCTACACATCCACCTTCACCGCCAGCTCCTTGAGCTGCTTCGCGTCGACCGCGCCGGGGGCCTCGGTCATCAGGTCGGTCGCTTTTTGCGTCTTCGGGAACGCGATCACGTCGCGGATGTTGTCGTAGCCGCCGAAGAGCATCACGAAGCGGTCCAGGCCCAGCGCGATGCCGCCGTGCGGCGGCGCGCCGTAGGCGAGGGCCTCTAGCAAAAAGCCGAAGCGGTCCGCGGCGGTCTCCTTGTCGATGCCCAGCAGCGTGAACACCTGCGACTGGACCTCCGGGTCGTGGATCCGGATCGTGCCGCCGCCGGCCTCCGAGCCGTTGATCACCAGGTCGTAGGCCTTCGCGCGGCACTTCTGCGGGTCGGTCTTGAGGTGCTCCACGTGCTCGTCGAGCGGAGCGGTGAACGGGTGGTGCATGGCCGACCACTTGCCGGTGGCTTGCGGGTTGTCGGCGTCCTCGGTGCGTTCGAACATCGGGAACTCGACGACCCACGAGAAGTTCATCTCCCGCTCGTCGTAGAGCTTCATCTCCTCGCCGATCTTCGTACGCAGCCCGTGCAGCACCTTGCAGGTGGCCAGCCAGTCGGCCGCGGAGAAGAGCACCAGGTCGCCGACATTCGCGTCGAGCCGCTCGGCCATTGCGGCGCGGAGCTCGGGCGAGAAGAACTTCGCGATGTTCGAGTTGAGCGTCGGCTTGCCCGCTTCCTCCTCGACGCGGAACCAGGCGAGCCCCTTCGCGCCGAGGCCTTTCACGTACTCGGTGAGCGCGTCGATCCCGCGGCGGCTGTAGTGCTCGCTCCCACCCGGCACGCAGAGCGCCCGCACGTGGCCGCCCGACTCGACGACCGACTTGAACACGCCGAAGTCGCTCTTGGGCGCGAGGTCGGTGAGGTCGACGATCTCCAGGGCGAACCGCAGGTCGGGCGCATCGTGGCCAAACCGTGTCATGGCCTCGTCGTAGGTCATGCGGGGCAGCGGCAGCTTCACCTCCAAATCGAGCAGGTCCTTGGCGAGTTTCGCCACGAGGCCGTCGATCACGCTCATGATGTCGTCGTCGTCGATGAACGCCATCTCGAGGTCGAGCTGGGTGAACTCCGGCTGCCGGTCCGCGCGGAGGTCCTCGTCGCGGAAGCAACGCGCGACCTGCACGTAGCGGTCGTAGCCCGCGATCATCAGGATCTGCTTGTAGAGCTGCGGCGATTGCGGCAACGCGTAGAAGCTCCCCTGGTGCACGCGCGAGGGGACCAAGTAGTCCCGCGCGCCCTCGGGCGTCGAGCGGCCGAGGATGGGGGTCTCGATGTCGACGAAGCCCAGCTCGGCGAAGTAGTCGCGCATGCCCTTGGTGATCTTGTCGCGCAGCAGCATCGCGCGTTGCATGGCCGGGCGCCGCAGGTCGAGGTACCGGTGCTTCAGCCGCAGGTCCTCGCCCGGCAGCTCGGTGACCGACTCGCTCGGCGACACCGGCGGGGTCTTCGCCTTGTTAAGCAGCTTCAGCTCGGTCACCCGCAGCTCGATCTCGCCCGACGCGTGCCGCGGGTTGGCCATCCCCTCGGGGCGCGGCTCGACGTTGCCCGTCACCTGGATCACGTACTCCGCACGCAGCTCCTTCGACTTCTCAATGATCGCCGCGGGCGTGTCGGGCGGGTTGAAGACCACCTGCGTGATGCCGTACCGGTCGCGCAAGTCGACGAACAGCCCGCCCCCGTGGTCGCGGTAGCTATCGACCCAGCCGCAGAGGGTCGCTTGAGAGCCGGCGTCGGACTTGCGGAGGGCGCCACAGGTGTGGGTGCGGAGCATTTGGGATTGCGGAATTCGGATTTCGGATTGCGGAACGACGCGCACCGTTAGGAACCGGAGCCCCGCGGCGTCAGTCGCGGGGAGTTGCGTAACGCGAAGCGGCGATTGTATTTGCGGCCCGCGGCGGCGAACAGGTAAGCCCGCGGCCTATTCCGCATTCCGCATTCCCCCTTCCGCATTCGCCCGCAGCCACTCGCCCAGCCGACGCATGCCCTCTTCGGTCGAGATCTGCGGGCGGTAGCCGAAGTCTCGGGCGGCGGCCTCGGCGTCGAACCAGTGGTCGGTCGCTAGCGACCGGGCCACGAAGCGGGTCATCTTCGGCTCGGCCGCGAAGTCGCGCAGCAGCCAGTGCCTGAACTCCAAGAGAGCCCCCGCGTAGTAAGCGGTTCGCGCGGAGACCGATTTTTCGACCGGCGGCAGGCCCACCAGCGCGAGGATCTGGTCGATCCACTCCCAGCACGCGACCGGCTCGCCCTGGCTGATGAAGTACGCCTTGCCCGCGTTCTTGGGGTCGGGCTTGGCCAACTCGTCGGCCGCCAGCAGGTGCGCGGCGGCCGCGTTCTCCACGTAGACCATGTCGACCCGGTTCTGCCCAGCGCCCACGCGGCGGAGCTGGCCGCTTCGGGCGCGCTCGACCAGGCGGCGCGTGAGGTGGTGGTCGCGCGGGCCCCAGACCAGGTGCGGGCGCAGCGAGGTCGTGCGGAGCATGCCGCTGGGCTCGACGTCGGCGCCGTCCTGCGTGAGCACGAAGTTCTCGGCGAGCGCCTTGGAGTGGGGGTAGTGGGCGAGCCAGCGGGTGGGGTAGGGGGAGGTGTTGTCGACGCCGCGTTGGTCGCAGTCCCAGCGGGCCGCGTCGAACGTGACGCTCGGGCTCGACGTGAACACGAGCCGCGTGACGCCCTGCTCCTGACAAGCGGCGAGCACGTTGAGCGTGCCGTGCACGTTCGCCTGGAAGTAGTCCATCCACTTGCCCCACACGCCGACCTTGCCACCCACGTGGAACACGCAGTCGACCCCCTCGCAAGCGGCGAGCACCGTCGCGCGGTCGGCCAGGTCGCCGCGGCGCATCTCGACGCCAAGCGCGGCCAGCTCTGGGTAATCCCCGCGCGCCAGCCCGCGCACCGAGTCGCCGCGAGCAATCAATTGCTCGCAGAGATAGCGGCCAAGAAAGCCGCCAGCGCCGGTGACGAGGGACTTCACGATTGCGGAATTCGGATTGCGGAGTGCGGAATGAAAAGCGCCGCGAGCCCACGACGTTAGTCGTGGGTGGAACAACGAGAGAACACTAATGGCCGCTAATCGTCGCTAATCCAATTAGCGTCGATCAGCGACGATTAGTGTTCTTTCCTCTTCCGCAGTTGCTTCTCGGCCCATACGGCTAGCTCTTCGCGGCGGATCTTGGAGTTGTGGCGGATGTCGGTGGGGAACTGGTGCTTCACCAGGTGCTTTTGGATCGCTAGGCAGCCATCACCAGTTCGGTTCCTGCGATTGGCTTCTCGCAGAGCAAAATACTTCTCAGGCTGAAATGGTGGGTTCGAAATTACCTTTGGATGTTCGATGATGATCACTGGTTCAATCCCAGATTCACATTGCACTCCGACAAGTGCCGCTCGGCTGAACGGAGGTGCGAACTGTGTTTCTATGCACTCTGTGAACAGGGTTCCCTGACTAGTCACCACCCGCTGCGACTTCCGCCCGCAGTACCAAAACCGTTCTTGCTCGTCGAAGTAGCCAACATCCCCCATGCGGTGCCACACAGCAGGGTTTCCGGGGTCCGTGCCATCAGTGATCTTCGCCAGCTCGTTGTGCGTCGGGCCGGTTTGGTCGCTTCCTGACGGGCGCGGCTCGGTGTTTAAGTACTCCTTGCTGACTTGCGGGCCTTTGACAATCAGCTCGCCGATCTCGCCGGTGGGGAGCTCTTCGGTCTCGTCGATCGTGGGGATCGGGTCGTCGGTGATCCGGATGACCCGCCACGCGAACGTGGTTCCACCCACGACTGACGTCGTGGGCTCGCGGTCTATCTGCTGGCTGCCTTCTGCCTGCTGCCGGCTCCCAAATCGGCGACCGACACAGACCCCGGCGCCGTTGTCCGTTTTCTCGGCGGTTTCGTTCAGGATCTCCTGCGCCTCGATCGTCGCGACGGGCAGCGCCTCGGTCGCTCCGTACGGCGTGTGCATCGTGGCTTCGGGGTGAACGCACGCGAGCGTGCGGCGGATGACCTTGGCGGGGACCGGCGCGCCGCAGGAGAGGAGCTTCTTGAGCGTGGGGATCGACTCGCCGGTCTCTTCGCAGTGGCGGCTTACGCGGTCCCACACGGCCGGCGAAGCGAACGCCTGGGTGACTTTCCACTGGTTCGCCGCGGCGAGGAGCTTCTTGGGGTCGCACGACGCGGGGCGCGAGAAGTCCATCTCCGGCAGAATCGTTGTCACCCCGCAGGCGATATTGAAGAGCCCGAACAGGGGGAAGCAGGCCAGGTCAGTGTCGCCAGGGCGGATATCGTACTCGGCTTGGATCATGCCGCACTGCGCCTCGAACGTGCCGTGCGTGTAGAGCACGCCCTTGGGCGGGCCGGTGCTGCCGGAGGTGAACACGACCGCGGCGCTGTCGCTGGCGGTGGTCCGTGGCCAGTGGCCCGTGGTTGGTTGTTGGCCGGCGAGCCTTCTGAGGGAGGTAAGCGTCTGCCCGCCCCAGAACCAACGCCGACCCACAGTCACGTTCAGCTTCGCTTTGGGGAACCGTGAGCGCTTCAAAACTCGCAGCGCGTGGCCGAGCGGGATCGCGACGAAGCCGTCCGGCTCGGTCGCCTCCAGGCAACGCACGATGTTCTTGCGGCCGAGGCCCGCGTCGACCAGCACCATCGTCGCGCCGGTCCGCAGCAACGCGAACACGAGCGCGACGAACTCGATGCCGGGCCGCACCAACAGGGCGATCCGCTTGCCGGGGCCAACGCCGATCGCCATCAAGCCGCGGGCGAGGCGGTCGGCGTCGGCTTCGAGGTCGCCGAGCGTCGCCGTGCGGAACCCGCCCCGCCCGTCGGCCGCGGCCAGCGCAACCGCGTCGGGCCGCGCGGCCGCAGCGGCGGCCAGCCGGTCGGCGACGTTCACTCTCTCGGGGCTAGCTTCCGCCATAGCCGGGCGATTGTCGCCTACCCGCTCCCCGCCGACCACCCGAGGCTGCCTACTGCCCTCTGCCCTCTGCCCTCTGCCTACTCACTACCGCCGGATCGCTTCGCTGAAGTCGAGCCCCGGATCGTTCGCGGCGAGCCGCGCCTTGGTGTTGATCAACGACCGCGCCTGGAGCTGCTGGAAGGACTCGCCGTTCGCCACCAGCAGCCCCTCCTTGTACGCCTTCTCGGCCGACAGCCCGGGGAGCAGCACGCCCGCATCGAACAGCAGGCGGTTGGGGCGGATGAGGTTGACGTGCTCGTAGATGTTCGTCGTGCAGTTGTTGGTGAGCAGGTGGTAGAACTCCGGCTCGTCGGCGAGCTCGTTCGCGCGCTGGAGCATGCTCACGAGCAGCTCGCGCGCGGCCTCCGGCGTGGCGGTCGTTCGGTACAGGTAGACCGGGCTGTCGTAAGCGACCGCCTGGCGGTAGAGCACGTCGCGCTCGTCGGCCACCACGTACATGATCTCGTACTGCTGCGCGAGGCCCAGCGCCGGGTTGAAGGTCTCCTCGCCCTTCTCCTTGCGGACCTCGACGCTCACGGCCAGGTGCTCCGGCTCGGTCAGCGGCGGACGCGGCGCGAACTCGAAGCTCACCATCGTGTGCGCCAGGGCCGGCACGGGGCCGAACGGCATCGTGATGAAGTCGACGCCGCGTACGCGGGAAAGCTCGTAGGAGCGGTCGTCGTAGTCGACGACATACTCGCCGGGCCCGAGGTGCTTGCAGTAGCGCACGTTCTCGACGCGGACCCGGTCGCAGTTGAATTTCGCACGCGGCAGCACGGCCTGGTCGGGCGCCCAGTCGCGGTGGTTCGAAGCGACCGCGCGCTCCTCCACCGTGCGGCAGCCCAGAGCGGCGCCGCAACACGACAACGCGATCAAGGCGTGCCGAACGTCCATGGGCCGCGGAAGATAGGGGGCGAGCCGAAGCGGGGCAAGATCGCCCGCCCCGCGGCCCCGCGGCCCCGTGTGGGCGCCGCGTCGATGACCCGGCGCTAGCGACGTGCCCCCGCGCACCCGCTGTTGCCGCTCGCGGGCCCTTTTGCTAACAGCTCACCCCGTACGCGCGACCCTATCGCTGGAGCCAAGCCGATGGCCGAAAGCCCCGCCCCAACCGTGAGCACGCTAGACTCGATCCGGCAGACGCTGCTCCAGGCCGGTTACGCACCGGCCGAGGTCGAAACGCGCGTCGCGGCGATGGCCCGAGCCGGCGACACGGCCGTGCCGACCGCCGGCGAGCGGTTCGAAGCGCTCCTCAACCTGATGACGAGCGGCCAGTTCCGCGTGCTCACACAAGAGGATTGGACCTTCCTCGCTATCCAGGGCGGCATGCGGGTCGCTCTGGTGCTGGTGATCCTGTTCCTGGCGATGACCCTCGCCGGGTGGGTCGGCGCGGCGGCGCGGGCGAGCCTCACGCGGATGCGGTTCGACGCGACGCTCGCCAAGTTCCTCTCGAAGCTGGCCCGCTGGGGTGTGCTGCTGCTGGCCGGGCTCACGTGCCTGAGCTACTTCGGCGTGGAGACCACGAGCTTCGCTGCGGTGATCGGCGCCGCCGGCTTCGCCGTGGGCCTCGCGTTCCAGGGCACGCTGTCGAACTTCGCTGCCGGCGCGATGCTGCTGATGTTCCGGCCCTTCAAGGTGGGCGACGTCGTCAACATCGGCGGCAACCTCGGCATCGTCGACGAGATCGAGCTGTTCACCACGACGATCGACACGTTCGACAACCGCCGCTTCGTCGTCCCCAACGGCGACGTGTTCGGCGCCACGATCGAGAACGTCACGTTCCACCCGCGGCGCCGCGTCGACGTCGAGGTCGGCTCCTCCTACTCGGCCGACATCGACGCCACCCGCCGCGCGCTGGAGCAAGCGATCGAGGCGGCCGAGGGCAAGCTGGCTGACCCCGAGCCGGCCGTGGTCCTCAACGGCCTGGGCGCGTCGAGCGTCGACTGGCGCGTGTCCGTGTGGGCGCCCACCAGCGAGTTCCTCGCCGTCAAGCAGTCGCTGATCCGCGCGGTGAAGCAGAGCCTCGACGCCAACCACATCGGCATCCCCTTCCCGCAGATGGACGTGCACCTCGACGGGGCGCTGCTCGCCAACGAGCGAAAGAACGCCGCGTGAGGGGATGAACCACGACGGGCACGAAGAGCACGACGAATCGTTCGTGCGAATGCCTTGTTCCTCTTTCTCTGCCTTGCGCGAGAAGACCCGGCGACTCCGGACGGGCCGTCGTGCTCTTTGTGCCCGTCGTGGTTCACAGAATCAGCTTTGAGAGCTTGCGGCCCGTCACGCTCAGCGGCAGGTCGGCCAGCTCGCTCGGCCGGACCCAGCGGGCCGGCTTGCGCACGCGGCCTCCGGCGGCGGCCGCCTCGTAGCAGTCGAGCGTGATCCTGAACCGGGTCACGCCGTGCTTGAGCGTCGTGATCAGGGCGCCCGGCTCGCAACGCACGCCGGTCTGCTGGAGCACCTTGCCGGCCAGTTCCTTGGCGGCGAAGAGCGGGCCCTCGGCGTCGATTGCGAAACGCGGGAAGTCCCACAGCCCGGCCCACCGCTCCCCCTCGCCGCACCGGCGCACGAGCACGCTCGGCCCCCGCCGCACGACAACGGCCGCCTCGCGCGTGTCGGTGAAGCGGAGCTTCTTGGTCGTCGCGCCGAGCCGCCCGATCGAGCCCTCTGCCCGCGCGCGGCACAACGGCTCCAGCGGGCACTCGCCGCACAGCGGCTCGGCCGGCTTGCACACCAGCGCCCCAAGCTCCATCAGCGCCTGATTGAACCGCGCGGCGCCCTTGTGCGGCAGCAGCTCCTCGGCCAGCGCCCACAGGCGGCGTTGGCCGGCCGCGCTGGTGGGCTCGCCGTCGTACGCGACGAGCCGCGTGAGCAGGCGGATGGTGTTCGCCTCGAGGATCGGAGCGGGGCGGTCGTAAGCGATCGACACGACCGCGCCGGCCGTGTAGCGGCCGATCCCGGGCAGAGTCATCAGGCCCGCCACCTCGCGCGGCATGCGGCCGCCGTGCTCGGCCACGACTTGCTTCGCCGCCGCGTGGAGCGACCTGGCGCGGCGGTAGTAGCCCAGGCCCTCCCACAAGCGGAGCACGTGCTCTTCGTCGGCCGCGGCCAAGTCGGCGACCGTGGGGAACGCCTCGACGAAGCGCTCGAAGTACGGCCGCACCGTGTCGACCTGGGTCTGCTGCAGCATCACCTCGCTGACCCACACGCGGTACGGGTCGCGCGTGCGCCGCCACGGCAGGTCGCGGGCCGAGCGGCCGTACCAGGCGAGCAGCCGCCGGCGCAGCCGCGACTTGTAGTCGGCCGGCAGGGGGGCCGGCAGGGGGGCCGGCGGTTCGCCCGACGCGACGCGGGTCACGGCGCGTCGGCCGGCGCGAGGGGGATGGTCTTGCGCGCCCAAACGACCCGCCGCTCGGGGCCGTCGTAGCCGGCCAGCCACTGGCGCGGCTCTTCGATCACCACGCCGATGACGCCCACCTCGCGCGTGGTGGCCGCGCCGGCCACGATGAACCGGTGGAGGTCGAGCTCCTCGGCCATCACGACGGGCACGACCTCCCCGTCGAGTTGCAGGTCGTATTGAACCAGCTCGCCGACCCGGTTGATGTCGACGACCGTCCCCGCGAAGAGCACGCCGCCGTTCGGGCGGCCGGTCCAAGCGAGCCACGGGCCGGCGACCTGCTGCGACTGCCGGCGCCCGCTCTCGGTGCGCCACAGGCGGCGGAACACGTCGGTGGCTTCGAGCTCCGCGGTGAGCGAGCCCCCTTCGGCGCCCGGGTCGAGCAGCGTGAGCACCTGGGCCAACTGCGACAGCTCCGCGTAGGCGCGGCCCATATCGGGCAGCTGCTGTTTGTCGGCGAGCGAGCCGGCGGCGAACGCGTCGCCGGCGGGCCTCGCACGGTCGACCGCTTCGGTCAGTTCCGCCACCGAGTGGCTGGGCGCGCCGACCAACCCGATCCGCGCCGCGGCGGGCTCGCCCCACGGCGGCAAGCCGTCGGGGCCGAGCGGCGTCTGGTACACGCTCTGCTGCGAGATCGGCTTGGGCGTGTTGTCCGGCTCGAACGAGACCGGCTCCACCGCCGGGTCGGTTGGCAAACCCTTCGGCAACGTCGACCGGGCATCGGCCATCGTCGGGGGTTCGGCAGGCAGGTCACTCCCGGCCTGCGGCGCGGGGTCGTTGCTGGCGAACTCGCCCGGTTCGGCCGGCAAGTCGGGCGGAAGGGGCTGGCCCTGCGTGTCGGCGAGCGTGCCGGCCGCGGCGAACGGGTCGGCGGGTTGCGACCGGGTGTCGGCCGTCGACGCGTCGAGCGGCTCGGGCGCCTCGGCCGCCCCGGAATCTTCGGAATCTTCGGACGAGATCGCCAGCAACGCGCGGTCGTCCGCCGGCTCGGCGGCGGCGGCGGCTTCCTCGCGCAGCGCGGCGCGCCGCTCGCGCGACCCGGCGGCCACGTCGGGTCCCGTCGACGACGGCGCAAACAGGTACGCGGCGGTCCCCGCGCCTGCGAGCAACAGCAGCCCGGCGGCGACCGCCAGCGGCCGGCCCCATCGCCGCCGGTTGGCGTCGAGGCCGTCGGCGTCGGCGTCGGATCCTACCGGTTCCAGGCGGAAATCGCCTTCTTCGGGCGCGTCGTTGTCCGGCGCGTCGTCGTCCGGCGCGTCGTCGTCCAACGCGTCGTCGGCCGGGTCGAACCGGAAGTCGCCGATCTGCAGGTCGAGCGGAGGGGCCTCGTACGGCTCGAGCTCGACGGTTGGCAGGGCCGCGAGCGGCCCACGATCCGCTTTGTCGCTCGCGTCGGGGTTGGCGGCCTCCGCCGACTCGGCGCCGTTGGCGACGGCGCCGCGGTGCTCGCCGAGCCGGAACGAGCCGAAGTCGAAGCCCAGCGCTTCGGAGAGCGAAGGCTTGGCCGCTTGGCCCGTGCCGCTCGCCGCGTCGGCGTGAGTTTTGTCGCCGTTCGTGAGGGGCGACGGCTCAAGAGGCGACCGGCCTTCGCTGGCGTCTGGCTCGCCGTTGCGGAGCAGCCAATCGGCGACCGTGGGGGCCGTCGGGGCGGCGGATGGGGAACCGTCGGCCGGCTCGGTGGCGGCGCCGTGGTCCGCGGGCGGCTCGGGTTTGGCGGCCTTGTCTCGAAGCATGCTCTGCCCGGCCCGCTTGCCGGCGCTGGGCTCGCTGGCCGGCACGCTGATCTCGACCGGCTCGGCCACGCCCAACTCGGCGACCTCCAGCGAAGCTACCGGCGTCGCCGCGCCGCACGCCGGGCAAGCGACGGCGCCGGTGGCGGCTTGGAGGGCGAACAATTGGCCGCAATCGCCGCACTCGGCGACACGGAGCGGGGCGGCCGAAGCGGCGGCCGACGGGCGGGGGGTGGGCATCGTCGCGTAGTTCCTACGGGCCGAGATCACGCCGTCTTGGCGTGGGGCGGACAGCGAACCGGCGGGAGGGCGACTGCCGGCCGCGGCTCGAGGGCGCATTTTGCCCGGATCGCGGCCGGAGAACACCCCGGATTGCGTCAATCCGCGCCGCCGCCAACAGCGGCGCCAGCGTCGCGACCCTCAGAACCGTCAGGGTCGGGCGCCCGGATGGGGGGTGGCTGCGTCAGCCGGCCGCGTGCCTCCGCCGCGCCGCGTCGACCGACCACGCGCCCGGCCCGAGCAGCGCCAGGGCCACCGCCGGCGCGAGGTAGAGCACCTGCAGCTCGATCGCCCAGCCGCCGTGCTCGCCGAGCTCTAGGACCTGCCCCGGGTGCGCGAGGGCCACGGCGACAACCATGTTGAACGCCAGCACGAGCGCCGAAACGCGCGTGAACAGCCCGACGATGAGCAACAGCGGCGCGAGCACCTCGCCGACGTACACGCCGTACGCGAGCGCCGAGGGGAGGCCCTTCGACTCGAGCATCCCCGCGATCCCGCCGACGCCGCCGGTCAGCTTCGCGACGCCGTGCAGCAGCATCAGCCCGCCGAGCGTCAGGCGGAGGATGAGCTTGCCGAGGTCGTCGGCCCAAGGCTTAGAATTCAACGGGTCCGCCACTGGTACTCCCCAAGGTCTTTGGTTAGCTCACGCTCGCTGCCGCTCGGCGGGCGGGCGCCGAACGCGCCTGCTCCCTCAGCCGCCCTCCCTCAGCCGCCCTCCCTCAGTCGCCAATCCGCGAGCGAAGGATCAGCCCGCCCGCCGCCGTAAGGACAAGGCCGACGAGTCCCGTTGCGGGTTCGGGGATGATAGGGGCCGACGCGAACAGGGACAGGTTGTCGATCGCGAAGAGCCGGGTGCTCGAGACCGTCCCGTTGAGCGTCGCCGCGGACAACCTTACCGACTCGATCGGCGCGTCGAATGGGTCGGTCGTGAGGCCGAACTCGAACAGCCCATCTGGCCCGATCGGAGAGAGCGGCCGGCTGTCGGTCGCGCCCCCCAGCAGCGTCACGAGCACGTCCAGCCGCACGCTCTGGGCCACGTCGATCGTCGGCGCGAGCAGGTTGAACGACAGGGCCTTGATCCCGTCCAGCGGGTCGAGATCGAGTCGCAACGAGCTCGGCGAATTGGCGTTGCCCAGCACCGTGTTCGGCGTGAGGGCGGTGTCTTTCGCGACCCGCAGCGTCGGGCTCGAAACGAACTCGACCGGCGCGCCGGCCCCGCTCGGGAACGTGCCGCTGACCGCCGGGTCCGACAAGCTCAGCGGCGAGCCGAAGATGCTGACCTGGCCCGGCGAGAGCGTGTTGTCGTCGAAGTCCTCGAAACCCGCCAGCGAGTACAACGCGCCGGCGTCGGCGTCGAACGCCGCGAAGCTCGTGTAGAACTCGATCGCCGCGTGCGACGACGCGCCGGCCATCGCGAGCGACACAGCGATCAGCAATCGAACCACGTTCATCCGGGGCGCCTCGGGGGGTGGGATGGCTTGCACAGAGAGCCGCCTTTACCGAAGTAGTAACCTACCGGCCGCCCGAACGCGAGCACCGATGCCCGCTTTCGCCGCCCGGAAGTCGGAGCCGCGGGCGTTCACTTCTCCGGCCGCAGCAGCGGGAACAGGATCACGTCGCGGATCGTTTGCGAGTTGGTCAGCAGCATCACCAGGCGGTCGATCCCGATGCCCAGCCCACCCGCGGGGGGCATGCCGTGCCGCAGGGCGCGGACGAAGTCGTGGTCCATCTTGGCCATCGAGTCCTCGTCGCTGAGGCCCGTTAGCTGGCTCTTGAACAGCTCTTCTTGCAGGTCCGGGTCGTTCAGCTCGGTGTACGCGTTGGCGATCTCCATCCCCTCGACGAACAGCTCGAACCGCTCGGCGACCGCCGGGTCGCCGGCCTTTCGCTTCGTGAGCGGGCAGATGCTAGCCGGGTAGTCGATCACAAAGATCGGCCCCGTGAGCGCGTCCTCGACCTTCTCCTCGAACACCTCGTTCTTGATCACGTCCGGGTGCCGCTCCGCGCCGGCCTCGTCGACCAAGTCGAAGCCGATCTTCTTCGCCAGGTCGGCCACCGCGCCGGAGTCCGTCGGGTCGACGCCCGCGTGCTCCTCGAACAGCTCGTTGTAGGTCTTGCGTGTGAAGGGCGGCGTGAAATTGATCGTCGAGTCGCCCCAAGGAAGGACGTATTGCGGGTGGTTGGCGCTCGAAGCTCCCCCAACTTCCGTCGAGGGCGCCCTAGCAGAGCCCTCCCGCCTCCCGCCTCCGGCCTGCAGCCTCTCAATCGCCTCGACAATGATCCCCTCGGTGAGGTCCATCATGGTCCGGTAGTCGCCGTACGCCTGATAGGCCTCGAGCATCGTGAACTCGGGGTTGTGCTTCGGCGAGATCCCCTCGTTGCGGTACACGCGGCCCAGCTCGTACACGCGCTCGATCCCGCCGACCAGCAGCCGCTTCAGGTGCAACTCCAGCGCGATGCGGAGGAACAGGTCGATGCCCAGCGCGTTGTGGTGCGTGTTGAACGGCCGCGCGGCGGCGCCGCCGGCGATGGAGTGGAGCGTGGGGCCCTCGACCTCCACGTAGCCCCGCGCCGCGAGGGAGTCGCGCACGCTGCGCACGACCCGGCTGCGCGCGAGGAACCGTGGCAGCACGCCTTCGTTGTACGCCATGTCGACGTACCGCATCCGCTGCCGCGCCTCGGGGTCGGTCAGTCCGTGGTGCTTCTCGGGCGGCGGCTCGAGGCTCTTGGCGAGCAGCGAGAGCCCGCTGGCGGCGATCGACAGCTCGCCCGTGTTCGTGCGGATCAGCTTCCCCTCGCAAGCGATGAGGTCGCCCAGGTCGAGCTCCTCGACCAGCGGCCAGTCGTCGCCGACCTGCTGCTTGCCGACCATCAGCTGCAAGTCGCCCGTCTGGTCGCGGAGGTTCATGAAGACCAGCTTGCCCGCCGAGCGTGACAGCACGATCCGGCCGGCGACCTTGACCTCCGGCCCCACGACCTCGCCGCGCGGCGGCTTCTCTTCGCCCGGCGTGTGGGCCTTGTCTTGGTCGGCCTTCCACTGGCGGAAGTTGAAGCCCTCGGGCTGGGCGTCGAAGTCGGGGAGCGGAGCCTCCTCGCCGTCGGGCCAGCGGTACTTGACCCGGTCGGCCATCGCGCGGGCGTCGCCGATCGGCGTGAGGCCATCGGTCCGCTGGCCCCACGGGTCGCGACCCATCGCGCGGATCGCTTCGAGCTTGGCGCGGCGGGCGGAATGCGGGTCGTTCTCGGCAGACATCGGCGCGGGCGGATCGGGTGGGCGGCGGCGGGGCGGCGCGCCAGCGGTCGGGCGGCCGAAGGGCCGAGATTCTCGCGGCCCGGGCAACCAGCGGTCAACGGCGGGGGCGGCGGCGAGAGCGCCGGTCGCCGGCGCCGCTCGCGTCGTGGGCTCGCTTCCCTCTTCCCGCGTCGCCCGTCCCTCGCCCCAGGGCGGCCGCCTTCGTTCCCCAATCCGACAGATAGCCCTATCCTTAGAAGTGATGACCGAGCCCCAGCGCGAACCGTCCGCCGCCCCGCCCGACACGGCCGAGTCGATCCGCCGCACCGCTAGCAACTTCCGCCGGCTGGCGATCATCGTGCTCGCCGCGGCCGGCGTGCTGGTGATGGTCACGGCCTCCACGATGGGCGTGCTCTATTGGGCCGCCACGGCCGACGTGCCCGAGTACGAGGCCGTCGTCGAGGTCGACCCGGCCGAGGCCGAGACCGCCCGCAAGCAGCTCGAGAGCCAGCTCTCGACGCTCGCCAGCGACACCCAGCAGCTGCGCGAGTGGAGCAGCCGGGTCTCCGCGCAGCAGATCAACGCCTGGCTCGCACTGCGCCTGGAGCGCGAGGCGCCCGGCTTCCGCGACGCGGGCGTGCTGGCGCCGCGTGTGGTGCTGCGTGACGGGCAGGTGATGCTCGCCGCGCGGAGCGAGGCGAACCGCGTCGACGGCGTCGTGTCGCTGTGGCTCGCGCCGATGATCACGGACACCGGCGACGTGGCCCTCGACATCACCGCGGCCAAGATCGGCCGGTTGTCGCTGCCGCTGGAGGTGGTCTCGGGCATCCTCCGCCAGACGCCGATCGGCGGCTTCGACTGGATCCGCCTGGCGGCCGACCCCGGGCGCGCGGCGCTGGTGCTCGACCTCGACCGCCTGCGCCTCGGCGGCGACCGCTCGCTCCGCCTCACCGGCCTCGACGTGCGCGACGGCGAGCTGCTCCTCCGCGGCGAGAGCGAGCCGGTGGAGTAGTGAGGGACGGGGGACGGGGGACGGGGGGGTGGCCTTTGAGCCGAAGGCGCTAGCCTCGGGCCGCACGCCGGGGAACACCTGGCCAGCAAGAACGGGCCGGCGCTGCGCGCCGGCCCGTTCATGAATTCCTTCAAGCGTCGCGTCGGTATCACTTCCCCTTCGCCACGCCGATCACCCCGGCGGCGACGCGCGGGCCGGCGTCGCCGGAGGGTTGGCTTTGCAGGTCGTCCTCGCCGCCGTGCACGACCATCGCGCGGCCGACGACGAAGTGCAGCTTGAGCCACGGCGCGGTCATGTCGACGTTCGCGACGCCGTCCTGGCCCGCCTCGATGTTGCCGAGGTCGCCGGCGTGGTGGTCGGCCATGTCGGGGCCGCCGTGCTGCGAGTCGTCGGGGTTGTAGTGCCCGCCGGCCGACTTCGCTTCGGGGTCGGACAGGTCGCCGTACTCGTGGATATGGAAGCCGTGCTTGCCCGGCTCGAGGCCTTTGACTTTGCCCGTGATGCGGAGGCCTTGATCGGTCTGTTCAAAGTGGATCGTGCCGTCGACGCCGTCCTTCGCCTTGGAATGCAGGACCGCCACGCCGGCCTTTGGCATGTCGACCTCGGCCGCCATAAGCGACGATTCACCACCATGTGGGCGCGACGCCTGCGAGCCGGCTGGTTGCTGAGCGGTCGCTTCGGGCTCTTCGCAACCAGTCGTAGCAAAGGCCAGGCACATCGCCAGCACGCCGCAGCCGGCCAGGGCGGATCGGAAAGGCTTCGTCATGTCGGTCTCCCTCGTTTGGGTTCGAGTTAGGGGCGGTCGATCTCGCCAGAGGGGATGCAAATGCGTTGCCAACAGAAACCACCGGTGCGCTAGTCGTATCAGAGCCGCGGGGCGTCAGCCCCCGGAGCGATCCACCGAGCGGCTGTTTCCCCTTAACGCAGAGCGAACCACGACGGGCACGAAGGGCACGACGGCCGCATCGGCGGGGCTGGCCGGTGAGCGGCTGGCGGGGAGAGGGCCCGCGAATGACGCGAATCGACGCGGATGAAGCGCGGAGGGAGAACGCAGGTCAAATCGTTGTAGCGACGGATCAGTTGGCCGCGTCTTGTTGCTCGGCGGCCTGCGTCGCCTTCTCCTTCGCTGCGATCTCACGTGCCTCAGCCAAGAAGGCCCGTTTACGCTGCAGCGGTGTCCCACTGATGCCGCGCCACCTGACTATGTCCTGCTTCGCGGCGTCCATATCGACACCCTCTCTTTCCAGCAGATCAACCAGACCCTGTAGGCTCTCAGTGAGATCAGGCGCCGCTGGTCGAGGCTTCAATAGCTCCTCGGCGACGAAATGCGGCAACGTACGCAGTCCAACGTTTGTCTGGTAGATATGCTGCCTAACATCAAGCGAAGCGCCGAGTCTAACCAGCTCTGCAGCTAGGTCGTACTGCCCCCCCCACAGAAGCGCTCGCATCGCTGGCGTCACGCCACCGACGCCTCTGGCGTCTAGATCGGCGCCAGCCTCCGCCAATGCTCGCACGCGCTCGATTTTGTTGGCGCCTCGTCCTCTAATCGTAACGTGAAGCACTGGAAGCACACCCGCGCGTCGGCCTTGCGTCGTGAGGTTCGGGTCGCCCCCATGCTCCAAAACGGCCCGCCAATGGCGGTCGAACGACGATCCGAAGGCGAGGTGCGTCACCGCGTGCCCTTCCGGGAACGCGCGGTTGACCGCGGCGGCGTCGGTCATCAGCACGTTGGGGTCGGCGCCGTGCTGGAGCAGCTTTTCGAAGCGCTCGAACTTGTCTTCGGGGAACGCCCACAACAGCGGCGTCACGCCTGCCTTGCCGACGGCGTTCACGTCGGCGCCCTCGGCGATCAGGCGGTCCATTGCTTCGAGGTCGTTGGCCTCGATCGCTTCGCAGAGCGCGATGACCTGCGGGTCGTCGAAGAAGTCTTCTGCGTCGAGGCCCGCACGGGCGTGCCAGCCCCCGATGATCTTCGAACAGCCGCCCAGGCAAACGGCGAGCGTAAGGGCGAAGGCGGCGCAGTTCGGGAGCGGGGTCGGACGCATGGTGTCGGTATTGTAGTCACGATTCGCGTCGATTCGTGGGCCGCTTCTCGAAGAGCCGCGGGGCGTCAGCCCCCGGAGCGAACCACCGATCGGCTGTCTCCCCTTAACGCAGAGCGAGCCACGACGGGCACGAAGGGCACGACGGCCGCATCGGCGGGGCTGGCCGGTGAGCGGCTGGCGGGGAGAGGGCCCGCGAATGACGCGGATCTTCGCGAACAAAGCGCGCCGCAGCGTGTGCTGCGGGCCGCTCGTCACGATGTCGGTGGCTAATTCTGTCCCGGAGTCGGCGCGGTCGGCGACAATTGCCGGGTTTGCGAGCGGGCGAAATGGGCCGCGAACCTGACGATCCGGCGTGCGGGAAGGTTTACACGTCGCGCGGTGTAACGTTTGCGCAAGCGCCTGCCGCAGCACGGTTTAGCCGCGGTTTCGTGACTCCCAAGCGTGACACGGCGAAAAACGGCGCGCCGCGTTTGTATCGAAACGGGGCCGAAAACGGCGCTCAACCGCAGGCGGCCAACAATTCGTCCTTGCCGACGCGGTCGCAGTAGTCGCCGAGGGTCTCGCCGGGCTGGCGGTTGGCCTTGAAATGGTCGAATACCTTGGCCAGCTCGTTGGCGATCTGGCCGGAGGGCACGAGGTCCTTGTAGATCCAGTTCAGCCGGTGTCCCAGCCGCCCGCCGCCGAGGAAGAGCGTGTACTTGTCTTTGGCCTTGCCCACCAGGCCCACGTCGGCGTTGTACGGCCGCGCGCAGCCGTTGGGGCAGCCGGTCATGCGGACGGTGAACACCTCGTCTTGAAGGCCACGCTCGGCGAGCTCGCGCTCGATCTCGGTCATGATGCTCGGCAGGATCCGCTCGCTCTCGGTGATCGCCAAGCCGCAGGTCGGCAGGGCCACGCAGGCCATGCTCCACCGGCGCACGTTGGTGAAGTCCTCGGTGAGCGGCACGCCGTGCGATCTGAAGATCGACTCGAGCTTCGGCCGGTCGCCGGGCTCCACGTCGCAGAAGATCAGGCTCTGGTGGCTGTTGATGCGCATCGGCAGGGCCATCGTGCGGCACACCTCGCGCAGCGCGGCCTTCAGCCGGTAGGGGCCGTCGTCCTTGACGCGGCCGTTCTCGATGTTCAGCCCGTAGTACCAGCGGCCGTCGCCTTGCTCGCCCCAGCCCATGCCGTCGTCCTGGTCGGTGATCGGCGCGTCGCGGGGCGGGTCGAGGGAGCGGCCCGCGTACTCTTCGACCTTCTCTTTGAACCTCTCGATGCCCCAGTTGGCGACCAGGTACTTCAGCCGCGCGACCTTGCGGTCGGTCCGGTCGCCGAAGTCGCGTTGGACCTTCATCACGGCCTCGGCGGCCGAGACCTCCTCGCCGGCCGGGCAGTAGCACATCGGCACGCCGACCGCGGGGAACGTCTTGGCCGCGCTGGGCGTGCGGCCGAAGCCGCCGCCGACGATCAGGTTGTAGCCGACCACGCGGCGCTGGTCCCCCTCGCCCTCGGTGATCGCCAGGAAGCCGATGTCCTGCGTGTACACATCCGCGTTGTTGTCCTCCGGCAGGGCCACGCCCATCTTGAATTTGCGCGGCAGGTAGGTCTTGCCGTAGATCGGCTCGACGGGGTCGCCGTCGTAGCGGCCGCTGGTCTGGATGCCCGGCACGCGGGTCTTCTCGCCGGTCTCGCCGTTGGTGACCCACAGCTCCTGGTACGCGCCGGTCTGCGGCGCGAAGTGCACCTTCAGGCGGCCGGTGAGCTCCTGCATGGCTTCGTACACGCCGTCCTTCTTGGGCAGCGGCGAGCACATCATGTTGCGGCACACGTCGCCACACGCGGCGAGCGTCGTCTGGCCGATCTCGTTGACGCGGTGGATGTAGTGCCGCAGGTCCTTCTTCGGGATGCCGTGGACCTGGATCGCTTGGCGCGTGGTGAAGCGGAGCGTGCCCTCGCCGACCTCGTCGCACAGGTCGAGCTGCGCGAGCAGTTGGTCGGGCGTCATCAGCCCGCCGGGGATCACGGTCCGCACCATCATCGAGAAGTACTTGCCGCCGGGGACCTTCTCGGCCTTGGCCTCTTTGCGGCGGTCGCGGTCGTCCTGCTCGTAGGTGCCGTGGTGCTTGAGCAGTTGCATCGCCTCGCCGGAGAAGTTCGGCTCGTCGTTGACCAGCTCTTCGGGGATGGGCCCGCGCAGGTACTGGCTGGCGTCCTTGAAGCCCTCGACGGGGGTCAGGTTGACTTCGGCGTTCGTGGCGGAGTCGCTCATTCGGGGGGGGCGGGTGGATCGGTTATCTTGGCGGGCTGCGGCGGATAGGCCGAGCCGGAGGGTCACATCCTTAACCGGAAGCATATCGGCCAGGGCAACGGCCGGCCACACGGGTTGTGGGGGAGGCTGTAGGCCAGAGGCCGGAGTCGGTAGGGTTTTCCGCTCCGAGCCGCGACCGTCAGGGAGCGTCTGACGACGCCCAAAATCGATTGGATTCTCCAGTTAAGAAACGGATCAGCCCGCTCACGGCGCCGGCCGCTTGGCTGGCGACCGGCCTGGGAGTGACCGCCCGATCCCCCGCGCCGGGCACGATCGGGGCGCTGTGGGGCGTGCCGATCTGGGCGGCGATCGCGCAGCTGCCGTGGCACTCGGCCCAGTTGGCCGCGGTCGGCCTGCTGATCGTGCTCGGGGCGCCGCTGTGCGATCGGGCGGCGCGCGAGCTGGTCGACCTCGGCCTGGCGGCCGACGCCAAGGACCCGCAGGCGATCACGTGGGACGAGTTCACCACCGTGCCGCTGGTGTATGCCTTCGCGCCGGAGGCCGGCCTGAGCGTGGTGTGGCTGGTGGTCGGGTTCGCTTGGCACCGGGTGTTTGATATCACCAAGCCTTGGCCGTGCCGGCCGTTGGAGCGGCTGCCCGACGGCGCGGGCGTGATGGCCGACGACGCGATGGCCGCGCTGTACGCCGGGCTGGCCTACGCCGGCTGCTGGCGACTCTTCGGAACCTGAACCTTCCCCCGCCGCTCCCTGTACCAACGCACGAGGCGCCCTGTGGCCGAGATCATCGACGGCAAGCGGATCGCCAGCCAGGTGCGCGACGAGGTGGCCGCGGGCGTGGCGAAGCTCAAAGCGGCCGGCGGGCCCACGCCGTGCCTGGCCGCGGTGCTGGTGGGCGAGAACCCGGCGAGCCAGGTCTATGTGCGCAACAAGCAACGCGCGTGCGAGAGGGCCGGCATCGACAGCCGCCTGGAGCGCCTGCCGGACACCGCCAGCGAGGCGGACTTGTTGGCGGTGGTCGAGCGGCTCAACGCGGACCCGGCCGTGCACGGCATCCTGGTTCAATTGCCGCTGCCCGGCGCGATCGCCGAGGCCAACATCCTCCGCGCGATCGACCCGGCGAAGGACGTCGACGCTTTCCACCCGGAGAACGTCGGCCTGATGATCCAGGGCCAGCCGCGCTACCTGCCCTGCACGCCGCACGGGGTGCTCGAGCTGCTCCGCCGGTCGGGCGTGCCCACCGCGGGCAAGCAGGCGGTGGTCGTGGGCCGCAGCGACATCGTCGGCAAGCCGATGGCCATGCTGCTCGCGCAGCGGGGCCGCGACGCGACCGTCACACTCGCCCACAGCCTCACGCCCGACCTGCCCCGGGTCTGCCGCACGGCGGACATCCTGATCGCGGCGGTCGGCCGGCCGCGGATGATCGGCAAGGATTGGATCAAGCCCGGCGCGGCGGTGATCGACGTGGGCATCAACCGATTGAGCGACGACGAGGGGGGCGGCCTCGCCGGCGATGTCGACTTCGAAGCGGCCGCCGAGGTCGCCGGGTGGATCACGCCGGTCCCCGGCGGGGTCGGGCCGATGACGGTCGCTATGCTGCTGCACAACACGCACCGCGCGGCGCAGCTCGCTGCCGGCGTGGCGGACTAGCCGGCCCTGCGATGTGGTCCCTCGCCGGATTTAGCTGGAAGAACTCACCGCGGAGATCGCGGAGGACGCGGAGGGGCGGGGCACGCGGTTGATCACGCCGCGGGCGGGACACTCGCGCTAGTTCGCGATATTCGCGCGAGCTTTCTGAGCGGGCCCTACCCCTCGGAGTCCTCGCTCTCTTTCCGATCCACGTGCAGCGGCCCCTTGAACGATACCACGCGCTGCGGCCACGGGATCTCGATGCCCGCTTCGTCCAGAGCCCGCTTGACGGCGCCGACGACCTCGTCGCGCGACCGGCGTTCGTCGAGCGGCGTGGCGCCGGTCCACCAGGTCACCTCGAAGTCGACGCTCGACGAGCCGAGCCCCGTGAGGAAGATCTCGACCGGCCGCTTGCCCGAGACCGTCTGGCACGACTCGACGGCTCGGCGGATCACCCCCCGCGCGCGATCCGCGTCGGCCTCGTAAGCGACCCCCGCCGGCACGGTCATGCGGCGGATGTCGCGCGAGGTCCGCACCACCACGGGCTCTTTGAACAGCTTCGCGTTGGGCACCGCGACCAGCTCGCCGTTGGTCCGCCGCACGAGGGTCATCCGCACGGTGATGTCCTCGACCTGCCCCTCGATGTCGCCGCAAGCGATGAAGTCGCCCGGGTCGAACGGGAACCGCCACAGGATGAGGATCCCGGCGATGAAGTTCTCGACGATGTCCTTGAACGCGAAGCCCAGCGCGACCGAGCCGATGCCAAGCCCCGTAAGCACCTTCGCCGGGGTCATGCCGGGGAAGATGACGACCGCGGCGACGATGATCCCGACGACCCACACGCCGACCGAAGCGAGCTGGATTAGCAGGTCGCGCAGGCTGCGCCGGATCCGGTTGCTGGCGAGCACCCGCCGCAGGACCGACGCGACGATCCGGCTGACGAGCCAGGTCGCCGCGAGCACCACCAAGCCGCCGACCAAAAACGGCAACCGGGCGAGGAAGTCTTCCCACAGATCGGCGAGGCTCCGGAAGACCTCGGCCTGCATCTCTTCGGGCGTGTCGGGCAGGTCGGAGAAGCCGCTCTCGCCGCCGGCGTCGCTCGTTTCGGCCATGTCGCTCCGACGCAAACCCGCGGAAACCGCCGACCTCCCGCAAGAGATCAGTGGGCGATGAGGGACTCGAACCCCCGACATCCTCGGTGTAAACGAGGCGCTCTAGCCAACTGAGCTAATCGCCCCCGGCGGCGCGCCGCTGCCGCGGCTCGCCGGCTCTGCCAGGGTAGGGCATCGGGGGGCCGCGTCAATCCGCGGGGCCGCGGGGGCTGCTGCCGGGCGCGGGCTGCGTCCATACTCGGAGGTCAGGACTCGGAACCGGCCCCCTCTGGAAGGACACGCAACCATGCCCGCCGAAGTGGTCCACCTCACCGCCGCCGACAGCGGCGCCACGGCCGACGTGCTCGTCGGCCTCGGCATGAATTGCTTCAGCTGGCGCACGCCGTTCGCCGGCGACACGGTCACCCAGGCGCCGCACGAGATCCTCTGGGCCGAGCCGGGGTTCGAGTCGGGCGAGCTGCGGCCGTCGAGCTCCGGCATCCCGCTGCTCGCGCCGTTCCCCGGGAGGATCGCCGGCCCGTCGTTCGAGTGGAACGGCAAGCGGTACGAGCTAGAGGCCAACCACGGCGAGGGCGTGGCGATCCACGGCTTCGCGTTGCGGGCGCCGTGGCGGCTGCTGGACCGCCGCATCGACAAGGTCACCGCCGAGTTCACGCCGACGCTCGACGCGCCGGAGACCGTCTGGCAGTGGCCGAGCGACTACCGCGTCGAGGCGACCTACTCGATCGCCGCGAGCCACCTGACGCTCGACGTGCGGATCGAGAACACCGGCGACGAGTCGATGCCGCTGGGCTTCGCCACGCACGCGTACTTCCGGCTGCCGCTCTCCGACGGGGCGGACCCGGAGTCGACGCTGGTCTGCGCGCCGGTCGACGGCGAGTGGCTCATGCAAGACATGATCCCAACCGGCGAGCTGAAGCCGGTCGAGCCGACCGACCCGCTCCCCTCCGGCGCGCCGCTCGACGGCCAGCGGTTCGACACGCCGTACCGGCTGGTCGAGGGGGAGGGGGCGACCGAGTTGGTCGATCCTTCGACCGGCCGCACGCTGCGACAGACATACGACGAGTCGATGCGGTGCTGCGTGGTCTACACGCCGGGCCACCGCGAAGCGATCTGCCTCGAGCCCTACACGTGCCTGCCGAACCCGTTCGCGATGGAAGCGGCCGGCGTGGCGACGGGGCTCCGGGTGCTGCAGCCGGGCGAGGCCTACTCCACGCGGCTGATCCTCGAAGCGACCTGCACGCCGAAGGTGTGAGGGCCGCCGCGGCCTCCGCGCGGCGGCGAGCCGGTGCACGGATCGCGCCGCTAGGCTGCTGGACCGCATCGGGCGGAGAGCTGCGGGAAGGCAGGAGAAGAGTCCTTCCGGGTTCTCCGTGGGTCAACTCGGACAAGTGCGGGTTCGGACCTCCGCTCGGACAACAACGAGCGGGGGTCGCCCCGACGCCATCGCCCTCGCATCGACCGCGGCCCAGGGGTGACGGCCGACGCGAGGGCGACGACGACGGGGCTCGAGCGGGACCGATCGGAATCACACCTGGAACACAGTTTAGTGAGCCCCTCCCGTTTTCGCCGTCGCGTCGGTCCTCGCCCTCCGATGGGATCGACGCGACGGCGGAAACGGGTGGGGCGGCCCCCTCTTGTCGAGCCCGAGCCGAGGGACACCCAAGGAGAACCCGGACGGAGCAAAAAAAGCCCCGGGTCGTGCGACCCGGGGCGGGAGTTGCTCGTCGGTGGCCGCGCGGCGGCGGCTCACTCTTCCTCTTCGAGGTCTTCGGGCTCTTGCTGGGCTTGCTCCAGGTCGCCGCCGGGGAGCTTGCCCTCGGCGATCAGGTCGCCGAACTTCGGGGCGGCCGGGTCATCGGGGTTGGACGACTGCTCGGCGACCTTGGCGAGCGCGTCTTGGATCTTGGCGTCGTCCTTGCGGTCCTTCTTCCCGATGTACTCGTGGAGCGCTTCGCCGTAGGGGTTGCGGTTAGTCTTCTTCTTGCCCTGGTGGCAGACGAAGCACTTGGCGTCCTTGACCACGACCGCGAAGTCCGGGTTGGAGTCTTCCCCGGCGTAGACGATCAAGAACTGCTTTTGGAACTGCGGAAACGCATCCGCCGTCGCGGCGACGCCCGCCACGGCGGCGAGGGCGAGTAGGCTTCGAAGCATGGGTCGGGTCCAAGGGGTTCGTCGGACTGTGGGGGCGTGAGCTCCCCGTGGGGCGTAGCTGGTTCGTGTTGGCGAGCGGCCGCGGCCCTACTCGGGCTCGCGCTGCGACTCTTCGAGCGGGCCGCCCGGCAACTCGCCGCGGGCGATCAACTCGCCGAAGGTGGGGGCGGCCGGGTCGCTCGGGTCGGACCTGGTGTCGGCGATGGTCTTTAGCGCCGCGAGGATCTTGTCCTCGTCTTTGCGGTCCTCTTCGGTGAGGTGGAGCGTCAGCTCCTCGCCGTACCGGTTGTAATTGGTCCGTTCTTTTTTGCCCTGGTGGCAGATATTGCATTTGGCCTTCCGCGCGAGCTTGCGGAAGTCTTTGTCGGCGTCGGGCCCCTTCGTGTAGAGGTCGTAGAAGCCGCGCATGTGCTCGCTGTGGGCCTCGGCGGTCGCCGTGGCGGCGGCGAGGCACAGCACCGCTAACAGGGTCAGCGGCAGCCCACGACGCGCCGCGCCGGCGCGCACGCGGGGGCGAGCGGCACACGCTTTGGGAGAGGGGGTCTGCGATCGGGTCATCGGCGGGACCGCGCCGGCGGGCCGACGGCGGTTGATCATGGTGGGAAGCGTCGCTTTCGTTGGCGCCGAGATCGAAGGTGCGAGTGGGGACGACAGGAATCGAACCTGCACTCCCGAAGGAACTGGAACCTAAATCCAGCGCGTCTGCCAGTTCCGCCACGTCCCCGGGTGGCCGCCCGCGCCGGAGGGGGCGGGGGCGGCCGAGTCGTCAATCATACCACGCGGTGAGGCGTCGGATCAGGTCGCCGTGGCGGCGCCGACGACTTTCTCGCCCGACGGGGTGCGGCTCCACGCGGTGTCGCCGCCGGGGGTCGGGACCGGGTAGCGGCCGCTCTGGTTCGGCAGGACCGGCGGGTCGGCGTCGAACGCGTAGCGCTGCGGCGCGAGCGACACGTCGGACTGGATCGCCTGGTCCCACTCGACGACCTGACCGCTGTAGGTGGCCATGCGTCCGAGGATGGCGGTCATGGTCGCGATGGCGCCGTTCTCGCCCTCGGCGAGGGGCTTGCCGTCGCGGATGCTCTTCTGCAGGTCGATGTGCTCCTGCACGTACGGGTTCTCGCCCTTGGCGCGGACGCGGTCGGTCGGCTTCCCGGTGCGGTCGTAGAACTTGTGGCCGCTCACGCTGCAGTGCCCCTTGGCGCCGTGGGCGAACTCGGAGACCTGGCTCCAGGTGTTCGGCTGGTGGCGGCACTGGCTCATCATGGTCGTGCCGTCGGCGTAGGTGAACTCGACGCAGTGGTGGTCGAAGATTTGGCCGTGGTCCTTGCCGGTGCGGACCTCGCGTCCGCCCATGCCGTTGGCGCTTACCGGGTGGGCCTGCTTGATCCAGTTGCTGACGTCGAGGTTGTGGATGTGCTGCTCGCAGATGTGGTCGCCGCACAGCCACGTGAAATAGTACCAGTTGCGCATCTGGTACTCCATCTCGGTCTGCTCGGGGCGCCGCGGACGGGTCCACACGCCGGCGTTGTTCCAGTACACGCGCGTGTAGAGGACCTCGTCGCCGAGGGCGCCGTCCCAGATGCGGTTGACGGTGTCGATGTACGCGGCGTCGTGCCGCCGCTGCAGGCCGATGCCGACCGCCAGCCCGCGGTCCTTCGCGTCGCGCGCGGTCTCCATGAACGAGCGAATGCCCGGCGCGTCGACCGCCACGGGCTTCTCGGCGAACACGTGCTTGCCCGCGTCGACCGCCTCGCGGAAGTGCTGCGGCCGGAACCCCGGCGGGGTGGCGAGGATGACGATGTCGCAGTCGGTCGCGATGACCTGCTTGTACGCGTCGAACCCGGCGAAGCGTTGGTCCTCGGGGACCTGGATGCGGTCGCCGAACTCCTCGGAGAGCTGCTGGTGCGCGGAGGTCATGTTGTCTTCGAACGCGTCGGCCACGGCGACCAACACGGCGTCGTCGCCGGCGTTGAGCGCGTCGCGGACGGCGCCCTTGCCGCGACCGCCGCAGCCAACCAGCCCAACCTTCAGCCGCCCGCTGCCCCCCGGGTGGGCCGCGAAGGCCCGCGGCGCGGCGGCGGCGGTCGCGGCGGTCGCGGCGGCGGCGGTCAGGAACTGGCGGCGATTCGACTGGCCGGCGGCTTGATTGGGCTGCGACATAAAAGGGCGCTCCGTAGTCGGCAAGCGAGGGCGGGGGGGGCGGAGAGATTTGTCCTAAAGAGAGGCCGCTTCGGGCCGAGCCTACAGCGTAGCCCGCCGAGCCCCGCCGATCAACGCCGCGGCACGGTTCACACGTACACCCGCCGGTGGTAGACCCACCACTCCAGCACCAGCACGCCCAGAGCCGCCAGCAGCAGCCACCGCCACAGCTCCTCCCGGGCCGGCGCGGCGCCGGCGGAGGAGGCCACCCGGATGTTGCCGATCTGGATGTCGGCCACTCGGGCGCGCTGGGCGTCCTCGGGGTCTTCTTCCGTGCGGAGGCGCACGTCGCTCTCGGCCGGGTCGAACAAGTTCACGGCGAACCGGCGCACCTCGCGGCCTTGCTCGATGACGCGGTACACGCCGGCCTCGCCGGCGCCCTGGTAAACGAAGGGCCGCTCGCCGCGGCGGCGGAGCCGCTCCTCGCGTCCGGAGGGGCTCACCACGACGATTTCTTCGGTGGCGGGCGAAGCGGGCCGCAGCTCGACCGCCTCGCCGGGCCGCAGCGACCGCGAGCCGACCGACTGCCGCGCGACGCAGTACTCCAGCACGTTGAGCCAGAAGGTGGGGAAGCTGTGGCGGTTAATCCAATCGGTGTTGCGCTGCAGCGCGCCGCCGACCTCGACCAGGATCGGGAAGCCCAGCACGGTGTCCTCGTAGCCGTCGCGCGCGGCGACCGCGGCGATCGGGCCCTCGGCCGCATCGATCAGGGTCGCGGCGTTCTGCGGCGGGTCGAGCCGCAGCGACTGGACGATGTCGAAGTTGCCCAGCTCGATGTTCGCCAGCAGCGGGTGCGAGCGGTTCCAATCGATCACGATCGGCACGTTGATCGTGTCGGACGCGTCGCTGGCGTCGGCCTCGGCGTCGGGCCCGCCGCGCCAGGCGTCGCCCGGCGGGAGCTGGCCCACGTAGACCGCGTGCGACCGCGGAGAGGACTCCGGCGCGCAGCGGTCGTAGATCACCAGGTCGTACACGGCGGCCGCCGCGGCCGCGCGGTACTCGTCGGAATCGAGGAACCCGGGCGGCTCGGTCTCGACCGCGCCGAGGCGCTCGATGCGGCTCGTGGCGAGCGCCTGCTCGATCGCCGGGTTGCCGGCGGTCACCAGCAGCACGCGGCTGTCGGACGGGTCGTTGATCGCGGCCCAGCCGACGTTGTCGACGGCCAGTCGGTCGCCCGCGGCCGACAGCGTGTCGGCGGTCAGCCGCGCCTCGAGCACGCCCTCGCCGGGGGCGGCGGCCGCGTCGCCGACGGGCAGGGTCACGCCCGCCGCTTCGCCGGCCGGCAGGGTCAACCGCTGCGCGTCGACGACCGCGCCGGCGCGGCGGAGCTCGACGACCGCGTCGATCGGCTCGGCGCCGTAGTTGGCCGCTTGCACGAACGCTTGGAGCCGGCCCGCGACCGACTCGCTGCGGCGGGTCTCTAGCGCGGTGATCGCCAGGTTGGCGGTCGAGGGAGAGCCGAGCGGCACGTAGACCGGTTCAAGGTTCCCGAGCGCGAAGTCTTCGACGTCGCTGAAGCGGCCGTCGCTGAGGATGAAGACCGTGGCCGGCTCGGGCGGGACGACCTCGACGTCTGGCGCCCCTTCGGCGACGCTCACCCTGGCCGGGTTGGCGAGCCCCTCGGCGAGCTCCAGCGCTCCGCCCAGGTCGGTGGGGCCGATCGTCGGCTCGATCGTGGAGAGCCGCTCGCGGAGCAACCGGGTGTTGTCGGTGAACTGCTGCACCACACGCGGCTGGCCCGCGTACGAGATGATCATCGCGGTCATCCCGCGCTCCATCTGGTCGATCAGGCCGGCGACCTTCTCTTTGGCGACGTCCAACCGGGGGCGGTCGCCGTCGGTCTTGTAGGGGTCGGCGTCGGCGTCGGTGGTCGACATGCTGGCCGAGTTGTCGACCAGGAAGATCAGCCTCGACCCGGTTAGGTCGGTCCCTTGCCAGCCGGGCCGCAGCAGCGCGAGGATCGCCAACGCGACCAGCAGCAACTGCAAGAACAACAGCAGGCTCTGCCGCAGACGCTGCCACAGGCTGTTGACCCGCAGGTCCTCGATCGACTTCTTCCACAAGTAAGTGCTGGGCACCTCGACCGGCGTGCGCTTCAGCTTCAAGAAGTACAGCGCAAAGATCGCCGGCGGCACGGCCGCGAGCAGCGCCCACTGGGCGGGGGAGAGCGTGTTGCGGAAGAGCTCAGACATCGCTCATTCGATAAAGGCTCGTCATCGCACCAGACCCCGTTTGCGTAGCCACGTGGTCATCAGCTCCTCGACGGGCCGCTCGGTGCTGGTGAGCAGGTAGTTCATTCCACGGCGGCTGCAGTACTCCGACGCGCCGGCGGTGAACGCGGCGAGCGTCTCTTTGTAGCGGTTGATGAGCGGCGCGCTGACGGTGATCTCGGCCTCGTCGGCGTCCTCGCAGTCGACCAGGCGCAGGTCGCCGACCACGTCGGGGTCGATCTCCGCGGGGCTGAGCACGTGCATGACGAACACGTCGACCCGCTGGGCCACCAGGTACCGCATGGCCGACTCGTAGCCGCGCTTGTCCATCAGGTCGCTGATCAGCACGACCACGCCCCGCCCCGGGTTCCGCAAGCAGAACTTCCGCACGCCCTCCTCGAGGCTGGCGGATTCGGCCGGCTCGATCCCTTCGAGGAACTCGAGCAGCCGCGGCACGCTCCGGCGGCCGCGTATCGCGGGGGACCGCTCGCCGCCGAGGGTCTCGACCCGCACGCGGTCCGCACGGATGAGGCCAATAAAGCCGAGCGCGGCGGCGAGCTGCTTCGCGTACTCGAGCTTGGTCGGCTCGCCGAAGGCCATCGAGGGGCTCGCGTCGATGAGCGTGTAGAAGTGGAGGTCCTCTTCTTCGAGGAACAGCTTGACGATCAGCTTGTCGAGCCGCGCGTAGAGGTTCCAGTCGAGCGACCGCAGGTCGTCGCCGGCCACGTAGTTGCGGTAGTCGGCGAACTCGACGCTCTGCCCCTTCTTCGCGCTGCGGCGTTCCCCCTTCATCCGCCCACGGAACACCTTGCGCGTGACCAACTCGAGGCGCTCGAGCTGGCGGGCGAGGTCCGGCGGGAGGAGGTGCTGGGCGGTGGGCACGGCTGGCGGGCTTTTGGGAGGGGAAGGGGGAATAGATGGGGATGGGGATTCATCGGTGCACTAGGCGACGACGCTAGTCGAGGCGGTTCTTCCAATATCCCGGACGCCGTTTCAGGTGCGCGACGGCGACAGCGAAGATGCGGTCGGGCAGGCGTAGATAGACAACGGCGTACGGGTAACGCGTCACTCTGAAGTAGCGAGTGCCGTGCAGGTACGTTGGCCATTGCTCAGGGAGCTGACAGACCTGTTTGGTGGCGATTTCAACCCCTTCAAGGAAGCGATCAGCCGCGGATCGTGAGCGTTTTGTGTACCACCGGTACGCCGCTTCGAACTCAACTTCGGCTTCCGGATGAAACTCGATCTTAAGCATCCCCGATCGCCCGCATACGCCTGAAGACATCCTCCGAGGGGACTCCTTTCACGTTGCCGGCTCGGATCTCCTCCACACGCCGAGCGATCTCCTCGTCCCAGGCGGGGTCGAGGGGCGGCTCGCCGCGCTCTTGGTCAACGCTGCCCATGAGCCTGGCAGCGAGTTCTTCGCGCTCCAACGCCGGGAGCTTCATCGCCGCATCGAATAGAGCGTCGGGGGTTGCGTCCATCGTCATCTCCCAAGAAATCGGGCCCGTTCGTATTTTAGCCAGCCACGTGGAGCGAGAGCTCCGTCGCCCTCACCTCTATTCATGCCCTTAGCTCCCCTCCGAAGCTTGGCCCGCCTGGTTGGTCACACCCCCGACTTACGTCGGGGGCTCGCCGGGATCGCTTACGCGGCTTTTTGGTCGTCGGCCTTCTCCGGGACCGCTTTGAGGATGTCGACCAGCACCGTGTCTGGGGCGATGTTCTCGGCTTCGGCTTCGAAGTTGAGGATCACTCGGTGGCGCATCGCGGGGAGGTACACGCGGCGGATGTCGTCGAAGCTGACGTTGTAGCGGCCGCCGAGCAGGGCCCGGACCTTGGCCGCCAGGGCGATCGTCTGCGCGCCGCGGGGGCTCGCGCCCCAGCGGAGGTGCTGGTTCGTGGCCGGGGCCGCGTACTCGCCCTCGGGGTGGGTGGCGAGCACCAAGCGGGCGATGTAGTCCTGCACGTGGGGAGCGAGGATCACCTCGCGCACGAGTTGCTGGTGCTCGCGGATCTCCGCGCCGTGCATGACCTTGGCCGGCGTGAACACGGCGCCGGTCGTGGTGCGGTGGAGGATCTCGTTGAGGTCCTTGCGGTTGGAGTAGCCGACGACCAGCTTGAAGAAGAACCGGTCGAGCTGGGCCTCCGGGAGCGGGTAGGTGCCCTCTTGCTCGATCGGGTTCTGGGTGGCCATCACGAAGAACGGCCGCTCCAGGTCGAACGTGGTTCCGGCCGCGGAGACGCGCTTCTCTTGCATCGCCTCGAGCAGCGCCGACTGGGTCTTCGGTGTGGCCCGGTTGATCTCGTCCGCCAGGCAGATCTGGGTGAAGATCGGCCCGCGTTGGAACTCGAACCGCCGCCGCCCCTCCGGGTCCTCGACGATCATGTTCGTGCCGAGGATGTCGGCCGGCATGAGGTCGGGCGTGAACTGGATGCGGTTGAAGTTGAGGTCGAGCGCCTCGCTGAGGGTCTTCACGAGCAGCGTCTTGCCGAGCCCCGGCACGCCCTCCAGCAGCGTGTGCCCGCCGGCGAACAGGCAGGTCAGCACGCCGTGCAGGATGTCGCCGTGGCCGACGATGACCTTGCCGAGCTCGTCGTAAACGGCCTTGTACCGCTGGGCGAACTTGGCCGCGCGTTCTTCGATGTTCTGTTCAAGGCTCATGGTTCAGATGATTGGCTTGCGGGGTCACTAAACGAACCACAAAGGCACAAAGAGCACGAAGGAATTCTCATCGAGCTTACTTTTCGTCCGTCGTCAGCTTCGTGTCCTTCGTGTCCTTCGTGCCTTTGTGGTTCCTACTGATCGTCGTTCTTCTTGTCGCCGAGGGCGTCGCGTTTGGCTTTTAGCAGGCGCGAGGTGTAGCCCTCTTCTTGGGGTTTCTCCTCCGAGGCGAGTTGCTCTTTGCCGCTCGGCGAGGGCTTCTTCTTGCCGCTCGCGGCCGGGCGACGCAGCTCGTCGAGCGGCGACGCGTCGCCCTGCGGGGGGCTCTCTTCGGGCGCCTCGAAGCGGGTCGCGCCGGCCGCGGTGGTGCTCTGGCGGACCTCGGCCTTGCGGCTGCGGAGGCGGGCCATTGTTTCGGGCCGGGTCTCGGGCGCGTCGGCGCCGGTGAGGCGGCGTTTCACGCGGCCCCAGAGCACGGCCAGCCAGCCGAAGCCCAGCTGCACGCGGCGGACGAACACGTCGGCCACGAAGACGACGCTGGCGATCAGCACCATCAGCGGCCAGATCGGCTGGCTGGCGATGGCCGGCGGCAGGTCGCGGCGGTACGGGTCGTACGCGTCGGACGCGGCGATCGAGCGGGCCGCGTCGGGGTCGACGAGCTCGGCGCCGGTGGCCTCGGCCACGTCGACGCCGGCGCCGCCCCCCTCGGCTTCGAGTTCGGCGATCGAGCTGAGCAGGGGCAGGTTGGTTTCGCGGTCGCGGAACTCGTCGCTGTAGCCGACGTTGACGCCGGTCCGCAGCACGCCCTGCCCCGCGCCGGGGCTGACGACGATCATGTAGCTGCCGGGGTCGTCGGCCTCGATCTCCGCCACGTAGCGTCCCGGGGCGACCTGGCGGAAGTCCAGGGCGGTCGACTGCAGGTCGGGGCGCACGGCGGCGCCGCCGATGGCGGGCAGGTCGAGGAACTCGTCGTTCTTGTCGAGCGCGTCGATGACGACCCGCGCCTTGCCGTCGACCACGTCGGTCGCGACGGTGAAGTTGCCGGTGTCGCCGGTGGGGCGCATCGACCAGCGGATCATCTGCGAGAAGAAGCGGTCGTAGTCGCTCCAGCCGGTCCAGGCCTCGCTCCAGCGCGCGCCGGCGTCGGTCGTGAAGGCGACCGCCTTGCCGAGGCCGTAGGTCCACGCGGCGAGGATGGTCGAGCTCTCCGGGTCGGGGGGCTCGGGGGAGCGGAGGACGACCTCGACCAGCGAGCTGTCTTTCACGGTGGTCATCACGAAGCCCGAGGTCGGCGGGAATTGGGGCCCCACGCCGCGTACGATCTCGTGGTTGATCATCTGGGCCGGCGCGAGCGGGGGCTCGAACTCCTTGACCAGCGGCCGGCTCACGCGGCGCGCCTCGCGCTGGTAGATCTTCGGCAACGCGTTGGGGTTGCGGACCACGTAGTACTTGCCGCCGGTCTGGTTGGCGATGTTCTGCATGGTGCGGTGGCCGGGCGGGCCGTGGGCGCCGACCGCCACGGTGGTGATCTTGACCTGCTGCTGCTTGAACGCGTTGATCGTGGCCGCGCTGGGCGGCGAGGGGTCGCCGTCGGAGATGATGATCATGTGCTTGATGGCGGGCGCGGGGTTCGTGAGGCCCGCGAACGCGGCGGCGGCCATCTTCATGCCCGGGTCGAAGTCGGGCATGTCCATCTCTTGCATCGTGTCGACGCGGGCCTTCATCGGCCCCCGCGCGGGGCCGACCGGGATCATGCCGCCGGCCGCCTGGCCCCACAGCCACTGCTCGCCGCCGATGCGGTAGGTGATCACGCCGGCGTAGTCGCGGGGCCCGAGGGTGTCGATCGCTTCGACGGCGATCCGCTTCATCCAGTAGTTGCCCTGGGGGATCTCGCTGGCGTGCATGACCATCGCGAGCGCGCCGACGGGCGTGACCTTGGCGGCCTTGATCTCGAAGTCGACGGGCATCGCCTTCTCGAGCTCGGTCCCGTTCCAGCCGCCGGCCCCGAAGGAGCGGTCGCCGCCGAGCATCGCCAGCCCGCAGCCGAGCTCCTCGGTGTTGCGGACGAGCATCTCGACCTGGGCGTCGGAGAAGCCGGACAGCGAATCGGTGGTGACCGTGCCGCCGCCGTCGGACCCGAAGCCGCTGGTGCGGGGTGTGTTGGCGAGCACGACCGAGTCGTAACGCTGGAGCTCGGCGAGCGACGCGAACAGCTGGTTGCTCGCGCGGACCGTCACGGCGAGGCCGTCGCTGCGGAGCGCGTCGACCACGCGGTCGTACTCGCCGGGGTGCTCCCAGTCCTCGATCAAGAGGACCTGGCCCTTGCCGCGCACGTGGGTGAACGCCGAGGCGACGTTGTTCTGGGCCGACGCGTCGTCTGTCGGGTCGGCCGGGATGAAGCGGGCCTCGTAAGTGTAGAAGTCGGCGCGGTCGAGCTTGTCGGTGAACGTGCGCACGTTGGGGCCGGGCTTGAGCGTGACCGATTGCTCGGAGATGACCCGCTCGACGTCGCCGGTCTTGCGCACGATGCGGAGCGTGCCCTCGGTCCCGGTGTCGGACTCGGTCTCGTGGTCGATGACGATGCGGACCTCGAACGGCTGGTCGAGCCGCACGTCGGACGGCAGGGCGACCTTGTCGACGGCGGTCTCGCTGCGCGCGGCCAGCGGCAGCGGAAGCACGTCGACGCTCACGCCGGCGGCGGCCATCGCGCGGGCCTGGCGGAGCGCGTCGCCGGAGGTCTCGTTGCCGTCGGTCACGAGGACCACGCGCCGCGCGGAGTCGGGCGGGAAAAGGGCCATCGCGCGGCTCATGGCCGCTTCGAGGTTCGTGGCTTGGCGGTCGACGAGCGACTCGATGCGCGTCATCTCGTAGTTGAAGTCGACCGGCGGCAGCTCGACCTCGGCGTCGCCGCCGAACACGATCACGCCCGCGCGGTCCCCCTTGTCGTCGCGGCGGTGCTCGCGGATCAGGTCGTTGACGAGCGAGACCATCGCCTCGCGCTGGGCCTCGGGGACGCTGAGCGACTGGTCGAGCAGGTAGAGGACGGTGAGCCGGTCGGTCTCCTTCCGGTAGTGCGCGTCGGCGAGCGCGAACACGATCAGCGTGTAAACGACCGACCGCAGCACCAGCGCCATCACCCGCCGGTACCGGCCCAGCCCCGACAGGCCCCGGTAGCTGAGCGCCCATAGCAGCGGCAGGCCCATCAAGAGGGCGAGCCACCACGGGCTGTCGAAGGCGAGCGAGTGGGAGAACAACGGGCCGGACGGGGGACGGGGACGTATGGCGAGCCCGCGGTGTCAGCCGCGGGTGGTGGCGCCGGTAACCTCTCTCAGCTAACTGACCTCCACTCTCTGCACGCGGTGGTTGCGGGTGTCCAGCACGTGGAGCCGCCCTTCGGAGTCGAGCACCAACGCCCACGGGTCCCAGAGCTGGCCGTCGCCGGAGCCTTGCGACCCCCACACGCCGAGCGGCTGGCCGTCGGGGGTGAACTTCTGCACGCGGTGGTTGCCGAACTCGGCGATGTAGAGGTCGCCCTCGTGGTCGCGGACGATGTCGTAGGGGTAGTACAGCTCGCCGGGGCCCGACCCCTCGGTTCCCCACGCGAAGAGCAGCTCGCCGCTGGAGTCGAACACCTTGACGCGGTGGTTGCACGCGTCGCACACCCACACGCGGTCGTCGGGATCGATCATCAGGTTGTTCGGCCGCTTGAACTGCAGCTCGCCCGAACCGTGCGAGCCCCACTGGAGCAGGTACTCTCGCTCGGGAGAGAACTTCTGGATGCGGTCGTTGTCGCCGTACTCCGACACGTAGTAACAGCCGGAAGAGTCGCGCGCCACGTCGGTGACGAACCCGAACTCCCCCTCGCCCCGGCCGTTCACGCCGCCGATCGTGTGCTCGGGCTTGAGCCGCCCGTCGGGCGTGTAGGCGAGCACCCGGTAGTAGTGCGTGTCGGCGACCAGCAACTCGTTGTCGACCGGGTCGAACGTGAGGCCGGTCGGCCGGCCGTTGTGGCTCTCGGGCGTCTGCCAGCCGTGGAGGAACTCGCCGTCGGCCTCGTAGGCAAGGATCCGTGCGGTGAAGTCGACCAGGTAGAGCCGGTCGCTGGGGTCGATCGCCATCGCCCTGGGCTTGTGCATCCGGCCGCCGACGATGCCGTGCGTGCCCCAGACCGCCTCGAGCCGGCCGAACGACGACAGCGACGCGTCGGCCCCCGAGTCGCACCCGAAACAGCTCAACACCACCGCCGAGGCGGCCCCCGCGACGAAGCTCCGGCGATCGAAAAGCGGGTCGGGGGCGGCGCTTGGGCGGTTGGGCATGCGTCGCGGAGAGCGGGGCCAACTTCCGGCGCGGCGGGCGAAGCGGGCCCCCGCGGGTGTTCCGTGTGCTCGCATCGTCCCACCTAACGACAGCCGAGGCAAGCAGCGGCGCGGGGCCGCCGCGCACGGGCCGCGCCGCGGAGCAGAGCCAGGGGGGGCGTCGCTGTGCGGCTGCGGATTGTTTCGCGGTGCGCGGGTCACGGTCGAGCGCTGTCGGTTGACCCCTGATTTTTGAAGCAAGTAGACTGCTGGCTTCGGTTTGCGTCGCCCCCCGCGTCTCCCAGCCCCCCGCGCCATGCCCGCCACTGTGATCGATGTCGCGAGGGCGGACGACGTGCGCGACGTGGTGCACCGAGCGGTTCAGGCGCTGGCCGAGGGGAAGCTGGTAGGCCTGCCGACCGAGACCGTCTACGGCGCGGCGGCGAGCGCAACGCATCCGGACGCGGTCTCCCGCCTGGCCGAGGCGAAGGGGCGCGGCGACCGGACGCCGTTCGCGTTGGCGGTGAAGAGCGCCGACGACGCCGAAGACTACGCGCCGGGCTGGAACCCGATGGCGCGTCGGCTGGCGCGGCGGTGCTGGCCGGGGCCGGTCACGCTGGTGGTCGACGCGAACCGCGACGAGGGCCTGGTGGGGCGGCTCCCCGAGTCGACGCTCCGCCGCGTCTGCCCGGAGGGGACGATCGGCCTCCGCTCGCCCGCCAACGAGCTGGTGCAGGCGATCCTGAGGATGCTCGCCGGGCCGGTCGTGTTGACCAGCGCGAACCGGGCCGGGCGGCCCGACGCGACGACCGCGGCGCAGTGCGTCGAGGCGCTGGGCGACTCGCTCGACCTGGTGCTCGACGACGGCCCCTCGCGGTACGGCCAGCCGTCGTCGGTCGTGCGGGTGACCTCCGAAGGCCTCGAAGTGCTGCGCGAGGGGGTCGTCGGCAGGCCAACACTCGAGCGGCTGAGCCGGTATATCGTGGTGTTCATCTGCACGGGCAACACGTGCCGCAGCCCGATGGCGGAGGTGCTGATGCGGCGCCGGTTGGCCCAGCGGTTGCGGGTGGCCGACGACGAGCTGGAGGCCCGCGGCGTGATGGTCGCGTCGGCGGGGATCGCCGCCGGCCCGGGGAGCCCGGCGAGCCCCGAGGCGGTAGAATTGATGAAGGAGCAGGGGCTCTCGCTGGCGGCCCACGCGTCGCAGCAGCTGAGCGAGCACCTGGTCCGCCACGCGGACCTGCTCGTGGCGATGACGCCGTCCCACGTGGAGTCGGTCGTGAGCCTCTGGCCGGAGGCTGCCGGTCGTGTCAAGCTACTAGACCCCTCAGGCGGGCCGATCGCTGATCCGATCGGGGGCCCGATCGACGTGTACCGCCGGTGCGCGGAGCAGATCGACGCGTTGGTCGAACGCCTCGCGGGACGCGTCGTCGCGGAACTCGGCGCCAATTGATCCTGCCCGCCCACCCCAGCCGCCGGCGCCCCGCGGCGGGACTCCTCACGCCTATCACCCGAACGATCCGATGCGAATCGCCGTCGCCAGCGACCACCGTGGCGTAGAACTCCGACGCACCGTGATCGCCAAGCTCGAGAGCCTGGGGCACGAGGTCATCGACAACGGCGCCGACGGCGCCGACAGCGTCGACTACCCCGACTTCGCTTCGGTGGTGGCGGGCAAGGTTAGCTGCGGCGACGTCGATCGCGGCGTGCTGATCTGCGGCACCGGCATCGGCATGGCGATCGCCGCCAACAAGTTCTCCGGCGTGCGCGCCGCGCCGTGCAACGACGAGGTCACCGCCGAGATCAGCCGCCGGCACAACGACCTCAACGTGCTGTGCCTTTCGGCCGACCTGCTCAGCGCCCGGGTCGCGGAGCGGATGCTCGAGGTCTGGTCGCAGACCGAGTTCGAGGGGGGCCGGCACGCTCGGCGGATCGACAAGATCACGTCGCTCGAGAACACGAACTGCGGCGGGAGCGAGCCCGCCCACTGAGCGGGCCACACACCGATGGCGCGAGGGGAACGATCGCTCCGCGACGACGCGCTGTGCATCTGGCGCGCGGGGGTCGCCGCGGTCGCCCCCGAGCGGCTGCTCGCCGAGGCGATCCGGGTCGACGCTCCGCGCAGCCTCGCGATCCAGACCACCCGCGGCGACTCGGTCGAGATCGACCTCACCCGGCTCGGCAGGCTGCTGGTGGTCGGTGGTGGCAAGGCCGGCGCGGGCATGGCGCGGGGCATCGAAGCGGCCTTCGCGCCGCTGGGCCTCGGCGCCGAGCGGCTGACCGGCCTGCTGAGCGTGCCGGCCGACTGTGTCGACGCGTCGACCGAGCGTATCGAGCTCGTCGCGGGGCGCCCGCCCGGCGTGAACGAGCCCCGTCCCGAGGGAGCTCGGGCGGCCCAGCGGATGCTCGAGCTAGCAGCCGCGGCCGGTCCGGACGACGTCGTCGTGTGCCTGCTTTCGGGTGGTGGGTCGGCGCTGTTGCCCGCGCCGAGCGAGGGGGTCACGCTTGCCGACAAGGTCGCGGTCGCCAAGCGGCTCGCGGCCGCGGGCGCCGACATCGGCCAACTCAACACGGTCCGCCAACACCTCAGCCGTTTCAAAGGGGGCGGGCTGCTGAGGGCGTGCAACGCCGGGCGGCTGGTGACGCTCGTCCTCTCCGACGTGCTCGGCGATCCGCTGGACCTGATCGCCAGCGGACCGACGGTGGCGCCGCGCACCACGCCGCGGGACGCGCTGGAGGTGCTCGACGGTCTGGGGCTCACCAGCGAGTCGGACCTCGCGGCGGTCGTCGCCGCGCTGCGGTCCGCCGAACGGCCCGGCGCACGGTCGCGCGTCGCGGTGCGGACCCGCTCCGACACGCTGGTGCTGGCGAACAACGCCACGGCGGTCGACGCGGCGGGCGTCGAGGCCGAGCGGCTCGGCTACTCCCACGCGATGCACTGCGCCGGTGCGTCCGAGGGCGCCGCCGAAGAGGTCGGCCGATCGTTGGCCGCGATGGCGCTGCGCATGCGCGAGGCGAACAGGCAAGCGGAGCCCGATTGCTTGATCACCGGCGGCGAACCGACCGTCGAGCTCGCCCCGCCCGAGGTCCGCGGTCGCGGGGGGCGCAACCAGCAACTGGCGCTGGCCGCGCTAGAGGAGCTGGGTGGCTGCGAATCCATCGCGCTGGTCTCGGGGGGCACCGACGGCGAGGACGGGCCGACCGACGCGGCCGGCGCGGTGGTCGACGCGGAGGTGGCCCGCCGGCTCGCCGGCGCCGACCTGAGCGACGCGCTCCGCCGCAACGACGCGTACCCACTCTTCGATTCGGCCGACGCTTTGCTCCGCACCGGCCCCACGCACACGAATGTCTGCGACCTCCGCGTGGTCACGGTCGATCGCGGAATGCCGCGAACAACCGCGTAAACGCGCGTTGCGGCACGACCGTTGCAAAGAGGGTTCTTGGGCGCCCAAGCGGCGGCCCCAACACTTTTCTGCACCCTACTTCGAGTCAGGCGAACAGAGACCGTGAAAACCCTCACCTGCAAAGGATGTGGGGGCGAGGTAGCTCCCACCTTCTACAAGACGCACGTCGACCAAATCGACGGCCGCACCCGCGAGATGGTCTACTACGAGTGCCCCCTGTGCGGACCCGGGCGCCAGAACGGCCCGGAAGACGCCGGCATGCCACGGGCCTTCCCCGCGCCGGCGACGATCGCCCCCTAGGGCCTCGCCCGGTGGCCGCGCGCCGGAACGCCCGGCGCGCGACGGGACAAGCAACAAAAAGAAGAGGGCGTGGGGGCCATCCCCACGCCCTCTTTGTTTCTGCGTGAGCTCGTCCGGGAGATCGCTCCGCGGGCGGCCAGCGGCCGGGGGTCAGTCCCACCACCAGCGGTCGGCCTCGGCCCCGGCGATGATCGCGTCGCGCTGGGCGGTGAGCTTGCCGTCTTCGTCGGTCGCGACGTTCTCGGTAGCGAGCGCCTCGGTCGGGCGGATCTGCACGCCGCCGCCGATGGGGGTCATCAGCGTGGAGCCCTTCCAGATGCTGTTGACCGCCGACGCGACGCTCTGCGGCGCGTTGTAGGTGCTCACCGGGTACCGGGCCTCGTCGCCGAAGACCGGAATCGACCACTCGGTCTGGTCGTAGAAGCCGCGGTCCCGCATGTACGCGGCCGCGACGAGCAGGTCGATGCAGTTGCGGAGCTGCGCGTAGACGGGGTTCACGCTGGCGAGGGTCGGGAACTCCTTGGTGAAGTTCTCGGTGAAGCCGCGGCTGGCGCGGTTGGTGCGGCCGAGTTGGGCGCGTGTGCCGTCGGACGACACGACCTCGTCCTCGCCGACCAGCTTGACCCCCTCGCCGACGAGCTCCATCGCCAAGCCGTCTTCGCTGGCCTTGATGCGCTCGTAGTCGGGCACGAAGTACCACCGCTGCAGCGCGTTGCGGCTGACAGCGGCCGGGTTGGTCCGCGCCACGTAGCTCTTGATCGGCGCGATCGGGTTCTCGAGGCCGATGCCGATGAGCTTCATGCGGTAGTCGGCTTCGACCAGCACCTGCGCGAAGTGGGTGTCGGCCGGCACGCCGCCGATGGTGATGACTTGCAGGCCGAGGCTCTCGCGCAGCTTGTTGACGATGAACTGCGTGTCGGCCTTGGTCGCCGCGCGGCCGAACCGCGTCAGGAACTGCTGCATCCGCGCCAGGCCCTCTTGGGTCGGGTCGATCGAGCAGTAGACCAGCGGCGCCGCGTCGGGGTCGCTCTCCGGGGCGAAGGCCCGCATCGCGACGATCAGGTCTTGCAGCTCGACAACCGGCGAAGCGGTCTGGATCCCCAGCGTGCGGCCCGACGGGTGCACGGCCCACGGCTCGGCCGGGCCGGCGATAACGATCTCTTTGGTTTCCGGGTAGCAGAACACGTAGTCGATCCGCGTCAGCCCGGCCAGGTTTTGCATCACGTCGGTCGGCTGCTCGCCGGCCGCCAGGCGCTCGCGCACGGCGTCCTCGAGCCGCGTCAGCGAGACCTTCCGGAGTTCGCTGGGCTTAGTGAGGTCGCCCTCGAGGCGATTGAGCGACTCGCGTACGCGTTGCTGGGCGAGCTGCCCGGTGGGGTCGGCGACCGTGGTGCTACGCATTACGCCGTCGGCGTCGACCACCACGCCCGACCCGACGCCACCGCCGCCACCGCCGCCGAGGCCCCCGCCACCGCCGCCGAGGCCGCCACCGCCACCGCCCAGGCCGCCGCCGCCGCCCAGGCCGCCGCCGCCGCCGCCCAGGCCGCCGCCGCCGCCCAGGCCGCCGCCGCCACCGCCCAGGCCACCACCGCCGCCGCCCAGACCGCCACCGCCGCCGCCCAGACCGCCACCGCCGCCGCCGAACTGCGCGGCGGCGGGAAGCGCTAACGTGGCGGCGATCGACAGAGCTAAGAGCCCACGGATCGCGGTGCGGGACCAGGCCAAAGTACGTCGCATAGTGCGTCCTCAAACGCCGTAAGACCGCGTCGCCGTTGCTCTTGGCAGGCGACGCAACAAACGCGGTGTTGTTTTTGGGGGGGGAGGGCGGAGGGGCTCCGTCCGCCGGGGCTCCGTCCGCCGGGCCGCGGCGCACGTGCGTCCGCGGGCCGGATTGGGCGGCCGAGACCTCGCCTTGCAGCCTAATCGGGCAATCTGGGCAAGGCAAGAAACCGCACCGGGTTGCGGCGATTGCGGCTCGCTCGCGCGGCGGTTCTTTGGCGTATTCGCTCCGACCGGCGCAACCCGCAGCCGAGCGTGGTGAAAAGTCAACGCATCCGTTGCTGTTTCGCAGCACGCCGCGGGGGGCGGGGTACGTTTTCCCGGTTTTTCCGCCCGAGGGGCTGCGCGCGCCGTTGCGCCGCCCCGCGGGCCGCCACTGCGGGGTACCCGACCGAACGTGAGCCATCCCGGCCGAAACGCCGACCGACTCGTGCGCCTCGCCGTTGCGGCGGCGGTGCTCGTGAGCGGCTGCGCCGGGCTGCCGAGGATCGACCCGTCGGGCCGGCGGATCTTGGTTTGGCCCGAGCCGGCGGCGCCCGCGGCCGCTCCGGCGGGCCTGCCGTCGCTCGGCAACGTCGACGCGCCGCCCGTTTTCTCGGGCCAGACGGTCAGCCCCCTGCCCCCCGCGACGGCCCCGCCCGTGGGGTCGGTCGCCGGCGTGCCGACGTTCGTGCAGCCCTCTCCGCAGCAGGCGGTCGCGGCGAAGCCGGCCGAAGAGACCCTCTCGATCACGCCCGAGCGTGTCCTCGCGCCGATCGGCAGCGAGGTCGTGCTCAAGGCGGGCGTGTGCAACCGCGACGGCTTCCTGCGCACCAACCGCCGGGTCGAGTGGATGCTCGGCCAAGAGGGCGCCGGCCAGTTCGTGCGTGTGGGTGAGCAGGGCGAGCTGGACATCCTCCGCCTGCCGTGGCAGCGGCCCGACAAGCGCGACAACGCGTACGCGGTCGGCTACACGGCGCCGTTCGACGTGTGCCTGCGCCGCGGCACGCCCGACCCCACCGACGACGTGCAGGTCGAACGCGGCGAGGCCTGGATCACCGTGACCAGCGCCAGCGAAGGGGTCAGCTACGTGACCGCCGCCGCGCCGGAGACCGACAACTGGGACGCCCGCCGCGCGACCGCGACGGTCTACTGGGTCGACGCGCAGTGGCGGTTCCCGCCCCCTCAGGCGCTGCAGCCCGGCCAGGCCGCGACCCTAACGACCTTCGTGACGCGTCAGAGCGACAACGCCCCGATCGCTGGCTGGCTCGTTCGCTACGAGGTCGCCGGCGGCGACGCCACGGCCCAGCTCGGCTACGGCGGCGGCCAGTCCGCGAGCGTGCCGACCGACGCGTCGGGCCGAGCGACCATCCAGGTCACGCCGACCGACGACCGCCCCGGCACGGCCCAGGTGCGTGTGACCGTCGTGCGACCGGCACAGTCGGCGCCGATGCCGAGCCCCGAGTTGGTGGTCGGTGCGGGCGAAGCGATCGTGACTTGGTCGCCGGCGGCTGTTATTGGACCGATCGACACGCCGACCACTCCCGCCCAACCGTCGGCGCCCGCGCCACAGCCCCCCGCGCCGTTCGAGCCGCCGCCGAGCCAGCCGGCGGACCCGATTTTGCCGCCGGTGGCCGGGGCCGGTCCGCGGCTCGAGGTGAGCGTTAGCCGCGAGTCCACCGGCCGGGTCGCGCCGAACGACTCAGTCCCGGTGCTGATCACGCTTCGCAACACCGGCGATGCGCCGGCCGAGGACATCGGCCTGGTGATCGACTACGACCGCGGCTTGCTGAACGCGAACGACACGATGGGCCGCTACCGCTTGGAGCGCGACGACCTCCGTGACCTGGGGCCGGGCGAGTCGATCGCGGTCGACGCGGTCTTCGAAGCGGTCACGCCCGGCCGGCAGTGCCTGAGCGTCACCGCGACGGCGGCCACCGGCGCCGAGGCGTTCGAGCGCCTGTGCGTCGAAGTCGCCCCGCCGGCCCCCGCGCCGGCGCCGGAGCTGCGGATCGAAGCCGACCTCGACGCCGTGCGCGACGTGGGCCAAACGCTCACCTACCTGGCGACGGTCTACAACGACGCGGCGGTCGCGGCCGAGAACGTGCGCGTCGAGATCCTCAACAGCCCCGAGCTCACCCCCGAGCAGGCGACCGACGGCTGGGCGGAACTGCCCAACGGGCTGGTGTGGCAGGGGGAACGGATCGAGGCCGGCGGCCGGCTGAGCTTCACGGTCGAGTATCTTTGCGAGTCGGCGACCCGCGACGCGGTCATCACCACCTACGCGCTGATCGACGAGCAAGAGAAGGCCCAGCGCACCGTCGGCGTCGAAATCCGACCCGCCCCCGATGCCCCGCCGCCCGCCGCGCCGCAGGCGTCGCTCGAGGGGTCGCTCAGCTCGCTGGCGAACCCCGCGCAGGTGGGCCGCTCGTCGACGCTCGACGCGACCATCACCAACACGACCGACGAGCCGATCGAGAACGTGCAGTTCCGCGTGCTGTTCCCGCCGCAGATCGAACCGCAACTGACCCAGGCCGGTTCGCCGCTAGGGTTCCAGCGGAACCAGAACGCCATCGAATTCTCGCCGATCGAGGTGCTCGGCGCGGGGCAGAGCTACCGGGTGGCGATCCCCTACACGCCGACCGATCAGGGACAGGTCCTGATCCAGCTCGAGATGCGCACCGGCGCGACCGGCGAGGTGAACCGCGCGGAAACGACCGTTACGATCCGGGGGAGGTAACAGGGGTGGCTGTTGGCTGTTGGCTGTCGGCTATCGGCTGTCAGCTAGGCAGACGACGGCGTCGCCGTCGCTCTTTGGGCCGATAGCCGATAGCCGATAGCCGATAGTTGATAGCTGATAGCTGATAGCCAACAACCCCCATGCTCCGCTACGCCCTTCTCTGGCACGAGTGCCCGCCTGGTTACCGCGACGGGCCGCACTACGACCTGCTCGTCGAGCGGCCGGGCGCCGACGGCGAGCACCGGCTCGCCGCGTGGTCGCTCCTCGAACTGCCGCAGCCTTGGGCGATAGCACTGGGGCGTGCGCCGGCCGGCGCACGCGAAGTCGCCGCGACCGCGCTCGCCGATCACCGGGCCGCGTACCTCGACTACGAGGGGCCCGTGTCGGGCGGGCGAGGCACGGTCGAGCGCGTCGCGGGCGGCCGCGTTGAGTGGCTGCACGAGGGCGAAGCCCAAGTACGCCTGCGTCTGAGCGAGCCGAGCCGGATCGCCGGCGAAGCGGTGCTCTCTGCCGGCGTGGGCGACCGATGGCGGCTGACGGTATCGGTGGACAGCATCGGTTGACAGCTTCGGTTTAGAGCGGCCGTGGCTGGGCATAAAACCCACGGTTTCGCCACGGGAATGCTTGCGTTGGGCCGACAGCCCCGTATAACTGCTCGTGCTTGGCGAGTTGTGGGCTCCAAACCCACGGCGCCAGGCTAGCCAACGGCCAGGGCGGGCCGATTCCCACCCACCGGCCCTGCCCCGTTGCCTGTTGTGCTGACCGGAGAAGCGATACGCACGCTCGACCAGCGGCTGCGCCTGTCGCTCCCCGCTGAGATGGCCGGCGCCCTCGGGGCGGAGGCCCTCATCGCGAAGGAGCGGCCGGGGTGCGTGAGCCTCTGGCCGCGCGCAGGCTGGGAGCAGAAGCAGCAGCAAACGGCCGAGATCATCCGCCAGAAGCTCGCCAGCGGACGCCTCGACGCCCGCCTCGGCGATGTGCAGCGGCTCGGCCGGTTGCTCTCTACACGAGAACGAACGATCCCTATCGCCGGCCGCGGCCGGTTGGTCATCCCGGAGGGCTTCCGAGACTTCCTCGGCGTCGACGCCGGAGGCGAGGTCGTGGTGGTCGGCGCGGCGGTCTGTGTCGAACTCTGGCGCCCCTCGGTGTGGGCCGAAGTGATCGGCCAAGAGATGCCCGCCTTCCGCGACCTCTTGGAAGACCTCGCCCGCTAGAGAGGGCCACAACCAAGATTCGGAGGAGCGAGGCCCGGCAGCGAACGGACAGGCCTAGGCGGCGCAAGACTCCCCCGTCCCCCGTCCCCCGTCCCTAACCCCTCGCCCCTCCCCCAATTCACCGCGCCCCGATGGGGCGACCGTCATTCCTTGACCGTTTGTCAGCGGTTGGGGTGCAAGTCACCGGATGGAGCGACGCGGGGGCACAGGATGTCCGCGTGTTTCGCCCCGTCGGGCGCGGCGTTTATAGAGTCGTGAGGCGCGAGTCTTGAGGCGCGAGACGAGGAGTAGGAACCACCAACTCCTAACTAGCGCCTCGCCACTCACAACTCCCGTGCTGGCCGCCGCGTCGCGCCCCACCCCCGCGGCGCGGCGGCCGCCGGGATGCTCTGCCGGCGATCCTCACTTGGCCGCTTCGTACTCGGCGTTCCAGTCGATCGTCTCGCGGCCCGCCTTGGTGATGATCCGGCGGAGCAGGTCGGCTGAGATCGAGAACTCTTGGAATTGGGCCGAGCCGTCCATGAACGCGGTGACGAAGCCTTGCCGCGTTTCAGTGCGCAACTTCGCCAGCGGGTTTTCCAAATCAACTCGCCAGTCTTCTGGTTTCGTCCAAACGACCGCGTGCTCCGGCGCCACTTCGGCGACGAGCATCGTGTTCGACGCGCCGTCGATGATCTGGCGGAACTGCTCGCCCGGCGCGAAGCGGACGGTTTGGTCTCCGACGCGGCGTTCGTACGGCGCAGCGTCGTCGCGTTGCTGGACCAGGTCGCCCCCTTCGTAGACCGGCCGCTGATAGGTCGTGAGCCCCCTTGCCGAGAGGTCTGGCTGCAGCGGGTCGGCGTACACGGCCGGCATGTCGGCGGCTACCTTCAAGTTGTGCTCGCTGTCCCACGGCTCGTCGAAGCGGAATTCTGCGTAGGGCCCTCCCTGCTCCAGATACGGGAGGAGCGCCACCCGCCAGGAGAGCAGCGGCTCGCCATCGTCCGAAACGATCGCGGCCAGAGCGGGGAACTGGCCCGACGTGTCGTGGAAGTTGTGCATCGCCAACGCGATTTGCTTCATGTTATTCATCTTCTGAGAACGCCGGGCGCGTTGGTTGGCGTCGTTAACGGATGGCAGGATCGCCCCCATCAGTCCTTCGGTCGCCGTTCCGGCGTTGACCGTAAGCAAGACCTCGGCGCCGTCGCGTCGGGGTTCGAGTTGCTCGGTCAACAGCTTGACCAGCTTGGCTTCGTTCTCGGGTAGCTGTTTCAGGTTTTCAGTCGCCAAGTCCGCGCCGGCTTCCACGATTCGGGCGACCGTATCGGCCGTCGGCTCGCTGTTGGTCACCACGCGGAGCGTGACGCCGGGCGAGTCGCCGCTGGCGGTGAACTCCACGACGATCCTTCGCATTCCGTCGGCGACCAGGTGGCCGTCGAGCCGCTCGAAGGGCGCGTCGAGCCGGGGCCACAATTCGCGCAGCACGCGACGGGAATCGTCGCCGGGCGAGAGAACGAGCGAGGCCGCTGCGCCGGCCAGGCGGCTGTCTTTGAGCGGTTGGAGCAAGTCGTCGCGCTCGGCGGGCGTTTTGCCCGCCGCCCGGTCGAGCGCCTTGCCGGCGCCGATCCACAGTCGGTCGCCGTCGACGCGGACCTCCAGCGGCGCGGCCATCCACGGCTGCTTTTGGAGCAGCTTCTTGGCCGCTTCGAGATCGCTCCCTTCATTGAACGAGACCACGACCGGCGGCGGTGCGCCGCCGGGGAGGTCGTCGATCGACAGCGCGGCGGCGACCTCGTACGCGCCGAGGCCGCGTAGCTCGCCGATCGCGGCGGCGGCCGACTGCACGGTGTCAGCCGTGCTCGGCGGGAAGCCGGCGACCGCGATCGCCCGTTCGACCAGCTCCGGCGGCGGGAGCTCCTCGAGCGAGACCGACACAGCGGCGAACGAGTTCGCGTCGAGCAGCTCGGGCGGCGGTCCGACGGCTACCGCCGACGGCTGCGACCCGGCGGCCAAAAAACAAGCAACAAGGCCGATGTTTTTTTGATAAGCCTTCATCACGTTTTTCTCCGCGCTCTCCGCGGCCTCCGCGGTGAATGGGATTCAGTCTTGGATCGTGATCTCGTACCGCCGCGAGTAGCCCGGGAAGCCTTCCCAGTCCGGAAGGTCCAGCACCGCGGTTCGGCCGTCGAGGTGGTAGAGGAACGGCTTGCCGGTCGCCGGGTTTTGCGGCACGGGCACGCAGGCGATGTCTTCCAGCGAGCGCGGGAAGCGCCCGTCGTTCTGCGCGGCGTGCATGCGGAGGGCTTCGATGACCATCAGAGCGGCGACGTCGCGTGCGACGCGGACTTCGGCGGTGCGGGCAGCCTCAACCGCGGGTAAGAAAACACTCGCGAGCGGAATGATTTCGCGGTTCTCGCCGCCGAAGACTGGGGTCAGGCCGTCGAAGGCTCGTTCGACGATGTTCGGCCGGCGCCGCGCTTCGGGGAACGGCATCAGGACAAGTTTCTTTAGCTCATCCGCCACGCGGCGATACACGCCCGACGAGTAGAGCGACAGCACCTGTCCGACCGCCATCGCTTCGACCTCGTCGTGCGAACGCCCCCAATCAACGAGGCGTTCCTTCGCGTGCGAGTAGCCGGCCAGACCGGCGGCCATCGGCAAAAACTCTGCCGCTGAAGTCTCGGAATAGTCTTTGTCGACACTCTCCATTAGCGAGCTGTCGTCCATGTACTTCGCCCACTTCAACCAAACGGCGTTCCACTCCGCCGGCGTGCGATCGACCGACAAGGGGTCTTCGAGGAACGGGTAGATCCGCTCTGCATTGTCGATCTCGGTAATAATCGCTTCACCGGTAGGAACAGGAGGTGATGGAAGCTCCGAAAGGGCCCAGTAAAGGTTAGGAGAGCCGGGGGCGGAAATGAGATCCGTGACGCCACCGTTGGCTTCGCCGGTGGCGGCGACGCCAATCAACGTGCAAACCACGATTGGTTCTGCACCGCAATCGACGCCAAGCCGATAGCACGCCCTCAAAGCATTGATCGCATCGTCGTAGCGTCCTTCGTGGATCGCTTTTCGGGCGGTCACATTGGCCATCCGCGCGAGCGCCCGCATCGACTGAAACTCAGGCAGTAAGAATGTGTATACCTCCGGTCCCGACATCGTGTCCCACCTGATACCCCAGTCGCTGTTTCGCCGCCGCGAGCCAGGAATGACATGGTTCTCGACGAGACTGGTGGCGACGCTAATCGCGACGCGGTATCTCTCGCTGTCCCATGGTGCTTCGCTCACCGGGGTCTCCGACGAGTAGAACGCGTCAAACTCATCGTCTCTCGATGCTTCATGCCAAGCTTGCCATGCGCGAGTTTCCTCCGGGTACGCCCTCAAGTACCACTGCGGCGCGTTGCCCGGCAGCAGCTCGTGCGGCCACAGGCGCAGGCGGTGTTTGAAGGCCGGGACCGGCTCGTCGGCCGGCGTGACCTCCATGCGGATGATGTCGGGGCCGTCGCCGTCGGACTCGATCAGCCGGGCCTCGCCGAAGGCCGGCGATGCACAAAGCACAACGGTGAAGCAGAGGAGCTTGCGGATCACGCCAAGCCTCCTTGGTCGCTGGTGGGTTGAGAAGCTTCGGGGCCGGACGCCGGTGGCTGGTCTGGCGCGGGGGGCGGCGGGACGGGCATGTCGGGCGGCAGCAACTCTTCGAGCATCCCCCGGGCCGTGATGTCGCGCTTCGGTGGGGCCCAATCACTCGACGAGCCGTCTGCGGGCGATTCCTCGCCCGGAGTTCCTTCACGGAGCGACGCCTCGAACACGCGCGGCGAGGGGTCGAGGCCGGCGCGTAGCGCGCGGTCGCGGAGCGCGACGTACGAGTCCGGCGGCGGCGCCGGGCGGCTGGGCGACAACCAAGCGAGCCAAGCCGGCGGGGCGGCCGGTTGGCGCCGGAGGGGTTCTGGTGGTCTTGGTGTGGGGGGCGAAACGGGTGGTTCTGCGGGGGCTTCCCTGGCGGGAGCGCCCCCGCCAACCGGGGCGGGGGGCGCGACTGCCAGTTGTTGCGAGTCGGCGGAGGGCACGGCCGGCTCCAGCACGATCACGCCCGCGAGCGACGCGGCGGTCGCGGTCGCGATGGTCGCGTACGCTCGGAGCCACCGGCCCGATCGTTTTGGAGCCACCGAAGCGCGGCCCGCTTCGAACCACAGCGTGCGCTCATTGATCGCCGGCGGTGCGAGCCGCAGCTCGCTCTGGTAACGCCGGATCAGTTCGTCGTTCGACACGGTCGGTCCCCTTTGTTGGCTGGGGCTTGGAGCAATTGGCGGAGCCGCTCGAGCGCGGCCTCGGTGCGTCGGTGGACGGCGCTCTTCGAGGCGCCGAGGGCTTCGGCGACTTCGGCGTAGGAGAGCCCGCTGTAGAAGCGGAGCGTGACCAGCTCGCGTTCTTCGGGCGGCAGCCCGGCGAGCGCGTCGACCAACTCGGCCGCTTTGGCCGGATCGGCCTCGCCGCGGCGGGCCAGCCGTTCTCGCCAAGCCTCGTCCTCGTGCTTCTGCCGCCTGCCGCCTGCGCGGGCGGCGTTCAGCGCCCGCTGCCGGACGCGGCGGTAGAGCCATGCTTCCGGTCGGTCGGGCGCGCTGGGGAGCGACGCGAGCTCGATCAACGCCTCTTGCACGCAGTCGTCGGCCGAGTTGGTCCAATAGGCGGCCATCAACGCGAGCGCCGGGCCGTGCTCGGCAAGCAGGCGGCCGAGCGCGGCGGAGTCGACACGCTCCGGCATTCGCTTGCGGGGCGGTGGGGAGACCGGCAGCCGGCCCACGCGGGCCAGCTCTCCTACGAAAAAGACACCGGCGGGACGCGTGGCGTCCCGCCGGTGCGACGGTTTTCAAGGATAACCGGACGCGGCGCCCGGCGCCGGGCTCACTCGCCCTGGCCCATCGAGTAGCCGGGCTGGCCGTCGAACGTGCAGAGGTGCTCGGTCTTGATGAAGTCGAGGCCTTGCCGCGCGATGCGCCCCAGCAGCGCGGTCACCTGGCCGTGGGTGACCGGGCCGCCGTCGAGGGCCACGAAGCGGCACCGCCAGTGGTCGGTGCAGAAGGTCTCGGGCAGCCCTTCGGGCCAGACCTTCACGCCGCGGTTTGTGATCATCTTGAGCTTCATGCCCAGGTGCTGCGCGGCGGACTGAAGGAAGATGGCGAGCATCTCCGGCTTCCGGCCGGGCCGGTCCCAGTCGATGAACACGTCGACGCCGACCAATTCCTTCTTCGGCTTGGCCGCCGGTTGGGTCGCCGGCAGGTCGAGCGGCTTGCGGCCCGCGTAGCTGGCCGGCGCGAGCTTCTTGGGCGACTCGCCGAGCCGCTCGGCGAGGGCGTCGGCGAACGCCTGGGTGCCGACCCGCTGCCGGCTGACCGACCCGTCGTAGACGTCCGGCGTGTGGACGCCGTCCTCGATGGTCCGCAGCCACGCGTTGTGCACGCGCTCGGCAACCTCGGGCTTGCCGACGTGGGTGAGCATCTGCACGGCGGCGAGGATCAGCCCGGAGGGGTTCGCGACGTCTTGGCCGGCGATCGTCGGCGCGCTGCCGTGGATCGCCTCGAACATGGCGGCCGTCGGGCCGATGTTCGCGCTGCCCCCCAGGCCGACGCTGCCGGTGATCTGGGCGGCGATGTCGCTGAGGATGTCGCCGTACAGGTTGGGCGTAACGATCACGTCGAAGTCATTCGGCGTGTCGGCCAGCCGCGCGGCGCCGATGTCGATGATCCAGTGCTCGTTCTCGATGTCCGGGTACTGCGGCGCGATCTCGTCGAACACCTTGTGGAACAGGCCGTCGGTCGCCTTCATGATGTTGTCTTTCGTGAAGCACGACACCTTCTTCCGGCCGTACGCCTTGGCGTATTCGAACGCGTAGCGCACGATCCGCTCGCAGCCGGGGCGGCTGATGAGCTTCAGGCACTGGGTGACCTCGGCGGTCTGCCGGTGCTCGATGCCCGCGTAGGTGTCCTCCTCGTTCTCGCGGACGATGACGACGTCCATCCCGGGGAACCGCGAGGCGACGAACGGGTCGTACGCGACGCACGGCCGCACGTTCGCGTACAGGCCGAGGGTCTTCCGGAGCGTGACGTTCAGCGACTTGTAGCCGCCGCCCTGCGGGGTGGTGATCGGCCCCTTGAGGAGCACGCCCGTCTGCCGGATCGAGTCCCATGCGGACGGCTCGATGCCGGCGGAGTGGCCCCGCTCGTAGACCGCCTTGCCCATCTCGACCTGGCGCAGGTCGAGCCCCGCTTGGGCGGCTTCCAACAAGCGGAGCGTAGCCTCCATAATCTCCGGGCCGATGCCGTCGCCACGCACGACCGTGACGGCGGTCTTCGCGGCGGCCGCAGAAGGGCACGAGCCGTCGCGCCCGCTGGCGGCGTTCTCGACGGCGTAGGCGGGAGCGAGCGTTGAGATCATGGCGGAACCTCGTGGTTAAGGAAGGAGTGACCGGGCGGGCCACTAGCGAATATCGACACACGAATCGCAGTTCGTGAAAGTATTTGCCTCATTTGGCCCGCGTCAAGAGCGATGGCGGAAAAAAAAGCCGACAGCCCTGCCGCGCCAGCCCCCGCCGAGGGGGGCTCGTGGACGTTCCTCAGCAACCACTCGCACGTGCTGCTGGTGCTCGCGGCCGAGCCCGACGTCCGGCTACGCGACGTGGCCCAGCGGGTCCGGATCACCGAACGCGCTGTGCAGAAGATCGTCGCCGAGCTCGAGGCGGCTGGCGTGGTGACGCGCCACCGCGACGGACGGCGCAACCGCTACGAGGTGCACCCCGACAAACCGCTCCGCCATCCGGTCGAGTGGCACCGCACCGTGGCGGACCTGATCCGGATGGTGCATGGGGGGTGAGTAGGCAGCAGGCAGACGGCAGCAGGCAGTCGCGCTGAGTCGCGCGCTCATTTAGCACGACTGCCCTCTGCCCTCTGCCTCGTGCCTACTTTGCAACAAACGCCATCCGCAGTTGGTGCAGCACGTCGTCGAGCGCCAGGGCTTCTTCTGGCGAGAGGTTGCCGGCGGTTTTTTCTTTCAGCAACGCCAGCGTGTCGATCAGGTACTGCGCCTGATTGCGGCGGACGATCGTCTCGCCGGTGACCGGGTGGGGGATCTGCCCCATCGAGATCAACGCTTCGGTCGCGAGCGACGACATCAGCATGCCGATCGACGCGGGGGGCATCGGCGGGTCGTCGTCGAGTGAGTCGTCAGCGGCGGCGCCCGGAGCGGGTTGGTCGCTCTCACCGCCGATGGACGTCGGGGGCTCGCCACCCGATTGCTTTGCAGCGGCTTCTTTTTCGGCTTGGACTTGGGCCTTCCAGTCCTCGTCGATGATGAACTTCTTTTCTTCGCTCATGGCAAGGAGTAGGCAGAGGGCAGCAGGCAGCGGGCGGGCTTGCTACGAGATTCGCGTCGATTCGCGTGATTCGTGGGAGTCTTCGATCGGCTGCCGGCTCTGCTCGCTCCGCCGCTTGCGGTGGGCGACCGCCGCGCCGACGAAGCCGGCGAACAGCGGCTGCGCGGAAGTCGGCTTGCTCTTGAACTCCGGGTGGTACTGCACCGCGAGGAACCACGTGTGCTCGGGTAGCTCGACGATCTCGACTAGCTTGCCGTCGGGGCTTGTGCCGGCGAAGCGGAGGCCGTTGGCCTCGAACTGCTGGCGGTACTGGTTGTTGAACTCGTAGCGGTGCCGGTGCCGCTCGCTGATCTGCAACTGGCCATAGCAATCGGCCGCCAACGAGCCCTCGGCCAGCAGCGCCGGCTGCGCGCCGAGGCGCATCGTGCCCCCCTTGTTGGTGACGTCGCGTTGCTCGTCGAGCAGGCAAATCACCGGGTGATCGGTGTCCTTGTCGAACTCCGTGCTGTGCGCCCCCTCCAGGCCGGCCACGTGGCGGGCGAACTCCACGACCGCGCACTGCATGCCCAGGCAGATCCCGAAGAACGGCACGCCCCGCTCCCGGGCCCAGCGGATCGCCTGGACCTTGCCCTCGATGCCGCGCTCGCCGAAGCCGCCGGGCACGAGAAGGCCGTCGTGGCCGGCCAACAAGCGTTCCGGCCCTTCGGCCTCGACGTCCTCGCTGCGGATGCGGTCCACACGCACGGTGGCCTTGTGAGCGATCCCCGCGTGGTCGAGCGCCTCGTAGATCGACTTGTACGCGTCGCGGTGCTCGGCGTACTTGCCCACCACGGCGATCGAGACCTCGTGGTCCGGCCGCCGCAGCCGCGCGAGCAAGTCGCGCCAGTCGGACAGGTCCGGCTCGGGCGTGTCGAGGCCCAGGCGGTCGCAGATCTGCTCGTCGAGGCGGTTCTCGACCAGGCTCAGCGGCACCTCGTAGATGCTGAAGTCTTTGTCGCGTTCTTCGATCACCGCGTCGAAGGGGACGTTGCAGAACAGGGCGATCTTTTCGCGGTCGTCGCGGCTGATCGGCTGCTCGGTGCGGCAGATGAGGATGTCCGGCTGGATGCCGATCTGGCGCAGCAGGCCGACAGAGTGCTGCGTCGGCTTGGTCTTCAGCTCGCGGGCCGCCTTGAGGTACGGCACGAGCGTCAGGTGGATGAACAGGCACTGGCCGCGGCCCGCTTCAATAGCGAACTGGCGGATGGCCTCCATGAAGGGCTGGCTCTCGATGTCGCCGACCGTGCCGCCGATCTCCGTGATCACCACGTCGGCCCGGTCGCCCTCGGCGTCCTTGGCGTCGGCTAGGCGGGTGATGCAGCTCTTGATCTCGTTCGTGACGTGCGGGATGACCTGCACGGTCTTGCCGAGGAACTCGCCCCGGCGCTCCTTGTCGATGACCGACTGGTAGATCTGCCCCGTGGTGTAGTTGCTGTCGCGGGTGAGCGGGCTGTTCGTGAACCGCTCGTAGTGGCCAAGGTCCAGGTCGGTCTCCGACCCGTCGTCGAGCACGTAGACCTCGCCGTGCTGGTAGGGCGACATCGTGCCCGGGTCGACGTTCAGGTAGGGGTCCAGCTTCTGCATGCGGACCTTCAGCCCGCGTTTCTCGAGCAACATGCCGATCGACGCCGACGTGAGCCCTTTGCCGAGCGAGCTGACGACGCCGCCGGTCACAAACAGGTGCTTAGCCATACCGATTCCGTGCGGGCCTTTTCCAAGAGGAAGGCGGGCGGGGGGGGGGAGGGGACGCGATTCGTTCGCGCCTCGCACGGGATCGTAGTCTAGCGACCCGAGGGCCAGAGGTTCAGCCCCTGGAGCAGAGGGACGAGGGGCCAAGGGCCAAGGGCAAGGCAAAGGGACGGGGGACGGGGGACGGGGCAAAGGAGCCCCGAGGCGTCAGCCCGGGGAGCGCCCTGCGAGCCCGCGAGCCCACGGAGCCTCGAAGCCTCGGGCGGAAGCCCGAGGACTCGGCGCACCGTGGGCGGCCCGCCCGCCACCGGGCTCGCGTGCTCCGTCTTTTCCCCCGGCGGCCCCCGCGGCGCCACTCAGACCATCGGCGCTTCTTCGCGTTCGATCAGCGCGCTGAGGTACAGCAGCGATCGCTCGCGGCGCGGGACAGACTGCAGGGCGTCCATCGCGGCCTTGATCACGTCGCGGCGGCTCACTTGGCCGACGAGGCGACCCTCCTCGTCGAGCACCGGCAGCCGTCGGTAGCCGCTGAGCAAGAACGCCTGCGCGATCGACAGCAGCTGGGCGTCCTCGGAGATCGTCATCGCCTCGGTGTCCATGAACGGGCCGACCTGGCAGGAGGGGAGCTGGTCGTAGGCCGCGTCGAGCAGCACGTGCATGCTGCATTTCTCGGAGAACACCCCCAGGTAATTCCCCTCGGCGTCGACGACCGGCGCGCCGGAGATCCGGTGCCGCAACAGCAGGCGGATCGCCTGCATCACGTCCATCTCGGGGCGAAGGGTGACGAGCCGCTTCACCATGAAGTCACGGGCGGTGATCGTTTCCATTTGCGTAGGCTCCCGTCGAAGAGGTTTCGAGGCGGCCAGGGTCGATCCACCAAGCGACGCCGCGGCCAGCAAGAAGAGGTGGGAGCAGGCGGCAAGTTCTGCCACTCGCATCCGCTCAAAAGCCTAGCGAACCCCGCGCCGAGGCCCAAACAGAAACAGGCCGAAATCGGGCGACCTCGTGAAAGGTGTCACAAGCACCAGATTGTGAAAACTGTCACAAGCGAATTCCGCGACTCGACGCGAATTCGGCGCGCTATCGATTCGCGAGGATTCGATCGATTCGTGGGCGACTATAGCTTCGCCAGTGCGGCTTCGACCGCCGCCAGGTTCTGCTCGGCCTCGGCCAGCCGGCCCTTCTCGCCCTCGACGACCTCGGCCGGCGCGTTGGCGACGAACTTCTCGTTGCTGAGCTTACCCCGCACGCCGGCGATGTACTTGGTGAGCTGCGCCTGCTCTTTGGCGAGGCGCTTCTTCTCGGCCTCGACGTCGATGAACTGCGCGATATCGACGTGCACCTCGATCGCTGACTCGAACCCGGCGATGGGCTTGGTGGCGGCGATCTCGGGCGACGCTGCTTCTGGTCCGAGGTCGGTCGCCGTCGCGCGGGCCATCTGGGTGAAGTAGGGCTGCATCGGCTCGAGCAGGTTCGCCGTCGTCGCGTCGCACTTGACGGTGAACTGGAGGGGCTCCTTCGGCGGGATCTTCTGCGCCTGCCGCACCTCGCGCACCGCGCCGAGGACCGCTTGGAATTTGGCGAACTGGTCTTCGATCTCAACGCTCCGAGGGCTGATGCCCTCGGCTCCGGATTGGGCTCTCGGCCACTGGGCGACGCAGACCGACTCAACGGCCTCGGCCGGCTCCGGAAGGCCTCGGACCGGCGCCACCTCGTTCAGCAGCGACCAAACCTCTTCGGTCAAGAACGGCGCCATCGGGTGCAGCAGCCGCAAAAGCACGTCGAGGCCGTGGGCGAGGACCGCTTGGGCGACCTGCTTGTCGGGGCCTTCCTCCGCGAAGCGCGCCTTCGTCATCTCGACGTAGAACGAGCAGAACTCGTTCCAGGCGAAGTCGTACAGCGCGCGGGCCGCGTCGGCGAAGCGGTAGTCGTCTAGCGCTGACGAGACTTGCTCGGTGACCGTTCCTAACCGGCTGAGGAGCCAGCGGTCTTCGAGTTTGAGTTGGGAGTCGGGAGTTGCGAGTTGCGAGTTGGAGGCTGAAAAGCCTTCTAGGTTCGTCAGCGCGAAGCGGCTGGCGTTCCAGAGTTTGTTGCAGAAGTTGCGGCCGAGCTCGAAGCGCTCGCTGGTGACCGGGCCGCGGGGGAGGGCCAGGTCCTCGGGCTTCTCAGCCCATTGGGTGCGGAAGGCTTCGCCGCACTCGGGGCAGTCGATCCGCGGCAGCACGCGGTTCTTCTTCGTCTGCTTGAGGTTGGCCGAGCAGTGGGGGCAAACGAACTCGACCGGCAGCCGCACGTCCTGTGTTTCGGTCGTCAGGTAGGCGATGCCGAACCGCAGGGCGTCTGCGCCGAACTGCTCGATCACGTCGAGCGGGTCGACGCCGTTCCCTTTGGACTTCGACATCGTCTCGCCGAAGCCGTCGAGGATCTTGGGGTGGATATAGACCTGCGGGAACGGGACCTCGCCCAGCAGGTACTTCCCCATCAACACCATCCGCGCGACCCACAGCGTGATGATGTCGCGCGACGTACAGAGCACGCTGGTCGGGTAGAACGCCTTGAGCAGGTCGGTCTCTTCCGGCCAGCCCATCGTCGAAAAGGGCCAGAGGGCGGAGCTGAACCAGGTGTCGAGGACTTCTTCGTCGCGGACATAGCCGGCGGCTTCGATCGCCGAAATCAGCTCGGGCTCGTCCTCGCGAAGGCACATGTAGGAGACGCCGATGAAGGTGTCGGGGTCCCACTCGCGGCAGTTGTATGAGACTTGTTCATCGCGTTCCCAATCCATTCGGCAGAGCTCGCCCGCTTCTTCGATCGCTGCGTCACGCTCTGCTTTGCCATCGAACCGTTTTGTCCAGACCGGGATGCGGTGTCCCCACCAGAGCTGTCGACCAACCGGCCAGTCGCGCTTTTCGCCAAGCCAATCGAGATAAGTCTTGGCGTATCTCGGAGGGACAACACCAACTTCTCCCCGCTCAACACTGTCCATGGCAGACTGGGCCAGACCTCCTTCCCGGAGTGCTCTTGCCGGAGGACCCTTGTCGGCGTCGACTGGCACCGGCTCGTGAGCGTGTTTCGCCCACTGGTACGTGCCTTCAGAACTAACGAAACGGTCTCCCATCTTCACGAACCACTGATCGGCCAGGTACGGCTCGATCGGCGTCTTGCTGCGGTCGCTGTGGGCGAGGTCGATCAGGCGGTCTGCGACGTCGGCTTCGGGGTCGTGGAAGCCCCCCTCGGCTAGGTCGGCGACGACCGCCTTCCGGGCGTCCTTCATCGACAGGCCGCGATACTTCTCCGGCACGCTGTCGTTGAGCGTGCCGTCGGGGTTGAGGATGTTGATGGCGCCGATCGGGTCGTTCCGCTGCCAGACCTCATAGTCGTTCGCGTCGTGCGCGGGCGTGATCTTCACGCAGCCCGAGCCGAGCTCCGGCTTGGCCCACTCGTCGGTGATCAGCGGGATCTCGCGGTCGGTGAGCGGGAGCTTGAGCATGACTCCACGCTCGGCCATGTCGCGGAGCTTCTCGAGCTTCGGCAAGTGGGTCTTGCGGCGCTCGGCGAGCGTTTCGAGCTGCTTCTCGATCGGCGCGCGTTCTTTGGCCGGCGCGGCGGCGAGCTTCTCCGTTAGCTCTGCCTCGACCTTGTCGAGCTGCCCGGCCGGGTCGGGGTGAACGGCCACGGCCGTGTCGCCGAGCATCGTTTCGGGGCGGGTGGTGGCGATCGTGACCGTTGCGGGCTCGCCGGGCCGCGGGTCGATGACCGGGTAGTGGAAACTCCAAAAGTGGCCCTTCACCTCTTCGTGAAAAACCTCGTCGTCGCTGACGGCGGTTTGCAGGAACGTGTCCCAGTTCACCAGCCGCTTGCCGCGGTAGACCTTGCCGTCGGAGAAGAGCTTGAAGAACGTCTCGCGCACGGCTCGGGCGCAGACTTCATCGAGCGTGAACCGCTGCCGCTCCCAGTCGCAACTGCAGCCGAGCTGCTTGAGTTGGCCGGTGATCCGCTCTTCGTATTGGTCCTTCCACTTCCAGATCCGCTCGACCAGCCCTTCGCGGCCCAGGTCGTGCCGCGATTTGCCCTCCTCGGCCAGCAGCCGCCGCTCGACGACCGCCTGGGTGGCAATGCCCGCGTGGTCGGTCCCCGGCATCCAGAGGACCTCGTAGCCCTGCATCCGCTTGCGGCGGCAGAGGATGTCTTGCAGCGTGTTGTTCAGCGCGTGTCCCAAGTGCAGCGCGCCGGTGACGTTGGGCGGGGGGATGACGATCGAGTAGGGCTTTTTTTTGCCCTGTAGCACCGGCTGCGGGTCGGCGTGGAAGTAGCCTCGCTCCTCCCAAATGGGGTACCACTTCGCCTGGGCGGCCTCGTGGTCGTAGGCGGAGGGGAGCGACTTGGGGTCGGTCTTGGGCATCGATTTCACCGCGGCTGCTTTTCGGCAACCCGGGCGGAGAACGCGGAGGTTTGGACAGGATTATCGAGATCGACAGGATCGTCGATTCCAGGGAAGCCGACCAGCGGGGCCGGGTTCGCGGGCGGGCCAACGAAGGCGGACGGCCCGGCGGGTGACGCGTCAACTCTTGAGGAGCCGCAGGCCGGGAACCCGCTCGAAATCGCTGTCGCGGGTGTCGAGGACGAGGTTGTGCTGGAGGGCTTGGGCGGCGATCCAGACATCGTTGATCGGGATGTTCGCCCCTATGTCTTTGAGATACGCGTGCGTCTGCGCATAGTAGGCGGCGGTCTCTTCGTCGACCGGCAACGCTTGGACCCCGCGTACGTCGAGCAACTCGCGGAGCTCGGCTTCGTTTTGCGCGGTTCGGCTGCCTCGGCGGAAGCCAGAACGCAACTCTCCGATCGACACGACCGATAACCAGACGGTCGTCGCTTCTTGGAATCGACGAACAACGTCGCGGTCGCCTGCGAGCAGATCGCTGTAGCGGTTCGTGTCGATAAGGAGTCGCACCGGCTACTCCCAATCGCGCGGATCGACCTTGCGTTGGTCATCCAGAGCCTCGAGCACTTTTGGCTCGAGCGGCGTCTTACCGAAACTAGCTGGAAGCGTTCGCTTGATTGTTGGGTTGCTTTCCACGCCGAAGCCGGCGCGGAGAGCTCGTAGCAGGACGTCGTTAAGCGTCGCCCCCTCCCGCTCGGCGCGCTCGCGGGCGGCCCGGTCGATCTCTTCGGTGATGTTGCGGATCGTGTACTGCATGCAGGGATCGTAGTTCGTGCCTGCAGGCCGGGCAACTCCGAACGCGGACGCCCCGGCTCGCCAGCAAGCCCTACGGCCTACAGACTCCGGCCTACAGCCTTTCCTTACACAGCTTGTACTCGATCGAGTCGCAGAGCGCTTCCCAGCTGGCTTGGATGACGTTCTCGTCGACGCCGACGGTGCCCCAGGTCTCGCCGTCGGCGTCGCGGGACTCGATGACCACGCGGACGCTCGCGGCGGTGGCCGCTTCGCTGTTGATCACGCGCACCTTGTAGTCCACGAGGGCCATCTTCTCGAGGCCGGGGAAGCGGCCGTTGAGGGCCTTGCGGAGGGCGCCGTCGAGGGCGTTGATGGGGCCGTCCCCCTCGGCGACGCGGTGCTCGACCACTTCCTCGCCGCTGGGGTCGTGCACGACGAGCTTGACCGTGGCCTCGGTCACGGGGCTGCCGCCGCGGGATTCGGTCGTCACGTGGTACTTGACCAGCTCGAAGTGCGGGTCGAACGTGCCGGCGAGCCGCCGCACCAACAGCGCGAACGAGGCCTCGGCCGCCTCGTACTGGTAGCCCTCGTTCTCACGACGCACGACCTCCTCCAGCACGCGGTTCATCAGCTCCTTGTCCTCGGCCAGGCCGAGCTTGGTCGCCGTGGCGATGATGTTCGAGCGGCCCGACAGCTCGCTCACTAGGATGCGTCGGCGGTTGCCGATCGACTCGGGCGGCACGTGCTCGTAGCTCGAGGCGACCCGGTTCACCGCGTGCACGTGCATGCCCCCCTTGTGGGCGAAGGCGCTCGGGCCGACGAACGGCTGGTTGTTCCGCCGCAGCAGATTGCCGATCTCGTACACGTAGCCCGACAGCTCGGTCAGCCGCGCGATCTGGTCGGGAGTGAGGACCTCGTAGCCCTTTTTCTTCAAGGCGAGGTTCGCGGCGACGGAGATCAGGTCGGCGTTCCCGCAGCGCTCGCCGAGCCCGTTGATCGTGCCCTGCACGTGCGTCGCGCCGGCGTCGACGGCGGCCAGCGTGTTGGCGACCGCTAGCTCCGAGTCGTTGTGCGTGTGGATGCCCAGGGGGACGTCGACCACTTCGGCCGCCTGACGAGTCAGCTCGGCGATCTCCTCCGGGAGCGAGCCGCCGTTGGTGTCGCACATGACGATCCGCATGGCGCCCGCGTCAGCGGCGGCCTTGATGGTCTTAGCCGCGTACGCGGCGTTGCTCTTCCAGCCATCGAAGAAGTGCTCGCAGTCGTAGATCACCTCGCGCCCGACGCCGACGAAGTAGGCGATCGTCTCGGCGATCATGTCGAGGTTCTCTTGCTCGCTCACGCGGAGCACCTCGGCGACGTGGAAGTCGCTGGTCTTGCCGACGATCGTGATCACCGGCGCCCGGCTGTCGGCCAGGGCCTTCATGCCCGGGTCGTCCGCCGCTTTAACGCCGCGTCGGCGGGTCATGCCGAAGGCGCAGGCCTTGGAGTTTTGGAGCGGCTCCTTGGCCAGCCGGGCGAAGAACTCGGCGTCCTTGGGGTTCGACAGGGGGTAGCCCCCCTCGACGAACTCGAACCCCATTTCGTCCAGGCGGCGGGCGATGAGGAGCTTGTCCTCGAGCGAGAAGTTGACCCCCTCGCCCTGGGCGCCGTCGCGGAGCGTGGTGTCGTAGAGTTCGATCTTCATAGCGGTCAGCAGTCAGCGGTTAGCGGTCAGCAGCGAGCATGAGCTGACAGCCGATGGCTGAAAGCTGACCGCTCAAAAGCAAGACCCCGGGGCCTGAGGGGGCCACGGGGTCTGGGATTCGGTCGCGATTCGTCGCGAGGCGCCCTACGACCCGACAGCCCGGCCGGCGATCCGAATCATAATGATCCGGCCGACGATCGGGATAATCGGGGCGATTCCGGCGCTCGCGTGCATGCGGGAAGGCTAGCCTACGGGCTGCCGCCGGTCAAGAAACGCCCGCCGGGCAAGATCGGCCGTCGTGCGGCGAAGAAACGTCGAGGGCCGCGGTGGGCCGAAGGCCCGGCGACCTACTTTTGCGAGTCAACAACCGCGCCCAACCGAAGGATAGAACCCCCATGTCTGGAATCGTGCTGCTGGCGAGCGTCGTGCTCGCGGCCGGCTTGCTGGCGACCGCATGGCGTTCGGGCAGGGCGGAGCTGAAGTCGGCCGCCGCCTTTGCGGCGGTGGTGCTCGTGGCGATCGGCTTCACGTTCGCTTCCTTCCGCTACGTGGCCGAGGACCGCATCGGCCTCGTGAGCAAGAACGTCGGCCTCGAAGCCTTGCCCCCGGGACGCATCATCGCGACCGGCGGCGAGAAGGGTCCGCAGGCCGAGATTCTCGGACCCGGCTGGCACCCGTGGTACTTCCCGGGCGTGTACGACATCGACTTCCAGCCGCTGGTAGAGATCCCCGCGGGCAAGGTGGGAATCATCAACGCCCGCGACGGCGAACCACTCCCACCGAACACGACCTACGCGCTGGAATGGGCCGAGGATCAGGTCCGGCAAATGCTCGACGCCAGGTATTTCTTGACGGACGGGGGCGGCTATAGGGGGCCGCAGACTTCGGTGTTGAAGCCGGGGTCGTACCGCGTCAACACGAAGCTCTTCGAAGTGAAAATGGCCGACGTCACGACCATCGAGAAGGCCACGGTCGGCGTCGTGAAGTCGAACGTAGGCGAACGGCCGGAGCTGCCCGAGGGCGCCCAGTCCGGTCGCTTGGCGCGCTTGGTGAAGCGCGGCGAACGGGGCATCTGGAAGTCGCCCTTGCGGCCGGGGCAGTACTACCTGAACACCGACGCGCAGGAGGTGACGATCATCTCGACGCGCAAGCAGGTGGTCCGCTACACCGACGCCACGGTCGCCCAGAGCGGCGAGCACGAAGAGAGCGAGATCATCGTGCGAACCTCCGACGGCTTCACGTTCCCGGTCGACGTGCGGGTGGAGTACGAGATCGAGCCGGACAACGCGCCGCTGCTCGTGGCCACTTTGGGTGACGACCAGGTCGGGCTCCGGAGTGTGATGAACAGCGCGGTGCGGGCCATCTTCCGCAACAACGCCGAGGGCGTGAAGGCGCTGGACTACGTGCAGCAGCGATCCGAGCAGGAGCGCCAGTCGCTGACGATGCTGCAGGAGGAGATGCAGAAGGTCGGCGTGACCGTGACCGCCGTGCGTATCGGCGACGTGGGCGACGAGCAGACCCTCGGCGAGTTGCTGAAGACCCAGACCGACCGCGAGATCGCCCTGCAAGAACAGGAGACCTACCGGGAACAGCAACGCGCGGCGGAACAAAAGAAGGAGCTCACTCGCACCGAACAAGAGGCCGAGGAAGAGAAGCGGTTGGCCACGGCCAAGTACGCGGTGCAGGTCGCCGAGCAAGCGAAGATGCAACGCGTCATCGAGGCCGAGGCCGACGCGGAGTCGGTCCGGATCAAGGCCGATTCGCAGGCCGCCGCTTACCAGCTGATCGCCGAGCAAATCGGCGCGGGCAACGCGGCCCTGATCGAGGTGCTCAAGATCGTCGGCGAGAACGGCATCGAGATCACGCCCCGCGTGATGGTCAGCGGCCCTGCCGAGAGCACGGCCGACAACCAGACCACGGCATTGATCGGCACGATGCTCGACACCATGGTCCGCGAAGGCCCCCGACCCCAGCCGTCGCCGACGCCCGCGCGGTCGGTGGCGAACGAGTAACAGCGACCGAGTGCGACCGGCGAGCAACCCCCGTTGCTTGATCGCCCTCGCCGAAGACACTGCGGCAGCGGCGTCGAGCGAGGTCTAGAAAAAAGGCCCCGAGGTGGCCGTGGCCGCCCCGGGGCTGGTGTAATCCGCGGTCTGTCGTGGTTCGGGTGTCGCCGCTCAGCCGGCGGTGTAGGTGATGATCACGCCGCCGTGCTTGCGGAACGCGAGCCGCGCGACGTAGCCGCAGTCCCAGACCAGGTCGACGTACCCACGGCCGAGGGGCCCGGTCGACTCGTTGCAGACCCGAGGCTCGCCGACACAACACACGGGCACGCAGAGCGGGACCTCGTAAAGTTGCCCGCAGCACTCGGCCGGGTTCGCCACGCAGACCGCCCGATCGACCGGCGGGCCCTCGCAGCGGATCAACCGCTTCGCGGCGAGCGTGGTGCGCGACCGCACGACTTCGATAGGGCAGCAGATCGGACCGGGCGCGGCCATCGGCGCCGGCTGCGCCGCGGGGATCGGCTCGATCACCTGCGGTTCGACCGTCTCGGGGGGCGTCGGCTCGGCCGGCGCCACCAAGGGCGCCTGGGCCGGGTCGGCCGGTGTGGGCGTTTGGGCGAGGGCTGCCGCCGACAGCAGCGCGGCGGTGAGGGTCGTAGCGATCGGCAGGGCGAGGTGCTTCATGCGGGCGTCTCCGAGAGCTGGGGGGGGGGAGGCTTGGGGCTTGTCCTCCTCCAGCATAGCAGACTGACGGACGCGAGCGGAGAAGCGTAGCCGCCCTAGCCTTTCATAAAGCCACAGTCACTCGCGGGGACGACGCAGCGGGACGTGAGACGGGAACCCCGGCGTCAGGGCCGATTGCTCAATCTCGCCGCCAGGGGCGAAGAATCGCATGTCTCCTTGGCCGTCACAGGTCCAAACCTCGATGGCCCCCTGCTCGAAGTAGAGCGCTCGCTTCTCGTCGATCTCGTTCTGTGAGTTTGAAGCGGAGAGCACCTCAACACAGATTTCCGGAGCGCGTGTCATCGGATCGGCGTCTTCCTGATCCTCCAAAACGGCGTCGCTGACCCATACGACATCAGCGACTTTTGTGCCGAGTCGGGTCGCGATCGGACACTCGACGAACGCCTCTCCGCTGGGCATCGCATCGTTGAGGAGTCGCTCGATGCGGCTTTGGCGTCGAGAGTGACCGCGGGAAGCAGGGCTCATGACGATCTGCCCATACTCGTTAGTCTCGATCTTGTACGGCAGATCGCTCAGCGAGGGGTCGGCGAGGATTTCAGACCATTCCATGAAGGTGGCCGCGGATGAGGGATTGGAAGTGCTCACCGGAACGGATGACGGCCGATTATAGCAGCGACTGGCCGGCGGCTCACGCCGCTTCTTCCTCTTCATCGGGCTCCGTTTCCCCTCCTTCTACATCTTCTTCGCCCTCCTCGTCCTCCCACTCGCCGTCCTCGTCGTCGGCCTCCTCCTGGTCGACTTCGTCTTCGACGGCTTCGTCCTCTTCTTCGTACTCCCACTCGCCTTCTTCGGAGCCGTCGCCCTCCGCTTCGGCTTCGTCCTCCTCGCTGTCGGCGTCCTCTTCCTCTTCGTACTCGTACTCCTCGTAGTCGGCTTCGTCGACTTCTGCCTCGTCGTCTTCACTCCCTTGGGGGTCGTCCTCCTCTTCCCATTCCTCCTCGGCGTCGTCGGCTTCATCCTCCCACGGGGCCGGGTCGTCGGCCGGGGCGGCGGCGGTGGGGGGGGCTTTGAGCGTGGGGGCGGCGGGCGCCTCGCTCGGCTCGTCGCTGGTCATGGCCTCCCACTCGGCGATCGAGATCAGCACCTCCCGGGCCTGAGAGCCGTTGTACTCGCCGACCACGCCGTCCTCGGCCATGAAGTCGATGAGCCGCGCGGCGCGGCCGTAGCCGATGCCCAGGCACCGCTGCAGCAGCGACACGCTGCCGCGCCCTTCGCGGACGACCACGTCGACGGCCGCCTCGTACAGGTCGTCGCGGTTCTTCAGCGCCGGCGGCGTGCCGGCTTCGATCGCTTCTTGCTCTTCCTTGGTTTTGAGCTGCATCAGTTCGCTGGCGAAGTGCTGCTCGGCCGCATCGACGCCGACGAAGTCGACGACGCGCGTGATCTCGTCGTCGGACAGGTAGGTGCCCTGGCCCCGCAGCAGCATGCTCGTGCCCGGCGAGAGGAAGAGCATGTCGCCGTTGCCCAAGAGCTTGTCCGCGCCCATCTCGTCGAGCACAACGCGGCTGTCGGTGCGGCTGGCGACCTGGAACGCGATCCGTGCGGGCAGGTTGCTCTTGATGAGGCCCGTGATCACGTCGACCGTCGGCTTCTGGGTCGCGAGGATCAGGTGGATGCCGACCGCGCGGCTCTTCTGCGCGAGGCGGATGATGTGCTGCTCGACGTCCTTTCCGGCGGTCATCATCAGGTCGGCCATCTCGTCGGCCACGATGACGATGAACGGCAGCTGCTTCGGCACGAGCGACCATTCGGCGTCGTCCATCGGCTGGCCGTCGGCCGACTCCAGCCGGTCCCGCAGTTCCCCCTCGGTCAGCGTGTTGTAGGTCGACACGTGCCGCACGCCCGCGCGGGCGAGCAGCGTGTAGCGCTCCTCCATCTTGTCGACGGCCCAGGCGAGGATCGCCTCGGCCTTCTTCATATCGGTCACCACGGGGTGCATCAGGTGCGGCAGCTTTCGGTAACCGGAGAGCTCCACCATCTTCGGGTCGATCATCAGCATGCGGACCTCGTCGGGGCCGCGCGTCATGAGGATCGAAGTGATGATCGAGTTCAAGCAGACCGACTTACCCGTGCCCGTGCGGCCCGCGATCAGCAGGTGGGGCAGGGCCGCCATGTCGACGACCATCGGGCTGCCGGCCACGTCCTTACCCAGGAAGATGGGGATCTTCATCCGGCGGGCTTGGCCGTCGGTCTCCTCGATAACCTCCCGCAGCCGCACCACCTGCCGCGTGTCGTTGGGCGCCTCGATGCCGACGGTGTTTTTGCCGGGGATCGGCGCGACGATCCGCACGCTCGGCGCCCTGAGGGCGATCGCCAGGTCGTCCGCCAATCCGGTGATTTTCGAGAGCCGGAGCCCCGGCTCGAGCTCGACCTCGTACTGCGAGATCACGGGGCCGGTCTCGACCTCGACGACCTTCACGTTGAGGTTGAAGTTGCGGAAAGTCTCCTCGAGCTTGCGCGCCTTGCGACGGACCTCCTTCTCGTGCTGGTCGTAGGAGAACTCCTCCGGCGGGAGCAGCAGGTCGATCGGCGGCAGCTCGTAGTCGCTGTCGTACTCGGCGCGGTGGTCGGCCTCTTCGAGCGACTCGATGATCTGCTCGCGCTCGCTCTTGGCCTTGGGCGTCTTGACGGGCGCCCCCTCGGCCGGCGCTTCGGCGACCTCGGGGCCTTCCGGAGCGTCGGCTGGAGCCTCTTCGGCCGCCGGCGTAGGCGTGTCCGGCGTCTTCACCTTCAGGGCCGTCGCGAGCCGCTTGCCGAGCCCGCCGACCTTCGACGCGACGCCCGCCTTGGCCGGCGCGGTGTCTTCGGCGGGCCCGTCCTCGTCCTCGTCCTCGGCCTCGTCCCACTCCGATTCGTCTTCGTCTTCGTTGTCCTCTTCCTGTTCGTTCTCGTCGTACTCCGACTCTTCGTCGTCTTCCCAGTCTTCTTGCTCCTGGTCGGAGTCGTCGGCGCCGTCTGCCTCGACGCTGACCTCGTCGAGGTCCGTTCGCCGGGCCGGGCGCCTCGCGGCGATGCGGGAGGTGGCGGCTTGGCCGATCCGGCCGGCCGCGGCCAACGACGCGCCGCTCGCGGCGGCGGTCACTGCCGCGGCGCGGAACACAAGGTAGTCGGTCGCTAGCAAGAGCCCCGCGAGCAGCATCGCCCCGAGCAGCAGGGCCGAGCCGGCCGTGGCGAACCGCGCAGCGAGCCACGCCTCGGCCATCGCGCCCAGCCGCCCGCCGGCGCCGACCATCGGGCCGGGCGACCAGCCGGGCATCAGAGTCGACGCGAATCCGCAAATGGCTACCAGCGACAGGGCCCAGCCGACGGTACGCACAACCGGTTGGTCGATCTTCCGTTGGCGGAGCAGCAGCGTCACCACGACGCCGAGCGACGCCACCGCGTAGTAGGCGCCCACGCCGAGCATCTCGACGAGCGAGTGGGCCACCTGCGCCCCGGCCCGCCCGCACGCGTTGCGGACCTCGCCCGGCGCCTGCCCCCACACGGCTTGGGCGGGGGGGTCGGCCGGGTCGTAGGTGACCAGCGACACAGTCGCCAGCAACGCGCCGACCGCCAATGCGATCGCCACGACGTCGAACTTCGGGCTACGGTCCTCGAACACGTCAGGCCGGAGGCTAGAGGCGGGAGGCCGGAAGAAAAACGCGCGCAGGGCGTCCGCATCGCTCGGGATCGGCGCGCCGCCGGCTGCAACACGAGGCGCAGCGCGGGCGCCGCTAGCACACGTTCTTGCGGATGGCTTTGCGAGACCCGCTCAACCGAGAGAACCGTGCTAACCGCCCGCTCTACCGGAATACCCTCACCGGCTGCACCTGCCCGCCGCTCCGCGGCTTCACCAGCGCGACGAGCTCGCCCGCCGAGTCGAACGCGGCGATCTCGCGCCCGGTAGGGAGATCGGGTCTAGCGAGGAATCGCCCACAGCCGAGTTCTTCCGCCTCTCGCACGGTGACTTCAATCCGCGGCAGGTCGGCGACCGCCAGGCGTGCCGGCAGCAAGCGATTGGGAAGCGTCACCGCGTCGAGATCGTCCAGTCGCAGGGCCTCGTCGACGCAGAACGGCCCGATTCGCGTACGAACCAACGCCGACATCACCGCCGCTGTGCCGAGCGAATGCGCCACGTCGCGACCGATCGCGCGCACGTACGTGCCCGAGCCGCAGCGGATATCGAGGACGAGCTCTGGGTAAACGTAGGAAACTATCGCCAGTTCGTAGATCGTCACGCGGCGGGGTTTCATCTCGGGCGCTTCGCCGCGGCGGGCCAGGTCGTAGGCTTTCTGGCCGTCGATCTTGATCGCCGAGTAAGCGGGGGGGATTTGGTCGATCGGGCCGGTGAAGGCCGACAACGCGGATTCGATCTCGTCGCGTGTGGGAATCGGCGGATCGGACAGCTCCTCGACGGGGAGTTCGATGTCGTCGCTCGGGCTGCGGCGGCCGAGCAGGAACGTGCCGCGGTACCGCTTCGGCTGCCGCTGGACGTGCTCGATCAGCCGGGTGGCCTGACCGACGCAGAGGACCAACACGCCGGTTGCGATCGGGTCGAGCGTGCCCGCATGGCCGACCTTGGCGGCCTTCACGCCGGCGGCTTTCGCGTGCTGCTTGAGCAACCACTGGACGCGGTTAACCACGTCGCGCGACGTGACCCCGGCGGGCTTGTCGACGTTGAGCAGGCCGAGCGGAGCGGTCGGCGGTCGGCGGTGGGCTTCCGGCATGCGGGCGACGCGCTCCCCGCGCCGAGGCTCATTCTTCAACCGAGAACCGTCGCAAGGACGAAGCCATCGTGCCCCTTGGCGCCGACCGTTTGCAGCACCGTGGCGGCGACGCGGTCGTCGGCGGACAACAGCTCGACCATCCGTCGGCACGCCATCACAGCCGGGTCGCGCGACTCCGAATCGGCTAGCTTGCCCTTGCGGACCACGTTGTCGATGACGATCGTGCTGCCCGGCCGGGTGAGCTTCAGCGCCCATTGGTAGTAGTCAGGGATCGACGGCTTGTCGGCGTCGATGAAGACCAGATCGAAGGGCCCGGCCTCTTCTTGCTCGAGCAGAGGCAGCGATTCGATCGCGGGGCCTTCCCTTAATTCGACCCGGTCGCCGAGGCCCGCTGCGGCGATGTTCTGCCGCGCGACCTCGGCGTGCTTCGGGTCGGCCTCGAGCGTCACAAGGCGGCCGCCCTCGGGCAACGCGCGGCCCATCCAGATCGTGCTGTAGCCCCCCAGCGTGCCGATCTCGAGGATCGACTCGGCGGCGACGCTCCGCGCGAGCACGTGCAGCATCTTGCCCTGCATCGGCGTGACCGCGATCGGCGGGAGGCCGGCCGCCTCGCTCCGCTCCACAGCCGCCCGCAAGGCCTCGTCGTGCGGGGCGAGCCGGGGGGCGAGGTACGCGTCGACGGCGGCGCTGATGTCGGTGCTCATACGGATCGGGCGGATCAAAGGCGAGGAGGCGCCCCTGCGGGCGGCGCTAGTCGGCAGCGGGCGGACCGGTCGCCCTCGGGGGGCGAGTGTACGCCGGGCCCGCTTTGCAGGATAACGGGGGGCCGAGCCGCCGTCACCGATGGGCGTCGCGGCCTCCGCCCACGTCAGCTGCATAGGTCACCGCTTGTCCGAGAACGCCCCACCCGCTGGATCGCTCGCCGAAGCGGTCGCCGCTTTCGGGCTCGACGTCCCCGAGCCGTCGGTCGAGTTGCTCGACGCGTACCGCGAGCAGCTGTGGAGCTGGAACGAGAAACTCAACCTCACGCGGCACACGACCTTCGAGAAGTTCGTCGCCCGCGACCTGTTCGACACGCTGCAGCTGAGCGAACTCTTGCCGCCCGGCGAGCGGGTGCTCGACGTGGGCTCCGGCGGGGGCGTGCCGGGCCTGCCGCTTGCGATACTGCGGCCCGACCTGGACGTGAGCCTCTGCGAATCGGTCGCGAAGAAGGCGAACGTGCTCGCCGCGGTCGTCGAGCACTTGGAGCTGCCCGTGACGGTTCATGCCGGGCGCGTCGAGGCGGTCGTGGACCCGCGTTCGGAGATCGCGCCTTTCGACACGCTGGTGGCCCGGGCCGTGGCGCCGCTTTGGAAGTTCATGCGGTGGCTCCGGCCGCACCCCCAAGGCTGGGGGCGGTTGTTGCTCGTGAAGGGGCCGGCCTGGGTTGAGGAGCGTGGCGAGGCCCGGCACCGCGGGTTGATGAAGGGGTACCAGCTCCGCCGTGTGGCCGAGTACCAGACCCCCTCGACCGACGCGGTGACGACGGTCTTGCAAGTCAACCGCGCCGAACCGAAGCCGGGCGGCCCGCGGTAGGTCGGATCAATGAGTCTCGGCCGGCGCACAGGTGGCGGCCGGCCCGTCGTTGCTAGGCAAGCCGGCGCGGAAGCGATAGGTTGACGGTTCGCACAAACCGCCTCCGGCCACGGCGTATCCCATCGCCGGCCGCGCCGCCCGCCCGCTCTTCGCCGAGGGAGTCCTAGCCATGCCCGACGATCCCAAGAAGCCCGACACGCCAGAGACGCCCCCCTCCGCCGCATCCGGCGAGACGCAGCAGCGTCAGCGTGTCGAGATCGACGACAAAGAGGCGATCTGCCAGTACGCAAATTTCTGCCGCGTCACCGGCACGCCAGAGGAACTGATCCTCGACTTCGGCCTCAACTCTCAGCCGTACGGCGTGCCGACCGAACCCGTGCAGGTAAAGCAGCGGATCGTCACCAACTACTACACCGCCAAGCGGATGTTGCAGGCGCTGCACCTGAGCGTGCAGCGGCACGAGCAGGCTTTCGGCGTGCTCGAGACCGACGTGCAGAAGCGCGTCATCTCCAAGCAGCAGGGCTGATCCCCGAGCAGCGAGAGCGACCGCGGACAGAGGTCGCTCCGGTTGTAGCGATCAGTCCGGCTGGCAAGCGGGCCGTGCCGAACGGCCAGCGTGTCCTACGTTTTAGCGGCCCCGAGCGCCTTCGCGCCGGGGCCGCTTTGGCGTTAAGGGGCTTGCAGCTGTGCGTTCGATCTACCTGGACTACAACGCGACAACGCCGCTCGCGCCGGCCGCCCAGGAGGCGATGTTGCCTTACTTGGCGGATCGGTTCGCCGACCCCTCGAGCCAACACGCGCCGGGCCGAGCCGTGGGCGAAGCGATCGAGGACGCGCGGGTGCGGATCGCCGACACGCTGGGCGCCGAAGCGGACGAGATTGTCTTCACGTCGGGGGCGACCGAGAGCTGCAACTTCGCGTTGCGTGGCCTCATCGAGCCGGCGATCCGAGCCGGCGAGCCGGTCCACTTGATCGTGTCGGCGGTCGACCACGCCGCCGTACAAGGGCCCGCTCGGTTCCTGGCTCGGCTGGGGGCCGAGCTGACGGTTGTTCCCGCCGACAGCCGCGGCCTAGTCGACCCGCAAGCCGTGCACGACGCGATGTGCGCGTCGACGCGGCTCGTGAGCATCGTGCATGCCAACGACGAGGTCGGCGCCGTGCAGCCGATCGCCGAGATCGCCGCCGTTTGCCGAGGCGAGGGTGTGCTGTTGCACACCGACGCCGCGCAAACGCTCGGGAAGCGCCGCCTCGATGTCGAGGAACTCGGCGTCGACTTGATGAGCCTCTCGTCGCACAAGGCCTACGGGCCCAAGGGCGTCGGCGCGTTGTACGTGCGGCGGGGCGTGGGCGTGGAGCCTCAGATCTGGGGCGACCGGCAAGAGCTCGGCCAGCGCGCGGGCACGCCGAACGTGGCGGGCGTGGTCGGCTTCGCCGCGGCCGCGGCGCTCGCCGACGAGTCGCGCGAGGCGTCGGAGGAGCGGATGCGGCAGCTGCGAAAGAAGCTCGCCGACCGCCTGCTGGCCGACGCGCCCGACGCGGTAGTCTACGGGCCGGGCGACGACCAGCGGTTGGGCGGCACGCTCTGCGTGGCGTTGCCCGGCGTGGGGGCGAGCGACTTGCTCACCGCCGCTCCCGACGTTTGCGCTTCGCCGTGCGCGGGCGGCTACGGCGACGCCGGCGCGATCAGCCCGACCCTCAAGGCGATCGGCGCCGGCCCGCCCGAAGCGTGCGGCGCAATCCGCTTATCGGTCGGCTGGTACACGGACGAGGCCGACGTCGACGCGGCGGCCGACGGGCTGCTCGAGGGCTGGGAGCGGCTTCGCGGCTGACGCCGTTGGCGGCGGCCGGTCGCGCCGCCGTCGTTCATTGGGGCGCCTCGGGCTGTGGCTTCGTCAACGCCAGCACCGTCATGCCGAGCAGGGCGGCCACGAGTGAGGCCACCAAGACGCCGACCTTCGCCGAACGCAGCAGCGTCGGATCGGCAAAGGCGAGCCCCGCGATGAACAGCGCCATCGTGAAGCCGATCCCGGTCAACGCCGCGCCGCCGAACAAGTGCCGCCAGCCCACGCCCGCGGGGAGGCTGGCGAGGCCGGTCGAGAGCGACAGCCAGCTCGCGGCCAGCACGCCGAGGGGCTTGCCGATCACCAAGCCGAGGATCACTCCGACCGCCACGGGCGAAGCGACGTCCGCCACGCGGAACTCGACGCCGGCGTTGGCGATAGCGAACAGCGGCATGATGGCGAACGCCACCCACGGGTGCAGTCGGTAGATCAGGTACTCCACCGGCGAGATCGTTTCGCGTGTAGCGCGGCGGTAGCCACGCACCTTGGCGGCCCGGTTGGTGTCGGTGCTCCATCCACCGCCGTGCAAGAGGTCGCTTGCTTTCCGGAGCAGCTCGCCGCTGGCTTCGGTTTTCAGGTAGGGGCGCGCCGGGGTGAGCAGGCCGAGGACGACCCCGGCGAGCGTCGCGTGCACGCCCGACTCGTGGAAGGCCAGCCAGACCGCCGCGCCGACCGCTGTGTAGACCCCGATGCTGCGGACCCCTACGCGTTGCATCACGACCACGAGGCCGATCCCGAGGCAGCCGGCGGCGAGCCAACCGGTGTGCAGCGAGTCGGTGTAACCGATCGCGATGACCAGGATCGCCCCGATGTCGTCGACGATCGCAATCGACAGCAGGATGACTCGCAGCGCGTGGGGAGTGCGGCTGCCCAGCACCGACATGCAGCCCACGACGAACGCGATGTCCGTCGCCATCGGCACGCCCCACCCCGCAGACCCCTCGCCGCCGCGAAGCACGAGCAGGTAGAGGACGGCCGGAACGAGCATCCCCCCGAGCGCGGCGGCGACCGGCAGCGACGCGCTCCGCCAAGTGCGCAGCTCGCCGATCACGATTTCGCGCTTCACCTCGAGCCCGATGACGAAGAAGAAAATCGCCATCAGGCCATCGTTGATCCAGTGCTTGAGCGAGTGCTCGAGCCGGAAGTCGCCGATGGTCAGAGCGAGGGGCGTCTTCCAGATGCCGAGGAAAGCCTCCGAGAACGGCGAGTTGGCAAGCGAGAGGGCGACCACAGCGCACGCGAGCAGCACAAAGCCGCTCGCCGCTTCGACGTGCAAGAAGCGCCGGATCGGACCGGTCAGTCGGTGGATCGGCTCGCGCGGGAGGTGCGCTTCGGAGGCTGAGTCTTTGGCTCCAGCCATGCTGCCTCGTTTCTAAGGAAACACGGGACGCCGCTCGTCGCGGTGCGTGTTGAAACCGTGAAAACGTGAGCAACCTGCGTGCCGCAATCGCGCGAGCGGGCCGGCCGGGTGTTCAGCCTCCGGCTTCGATCTGGCGGCTGCGGGCCATGGCGTCCTCGGCCTGCTGGATATAGCCGGTGTCGCCGGTGCCGGCGTAGGCGCGTTGGTACGTGACCGACAGCGCGGTGAAGCTAAAGGCGTCGTTCGGCTCGAGCTCCGTAACCCGCTTGGCGTGCTCAATTGCCTCCTCGTGCTGCCCGAGCTTCTGCCGCACCACCGCCAGGGCCGAGTGAGCCAGCGCGTACGACTCGTCCGCGGCCAGCGCCGCTTCGAGCTTCGCCGCCGCGCCTTCCAGGTCGCCGTCGGTTTTGAGTCGGTCCGCTTCGTCGTACAGGGCGGCGGGGTCGGCCATAGCGGATCGGTTGGCTGTGGGGTGGAGAGTTGCTTTGAGTGGGTATCGTCGGGCTCGGCTTTCCACGACGGGAGCGGGTCCGGCGCCCGACGGATCGATCGCAGAAAGGGGCCTTCCGCGAAACGGGCTGGACGCTCCGTGCGGGGCATTGTACGAGAGCCTCCGCAAGCGATCAGGGGCCCCCGGCGCCGCGCAAAACCAGCGTGGCGGGGATTTCTCGCTCACTCGGCGCCGGTGGGGCAACCGATACAACCCGCTGGCGCCGCCCCGGATTGCCACTGCGGCGACGCGTACCACAAGAGCCGCCACGGCTCTGCCAGCACGCCAGCACGGACGCACGAAGTGAAAATCCACCCCACGGCGATCGTCGACCCGTCCGCAGATCTCGCGCCGGGCGTCAGCGTAGGCCCGATGGCCATCATCGAAAGCGGCGCCCGCATCGGCGAAGAGTGCCGCATCGAAGCTCGGGCGAGCATCAAGACCGGCGTCACGCTGGGCCCCGGCAACACGGTCTGTGAGGGGGCGGTGATCGGCGGCCTGCCGCAGCACATCGCCCCGCCGGGCCCGCCGGGGACGGTCGCTATCGGATCGGGCAGTGTTTTCCGCGAGAATTGCACCGTGCACCGCGCGATGCAAGCCGACGCGGTCACCCGGATCGGCGACTCCTGCATGCTCATGGTCGGGGCCCACGTGGCCCACGACTGCTTGGTCGGCGATCACGTGATCCTCGCCAACAACGTGATGCTGGCCGGCCACGTGAGCGTGGGCGACAGGGCGTTCCTGGGCGGCGGGTGTGCGGTTCACCAGCACTGCCGCGTGGGCCGCATCGCGATGATCGGCGGCTTGGCCCGCGTCATCCAAGACGTGCCGCCGTTCGTTACGATCGACGGACGCAGCGGCGCGGTCGTCGGCCTCAACCGTGTCGGGCTGCGTCGCGCGGGGCTCACCCGCGGCGAGATGGCCGACGTGAAAGAGGCCTACCAGGTCCTCTATCGCAGCGGCCTGTCGTTCGAAGAGCGGCTCGCCGCGCTGTCGGAACAGTTCGAAGAAGGGCCCGCGTCGGAGCTGGGCCCATTTCTCCGCGAGACCTCACGGGGATTCGCGCGCGAGCGGCGCGACCCGCCCGGCGGCACGATCCGCGTGATCGACGCTGCCGACCGCGCTGGCGAAGCCAACGAGCCGGCCGCAGCACGCCGCGCGGGTTGAGGGCCGCCATCCCCGACGGCTCAGCCGTCGAGCGCCGCTTGCAGTCGTTCGCGCTGGGCTGCTTCCTCGGCCTCGGACCGCCGATGGGCACGCAGCGTCTGCGTGGCCAAGTCCTCGCCCGCTAGCAAGGCCTCGACGCTGTCGGCGAGCTTGACCTCGTCGCCCGGAGCGAAGCCGGCCTGCACGGCTTGGACGTGGCCGTCGGGACCGACGAGCACGATTAAGGGGATGCTGCTGACGTCGTACGCGTCGGCCGCTTGCGTCTGTTCGTCGAGCAGGACCCTCGCCGTGAGGCCGCGGGATTCTAAGAACGCGGCCACGTCGCCGGGCGCCTCGCCGGCGTTGATCGCGAAGTACTCCAGGCCGCGGTCCGCGTAGCGTTGGTGGAGTTCTTCGAGCTTCGGCATCGCTTGGACGCAGATCGGGCAATTGGTCGCCCAGAACTCTAGCAGCACGACCCCCTCGCCGAACCGCTCACCAAGGTCCACACGCTCGCCAGCAGGCGTGGTGAGCGTGAACGCCGGGGCGTCTTTTCCGAGGAGGGGATGCGGGCCCTCTTTCGGCGGGGCGAACAGCGAGCCGGTCAGCAGCGAGTCGGACGGCTCTCTCGCGGCGATGTCGCCTGCGCTCAGGCCGGCCGAGAGGTTCCAGTTGTTGAAGTCGAAGACCAGGCGGTACTGGAAGGTCTTGTGATGCCCGGCCATCGCTCGCACGTCGGGAGTGGAAGCGACGTCCGGCTGTATCCGGAGCACGACCGGCTCTCCCTCGGCGGCGAACCACGCGTCGAACGACAGCTCGTCGGCGACCGTGTACCGCGCGTGGTGCGCGGGCCGGCCATCGACCTCCTCGCGCCCGAGGTACTCGCTCGCCGTGAGGCTCTCGATTAGGGCGTCGGCCGTTGTCGGCGCCAGTGGAGCGAGCACCATGCCGCCGAGCCCGCTGCCGACCGCCGAGGAGACCGGCGAGCTGATCAGCGCGGCGAGGCCCCCTTCCCCGGGCGAGAGCGTGTGCCGGCGGGCCGCGACCGCGTGCACAAGCATCACCCGCCCGTTCCCCGCGACCCGCACTCCCGACTTGGCCGGCTGGCCCTCGGGCGTAGCGGAGTAGAACTCGAATCGCTCGTCCGGCGCTGTGTGGATGACGTAGCTCGAGCGGTCCGTGTTGGTTTGCTCGTCGCGGACGAGCGTGGTGGCCGCGTCGACCGTCACGGAGACCGACTCGGCTTGCTCGACCACCTCGGCCGAACGCCGGATCAGTTCGACCGGGTCCGGCTGGTCGGCCGCCGCGGCGGAACCGATCGCGGCCAGAACCAGGCCCCAAAGTGCCGGGTTACACAAACGGCCGCCGAGGGCGTTAGCCTTCGGAGCGAGGCGCGGAGCGGTAGCGGTGTGAGTCGGCATGAAGGCCTCGGCGGCAAGGTAAGGAACGGTGGGGCCCGATGCCCCCCTGCACTATGCCACCCGACGCGCCGTGGTTCGGCAAGCCCCGAGCGGCGCGTGCCGGGTGAGCCAACGCACCCAGTCGCGTGCCGCGTCCGATTCGTCTGGGGGCTTCGCCCCGGCTCAGGCGCTGCCCAGCGCCGCCTGGGCCGCCGCGAGCCGGGCGATTGGCACGCGGAAGGGGCTGCAGCTCACGTAGTCGAGGCCGACTTCGTGGCAGAACTTGATGCTAGCGGGGTCGCCGCCGTGCTCGCCGCAGATGCCGAGCTTGATGCCCTTGTTGACCGACTTGCCCTTCTCGACCGCGGTAGCTACCAGCTGGCCCACGCCCGACGTGTCGATCGACTGGAACGGGTCCTTCTCGAGGATCTCTTTGCCCAGGTAGTCGGGCAGGAAGCCGTTCACGTCGTCGCGGCTGTAGCCGAAGGTCATCTGCGTGAGGTCGTTGGTGCCGAAGGAGAAGAAGTCGGCCTCGGTGGCGATCTCGTCGGCCGTGAGCGCGGCGCGGGGGATCTCGATCATGGTGCCGATGAGGATGTCCAGCTTCCCGTCGAACTTCTTGTCGGCCTTGACCTTTTGGATGGTCTCTTCGGTCAACTCGCGGAGCATGGCGAGTTCTTTCACCGTGCCGACCAACGGGATCATGATCTCTGGCTTCGCGTCGATCTTTTTCTTCACGCAGTTGATCGCCGCCTCGGTGATGGCGGTCACCTGCATCACCAGGATCTCCGGGTAGGTGATCGACAGGCGGCAGCCGCGGTGGCCCAGCATCGGGTTGGCCTCGTGGAGCTGGGACACCCGGGCCGCGATCTCCTTGGCGGGCACGCCGGTGGCGGTGGCCAGTTCCTTCTGGGTCTTTGCGTCGTGCGGCACGAACTCGTGCAGCGGCGGGTCGAGCAGGCGCACCGTGACCGGCAGGCCGTTCATCGCCTTGAAGATCCCCTCGAAGTCCTTGCGCTGGTAAGGCAGGAGCTTCTCGAGCGCGACCTCGCGGGCGGTCTGGGAGTCGGCGAGGATCATCTCGCGCATCGCGCGGATGCGGTCGCCCTCGAAGAACATGTGCTCGGTGCGGCAGAGGCCGATGCCCTCCGCGCCGAACTCGCGGGCGCGCTTGCTGTCGGCCGGGGAGTCGGCGTTGGTCCGCACGCCGAGCTTGCGGTACTTGTCGGCCCAGCCCATCACGGTGGCGAAATCGCCCGAGAGCTTCGGCGACACGGTCGCCAGCTCTCCGCCGAAGACCTCGCCGGTGGCGCCGTCGATCGAGAGCACGTCCTTCACGCCGTAGGTCTTGCCGCCGACCTTGATCTTCCGGGCCTTCTCGTCGATCTGGATCGCGCCGGCGCCGGCCACGCAGCACTTGCCCCAGCCGCGGGCGACCACGGCCGCGTGGCTGGTCATGCCGCCGGTGCTGGTGAGGATGCCGGCGGCCGAGTGCATGCCGTCGACGTCTTCGGGGCTGGTTTCCTTGCGGACTAGCAGGACCTTCTCGCCGTTGTGGGCGCGTTCGACGGCTTCGTCGGCGGTGAAGGCCAGCTTGCCGAACGCGGCGCCCGGCGAGGCGGGCAGGCCGACGGTCAGCGGCTCGAACTTCTTCTTCGCCGCGGGGTCGAACGACGGCAGCAGCAGCTGGGTGAGGTCGCCCGCCGGGATCCGCATGACGGCGGTCTTCTCGTCGATCAGCTTCTCTTTGACCATGTCGCAGGCGATCTTCACGGCCGCGAGACCCGTGCGCTTGCCGTTGCGGGTCTGCAGCATGTAGAGCTTGCCGCGCTCGATGGTGAACTCGATGTCCTGCACGTCTTTGTAGTGCTTCTCGAGCTTGTCCTTGATCTTGATCAACTCGGCGTGGACCTTCTTGCCGATCTGCTTGTCGGCGTCGCACTTCCACTTGGGCATCTCTTTGACGGCCTGCGGCGTGCGGATGCCGGCCACCACGTCCTCGCCCTGGGCGTTGATGAGGAACTCGCCGTAGAAGCGGTTCTCGCCGTTGGACGGGTTCCGGGTGAACGCCACGCCGGTGCCGGAGTCGTCGCCCATGTTGCCGAACACCATCGACTGCACGTTGACCGCCGTGCCCGCCAGGCCGGTGATGCCCTCGATGCGGCGGTAGCTCTTCGCCTTGTTCGAGTTCCAGCTCTTGAAGACCGCCTCGATCGCTAGCTCAAGCTGCTCTAGCGGGTCTTGCGGAAACTCGTGGCCCGTGTGCTTGCGGTAGACCTTCTTGTACGCGTCGACCAGCGCGATGAGGCCCTCGGTCGGCACGTCGGTATCGAGCTGGGCGTTGTAACGCTGCTTGATCTTGACGAACGCCTCTTCGAAGTACTCGTGGTCGACCTCCATGACGACGTCGCCGTACATGTTGATCAAGCGGCGGTACGCGTCGTACGCGAAACGCTCGTTGCCCGTGGCGTTCGACAGGCCGACGACCGACTCGTCGTTCAGGCCCAGGTTGAGGATCGTGTTCATCATGCCCGGCATGCTGATCGCCGCCCCCGAGCGGACCGACACCAGCAGCGGGTTCTGGGTGTCGCCGAAGGTCTTTCCGGTCTCCTTCTCCAAGGTCGCAACGGCCGCCGACACGTCGTCCATCAGGCCCTTGGGGAGCTTGCCCCCGGCCTTGGTGTACTGCGCGCAACACTCGGTCGTGATCGTGAACCCGGCGGGGACCGGCAAGCCGATCGATGTCATCTCCGCGAGGTTCGCCCCCTTGCCGCCGATGAGCTGCTTCATCGACCCGTCGCCTTCGGTCTTTGTCTTGCCGAAGTAGTAAACCATCTTGTCGGCGGGCTTCGTGGCGGCCTTCTTCTTAGCCATGACGGCTCGTGTCCTGTCTTTCGATGGGGGGAACTTGTACCGATTCTGCGCGGCGACAAACGAAGCAGACCCGGGCCGCGGACAGCCCAACGCGAGGGACCGGCGCGCCGTGAGCGGCAGCGTCGGACCGGCGGGCGGGCGGCACGCGCCCGCCGGGGGGCCCCGGGAAACGGCGAAGCGTAGCCGCCGGTCGCCGGCTCCGTCAACCGGCCCCGCGGGTCGCCGGCAGGCGGGCGCCGCCGCGGCTCGGACCTCCGCAGGGGGCAAGGGGCAGCCGGCTCACCTGCTCTTTTTCTGCTTCTTGAGCTGCTTTACACGCTTCTGGCGTTCGCGCTGGGCTTTGGCCTTTTCTTTGGAGCTGAGCCGCTTTCCGGTCGGCTGCTTCTTCTTGGTGAGCTGGCCGGTCGGGTTGCCAGCCATCTGCGCCTGGACCTCCTTCATCATCTTCATCCGGTCGCCGACGCCCTTGCCGGCCATCGCGGTCATCAACGGCGCGATCGCGTCGAACTGTTTGACGAGGTCGTTTACCTCTTTGGGCTCGACGCCCGACCCGGCCGCGATCCGCTTCCGGCGGCTCTGGTCGATGGCCTTCGGCTTGCGGCGTTCCTCGGGCGTCATCGAGTGGATGATGCCTTGCAGCCGCCGGAGGTCCCCCTCGGCGTCCAGGTCGTCCAGCGCGCCCAACGCGCTCATGCCGGGGATCATCCCCATGACCTTCTTCAGCGGCCCGAGGCGCTTGATCTGCTGCATCTGTTTGAGGAAGTCGTCGAGCGAGAACTCCCCCTTGGCGAGCTGCTCCTCGAGCTGGCGGGCCTCCTCCTGGTCGAACTCCTGCTGCGCCTTCTCGACGAGCGACAGCATGTCGCCCTGGCCGAGGATGCGGCCGGCCATCCGCTCCGGGTGGAACGGCTCGAGGTTCTCTAGGTGCTCGCCGGTGCCCATGAACTTCAGCGGCACGCCGGTCACCTCTTTGACGCTGATCGCGGCGCCGCCGCGGGCGTCGCCGTCGAGCTTCGTCATGATGACGCCGTCCAGCTCGAGCGCGTCGTTGAACGCCTTGGCGCTGTTCACGGCGTCTTGGCCGGTCATGCCGTCGACGACCAGGTAGACCTGGTCCGGGTGGCACCGCTGATCGACCCGCTTGAGCTGGTCCATCAGCTCGTCGTCGATGTGCAGCCGGCCGGCCGTGTCCAGGATCACGACATCCGCCTCGAGCTTCTTCGCCCGCTCGACCGCCGCGCCCGTCACCTTGACCGGGTCTTTGCTTTCCCGGTCGCTGAACACGGGGATGTCGAGCTGCTCGCCGATCACGTGCAGCTGGTCGATCGCCGCTGGGCGCTGCAGGTCGGCCGCCACCAGCAGCGGCCGCCGCCCGCCCTGCTTGAGCATCCGGCCGAGCTTGCCGCAGGTGGTCGTTTTCCCCGAGCCCTGCAGGCCGCACATCATCAGCACCGTGACCTCGCCCTTGCCCTTCAGGTGCAAGGAGTGGTCGACCGGGCCCATCAGGTTGACCAGCTCCTGATAGACAATCCCAACGACCTGCTCGCTGGGCCGCAGCGACTGGAGGACCTTCTCGCCGAGCGCCTGCTCGCTGACCCGCTTCATAAAGGTGCGGGTGACCTCGTACGACACGTCCGCTTCGAGCAGCGATTTCTCGACGAGCTTCAGCCCGTCGCGCATGTTCGATTCGGACAGCTTGCCCTGGCCGCGGAGCGTCTTGAACGCGGCGCCGAGGTTCTCTTGGAGGGCGTCGAACATGCGGTGGTGGAAGGGGTTACGGCGTAGCGGGCGGCGATCGGAGAACCCCAGAGTCTAAGGCACGCGGCCGCCCGTCGGCAAACCGGTGTATACTCTCAGGAATCCGAACGGAGCTGATCTCTATGACCATCGACTTGACGCCTGACCTTGCCGAACGCGTGCAGCGATTCTCGACCGCTGCTGGCGGGTGCCCCGAAGTCGAGGTTATTCGCCGCGCCCTCGACTCACTTGAGAGGCAGGAGGAGGAACTCCTGGCGATCCGCGAGGGAATCGAGGACTTACGAGCCGGCCGTGTCCAAGACTTTGAGGAGTTCGATAGCGAGTTTCGGCAGAGGAACAGCATTCCCGCAGACGGCTAATGCGACTGGTAATCACGGACGCCGCGAAGCGGGACCTGCAAGCGGCGCACGATTGGTGGGCCGACAATCGATCGGCTGAGCAAGCGTCGGGCTGGTATTCGGCGATAAAGGGAAAGATCGACAACCTCAAACTATCGCACCGTAGGTGCTCGCTGGCCGCCGAGAACAGCCTGGTCGACCAAGAACTCCGTCAGGCGCTCTTCGGTGTTGGCAGGCGGGTGACGCACCGGATTGTCTTCACGATCGATGACAATCGAATCGTTGTGTTGCGAGTTCGGCACGTGGCCCAGCGCACGCTAACGAGGGATGATCTGCAGTAAGGATCGCGCCGGAGCCGATCGAAGCCGAACGGCTGCCCGCTCACATCCGCTCCACCGTCCGAATCCCCAACAGCTCGAGCCCAAGCTCCAGCGTCCGACCCACCAGATCGCACAGCAGCAACCTGCTCCGCTTGGTCGCTTCGTCCTCGGCCTTGAGCACCGGGCACTGCTCAAAGAACTCGGCGAACCGCTGCGCCAGGTCGAACAGATAGCCGGTCAGGTAGTGCGGCCGGTATTCGGCGGCGACTCGCTCGAGGGCCTCGCTGAAGCGGAGCAGCTCGATCCCGATCGCGCGCTCGGCCGGCTCGGCGAGGGTTAGCCCTGCGGAAGAGGACCGCAGCCTCTCCACGTCGATGTTCCCCTTTCCAAAGATGCTCTTCACGCGGGCCACGCTGTATTGCATGTAAGCCGCCGTGTTGCCGGTCATCGCGAGCATCTTGTCGTAGCTGAACGTGTAGTCGCTCGTGCGGTTGTGGGCGAGGTCCGCGTACTTGATGGCGCCGATGCCGATCCGCTCGGCCACCTCGGAGCGTTCCGCGTCGGTCTCAAGAACCTGGCTCTTCTCAGCGATCGCGCGGGCGCGGTCGACCGCCTCGTCGAGCAGGCCCATCAGGCCGACCGCCGCGCCGCTGCGGGTCTTGTAGGGCCGGCCGTCCTCGCCCAGGACCGTGCCGAAGGCGACGTGCGTCAGCTCCAGCTCGTCGTAGCCCCACTTCGCCGCGGTGGCGAACAGTTGCTCGAAGTGCAGCGACTGGCGGTGGTCGACCACGTAGAGCACGGCGTCCGGCTTCCACTCCTCGGCACGGTACTGGATGGTCGCCAGGTCGGTCGTCGCATAGAGGAACGCGCCGTCCTTCTTTTGCACGAGGAACGGGGCGTCGAAGCCATCGAGGAACACGCACTGGGCGCCGTCCGACTGGGTGGCGAGGCCCTTGGCCTTCAGGCCGTCGACCACGCCCGCCAAACGGTCTTGATAGAAGCTCTCGCCGAGCGTGTGGTCGAAGCCCACGTGGAGGCGGTCGTAGGTCTTCTGCAGTTCTTCCAGGCACGCGGGCAAGAAGCGCTCCCAGAGGCCGACGTTCTCCGGGTCGCCGGAGTGGAGCTTGGCTGTCTCGGCGAGCGCCTTGGCGCCGATCGCCGGGTGCTCGCGGCTGATCTCGCCGAGGACAGGGTCGGCCTCGAACGCGGCGACCTTCGTTTCTGCGGCGGCGAACTCCTTTCGAAGGTCGGCGAGCGATCCCTCCGCCTGGCGGAGCTGCTTGGCGGCTTGCTTTTCCTTCTTCTCGTCGCCGGAGGAGGGCGCCGTTCTCATCTTGGCGACCCGCTCGTCGGCCGCTTCGATCTTCTCCGATAGCGCTGGGAGCTTCTCCGCGACGGTCGCCTGGTGATCGGCGATTTGATTGACCAGCTTGTAGAGCCTGCCCAGCTCCGCGACCGGCGAGGCCGCGAGGGCGTCCTCGTCGCGGAAGTGCTTGTACCCGTAGATGATCATGCCGAACTGGGTTCCCCAGTCGCCGATATGGTTGTCGGTGATCACCTCGTGGCGGAGGAAGCGGAGCACGCGGGCGAGGGCGTCGCCGATGACGGTCGAGCGGATGTGCCCGACGTGCATCGGCTTGGCCACGTTCGGGCTAGAGAAGTCGATAACGAACCGCCGCGGCGACTCGGCCGGCGCGACCCCGAGCCGCTCGTCGCGCAGCGCCGCGGCAAGCTGCGCGGCGAGCCAGTCGTCGCGCAGCCGCAGGTTGATGAAGCCGGGCCCGGCGATCTCCGGCGGCTCGCACATGGCGGCGAAGCCCTCTTGCTCCGCGACGCGGTCGACGAGTTCGGCGGCGACCTCGCGCGGCGGCTTCTTCAGCCGCTTGCCGAGGGGCATCGCGCAGTTGGCTTGGTAATCGCCGAACTTTGGGTCCTGGCTGGGCAAGACCATCTCGGCAAGCGCCGCGGGCTCGTCGGCCAATCCTTCGAGGGCGGCGGCGAAGCGGCGGCGCAGTTCGGCTAGGGCGTTCATGCCGAGAAGGATGACGGGGCTGCCAGAGGCAGACAAGGCGCTAGTCGGGAGTCGCTAGGCGCTAGTTCTCGCTCGCCATCCGACACCTAGCGCCTAGCGCCCAGCGCCTATTCCGCTTCTCGCGGAATCCGCTTCGCGTCGACCCACAGCTCCTCCAGCGCGTAGAAATCGCGCGTTTCGGCGTCGAACAGGTGCACGACAACCGAGCCGTAGTCGAGCAAGATCCACCGGCTCTCGGCGTAGCCCTCGATCCCCATCCGGCTGTCGCCGAGGTCGTCCTCGAGGTGGTGGTCGATCTCTTCGGAGATCGCGTGCAGTTGGCGGCGGCTGGCGCCAGTGACAAGCACGAAGTAGTCGAAAACCGGCGTCAGGTCCCGCAGGTCGAGGATCACGATGTCCTCGCCCCGGTTGTCCGCGGCCACGCGGGCGGCGGCCTGAGCCAGCTCAAGGCTGGTGGGCAGAACATCGCCACGACCGCCGCCTCGCGGCGACGCCTGGCGCGCCTTCTCCGGGCTGCTGCTGAGCGCTCTGATGTTGTCGGCGATTGTCGCCTCCGCGGTGGAAGAGTCGGAAGGGCTGGGACCCATCGGCCTGTCCTTTAATGTAGTCGGTAGCGTCGCCGTCGGCGACAGCGGGGCAGGGCCTGCGGCCGCTCCGCGTAGGACGCCCCCCACGCGTTCTGCTGGCAGTCCGGGCGGACGCGCATACACTCTCGCACACGACCGCGGGGAGCGGGATTTCGCCATCCACCGGAGCAAGCGGCATGCCGACCGACGACAATTGGATCGAGGAGGGCGCCAAGGCGCCCGCGTTCACCCTGACCGCCGACGACGGGGCCAAGGTTCGCCTCGCGGACCAGGCAGGCTCGCCGGTCGTGCTGTACTTCTATCCGAAGGACGACACCCCCGGCTGCACAAAAGAGGCCTGCTCCTTCCGCGACGCCGAGGCCGACCTGCAAAAGCTGGGCGCCAAGGTCTTCGGCGTCAGCCCCGACCCGGTCGAAAGCCACGCCAAGTTCCGCGACAAGCACCGCCTCAATTTCCCTCTGCTGGCGGATCCTGACCACAAGGTCGCCGAGAAATACGGCGCCTGGCGCGAGAAGAACCTGTACGGCAAGAAGTCGATGGGCATCCAGCGGTGCACCTTCTTGATCGACTCTGCCGGCAAAGTCGCGAAGGTCTGGAAGCGGGTGAAGGTCGATGGCCACAGCGAGCAGGTGCTGTCGGCCCTGAAGACGCTGTCGTGAAGCCGCAACCGCTTCCACGCGAACGGCCGCGGCGCCGGCTCCGTAAACAACTCGTAAGCGTTTCGGCGATTTGCGGACAGCCGTCGAAATTGGCCGCGTCTCGACCAGCGAATCCGCATCGGAATCGGGGTGGCCAGTTGTTGGCCGCCAGCGTTTAATTGCCACGCCGGAGGTCCTACGATCTTCGACGTCAGCTTTTCTCGTCAGCTGCTGCTCGGGCCACCGCGTTGAGCGGGCCCGCGATCGACCTTTCCCGCCGAAGCGGGTGAGACCCATGGCGCCTAGGGGGACTGGGGCGATGGATTGCGATTCGGTGTTCTGGTTCCTGACCGTTGGACCTTTTCCGTCCGGCGCGGCGATCGACTACCGCGTCGAGCGGCATCTTGAGAAGTGCGCAAGCTGCCGCCGGTTCGCGCACGCCCTTCAGCCGACCGACGAGGCGGGCCACGAGGCGCTTTCGGCCGACGAGCGACGGTGCTTGCCCGGATACCGTGGGAAAGTCGGAGCCCAGCCCGACACGCGGGTCGTCCGCCTGGCCCGGCATCGCAACCCACCGCTCGCAGTCGGCAAGATCGCCGGCACGGGGTACAGCGACGCCGCTTGGGCCCACCGACGCGACAGCCGACGAGCCAGCACCTCGCGTGCGGGGGGCCAGCGACCCGCGGCCGCCTTGGCGCCCCGCCATATCGATGCGTGGGGCCTCCTCTTGGTTGCCGGTGCGGTACTTGCCGCCATCGCTGTCGCGGCGATCACCGCGATCGGCGTCACGCTGCCGTAGCACGGGCACAGCGGTCGTAACGATTCCTCCGGCCGCGGTTTAGGAAAAGAACGCGTCCCGCCCGTTCGGCCCCGCAGCAGCGACCTAGGCTTTCAGTGACGAGCCATGCGCCCGGCGCAACCTCCTCTTTAGCTGCCCCCACCCCGTGCGCGCGGGGTTCGCCCTGGCAGGGCCGGTTCGTCAACAGCCCGCAACCGCCAGCGTCGCCCGCGGGCGAGACTCGCTGGCGGGCCGAACCTCCTCGCCGGAAGCCCCGCATGAGTGTCTGCGCAACCGACGCCGCCACGCGTGAAGTCGCCGCCTGGAGCGACCTGCTCGAGTCCCCTGCCAAGCCGCGTCAGACCGAACGTCGGGCGCGACGGCGGGTCCCGTTCTGCTACCGCTTTCGTTTGACTCCCTTGGACGGGGGCGCCGAGGGGGCTCCGGCCATCCTCGTCACGGGACGCGACCTGTCGCCGCGCGGGTTCGGCTTCGAGCACACGGCGCCCCTGCCGTTCCGACGGGTCCGCCTGACCGGCGACGACCCCCGGCTGGGCGAGATCAGCCTGAGCGGTGTGACGATCGACCTGGTCCTCCGCTGGTGCCGCTTCCTCTCGCCGGGCGTGTACCACAGCGGCGGCCGCATCACGCAGTCTAACTTCCGCCTGGAGTGAGCGGAGTTTCGTTGACTCCGGCGCTCCGAAAACGCCACACTGCCCCGCGGAACAGGTCTGCGGGCGCGTTGGCGATCGTGAATGGCTCATCGCCGCGCGCCTGCTCCTCAGGCTTAAAGGAGGGGTGCGATGACGAGGTGTCACGCGGCAATTGTTGTAGCCAGCTTGGCGGTAGCCTTCGCCGCCGTTCATGAGGCGAACGGGCAGCCTGGCAACCAGTCTGTCTATTTTGTTGATCCTCAGCCGGAGGCGACGCTCGCAACTATCGAGAAGCTCGCGCGCGGCATCGGCGACGCGGCCGTCCAGTTCCGCGAAATGCCGCTCGAAGAGGCGATCGCCTTCTTGGAGGACGAATCGGGCATCCAGATCGTGCTGGACTTGGCCGCGCTGAGCGAGCTGGGCCTGAGCGCGGAGGAGCCGGTGACATTCCGACTCCGCAACGGCACGTACGACGTGGTGCTGGACCACGTGCTCGAGCCGCTCGAGCTGACCTACACCGTCAGCGGCGGGGTAATCCTAGTCACCACCGAGGAGAACGCCGCGAGCCGTTCGTTAATCGCCGTTTACCCGGTCATCGATCTCGTCGAAGACGGGGAGTACACAACGCTCGTCGATACGATAACGGACATAATCGCCTCCGACACTTGGTCCAAGAACGGAGATGGCGCCGGCGCAATCCATGCTATTCCGCAGCGAGGCAGCCTGGTCATCTCGCAGACTTTCGCGGTGCACACCCAGGTCAAACAATTGCTCGAAGCCCTCCGGCGGGCGCCGGCGCAAGACGTGGCCGCTGCCGCTGAGCCCCGACCGGCACACGCCGGATTCGGCGGTCCGCAAGGAGCAGAATTCCGCGGTTACGGCGGAGATTTCGGCGGCGGCCGACCGGCGCCGCGGGGCGGCCACAACGTCGACGCCAACAACCCCTTCAGTTTCTAGCGATCGGCCGTTCAGCCACCCGAGTGAACCGCCGTGCCGGATCGCAGCCCGATGGTCGACGCCAACGCCCACTGCGAGGCGTTCGCCGCCAGTTACGTTCGGCTGGTCGTCACGGCCGCTGACGAGCACTGGCTCGCGGCGGCGTGCGATGCCCTCTGCGGCTACGGCGCGAGCGTTATCGGTTGCGACGCCGAGGTCGGTGTCGACCAGCGCCTGGACGCCACGGCAACGCCCGACGGCCGCCCCGGGGCCTCGATCCTGGCTTTCCACTTCACGAAAGAGAAAGTCGCCCGCGCCGCGGCCAACCGGGTCGGGCAAGGCTTGTTGACTTGCCCCACCGCGGCGGTGTTCGACGGTCTGCCCGAGTCGACGGATCGCGCGCCGCTGGGCGACTACCTGCGGTACTTCGGCGACGGCCACCAGCGTCGCGAGGGCAGCGACTGGGTCGTGCCGGTCATGGAGGGGGAGGTCGCTCTGCCCGCCACGATGGGGGTCGGCCGCGGGGTAGCCGGTGGCGCGCTCGTGGTGTGTGGCCGCGACCAGGCGACGGCGCTGGCCGCCACCCGCCGCGCGGCCGATTCATTACACGACATGCCCGGAGTGATCACCCCGTTCCCCGGCGGCGTGTGCCGCAGCGGCAGCAAGGTGGGATCGCGCTACCGCGGCCTCGTGGCTTCCACCAACGAGGCCTACTGCCCCACGCTCCGCGACGCGGTCGAGTCGGAGCTCCCCAAGGGAACCGGGGCGGCCTACGAGCTGGTCATCAATGGCGTCGACGAGCCGGCCGTACGCGCGGCCCTCGCCCGCGCGATCGAAGCGATGGCCGGGGCGCCGCTACTCGCGGTCACCGCCAGCGATTACGGTGGGCGGCTTGGCGCCGTCCGCATCTCGCTGAGCGACCTCTTGAAGTGACACGTCGACTCCCCCGCACCGCGCCGCCCGGCCGGGCTCGGCGCGCCGTCGCCTGCTTAGCCCCCGTCGCTTGCTTAGCCGCCGCCTGCTTAGCCGCCGTCGCCGCGAGCGTCGGCGCCGCGTGCGCGGCCGAGCCGATCGACGGGCCCGACGCGCTCGACGGCCGCGACGGCCGCCCGCTTGCGCTCGAGCGGTTCCAGCCGAGGTCCCAGCTCGTAGCGCCGCGCTCCGACGTGCCCCGCGCGAAGTTCCCCGTGGTCGACATCCACGTGCACCCTCGGCTGCGTTTTCGGCACGACCCGGAGCGGCTCGCCGAGTTCGTCCGGATCATGGACGCGCACAACGTGGCCTTGTGTGTGAGCCTCGACGGCCGGCTCGGCGACGAGCTCCAGGAGCACCTCGCGTACCTGCGGCCCTACGAAGACCGCTTCTTGGTTTTTGCTAACGTCGACTGGGTCGGCGACGGCGACCCCGACAAGCCGGCGAGCTGGGATTGCCACCGACCGGGCTTCGCCCGCCGCACGGCCGATCGCTTGGCCGATGCCAAGCGACAGGGGGCGGTCGGGCTGAAGGTCTTCAAGTCGCTCGGCCTCCGTTACCGCAATCCCGAGGGCTCGCTGATCGCGATCGACGACCCGCGGTGGGACCCGATCTGGGCCGCGTGCGGCGAGCTCGGCTTGCCAATCATCATCCACTCGGCCGACCCGGTAGCGTTCTTCGAGCCGATCGACGAGCACAACGAGCGCTGGGAAGAACTCCGCCGCCACCCCGACTGGGGCTTCCACGGGCTCGACCCGACGGGCCGGCCTTGGCCGACACACGACGAGTTGCTCGCCGCCCGCAACCGGGTGATCGCGCGCCACCCGGGGACCACCTTCATCGGCGCCCACATGGCCAACTACCCAGAGAACCTGGCGAAGGTCGGCGAGTGGCTCGAGCGGTTCCCGAACCTCGTCGTTGGGATCTCATCGCGGATCGCCGAACTGGGGCGCCAGCCCTACACGGCTCGTGAATTCTTCATCGAGCACGCCGACAGGATCCTCTTCGGCACCGACGGCCCACGGCCCGCCGCGCGCCTGGCGCCGCACTGGCGGTTCTTCGAAACGCGCGACGAATACTTCCCCTACGCCGAGGACACGTTCCCCCCGCAGGGCTTCTGGCGGATCCACGGCATCCATCTCCCCGACAGCGTGCTGCGGAAGCTCTACCACAAGAACGCGGCCCGAGTGATCCCCGGCGTGAGTGAAAAGCTGCGTCGTCTCGGGGTCTTGGGGGATCCGCAGTAGGCGCCTCGGCGCATCGACGACGGGGTCAACTGTCGGCTTAAAACTCGTATTAGAAACGAGATCGATCGTTGCAACCGCTTCGCCGCGATGGGTACACTCACCCGCTGTACGCCGGTGGCGATGATAGCCCGGCGTGTCGTAATGCAATCGAGGACCTCGAGCGATGACGGCTCGGCGTCCGGACGACGAGGTCGCGAGCGGGATGAACGACGAGTCCAACGTGGCGGCTGCGGAACGCGCCACCCAGAGCAAAGCGCCCGAAGCTAACGATTCGACTCCGGCGCCCCCCTCTGCCGACACCGGCCCGGCGCAGGGCCAGGCTCAGACACTAGTCCAGCCTGACACCCAGCGCGAGCCCGAGACCCAGGGCCAGCTGGAGACCCAGGGCCAGCCCGACACCGAAGGGCAAGCTCAATCCGCTGCCGACACCGCTGCGCCGGCGCCCGAACCGGAGCCGCCAGTGGCCGCGGCCGCCGCCCAGGGCGAGTCGCCCGCCGAGTCCACCAGCGATTCCGAGTCCACCAGCGATGCCGAGCCCACCAGCGATACTACGCCAGCGGTGGACGGCGCCTCCGCCGGGGCCGTGGAATCGGCGAACCGCCCGAGCGAGCGGATCCGCGTCGGCACGCAGCGGAGCGACTCGCCGGCCGACCAAGCCGACAAACCGAAGCCCAAGCCGGTCAATCCGGTGACCGAGGGCGACCCGAACGCGGCGAAGCAGGGGAAGCACTACCCGCCGCCCAACCCCCGCGCCGCGCCGACCGCCGAGGAAGAGGCCGAGCTCGTCGCGATGATGCAGGGGGCGACGATCGACACGGTGCTCGACTCGCAGTCGGCGGCCGCCCCGCCGGAGATCGCCGCGGGCACAAAGCTCAAGGGCAAGGTGCTCCGGGTCTCGGGCGACTCGGTCTTCGTCGAGCTGGGTCCTCACCAGCAAGGAGCGATCCCGCTCAAGCAGTTCGAAGCCAGCCCGAGCGATACACCTGCTGCGGAGGCCGATCCCGCCGCCGAGGGCGACCCCGCTTCGAAGTCCCCAACCCCCGAAGCCGCGGCGCCCACCGGCGAAGCCGACCCGGCCGCCAACGCGCCGACCGAGGGCGCCGAGATCGAGGTGGTGGTCAACGGCCTCAACGCCGACGAGGGGCTCTACGAGCTGTCGCTGCCGACCGCGCCGGTCGACATCGGCAACTGGGACGATGTCGAAGCGGGGACGATCGTCGAGGTCACGATCACCGGCACCAACAAGGGCGGCCTCGAATGCAAGGTCTCCGGCATCCGCGGCTTCATGCCGCTGGGGCAGGTGTCGATCTACCGCGTGGAGAACCCGGAAGAGTTCGTCGGCCAGCGGCTATCGGCTGTCATCACCGAGGCGAACCGCTCTCGCAAGAACGTGATCCTCAGCCACCGCGCCGTGATGGAGCGCGAGCGGGCCGAGAAGCGTGATAAGCTCCTCGCCGAGCTGGCGCCCGGCCAGACACGCGACGGCGTTGTGCGGTCGCTCCGCGACTTCGGTGCGTTCGTTGACCTCGGCGGCGTCGACGGCCTGATCCACGTGTCGAAGCTCAGCTGGGACCGCATCGGTCATCCGCGCGAGGTTCTCTCCGAAGGCCAGACCATCAAGGTCAAGATCGAGAAGATCGACCCCGAGTCGGGCAAGATCGCCCTCTCGTACCGCGAGGCGATGGCCAACCCGTGGGACTCGGCCGAAGCCGATTACCCGGTCGGCTCCACCGTGCAAGGCAAGGTCTCGAAGACCATGGACTTCGGGGCGTTCGTGCGCCTGGCGCCCGGCGTCGAGGGGCTGATCCACATCTCCGAGCTGGACCACAAGCGGGTCCACCGCGTGACCGACGTGGTCTCCGAAGGCCAGGAGGTCGAGACCAAGGTCCTCTCGGTCGACCGCTCCAAGCAACGCATCGCCCTGTCGCTCAAGGCCCTGATGGCCGCGCCCGCCAAGGCCGAGAAGCCCTCCGACGACGAGCCCGACGAGCCCGACGCGTCGCGCCGCAAGCGGAAGAACTTCAAGAACCTCAAGGGGGGCATCAGCACCCCCACCGGCGGCGAGCAGTTCGGACTGAAGTGGTGAGCCGCCCGGGCGACCTGCGACACCGCATGCCGCCCGGGCCGTGGGCGCTCATCCTCTTCATGAGCCCCATCCTCGCCGGTTTAATCGGGGCTACTTTTCTCAATTTGTGGTGGTGGATACGCGATTGGCTCGCTTGAGGCCCGGCGGCGATCGTCCCTTTGCACGAGAAGCCGGCCGCGATCTGCCAAAGAGCGCCAACGGCATACAGCCCGCTCCATGCCCTTCCAATCGCGTCCTTCGCGGGGCGATTTTGAGTAAGGTAAGGGTTTCGCGCCGCGCCGCCCGTTCTCCAACAGGACCGACAATGCGTCTCGCCGCGTTGCTGCTGTTCGCCGTGCCACTAGCGGTCGGCCACGCGAAGGACCAGCCGAACGTCGTGTTCGTTATGGCCGACGACCTCGGCTACGGCGACCTCTCTTGCTTCGGGCAGCAGCGGTTCACTACGCCGCGGCTCGACCGGATGGCCGAGCAAGGCATGCGGCTCACGCAACACTACGCCGGATCGACGGTCTGCGCGCCGTCGCGTTGCTCGTTGATGACCGGCCTGCACACGGGGCACTGCGAGATCCGCGGCAACACGGAACACGCCGCCGGCGAGGGACAAGAGCCGCTTCCGGCCGACTCCGTCACGCTCGCCGAGCTCTTGCACGACGCCGGCTACGCGACCGGCGCGTTCGGCAAGTGGGGGCTTGGGTACCCCGGCTCGGAGGGCGACCCGGTCAAGCAAGGCTTCGACCGCTTCTTCGGCTACAACTGCCAGCGCCACGCGCACCGGTACTACACCGACCACCTGTGGGACGGCCTCGAGCGTGTCGACTTTGATCCGCAGCGGTACACCCACGACGCGATCTTCGACCAGGCGCTCCGCTTCATCCGGGCCAACCGCGACCGGCCCTTCTTCTGCTTCTTGCCGGTCACGATCCCCCACGCGGCCATGGAGGCGCCGGCCGACGCCCACGCCGAGTGGCGGGAGCGGCTCCCCCAGTTCGAGGACCAGGTCGGTCGCTACGCCGGCGCCGAAACGACCAACCCGGTGGCCGCGTTCCCCGCGATGGTGCAGCGGCTCGACGGCGACGTCGGTCGCCTGCTCGACCTGCTAGGGGAACTCGGTTTGGACGAGAAGACCGTCGTCGTGTTCACTAGCGACAACGGCCCGCACTTGGAGGGAGGGCACCGGCCCGACTTCTTCGACTCCAACGGCCCCTACCGGGGGCACAAGCGCGACCTCTACGAGGGAGGCATCCGCGTGCCGACGATCGTCTGGGCGCCCACGCGCACGCCGGCGGGCGGCTCGAGCGAGTTTGCCTCGGCCGGCTGGGACTGGCTCCCCACGTTTTGCCAGCTAGCCGGCGTCGACGCGCCGGGCGGGATCGACGGCCTGTCGCTTGTGCCGACAATCACCGGCGAGAGCGACCAGCCGCAGCACGAGTACCTTTACTGGGAGTTCCACGAGCGGGGGGGGAAGCAGGCGATCCGCCGTGGGCCGTGGAAGGCCGTCCGTCTGGACGTGGGCCGTGACGGCGGGTCCGAACTCGAGCTGTACAACCTTGCCTCAGACCCGGGCGAAACCGCCAACCGAGCGGCCGACGAGCCCGAGCTGGCTGGGCAGCTAGCCGACCTGATGGACACGGTCCGGACCCCCTCCGGCGAGTTCGCGTTTGGCAAGAACCGCCGCGACGGCCGCTGAAGCGAGGCTGCTGAAGCGAGGCTCAAGCCGGCCCCGCCCGGCAATCGGACGCCGCCGCCATCGCTTTGGCAGATGCGTGGCCGAGTCGCTAGCGAGGGTTTCCTCCTCTGCCCCCCCCACCCGTTGCCGCGACCGTCGCGGTTTGCCGACCCGCTGCGACCCGCGGCGCTATCCCCCCGCGGTGGCGGCGGGCGTCCTCAACGCCCCTTGATTGTCGGCGAGAAACTGCCATACTCCGCGGTTCTCGCCACCTTGCTGGGGCGAGCCGGTGGCGTTCCGTCCACCGCGTCCCCGCCTTTCGTCCACCACGTTCCCTCCGTCCGAGCAGCCAGCCGCGGCGGCCCGAGCCATGTCCGATACCCTGACCGCCACGCCGCGCGACCAACACGGCTCGCTCGCTAGCCGCAAGCTCCGTGCGAGCGGCTCGATCCCCGCCGTGCTGTACGGGCACAAAGAGGAAGTCGTAAGCCTCGCGATCCCGGAGCGTGAGCTGCGCAAGGCGCTCGCCCATAAGGCGAAAGTCGTCCAGCTGCGGGGCGCCGCCGATGGCCAGGCGCTGGTGCAAGACATCCAGTGGGACACATTCCATCGTGAGCTGCTGCACGTTGACTTGCTGCGGGTCAGCAAGGGCGAGAAAGTCCAGGTCAGCGTGCCGGTCGAGCTCCGTGGCGAGGCCGTCGGCGCCCAAGAGGGAGGCGTCGTCGCAGCGGTCCACGACCACGTCGACATCGAAGCCGCGCCGGCCAGCATCCCCGACCTGCTGTGGGTCGACGTGTCGCCGCTCAAGATCGGCGACAACGCGACCGCGGCCGACCTGGGTGGCGTGCCCGATGGCTGCGTCGTTCTGACCGAGCCCGAGCGGGTGCTCGCCCACTGCGGCCCGCCCGCCCGCGAGCCCGATCTGGGCGAGGCCGCCGCAGCGAGCGACGCTCCGGAACTGATCACCGGCGAGGGAGCATCGGCCGAAGCCGATGCCGGCGAAGACAGCGAGGCCCCCGAGGGCGAGAAACCCGACACCGAGTGAGCACCCAGCCGCTGGCCCGTCCCGTTACTGGCCCGGACCGCAGCCGACCGCGTCCGCGGAGGCAGCCCGATGAAAATCGTCGTCGGCCTCGGCAACCCCGGCAGGCAATACGAAGCGACGCGGCACAACGTCGGCTTCGACACCCTGCGGCTGCTCGCCGAGCAGCACGGGGCCGAACCCCCCAAGGCGAAGTTCGAGAGCTACGTCGCGGAAGCGACGATCGCCGGCCAGCGGGCGTTGCTCGTTTGGCCGCAGACCTACATGAACCGCAGCGGCCGGGCCGTCCGGGCCGCAACCACATTTTACAAGACAGCGCTAGAGGACTTGCTCATCATTTGCGATGATCTAGCCCTCGACGTTGGCCGGCTGCGGATGCGAGCGAAGGGCTCCTCCGGCGGGCAAAACGGGCTGAAGGACGTTGCCCAGCAGCTCGGCGACGAGGCGTACCACCGCTTGCGTATCGGGGTCGGCCCGCTGCCCGACGGTCGCGACGCGGCGGACTTCGTGCTCGGCCGCTTCGCCCCGAAAGAGCGAGAGCTCGTCGACGTGGCGATCGCCGACGCGGCCGCCGCGGCCGCCTGCTGGGCGAGCGAAGGCGTCACCGCGGCGATGAACAAGTTCAACCAGCTCGGCGCTTGAGAGCGCCGCTCGGCGCCAACGAATCACACCAATCCATTCCGATCCGCGACGCCCCGATCAGCGATCGGCGGGGCCGAGCAAACGAGGGCGATACCTTGGAACAAAACGTCTACGAAGGCCTGTTCATCTTCGACGCGAACAAGTTCGCTCGCGACCAGGACGCGCTGCCCAAGGCGGTCGAAGAGATGATCACCTCCGAGGGGGGCGAGGTCATCGTCAGCCGTTTGTGGGAAGAGCGCCGCCTGGCGTATGCGGTTAAGGGCCAGCGCAAAGGCGCCTACTGGCTGATCTACTTCCGCCAAGACGGTCCCAAGCTGGCCGACTTCAACCGCGCGTGCGAGCTCAAGAGCGGCGTGCTGCGTCACATGGTGCTGAAGATCCACCCGCGGCTGGTCGAGCCGATCCTGGCCCACGCGTCGGGCCAGCCCCTCGACGCGGACGTCGAGGCAGAAGTCGCCGCGGCCGCCGAAACGACCGCCGAGGCCACCGAAGGCTGAGCGCCCCCTCCCGCCGCTAGCGAAACCAGCGCGACCACCAACGCGGAACCGCCATGGCCAGCTACAACCGAGTCGTCCTCGTCGGCAACCTGACCCGCGACCCCGAGCTCCGCTACATCCCTAGCGGCACGGCGGTCTCCGAAATCGGTCTGGCCGTCAACGACCGTGTCAAGAAAGGCGACCAGTGGGTCGACGAGACCACCTTCGTCGACGTGACCCTCTGGGCCCGGACCGCCGAGGTAGCCAACCAATATCTGAGCAAGGGCTCGCCCGTGCTGATCGAGGGCCGGCTCAAGCTGGACCAGTGGGAGAAGGACGGCCAGAAGCGGTCCAAGCTGCGTGTGGTGGCCGACAAGATGCAGATGCTCGGCGGCCGCGAAGGCGGCGGCAGCGGAGGCGGCGGCGCCCCCCGCGGCGGTGGCCGCTCCGCCCCACGCCAGGATTCCTACGACGACTACGGCGGCGCCGACGAATACGGCTCGGCCGCCCCGACCGCCCCCCCCGAAGACGATATCCCGTTCTGATCCACCCGCAGCACGCAGCAGGCCACCAACCCTGCCGCCTGCCCGCTGCCCTTCGCCTGCTCACGAAGCCATGGCCACCACCAAGCAAAAGAAGCTCAAGCGCAACCCGACCAACTCGAAGCGGTTGCCGCGCGGCTCGCACGGCGGCGTCGAGCTGCTGCTGATCCAGTCGGTCGAACACCTCGGCAAGCAGGGCGACGTCGTCGAGGTCCGCCCCGGCTACGCGCTGAACTACCTCGTCCCGGAGGGGCTCGCCACGGTCGCCACCGACCACCACAAGCGGATGGTCGAGAAGCACAAGGCCAAGCTCGAAGAGATCGAGCGGCAGCGCCAGTCCGAGCTCCGCAAGCAGGCCGCCGAGATCGCCAAGCAGAGCGTGACGATCGAGGCCAAGGCCACCGAAGACGGCCACCTCTACGGCAGCGTCGGGGCGACCGAGATCGTCGCCGCGCTCAAGAAGCAAAACATCACCCTCGCCGCCGAGCAGATCAAGCTCGAAGGCGTGCTGAAGGAGCTCGGCCTGTATACGGTCAAGATCCGCTTCTCCAGCGAGGTCGAGGGCGAGCTGAAGGTCTGGGTCGTGCCGGCCGTCGGCGACGACGCCTGACGCCGGCCCGCCCCGGCGGGCGAACCACACGAGCCCGCCTAGCGAGCCGCACAAGCCCGCCGAGCGAACCACACGAGCCCGCCGAGCGAACCGCACAAGGCAGCCGTCCCCCGCCCCGGGGGGCGGCTGCCCGTTTTTGCGCAGGCCCACGCCGCGTGGCCGACTCCGGCCGGCTGCGCCGCGGTATTCGAAGGAGCGAACGCCGATGCCGACCGAAGAGCCCCGCAACCGCAAAGACGCGCCCCACCGCCCCTCCAACGGCCAGCCCAGCGCCGACTCGCTGCTGGAGCGGAAGCTGCCGCAGAGCCTCGAGGCGGAGCGCGCCGTGCTCTGCAGCCTGCTCCTCTTGCCCGAGGCGGCCGACGAGGTCGCCCTGATCCTCAAGGCGGACGACTTCCTCGACGACGCGAACCGCCGCATCTATGCGCACCTGCTGGCGATGCACGACGGCGGGGCCGCGATCGACCCCACGCTGCTCATCCAGCGGCTGCGCGACTCCGGCGAATACGAGGCGGTCGGCGGGGCGGCCTACCTGGCCGAGCTCTCCGACGCCGTGGCCACCAGCGCCCACGCGGAGCACTACGCACGCATCGTGCGCGAGAAGTCGACGCTCCGCGGCTTGATCAGCGCGAGCACGGACATCCTCCGCGACGCGTACGACCCGACCGTCGAGCCCCGCCTGCTGCTGAGCCGCGCCGAGGAGCGGGTGTTCGGCATCCTCGAGGAGAAGGGGCAGGGCCAGGTCACCGCCATCCGCGACGTGCTGCACGAGGCCATCGCACGGATCGACGCCCGGATGAAGCACGAGCACGCGTTCGGCGGGCTCGAGACCGGGTTCGACGATTTCGACGAGCTGACCGGTGGGCTCCACGGTTCGGAACTGATCATCCTCGCCGCGCGGCCGTCGATGGGCAAAACGGCGCTCGCGATGAACATCGTCGAGCACGCCGCGATCAACTGCCAGCAGCCCACGCTGTTCGTCAGCCTCGAGATGTCGTCGCTCGAGCTGGGCGACCGCTTGCTGTGCTCGCGCGCCAAGGTCAACGGCCACCGCTTGCGGAACGGCCAGATCACCCCCGAGGAGAGCCAGAAGCTGATCCGCACCGCGGCCGAGGTCAGCACGGCGCCGCTGTACATCGACGACTCGCCGAGCCGCACGATGACCGAGATCGCCGCCGCCGCGCGGCGCCTGAAGCGGCGTGAGGGGCTCGCGTTGATCGCCATCGACTACCTCCAATTGATCGAGCCCGATAACAGCCGCGACCCCCGCCAGGAGCAGGTCGCCAAGATCGCCCGCCGCCTGAAGGGCCTCGCCCGCGAGCTCGACACGCCCGTGTTGTGCCTGGCGCAGCTCAACCGCCAGGTCGAGTCGGCGCGCGACAACAAACCCCAGCTGAGCAACCTGCGCGAGTCGGGGGCGATCGAGCAGGACGCCGACGTGGTCATGTTCGTGCACCGCGAAGAGTACTACTGCAGCAGCGACGAGGACCGCGAGCGCGTGCGCGGCGAGGCCGACCTGCTCATCCGCAAGCAACGCAACGGCCCGGTCGGCGACATCAAGCTCACCTGGCTGCACGACTTCACCCGCTTCACCAACCGCGCGCCGCAGCAGTACGAGGAGTTCGGCGGAGAGTGGGACGACGGCGGCTTCGGTTGAGGCCGGCGGCCCTCCGGATCGCGCGCCCACCGGCGCCCGACGGCCGCGGCGCCTGTTGTGACGGTCGCGACGCGTCCCGCCGTCGGTCCGAGTCGTTCCTGGCCGCCCGATCGGCGGCGCCAGCGGGCTAGGCTTGTGGGAGCAGGCGCCTGTCCCCGAGGCCAAGCCGGATGATCCGTCGCTTCGTACGCCGCGTGGTGATCGCGGGGTTCTGTCTATCGTTCCTCCTCGCCGGCTCGGTTGGCGTCGCCTGCTTGTTGGCGGTGAGTGCCCCGTCGTACTATGCCAAGCTGGTCGCCACACATCCCAGCGGCGGTAAGTCCGAAGCGGTCGAGCAGCGTTTCGAGGAGATCCAAGCCGATTTCAGGCAGTGGCAGACCCGCTCGCTGCGGTTACAGCACGCTAACGCGAATCGGGGCGAGCGAACGGTCGGCTTCCGCTTGGAGGCCGACCCCGACTACGATCCTTCGACGGACCTCTACACGGTCCGCGTAGGCCAGGACGAACTCAACGCGCTGCTCGCCTCGGACGATTTCCGGATCAGCGGCGGACAGCTGACCGACCTGCGCGTCGAACTCCGAGACGGGCGATTCACCGTGGCTTGCTCGCTAGCCACACCGGCTGGCCCGGTCGTGCTGTCGGCCGGTTTCGCGGCGCGAGACCTCGAGGACGACACGCTCCGCCTGCGTCTGGAGTCGGTGCGAGTCGGCCGGCTCCCCCTGCCGGTCGAGCTGCTCGACAGCTGGCTGCCCAAGCAGCGGAGCCGGCTCAGCGGCGATCTCTACCTCGACACGACCGGCGACGCCCCCGAATTATCGTTGCGATTGCCGGAAGCCAGGGGCGCCTCGCCGCGGACAAAGTCGGTCGCCTGCGTCGACGGGGCCGTCGTCGTGCAGCTGACGCCGGCGCTGCTGCCACGGGACTGACGGGAGGAGCGCACGGTCAGGGCCGATCCCGTCGGTCCCGGCCTTCGCGCGGTGGACTCTCCACGCTGCGGGCGCCACGGCGACGCTCCGCCTGCTGGCGAGACCCGCGCCCCACGGCCTTCGGTCTTGCGGCCTCCGGCTCGGTTTCCTAGTTCTACGCGGCCCCTCGCCTCACCGGGCTGGGGGGCGCCGCGCGTCCGACTGGGCGCCGGCGGTTGACGAACATCGACCCCGCACGCGCCGATGCCGACTCCTCGCTGCCCAATGCTGGCGTCCCCGACCGCGCGAATCCGCCGAATCGGTCTGTCGATCGCGGGGCTCGTGGCGGTCGTGGCGCCGTGCTATGCGCCGGCACAGGGGCTGCCGGGCGGCGGTTTCGGCTCGTCGCCGGCGGCGCGCCCGCCGATGGCGGACCTGCCGACGCGGCGGGCGAGCGGCGGCTTGAGCGAGTTCGCCACCGACGAGCTCGTCGCGGAGGTGACCGTGCGCGGCAACGCGACCGTGCCCGCCAAGCAGATCACCGATCAGATGAGCACCCGCGTGGGCCGGCCGTTCGACTCGCGGGTGCTCGCCGCGGACATCAAGCGGCTCGCTTCGCTGCCGTACTTCGTGACCGTGCGTCCCCTCTCCCGCTCCACGCCCGACGGCCGCGTGATCGTGCTCGAGGTGACCGAGCGACGCACGCTGCGGTACGTCGAGTACCTCGGCAACAAGAGCTTCACGGACAAGCGGCTCGGCGAAGAGACCGGCCTGGTCGTGGGGGGCGCGATCGACCCCTACGCGGTCGAAGAGGGCCGACGCAAGATCGAGGCCCTCTACCGAGAGAAGGGCTTCGGTCGCGCGTTCGTAAAGATCGAGGAGGGCGCCGACGCGTCCGACCACGGCGTCACCTACTCGATCCACGAGGGGCCCAAGCAGGCGATCCACGACATCGAGTTCGAGGGCAACCGCTTCGCCACCGACAGCCAGCTGAAGCACAAGGTGCAGTCCAAGCCGGGCTTCGGGAAGTGGGTCTTCTTCCCGCACAGCCTCAACGAAGAAGAGCTCGACGCCGACGTCGAGGCGCTGACCAGCTACTACCGCTCGTTCGGCTTCTTCCGCGCGCGGATCGGCCGCACCGTTCGGCTCAGCGACGACGGCAAACGCGCCACGGTGCGGTTCGCCATCAGCGAGGGGCCCCGGTACAACGTGCGCAACGTCACGCTCAACGGCGTCGAGGTGTTCCCCGCCGAGGAGGTGCGCGCCGGCCTGACCCTCCAGCCGGGCCAGCCGTTCGAGCAGCTCAAGATGCAGGTCGACATCGCCTGGTTGCAGGACCTCTACGGCAGCCGGGGCTACGTGTTCGCCGACATCCGCCCGGAGACCGTCTTCCTCGAAGAGCCGGGTCTAATCGACCTGGTCTACAACATCACCGAGGGCGAGAGCTGGCGCGTCGGGCAGATCTTCGTGAACATCAAGGGGGACGACCCCAACACCCGGATCCCCGTCGCGCTCAACCCGCTGTCGATCCAGCCGGGCGACACGCTCGACACCCGCAAGCTCCGAGACAGCGAGCGGCGCCTGAAGAACCTCGGCATCTTCGTGAACAGCCCCGCGCAGGGCCAGCCGCCCGAGATCACTTACCAGGTCTCCGAGCAGACCAAGCAGTGGCTCGCCGAGCGCGAGCGGAAGAAGCAAGAGAAGAAGGCCGGCGTGTTCCGCGGCCAGAACGCGGGCTACGCCGCGTCCGAACCGGCCAGCGGCTGGCGCTCGGCCCCCACGGAGGCGGCCCCCGCGGCCCAGAGCGGATCGGTCTACCAGGCGCGGCAGGCGCCGGCGAGCTACCCCGCGCAGCAGGCGTTCGCGCCGAGCGGCGCCGGCGATCCGGGAGCGGTCGGCGCGACCGACCCCTACTCGGCGTCTGGCGTTTCGCCCGGCTTGCCCGTGCAGCAACTCGGCGCGGCGCCCCCTGGGCCGCCGGTCGTGGACCACGTGCAGTACCCTGCGCCCGGCTTTGCGCCGGTCGACACCCAGCTATTCCCCACGCAGGTCTACGCCCCCACGCCAGTCCCCCCGCCGACCGAGCCGTTCGCAGACATCTACGTGAACCTCGAAGAGACCCAAACCGGCCGCTTCATGATCGGCGCCGCCGTGAACTCCGACGCGGGCCTTGTCGGCCAGATCCTGATCGACGAGCGGCACTTCGACTGGCGCCGCTTCCCGCGCAGCTACGACGACTTCTGGAGCGGCCGCGCGTTCCGCGGCGGCGGCCAGCGCCTGCGGCTCGAGGCCGCGCCGGGCACCGAGGTCCAGCGGTACTTGGCGAGCTGGCAGGACCCGTACTTCCTCGATTCGAACATCAGCCTGAGTCTGTCGGGGTCGTTGTACGACCGCCGCTTCGACGACTGGGACGAGAACCGCCTCGGCGGGCGGATCGGCCTCGGCTACCAGTGGGTCGAACGCGACCTGTCGGCCCAGGTCACCTACCGCGGCGAGAACGTCAAGATCCGCCAGGTGAGCGACCCCACGGTGCCGGAGCTGGCCGAAGCGCTGGGGGACAACGCGTTGCACGGCTTCGGCCTGCGGCTGGTGACCGACAAACGCGACAACCCGTTCCTCGCGACCGAGGGTTACTACTTGGCGACGACCTTCGAGCAGGTGGTCGGCTCGTTCGACTACCCGCGCGTCGAGATCGACGGCCGCACCTACTGGCTGGTCCGCGAGCGCCCGGACCACACGGGCCGGCACGTGATGAACTTCCAGACGCGGGTCGGCTTCACCGGGTCGAACACGCCGGTCTACGACCGCTTCTACGCGGGCGGTTTCTCGACGCTCCGCGGCTACAGCTTCCGCGGCGCCTCGCCGGTGGCCGGCCCGCTGAACGCGCGGATCGGCGGCGACTTCATGTTCATCAACACGCTCGAGTACCTGTTCCCGATCACGGCCGACGACTCGGTCAACGGCGTGCTGTTCGTCGACCACGGCACGGTGAACGAGGACATCTCGCTAGACGACTACCGCGTCGCGCCGGGCTTCGGCCTGCGGATCGCGGTGCCCGCGCTCGGCCCGGCGCCGATCGCGCTAGACTTCGCTTGGGCGGTCGCCGGCCCCGAGTACGACGACGAGCGCGTCTTCTCGTTCAACATGGGCCTGCAACGCTAGCGCTGCGTTTAGCCGCAGGCGCTAGCCTCGGGCGGCAAGCGAATCACAGCTCCGAGCGCGACGCCTTGCCGCTCAAGGCTCCGAGGGCTTATGCCCTCGGCACTGGCGCGATTGCCGGGGCGCGATCGGTGCGGCTTGGTCCGACGGCCATCGGGGTCTCGTCGCGCTTCCATAGCGTCGACGACACTACCCGCGCACGCCGCTCAATAGCCGCCGCACGTGCGCCACCGCATCAGGTCGCCGTGGTACGCGCGGTGCCACTTGGGCGTGTCGGGGTACTGCTCGGCGCCGAACCAGCCCCAGCGGAAGACCGGGGCCGCGTGCGCGTGGTTGTAGTAGCCCGCGTACGGCGCGTCTTGCGCCGGGTGGTAAGCCGGCGCGGCGTGCGGCGGCGGAGCGGCAGAAACTGCCGGGGTGAACGAAAGCAGGGCGGCTGCCGCCCCACCCACGAGGAGTGCGGCGGTCGAGCGTCGTTGGCGTCGCATCGCGTCTCGCATAGTGGGTGGCGCCCCCCTTGGCGGCAAACCCTGCCGGTAACTTCGGCCGATCCGGCCCCGCGACTTTTGCCGACTTTGCCGATTGGACCGACGGCGCCTTGCCCACCGGCGGGCGATCGCCGAAGGTCGAACGGCGATGAACTACCTAGCGCACGCTTTGCCCTTCCTCGAGAAGGCCCGGATCGATCCCTACGAGTTGGCCGGCGCCGCGGTGCCCGACTGGCTCGGCGTCGCGGCGCGGCGAACCAAGTGCCGCTCGCGCGACGCGAGGCCCCACCTCGAGGCCGACGACCCACGCGCGGCCGCGCTCGCCCGGGGCGTGTGCCGGCACCACGCGGACGACGCGTGGTTCCACGACTCGCCGGCCTTCGGGCGCCTGTCGCTGGCGTTCGCCAAAGAGCTCCGAGAGTCGCTCGGCGAGTCGACCAGCCTACGCCCCTGGTTCCTCGGCCACGTGCTCGTCGAGCTGCTTCTGGACGACGCGCTCAGCGCCCGCCAGCCCGACCTCCTCGACCGCTACTATGCGGCGATAGCGCAGGCGGACCCCGCCTGGGTGGCGGCCACGGTCGAGCGGTTCTCGCGCCGCGATGTGGGGCGGCTGGCGGAGTTCGTCGAGCGGTTTGTCGAGGTCCGCTTCCTCGAAGACTACGCCCACGACGAGCGGCTCACCTACCGCCTGAACCAGGTGATGAGTCGGGTGCGGCTCGACCCGCTGCCGGCCGAGTTTCCAGCACTGCTGCCGCCGATGCGGGGCGCCGTCAACGCCAGCGTCGACGAGTTGCTCGCCGAACCGACCGGCATCGACAAAAAAGCGGCCGAACTTGAAACCGACCCGCCGGGTCCCGCGTAGCACCGACGAAGGACGCCTTTTCCCTCGCGACGGAGCGACACGGGATGCTCAGCAATTCACTCTTGCGCGCCCACTCGGGCCTCGCGCCGCTGCTCGCCACGGCGCTCGCTATCACGGCGCCGGCCGGCGCGGTCGAACTGCCGGACCTTTCGCTCGACACGTTCAAGACCCGCACGCCGGAGGTCGGCTTCGACGTGCCGCAGCGGCTGGTCTGCCGCGACGTGACGACCGACGCGTTCCTCGCGGAGCGGCCGGGCGAGCGGCTCGTGGAGATCGTCGCGCCGGTCACCCTGCTGCTGTACCACGGCGAGGCGCGGCGTGTGCAGGACGTGGTCGTGGAGATCGACGGCGCGTCGGCGGGCCTGGCCGTTTACGACTACGCGCCGCGCACCGAGCTGGTCGCGGAGCACGCGCAGCCGATCGAGGTGAAGAAGACCGAGTCGGTCGACAAGACGATCGGTGGGTCACTCGGCGGCAAGATCGCCGGCGACGTGGCCCTCGCGCCGACCATCTCCGGCGGCGCGACCAAGAGCGAGGCCGTGACCACCACCCAGAACCGCCTGCCGCCCAAACGGCCCTTGGTGGTGAGCGGCACGACGGGCCGGCGGACGGGCGTGTACTACAAGCTCCGCAAGTCGAGCCAGTCGACCCTCGAGGGGGAGCAAGAGTTCCGCGTCACGTTCGCCGCGCCGGCCGACTGGTCGGGCGGGTCGATCGAGGTCCGCTGCGTGGCCCGCGGAGAGCAGAAGTGGCTGCTCGTCGAGCAGCGCCGCGTGTGGAACGAGACCGCCAAGCCGGTCGAGCTGCGGCTGGTGAGCCACACGGTCGCGAAGCCGGCGATCGAGGAGGCCGAGGTTGCCGAGTTGGTCGAGTTGGGGAGTGACCCATCAGGCGGTCGCCCTACTCAGTTCGCGCCAGCTTGCGAGAAACTGCCAACACAATCGCCCACGCCATGCAGTGCATTGCGATGCCTAAACCCATGAATATCAGGATGCCGATGCCCGAAATGAAGTAGACGTCGCCCAGCGCGGCGGGCGGCACAACCAAGAGCCGCATGGCCGTCAACCAGGCAGGGGTCGGCGCGTCACCTGTGGCGGGAGTTTGGTAGTGCAGCAAAACAGCCATGACCGCAAAGCTGACGCTCCATGACCCGATGCCGAACAAGAGGCTCTTCAACAAAAGACTACGATTTCGTTTGGCGTCCGCCTTCATAGCCGGGTCTGCGCTGGGATTGTGCGATGCGTTAACGATGCGCTTCACCACGTCAGCTTCCCGTTGGTCCGCTGCAGCATATCCTACATTCTGCCGTCCAGCGCGCCGCGTAGCCACTCGCTCGTCGGCCCAGGGCCGTGCTCGGCCACGTGTTCCGGTGTGCCGGCGGCGATGATCTGGCCGCCGGCCGCCCCGCCGTCGGGGCCGAGGTCGACGAGCCAGTCGGCGGTGCGCATCACGTCGAGGTGGTGCTCGATCACCACCACCGTGCCGCCCGCATCGACCAGTCGGCCCAGCACGCGGAGCAAGCGGCGCACGTCGTCGGTGTGGAGGCCGGTGGTCGGCTCGTCGAGCAAGTAGAGCGTCTGTGCGCGGCGGTCGGGCCCCGAGGCGCCGAGCTCCGCGGCCAGTTTGACGCGCTGCGCCTCGCCGCCGGAGAGCGTGTTAGCGGGCTGGCCGAGCGACAGGTACCCCAGGCCGACGGCGGTCAGCGCTTCCAGCGGGCCGTGGATGGCCGGCGCGTCGGCGAACAGTTCGAGCGCGTCGGCGATCGGCATGCCGAGCACGTCGGCGACCGTGTGGCCGCGGTACCGCACGGCGAGCGTCGCGCGGTTGAACCGTGCTCCGGAGCACGCGTCGCAGTCGACATACAGGTCGGGCAAGAAGTTCATCTCGATCTTCTTCTGCCCCTGCCCCTGGCACTCCTCGCAGCGGCCCCCCTTCACGTTGAAGCTGAAGCGGCTCGGCTTGTAGCCGCGTTGCCGCGCGAGCTTGGTCTTCGCGAGCAGCTTGCGGATCTCGTCGAACACGCCGGTGTACGTGCCCGCGTTGCTGCGGGGCGAGCGGCCGATGGGGGACTGGTCGACCTCGACGAAGCGCCCGATCGCGTCGGCGCCGGAGAGGGTGTCGTACGGACCGGGCTTGGCCGCCGCGCCATTGATCTTCCTTGCCAGCGCCCTGGCGAGCGTGCCGACGACGAGCGATGTCTTGCCGCTGCCGGACACGCCGGTCACGCCCACGAGCTTGCCCAGCGGCAACTCGAAGGCGTCCCCCCGTAGGTTGTGCAGCCGCGCGCCGGTGAGCGACAGCTTTGGCGTGGGGCACTCGGCGACGGGCTTCGTCGATTTTGGCTGTGGGGTCCGGCGCTCGGCTGGGGTGGGGGTTTTTTCGGCGCCCGACAGGTATCGGCCGGTGACCGAATCGGCCCGCGCGCCGATCGCCGAGGGGGGCCCTTCGGCCACCAGCCGCCCACCGCCCCGCCCCGCGCCCGGGCCGATGTCGACGACCCAGTCGGCCGCGCGGATGAGGGCCTCGTCGTGCTCGACGACGATCACCGTGTTGCCTTGGCCGCGGAGTTCCCGGATCGACTCGAGCAGACGCTGGTTGTCGCGGGGGTGCAGGCCGATCGACGGCTCGTCGAGCAGGTACATGACGCCGACCAGCCCGCTGCCGATGCCGGTCGCCAGGCGCACGCGTTGCAGCTCGCCGCCGGAGAGCGTGCTCGCGGAGCGGTCGAGCGTCAGGTATCCCACGCCCGACTTCACAAGGAACGCCAGCCGGCGGCGGATCTCGCGCAGCAGGGGCTGGGCGATGGCGAGCCGCTCGGGCTCGAAGTCGGCGTCGCCGAGCGAGTCGAACCACGCGCTCGCGTCGGCGATCGCCTGCGCCCCTACCTCGTGGATCGGGCGGCCGGCCACGCGGCAGGCGCGGCCCTCGGGGCGCAGGCGTGTGCCGTCGCAGTCGGGGCAGACGACCTCCGCGCGGAATGCGTCGAGGCGGTCGCGGGTCGCTTCGCGCTTGGTCGCCAGCCGCTCCTCCTCGAGCAACAGCAGCAGCCCGCCGAAGCCGCGGCCGTCGCCGGTCAAGAGCTTCTGCACGCCGCCGCGGGGCCAGTCGGCGAGCGGCGTTTCGGCGTCGACTTTCAGCGACGCGAGCAGCGGCTCGAGCGTCGCCAGGCGCTTCTTCTTTCCCGAGGCCGACGCGGTCCGCCACGGCGCCACGGCGCCCCCCTGCAGCGAACGCGACAGGTCGGGCAGCACGAGCTCCGGGTCGAACGCCTCGACGGCGCCCATGCCGTGGCACCCGGGGCAAGCGCCGTAGGGGCTGTTGAAGCTGAAAGTGCGGGGCTCGACCTCCGCGACGCCGACCTTGCAGGTCGGGCACGCGTAGCGCGTGTTGTACACGCGCTGCTCCCATTCGCCGCCGGCGGCCTTGGCTTCGGGCGTCTGGAACACGGCCAGAACGACGCCCTCGCCGTGCTTCAGTGCGAGGCGCACCGACTCGGCGATCCGCGCTTCGAGGCCTTCGCGCAGCACGATGCGGTCGACGACCGCTTCGATGTCGTGCACCTTCTGCGGGGTCAGCTCGGGCGCGTCCTCGATCGGGTAGGTCTCGCCGTCGACCCGCAGCCGCACGAAGCCCGCTTTGCGCGCCGCGTCGACGACGTCCGCGTGCTTGCCCTTGCGTCCGCGCACGAGCGGCGCGAGGAGCATCGCGCGCGACCCCAGCGGCAGCGCGGCCAGCGCGTCCTCGATCTCGCCGGGGGATTGCTGCGTGATCGGTTCGCCGCACTCGGGGCAGGCCATCGCGCCGGCCCGCGCGTAGAGCAGGCGCAGGTAGTCGTGCACCTCGGTGACGGTGCCGACGGTGCTCCGCGGGCTGTGCGAGCCCTGGCTCTGGTCGATCGCCACCGCCGGCTGCAGGCCCTCGATGCGGTCCACGTCGGGCCGCTGGCGTTGCTGGAAGAACTGCCGCGCGTACACGCTCAACGAGTCGATGTACTGCCGCTGCCCTTCGGCGAGGAGCGTGTCGAACGCGAGCGAGCTCTTGCCGCTGCCCGACACGCCGGTGATCACCACCAGCTTGCTGCGGGGGATGTCGACGTCCAGGTCGCGCAGGTTGTGGACCCGCGCGCCGCGGATGCGGATCGCGTCGATCGGCGAGCCCTCTGCGTCCGTGGTCGGTGCGTTCTTGGTCGCGGTATCGGCCACGGCGCCACGGCTGCTAGCGGGCTGCGATCCCCTGCCGGCCCCGTCGGCCGGCGGCGAATCGGTCTAGCCTAGCCGCGGTGAGGGGTTGGGGGAACTCACCGCGGAGTGCGCGGAGAAGGAAGAAGGAAAGCGACCGCCGCTCGTTGGTCCTCGGGCTTGCTCATTGCTCATTCCACCCTCCGCGTGCTCCGCGCCCTCCGCGGTGACCCACGCCCTCATTCGGTCGCCAGATCGACCCGCACGATTTCCTTGTCGTTCCGCGCGAAGACCGCCCCTTCGGCAAAGGCCGGGTGGCTCCACCACACGGGGCGGCCGAACGCGTCGCCGGTCGGCTCGACGATCTTGAAGCGGCTCAGCTCCTGGTACTTGTCGGGCGTGAGGCTGGCGAGGATCAGGTCGCCCGATTCGCTCGCGATCCAGAAGCGGTCGGTGTTGGCTTGGCGGACGAGGAAGCACGTGCCGTGGCGAGCGCGGCGGCCCGCGTCGGCCGCGAGCGTGGGCTCGCGCGTCTGCCAGAGCCGCTCGCCGCTCGCCATATCGACCGCCGCGAGCACGCTGTCGTTCGCGTCGACGCCGTAGATCACGTCGGCCTCCGCGGCGGGGACCGGCGTCGAATTCGCGGCCGAGATCGACCGCTTCGGCCCGCCCGACCAGACGACCTCCGGCTCGCCGCCGCCGGTGGGGAGCTTCAGCAGCACGGACGCGCCGCCGTCGCCGGTGTAGCCAGTCACGAAGAGCAGGTCTTTCACCTGCACCGGCTGCGCGATCGACATGCCGTAGGAAGAATCGATCGGAACGCTCCAGAGGACCTTCCCCTCGTCCCGGGTCAACGCGGTCACGCCTTCGGGGTGAAAGGCCGCGAGCACACGCTCGCCGTCTTGCTCGATCATCGTGGGCGGGCAGTAGCCGCACTCGTTGTTGATCGATGGCGTCGAGAGGGCCTTCCACTTCTCTTCGCCGGTGCGTTTGTCGAACGCCACGACCACGCTCCCCTCGCCGCCGACGAGGCAGTAGAGGAAGTCGCCATCGACCAGCGGGTGGGCCGAGTGGCCCCACTGCGGCGTGGGGGCCGCGTAGGCCTCCTTGAAGTTCTTCTTCCACACGACCGTGCCCTCGGCCGTGTCGAGGCACGTGAGGTCTCCCTCGGCGCCCAGCGCGTAGACCCGGTCGCCGTCGACGGTCGGCGTGCAGCGGGGCCCGCTTGGGTAGGAGATAAAGTAGGGCCGCTCGTACTCGTACCGCCACAGCTCGCGGCCGGTCGCCGAGTCGAGGCAACGAAGCCGCTCCACGCCCTCGAGGTTGTCACGTGCGCCGGGGTTGTCGGTGATCGAGCCCTCGCTCCGCTCGTACTCGAACAGGTAGACCTTGCCGTCGGCGACCGCCGGCCCCGCGTAGCCGAGATTGGCGGGCGTCGACCAAGTCGGCTGCACATCGCCCGAGGGCGCCTCCTTGGGCATGCCGGCCTCGCGCCAGATGGCGTCGCGGTTGGAGCCGCGCCACTCGGGCCAGTCGTCGGCGATCGCCGGGGCGGCGGCGGCTATCAGTACGGCGGCGAAGAGTCGGCGCATCGGGGCGGTCTCCGAAGGGGCGGATCCAGGGGCGGCGCCGCACCGGCGGCGACGCTCCGCGAATCCTACCCGTTTCGGGCGGCGCCGGGCACAGTCTGGCCCAGAGATCGCGTGGTAGCGGTCAGTCCACGCGGCGCGCCAGCCGCGTGTAGCCGATCGCCAAGAAGGCGGCGACCGCCACGTCGGCCGCCAGCCAGTAGCGGACCGGCGTGGCCGCCTCGCTGTCGCCCGCCAGGTGCAGCAGCGACGCCCACGCAAACACGATCAGCCCCGCGTACATCGCCGCGTGGACACGCCGGACGACGCCGGCCACGACCGCCGGGTCGACGCCGTGCGGCTCGCCGACGCTGGCCGCCTGGGCCTCGCGCAGCCGGCGGGCGATGTCCGCGTCAGACCCGATGCCCACCAGGGCGAGGCTCGACAGCAGCGGCGATTCCCCGCCGGCCAGCGTGACCGCCACGCCGGTCAGCCCCAAGCCGATCCACCAAGGGGCGGCGGAGCTGAGGCGGTGGTTCAGGGTCTCGGCGGTGGGCAAGTGCATAAGGCCCCATCGTAATCGAAAGGACGCGCCGCGAGCAAAACTCCCGGCGCAATCCACCCGCTCGGGGGATCCGGTGACACAAGTTATGCCGACCCCCAACGGCGGCGGGCGCCGCGGGTCGTATGGCCGGGGAGTTGGGGAGTTGCTAGCGGAATCGACGCCGACACGCTCCCCGGCATTGCGGCCTGGGCTCCCGCACAAGGGCTAGGAGAACAACCGGGGCGTCACCAAACGAAAAGGGCCCGGCGCTGGCGCGTCGGGCCCGTTCGGGTTGGGTCGTTTGTTCGCCTTCGGGTCAGGCCGCGTTGCCGGCTTCTTTGCGGCGGGCTTCGACGATCTCTTCTTGGATGTTCGAGGGGACGGGCGCGTACTTCTCGAACTCCATGCTGAAGGTGCCTTGGCCCTGGGTCTGGCTCCGCAGGTCGTTGGAGTAGCCGAAGGTCTCGGCGAGCGGGACCTCGGCGATGATCTTCGTGATGCCGTTGTTGGTCTCGGTCTCGACGATCATCCCCCGCTTGCTGCTGACCTGGCCGACCACCGAGCCCTGGAAGTCTTCGGGGCACTCGATCTCCATCTTCATGATCGGCTCGAGCAACACCGGCTTCATGCGGCTGAAGTACTCGCGGAAGCACTCCCGCGCGGTGAGCTTGAACGCCATGTCGGACGAGTCGACGTCGTGGTAGGAGCCGTCGAGCAGCTCGACCGTGAGGCCCACAACCGGGTAACCGGCCACCGGGCCTTTCTCCATCATCTCCTCGAAGCCCTTCTTGACCGCCGGGATGTACTCCTTGGGGATGCGGCCACCGGTGACCTTGTCCTCGAAGTAGAACTCGCCGACCTCGCCGCCGGCCTCCTCGATCGCCGCGCGGTCCGCCTCGGACATCGGACGCATGGTGCCGACGATGTGGCCGTACTGGCCGGAGCCGCCGGTCTGCTTCTTCCGCTTGTGGTCGAAGTCGTACGGCTGCTGGCCGCTCTCGCGGTAGCTGACCTTGGGCGCGCCGACGGTGACCTCGACGCCGTACTCGCGGCGGATCCGCTCGACGTAGACCTCCAGGTGCAGCTCGCCCATGCCGGCGATAATCGTCTCGTTGGTCTCCTCGTCGGTGAACACGTGGAACGTCGGGTCTTCCTTGCGGAACCGCTGCAGGGCCTTGGAGAGCTTGTCCGAATTGTCGCGGCTCTTCGGCTCGATCGACATCTTGATCACCGGGTCAGCGACGTAGATGTTCTCCAGCGTGCAGTAGTTGAGCCCGTCGCAGTAGGTGTCGCCCGACGCGCAGTCGATGCCCATCACCGCGATGATGTCGCCCGCCGACGCCGAGTCGATCTCCTCGCGCTTGTTGGAGTGCATCCGCACCAGGCGGCTGAAGCGTTCCTTCTTGCCGGAGCGTTGGTTGAAGTAGGCGCCGCCCTTCTCGACCTTGCCCTGGTAGATGCGGGTGTAGGTGAGCTGGCCGTACTCGTCGTCGGTGATCTTGAAGCCCATCGCCACGAGCGGCTTCTTGGCGTTCGCCTCGAGCTTCATCCGCTCTTGCGACTCGGGGTTCATGCCGTAGTTGCTGACCTCGGTCGGCGAGGGCAGGTAGTGGATGACCGCGTCGAGCAGCGGCTGCACGGCCTTGTTCTTGAAGGCCGAGCCCATGAAGACCGGCGTGAACGCCTGGTTGATGACCGCGTCGCGGGTGGTCTTGTGGATCTCCTCGTCGGTGATCTCTTCCTCGCCGAGCATCTTCTCCATGAGGCCGTCGTCGTACATCGACAGGGCCTCGAGCATCTGGTGGCGGTAGTCCTCGGCCGGGCCCTTGAGGTCCTCGGGGATCTCGTCGACGCGGACGACCTCGCCCTTCTCGCCGTCGTTGTAGTAGGCCTTCATCGAGACCAGGTCGACAACGCCCTTGAAGTTGTCTTCTTTGCCGATCGGGATCTGGAACAGCACCGCGTCGGCGCCGAGCTTGTCGCGCACCTGCTTGACGACCTTGAACGGGTCGGCGCCGGTGCGGTCCATCTTGTTGACGAACGCCAGCCGCGGCACGTTGTACCGCTTCATCTGGCGGTCGACCGTCATCGACTGCGACTGCACGCCGCCCACGCTGCACAGGACCAGGATCGCGCCGTCGAGCACGCGGAGCGACCGCTCGACCTCGACCGTGAAGTCGACGTGGCCCGGCGTGTCGATCAGGTTGATGTTGTGCTCTTTCCACGACAGGTACGTGGCGGCCGACGTGATCGTGATGCCACGCTCCTTCTCCAGCTCCATGTGGTCCATGGTGGCGCCGTCGCCCCCGCCACGCACGTCCTCGATCTTGTGGATCCGACCGGCATAAAACAGGATCCGCTCGCTGAGGGTCGTCTTGCCCGAGTCGATGTGGGCCGAGATGCCGATGTTGCGAACTTTCGCGAGGTTCATGGTGGGAGGGTCCTGGGGCGAGCGGGCCGCGGCGCCGTCGACCCCCCGTCGACGGGGGGCGGGAGCCGGGACGCGCCCGAGAGCTTGCGGAAAGGGGGCTGGGTGGGCTGGCCGGGGCGGGCGGTTTAGGCGTTCCGCCGGTTCGGCCGGGCAGGGGTTGTTGCTACGGCGTCGTTGCTATGGCGCGGGCAGCGGTTTTACGCGGCCGAGCCATCGGTGCTACGCAGTCGGGCCACGTGCCGCCCGGCGGGATCGGGTCGCCTGCTTCGGCGCACCGGTACCGCTGGGCCGCTGGGGTGGTTAGAAGCCTGCATTTTTACCCACATACGCTCCCGAGAACAGGCCGGTTTTTTACGAAATCCGCTATCCGCCCGCGGCGTGGCGCCCCCCCAGCGGCCGTGTGGGGTACGCTCTGGGGCTCGCCGTCCCGACCGCCCCGACGCCCACGATGACCGAAGACGCCCCTCCGAACGCCGCCCAAGCGTCCGACCGGCCGGCCCCGCTAGGGCTCGACGCCGACAACCCGGTCACCTACCTGCTGCCGATGGCCGTGTACATGGTGCTCGGCACGTTCGAGCCGTCCGCTCCCCGGCCGGGGATCGACCCCGAGCCGGGCCTGTTCGGCCTGACCTACGACCACTACCCGGCGATCTACGCGGTGAAGCTCGCGATCACCGCCGCCGCGCTGTGGTTGTGTCGCGCGGCGTGGGGGCAGTGGCGGCTGCGGGTGTCGCCGCTGGCGGTCGTGGTCGGCATGGTCGGCGTGGTGCTGTGGATCGCTTGCAGCAAAGTGGGGCTCGAGGCCCGCATCGTCGAAGCGGTTGGCGGGCCGGAGAGCCCCGCGATGAGCTTGCTGGGCCTGCTCGGCTTCGGCGCGGAGCGCCCCGCGTTTAACCCGCTAGAGCGGATCGACAGCCCGGCCGTGCGGTACGGTTTCCTGGTGGTCCGCTTCATCGGCCTCGCGCTGATGGTGCCGCTCTTCGAGGAGCTGATGCTCCGCGGCTGGCTGATGCGGACGGTGGTCAGCCCCGACCTGTCGCGTGTGCCCTTCGGCCGGGTGACCACGATGGCGGTCGTGGTCGGCACCGCCTTCCCGATGCTCTACCACCCGGAAAAGCTTGCGTCGCTGGTGTGGTTCAGCCTGGTCACGTGGCTGATGGTCCGCACGAAGAACTTCTGGGACTGCGTGACCGCCCACGCCGTGACGAACTTCCTGCTCGGCGTGTGGGTGCTGTGGCAAGAAGACTGGGCCCTGTGGTGAGCGAAGCGTGCGACGCTCCCGACGCCCCCCGCCCCCCGCCCCTCGTCCCTCGTCCCTCGTCCCTCACGCCATCACGGCGTCGCCTCCTCGTACCACTTCACGAGGTCCTTCCGCAGCTCCTTCAGCGACGGCTCGTACACGTACATCATGTGGCCGCCGAAGTAGTGGCGGATGTCGAAGCGGTCGAGCAGGTCTTGGCGGTCCAGCGCGTGGTCGCGCGTGTGCTCCATCGCGAACGCCGGCGTGGCCAGGTCGTGGTAGCCGCACGCGGCGAAGACCCGCAGCGCCGGGTTCTCGGTCATCGCTCGCCGGAGGTCCTCGGCCGTGGTGACGTAGCTGTTCACGTACGGCTTGTAGTTCCACGGCCGGACCGAGCCGAACACCTCGTAGACCCGCTCGTCCTCGTACTCGAGCCCCTCGCGCAGGTAAGCGTGCATCGCGCCGCTAAAGATGCCGGTGAGCGACACGCCGGACGGGTCGTATTCCATTGAGTCGCCGCCGGGCTGGCGGCCGGGCATCGCGTAGCGGCTGTCGTAGCGGCCGATCATCAGGTTGCGGTCCCGCAGCAGCTCCTTCGAGAACCGCCACATCGGGATGCGCAGGCGGTTGTCCTCGACGTAGCCCTTCGACAGGCCGGTCAGCTCCGCGAAGCGCTCCGCGACCTCTTCGCGTTTCTCCTCGGGCATCGAGGCGCCTTGCAGCAGCGCGTCGGCGTAGTCGCCGTAGGCGAACTCCTCGGCCAACTTGTTGATCTCTTCGATCGACTTGCCGAGCAGCTCGTCGTCGAGCGCCTTCTGTTCCCACGCGGCGACCGCGTAGCCGGGCAGGAAGAGGATGTACGGCAGGTCGTTGTTCGCGGCGAAGTCGAGCGTCGAGAAGTCGAGCACGGCCGACACCAGGACCACGCCGTTGAGGTACATGCGGTAGCGGTCCTGCAACAGGTGCGACAGGCCGCCGGAGCGGATGCCGCCGTAGCTCTCGCCGAGGAGGAACTTGGGCGAACGCCAGCGGCCGAAGCGGGTCGTGTAGTCGTGGATGAACCGGCCGACGCTCTCGATGTCTTCTTCCAGCCCGTGGAACTGGGCCTTCTCTTCTCCCTCGGCGGCGCGGCTATAGCCGGTGCTCACCGGGTCGATAAACACCAGGTCGGTCACGTCGAGCAGCGAGTACGGGTTGTCCGTCACCTCGTACGGCGGCGGCGGGAACGACGCGTCGTCCGGCAGCTTCACCCGCTTCGGGCCGAGCATGCCCAGGTGCAGCCACAGGCTCGCCGAGCCGGGGCCGCCGTTGAAGCAGAAGGTGATCGGGCGCGACGCGTCCGGGCCGCCGTCCTCGGCGTGCTTGTCCGAGTCTTTCGGCGGCTTGCCCTTCGTGTAGGCGACGAAGAACAGCTGCGCCTTCTCGTCGAGCGAGTCGTCCTTCTGCGGCAGCTTGCCGGCCGTCGCGTAGTACTCGACCTCTTCGCCGTCGATCGTGACCGAGCCGGTGGTGATCGACAGCTCGGGCTGCTCGTCGTCGGTGTCTTCGTTCTTGTCGCTCTTGTCTTTGCCCCCGTCGCCCGACTCGTCGCCCTGTTTGGACGCTTTCGCTTTGGAGTCGGAAGCCGCTCGATCGTGGTGGTCGGCGGCGGCCGGCAGGCCTAAACAGGCGAGGGCTAGGAGCAGGAGCAGAGGGCGAGAGAGCGCGGGCATGACGATGGCGTATCCGTGGTGGGCATAAGCTGCGGAAAACAAGCGTACCTCACCCTAGCCGTACCGCTTCCCGCGTGCGACCCGCGGCCAGGGGGCGCTTGGTGGCTCAGGCTGGCGTAGGTGAGCGAGGTCCGATCTTGTTTGAAGAAAGGGGGAAGGGCGGAGGGCGGAAGCTGGCTTGTCAGAAGCCGAGTCGAGGCCGCCCCCACTCCGCTTTCCGCCTTCCGCCTTCGGCAGATCGCCTAGCTCGGCTATTCGCCCGGGCTTGGAGAATCGAACGGCCCTCGACCCGCGGCTCACTTCTTCTTCGCCCACGCCCGCCACCCGGAGGGGGTCGGCATCGGCGCGCCGAGCAGCCAGTTCGACTCGCCCAGCTGGTCGATCGCGTAGAGCAGGTCGGGGTCGATCTCCAGCGCGCTCTCGATGAGGCGCCGCACGCGGCGGCGGCGCGTGGCGATGTACAACAGCGTGAGCGGCTCGCCCCGGTCGCTCCCCTGGAAGGTCAGCACCCTCGGGCCGTGCGTCCTCAACCGCTCGGCCAACGCGCCGGCGTCGCCGCGCGAGACGATCCGCACGATCACGCTCCCGAGCGCCAGGCGGCGGTCGACCCAGATGCCCGCCGCGTTGCCGGCCGAGAAGCCGCCCGCGTAGGCCAGCAGCAACCAGCCGTTGTCCGATGCGCGCTGGATGACGTGCGTCACCGTGGTGACCCAGACCAGCACCTCGAAGAACCCCAACGCGACCGACGTGGCCACCCGCCCACGCACGACGGCGATCGTGCGGAAGGTGCCGATCGACACGTCGACAACACGCAGGGCGAAGATCAATGCCGCCAGGGCGGGCAGCGGGAGGGCGTCGAGAAAATGCATAGAAGGCGCGGCGCACGGGCGGGGCGGTTGAACTCGTGGGCGAGGCAGATTAACCGCTCGTGCCGCCGCCCGGCGCCCCACTTGCGCCGGCGGCGGCTCCCCACATCGGCCGATCGGTCGACCCGCCCGGCGTGGCCGCGTATGCTGCGGGGCTTCGGCAAGACCCCCCGGCCGCGGCCCCTTGGCTGCGTTCGATTGAAGACTCGGACTCGGAGACACCGCAGTTGCATCACGCTGTATTGAAGGGGCTGGCGATCGCCGCGGTGGCGTTCGCCGCGTCGGCGGCTTCGGCCCAGCTGCGGATCGCCACTTACAACACGCTGCACGGGCCCAACCCGGGGACGCCGACCGTCCTCCAGGCGATCGGCCTGGAGCGGGTCAACGGCTTCGCGAAGCCGGTCGACGTGCTCCTCTTGCAAGAGCAAGACGAGCCCTTCACGTCGACGCAAGAAATCGTCAACCAGCTCAACGCGCTCTACGGTGCCGGCACGTACCGCCGCGGCTTGGTCGCGACCGGGCCGAGCTATTCCGACATCCGCCAGACGGTGATCTACCGCGCCGAGTCGGTTCAGCTGATCGACGAACGCGCGATCGGCGCGGCAGGCGGCAACCCGTTGCCGGCCCGGCAGGCGCTCCGCGCACGGTTCCGGCCGGTCGGCTACGGCGAGGAGGCCGACTTCTACGTCTACAACAACCACTACAAGGCCGGCGGCGCGCCGAGCGACTTCGACCGCCGCGCGGCCGCGTCGCGGGTGATCCGCACCGACGCCGACTCCCTCGGCGGCGACGCCCACGTCATCTTCGGCGGCGACTTCAACCTCCGCTCGAGTTTTGACGACGCGTTCGTCGAGCTGACCCGCGCCGGCGACTCGCAGGCCTTCGACCCGGCCGCGTTCCCGGGCCAGTGGAAGAACAATTTCGGCGCCCGCACCGTGCACACGCACGGCAACACCGACGTCGACGACCGCTTCGACTTCTTGCTGCCGACCACCGAGTGGCGCGACGGCGAGGGGCTCGACCTCATCGACGGCTCTTATCACGTGCTGGGCAACAACGGCTCGACCTACAACCTGCCGGTCAACTCGCTCGCAAACACGTACGAGTTCGACTTCGGCGAGGGGGCGTCGCTCACTCGGGCCGACGTGCTCAACGCGCTCTTCACGGCCAGCGACCACCTGCCGGTCGTGGCCGACTTCCAACTGCCCGCCGTGCTGACCGCGTGGCTCGGCGACCACCCGCTCACCGCGCTCGCCGGCCAGCCGCTGGGGGTCGACGTGTTCGTCGAGAATGTCGCCGACGTGCTCACCCCGCTGGGCGCCGACGAGCTCGACTTCGCGATCGAGTGGTCCGGCGCCACGGCTTCCACAGCGGGCCAGCTAACGGGCGTCGACCTGGCCGACGGGCTCCCCGCCATGCGCACCGTGCAGCTCGACACGTCGGTCGTCGGCCAGCAAACCGCGACCCTCTTGGTCACGACCGACAGCCAAGGGGCGGCCGGCGGGCCCTTCCGGTTCGACCTGACCTACGAGGTCTTCGCCGCTCTAGCGGGCGACTACAACACCGATGGCCGTGTCGACGCGGCCGACTACACCCTGTGGCGCGACGGGCTCGGCGCCGCTTACGAGCCGGGCGACTACACCGTGTGGGCCGACGCGTACGGCGCCACAACCCCCACAACCGGCGTGCCGGAGCCGGCCGCCGGGGCGATGCTGGTGGTGGCCGTCAGCCTGCTGTCGACTCGTCGTCTGCCGACTCATCTGTCGACTCATCTGTCGACTCGTCGTCGGGGTGCGCGGCGCTAGGCGGGAAGGCCTCGGCCGGCGGGTCGGGCTTCTCGGCGCCCTGGAACCCCGGCGGGACCTCGCCGTTGGCCTTGCTGAGGATCGGGTCGGTCGCCGCGATGAACGTCTTGGCGAAGTCTAGCGCGACGCTGTCCTCGGGCGGCTTGTTGGCTTCTTCGCCGGAGACCGTGAAGTACAGCTTGTACAGCGCCGGCGCGGCGCCGATCTCGTAGCGGACGTTCTTCGGCGCGAACCAAGTGACCGGCTCGCCGGAGCCCTCGGCCGGCTTGAACCAGGTCCAGAAGACCCGCTGCCGCTCCATTCCGCCGGCGGGGGTCTGCCGCTCGAACAAGTTCGTGAAGAACGAGACCTCGCGTCCGTCGTCGAGCGTCAGGTACTGCCGGTCTTGCGATTCGGCAGGCTTGTAGCCGCTCGCTCGGTAGCACACGTCGGGCGTGTGGCGGGCCGTGTCACGCGCGTGGCCGACGATCAGCCACACGCCGACGCTCTTCCCGCTGGAGGGGTTCGTGTAGCCGCGCGACACGTAGCCATCGGCGCCGGCGGTCTCGAGCGTGTCGTCGTCGACCTCGCTCTCCGTGCCCTCCCACTCGCCGATCTGCTTCGGGACCTTGTTGAGCAACGAAGCGCTGTAAGCCGCGTGCTCGCTCGAGACCCACCGCTCGGTGTAAAACCCTTGTACGACGGTCAGCGTGGCGATCGCGAGGACGGCGAGGACGACAGGCAGGACGCGGAGCATGGTCGGCGGTTTCCGAGCGTGAGCGGCGCCCCGATGGGGCCGCGGAGGCAGACGAGCGGTCGCCCCACGGGCGATCCGACCTCAGCCTGCAACGCTACGGCCGCCGACGGCTACCGTCAAGCAACTCACCTCCGCGGCCGCCGCGTGCGCGACTCAACGCACCGGTTCTGCCGCCGACACCGGTTGCACGGCCGCGTCGTACCGGGGCGCCGCGTCGCGCTTCTGGTCGAACCCGGGCAGCCGTCGGAGCAACGCGCCGGGCAGGACCCGCGTGAAGCCCTCGGGCAGCGGCGGCGGGGCGTCGTCGCTCGGCGTGGTTTTCACGGCGGCGGCGGGCCGCGACGAGAACGGCAACCGCGGGGGCGCCCCGTCGGCGACCGACCCGCGTCGCGGGGCGCCGCCAAACTCGAACGGCGGCAGCGGCGGCGCGTTCGGCTGTGCTCCGGGCGCCGGCTGCGTCGCCCCGGGCCGGGCCGGCTGATCGCGGAAGCCCGGCGCCACCGGACGCGGCGGCTGGAACGGCCCGTTGGCCCCGCCCGGCGCGGCCGGCAGGTCGAACTCGAATCGGCCGCCGGGCTCACCCGGCGCGCCCGGCTCGAACGGGAACTCGCCGCCCCCCGGCCCGACGCCCTCCTCGCCCTCTTCCCCAGGCGCGTTGGCCGTGTCGATCGGCGGCGGCGCTTGGCGGTCTTCTTCGGTCGGAGCGGGTTCGTCGACGTCGTCCAGCAGGCCGCCGTCCTCTTCGAGCTCGGCGGGGCGGGGCTCGCGGCCGTCGTCGTAGACCACGCCCGGCCACTTCCGCCAGCGGGTCGCCGTGTAGCCGAACGAATCGCGGTTCGGCACGCAGGCGCCCTCGGGCATGCACGGCGTCACGCCGATGTGTTTCATGCAGGCGAAGCCGTGGCGGCCGCATTCTACGCAGCCCGGCACGGGGGGCCCGGCCATCGCGGGGTGGCTGGCCGTCGCGGGGTGGCTGGCCGGCGCGGCGTGGCTGGCCGGCTTGACCTTCGGGTCGGCCTTGCGGGCCGTCACGTAGATCGAAGCCCCCACGCCAGACGCCAACGATTGGTCCGCGGATGGCCCGAGCGACACCAGGGCAGCGGCCGCTAGGCGGAACGTGGTAACGCGAAGCATATTCCGATCCCTCGTCTCGAAAGCGCCCCCCTGGTGGGGCGGCCGCTGGGCCGCCGCCCTAGGCCGGGGGCGTGGAATCCTTGGTTGCCGCGGTGGGTGGCCCGGCGTCACTTGCCCGGGGCGGCGGGCCCACGACCCGCCCCCCGGGGGCGACGCCCTAGCTCAGGCGATTACAGCTGTCCGAAGCGTTCGATCCGGTTGAGTGTTCCGGCGCCCAGCGAGGTGAAGCCGAACAGCCGTTCCAGCGGCCGGGTCAGCTTCGACACGACCGAGTCGAGCCGCAGCAGCGGGTCCTCGGCGATGAACACCCGGTCGCCGGGCAGCAGTTGGTAGTTGGTCGCGGTCGATGCGCCGCGGCTGATGTCGTCCCAGTCGACCGGCAAGATCTGCTCGCAGTGGTCGCCGTTGCGGGCCGGGCGAGCGATCCAGATCCGGCGCGAGGAGACCTGGCTGAGGCCGCCGATCGCGGCGACCGCGTCGAGGACCGTCTCGTTGCCGGTGATCGGCACCTGGACCACGTTGTCGCCGAAGCCGGCGCCTTGGGTGATGATGTAGTAGCGTTTGCTGTTGTAGGAGAAGATGTCGACGATCACCTCGGGGTCCTCGAGGGTGTCCGAAAGCTGCTCCTCGATGGCGGCCTTGGCCTCGGCGATCGTCATGCCGGTCACGTAGACCGAGCCGTACGTGCCCAGGTTGACGCGGCCGTCGGGCCCCACCAGGTGCTCGCCGACGATCTGCTGGGCGCCCGAAGACACGGCCAGCGACACGCTCACCTCAGGCTCGGCCAGCAGGTCGCCCAGCTGGCGGCGGATGGCGTCTTTCGCTTCGTCGATCGTGAGGCCGACGACCTTCACCTTCCCGTACGACGGGCCCAGGTCGATCATGCCCTCGGGGTCGACGAAGAACGCGTCGGCGATCGGCTGGTCGGGCAACGCCCCCGCGGCGCGGATCAGCAGGCCGTCGAACGGCTCGATGATGTGCGGCGGCTTGGGCACGACCTTGATCGCGTTGATCAGCAAGATATCCGGCGGCTCGATCCGGTACGGTGGCAGCGACATCATCTCCAGCTCGCGCGGCACCGGCGAATCGGCCGGCGGCGGAGCCGGCGCGGCCGGGATCGGCGACCGCGGCGCGTAGAACGCCGTGCAGCCGCTGCTAGCCACGGCCGCCGCACAGCAAACCAGGCCCAGGCGCCGGCCCCAAAAGGCCCGTGACCCCCGGGATGCCCGTGACCCCCGAGAGGCCGGTGATGTGTCGCAGTGGGTTTCGCCGGTCATCGCTTGTCTCGCCTGTTCGAAGGGCGCAGCAGTTCACTTGGCGGCCCAGGGGGGGCCCGGCGTGCGGGGAGCGCGTAAGGGGCGCCAGCCGCACAGTCGTTATGATCGGACCGGCGCGGGCGGAACTTTGCCCCAGCCCGCAAATTCCCCCCAAAGCGAACGGCGATCGGCCCGCTGGCGCCGGTGGCGCCGGCCCCGCCACGCCGGCTCGCGCCGAGTGTTTGACAGGCGGTGACAGCACGCCTAGCTTCGGGCTAGCCACGCCGCCCGCACCGAAAAGCCGGCGATCCGCGCGGCGCCCCCCTGACGCTCCCCGGGGCGGCGCAGACAGAATGCCCGCCCGCCGTTGGAACTTCTCCCGCCGAGCCTGCGTCTACCTGCTTGCGAGAAAACGGCCGGATCGCCAAGCCGTGGCTGCGCGGCTCGCAAGAGAGCCTACCGACCACGGCGAGCGCGACTTTCCGCTTCTCACCCCCGCTACCCGACTACCCCAGCATGGCTTCGAACTTCGCCAGCCCCGTTTCGCCGATCGGCCTCGCCGGCGCCCGACCCGAGGAGCGCGCGACCTTCTCGTGGTCCGACACCTACCAGCGCTACTCGTACTTCGCGTTGGTCGGGCTCGTGGCCCTGCTGGTCTACTCCTACTGGAACATGCTGGCGCTGACCGCGCCGTTCTGGGACAACGCGCAGTATTCTCACGGCTACCTGGTGCCGTTCATCGCGCTCTACGTGATGTGGGCCATGCGCCCCAACCCGGAGGCCCAGGAGCCGCCCGAGGGGGCCCAGGAAGCGACTTTCCTCGGCCTTATGCCGGCCTTCCAGTTCTGGACGGTGACCGCCGGCGCGTCGCTGGCGGCGTTGGTCGCTGGTTACTTCTTGAAGATCCCGCTGCTGCAGGGGGTGGGTCTGGCCGCGGTTTGCCTGTCCACGATGGCCTACGTGCTGATCGGGCAACCCTTCCAGCGGGTGTCTGCCGCCGAGAGGTGGATCGGCTTGGCGATGCTGCTCGCCGCTTACGGGGCTCGGCTGTGGGCCTCGTCGATCTACATGGACCCGCTCGACCGGTACTCCTTCTTGCTGGCCATGCTCGGCGTGTTTGTGATGGTCGGCGGGTGGGGGCTGCTCAAGTGGGCCGGTCCGGCGGTCGGCTTCCTGTTCTTCATGTACCCGCTGCCGTCGGCGTTCGAGCAGAGCTTCCTGCTCTACCTGCAGAAGCTGGCCGCGGTCGCTAGCGAGGTCGTGCTGACCATCCTCAGCCAGCCGGTCGTGCGGCAGGGGAACAAGATCATCGTCGACGGGATCCCGCTCGAGGTGGCCGAGGCGTGCAGCGGGCTGCGGATGGTCACGATCTTCGGCGGCTTCGCGGTGGCGGTTGCGCTGCTGATCAAGCGGCCCTGGTGGGACCGGGTGATCATCCTGCTCAGCGCGTTGCCGATCGCCCTGATCGTCAACATCACGCGGATCGTAGCGACGGCGCTGCTGTACCGCCTGTTCCCCGAGGGCGAGACCATCCACCAATTGATCCACGACTACGCGGGCCTGGCGATGATGCCCATCGCGATGGGCCTGCTGTACTTGGAGCTGAAGATCTTGTCCTCGTTGACCCAGGAAGAAGGGGGCATCGAGCACGGCCACGGCGGGCTGGCGGGGCAGTTCGGCGCGCCGCCGGTGCGGGGAACGTGAGGGTCGCGCGGCGGGTTCGGAGGGCCTGGCGTGTGGCGTTTCTACACCGTGAGCCGTGGCGGCTTGCCAAATCGCAACATGCAGGCGGCGGCCCTAGCGCGATGGCGGATCGCGTAAGTAACTGCCAGGAAGCAACTTACAAGCAATAACCGCCCAGCGGCCAAGCGTTGGCCCTCGGCTTGCAACCCAGCGACACGCGGAAGAGCGCCCCGGCAGCGGGGCCCACGCCTGCCCCCCCGGCGGGCGCCGCTTGTCTGCTAAATGGTCCGGTCCCGACAGCATCGCTAGAGGGGCCCTCGTCCGAAACGGAGAACAAGGCCCGATGAGTGTGAACGAAAACGGCAACATCGCCTCCCCCGAGTCGGGCGCCTCGTTGGTCCCGACGAATCCCGTCGCGGTGGGCGCGCTGACCGGCGTGCATGGCCCGATCGGCCAGCCGGTCGCCGCCGGCGGCAACGACGTGCTCAAAGGCGGCATGGACCGCAGCGGGCTGATGCACGCGTTGCGACGCCGCTGGCTGTTGGCCTCGACGACCGGCCTGTTGCTGTCGGCCGCCGTGGCCGCCGGCCTGTACTGGCTGTTCCCGCCGACGAACTCGGCGTCGACCCAGTTCCAGGTGGCGAGCAACCCGATGACGCTGCTCGACCGCACGGCCGTGCAGACGACCACCGACTACGACATCTTCAAGGGCACGCAGATCGCTTACCTGAAGAGCCCGTTCGTGCTGAACGCGGCCCTGCGGAACGAGCGGTACAACATCGCGAAGCTCCCCTTCTTCGACGACGCCGACGACAAGGTCGAGTACCTGCAGGACGAGCTGCTCGTGTCGTTCCCGAACAACGGCGAGATCCTCGAGGTCACGCTCTCCGGCCCGTACCCGGAACAAGAGCTGAAGGACATCGTCGAGGCGGTCTGTGCCTCGTACTACGACGAGGTCCTCTTCCGCGACCGCACCTCCCGCGCCCGGCCGCTGCAGATCCTGCAGGGGAGCCTGAAGGACCTGAAGGAGATCGTCTACGACAAGATGACGGAGTACCAGACCCTGGCCGAAGAGGCCGGGTCCAGCGCCGTGTACCAAGGGGGCTTCGACCCCGAGACCAAGCTGATGCTCAGCGAGGTCATGGGCCTGCTCAACCGCCGGTCGAAGATCGAGGAAGAGATCGGCGAGGCGACCATGCAGTTCAAGGTGTTCGAGGCGCAGATCAACGACCCGACCTACCAAGAGCAGCTGGCCCAACAGCAGATGTCGATGGACCCGATGATCAGCCAGATGCAGCAGATGGTGATGTACTACCAGATGCAGATCCGCTCCGAGGCGGCGCTGGTCAAGCGTGGCACGTCGGCCCGCATCCGGCAGCTCGAGAAGCAGGTCCAAGAGCTGCAGCAAGAGATCGCGATGGCCCAGCAGCAGATGCTCGCACAGATCGCCGGCGAGCGGTCCAACGACCCGAACCCGCTGCTGAAGACGCAGACGATGAGCTACACCATCATGCGGCAGATGAAGCAAGCGGAGCTGGCCCAGATCGACCAAGAGTTCGAGAAGCTCAAGCAGGACCTCTACGCGAAGGCGAAGAACAACACCGACCTGATGCTCCGCCTGGCGGAGATCGAGCAGCTCCGCGAGGTCGAGCAAGGGATCGCCACGAAGATCCAAAACCTGACCGTCGAGAGCGAGGCCCCCGCGCGGATCACCGCCGTCAGCGCCGACCCGGCCCAGCGGCCTATCGCCAACACGTTCAACAACCGCAACCAGCTGCAACGCTACGCGATCTCCGGCCTGGGTGGGCTCACCGCGCTGGTGCTGACCTGCCTGGCGATCGGCTACGCAGAGTTCAGCAAGCGGCGCCTGAACGGGCCCGACCAGGTCGACGAGGGCCTCGGCATCCGGGTGATCGGCACGCTGCCGCGGCTGGGCGGCAAGAGCGGCTCGCACTCGGTGTTCGCTCAGCTCAGCGAGTCGATCGACAGCGTGCGGACCGCTCTGATGCACGAGTCGACCAAGAAGAAGCGGCAACTGGTGCTGGTCACCAGCCCCGAGACGGCCGAGGGCCGCACCACGGTCGCCAGCCAGTTGGCCGCGAGCCTCGCCCGCGCCGGCCGGCGGACGCTGCTCATCGACGGCGACATGCGGCGGCCGGCTCTCCACTCGCTGTTCAACCAACCGCTGGAGGACGGGCTCTGCGAGGTCCTTCGGACCGAGGCCGAAGTGACCGACGTCATCCGACCGACCCAGGCCGAAGGCCTCTGGCTGATGACCGCCGGCTACTGCGACTCTGACGCCGTCCGGGCCCTGGCCACCGACCAGGTGCAGCCGATCTTCGACAAGCTGCGGGCGGACTACGACTTCATCATCATCGACGGCGCCCCGGTGATCGGCGTGGCCGACTCGCTGCTCTTCGGCCAGCACTGCGACGGGGCCATCCTGTCGGTGCTCCGCGACCAGTCGAGCGTCACGAGGATCCACCAGTCGGTCGAGATGCTCCGCGGCGTGGGCGTGCGGCTGATCGGGGCGGTCGTCAACGGCGTGTCGTCGAAGGCCGACCGCCGCGTGACCCACCTGCAGCAGGTCACGCCGAAGCGGCAGCAGCCGAAGCTCGAGATGGTCGAGAACTGAGCCCGCCCGGGCCGCAGCCGATCCGCTTTAACCACCACCACCAGAGCCCCGGCCACTCGGCCGGGGCTCTTTTCGTAAAGGCCTTTCGTAAAGGCCTTTCGTTGCCGCCGGCCCGCCCCCGCCGCCGCCCAGATGCGGGTGTCCGCATTTGTTTCGCACGTTTGAAACACGACACACACAAAAAACGTGCGTGTCGCGTTAAACGTGCCGAAATCGACCTCAACCCGTTGCCGGCCAAGCGTTTAGGGAAGCGTTACACCGCGCGAGGTGTCGCGATTGGCTGTGTCCCCGGCGCCGCGAACGGCAGGAGGCGGTGATTGTCCCACGCACAGGCCGCCCGCGCCGTTTATTGGCCAATTCGTTGCCGCGCCGGCCGCGCGTTGCGGGCGCGGGGCGCTTGCGGGACACTCGCTTCATGCCGATCCGCACCGCGCGCGCCGCTGCCCTGACGACTCTCTGGCTGCTGGCGGCGGCCGGTTGCGGGCCGTCGGGCGGGCGGCCGGAGCAGTTCCGCGGCGCCGAGGAGGTGGTGTTCTGGCACTTCTGGGGCGGTCGCGACCTGCCGGTCGTCGAGGACGTGATCGCCCGCTTCAACGCCAGCCAGTCGCGCTACTGGGTGCGCGGCGTGGCGATGCCCGGGGCGAACCTCGACCTCAAGCTCTTCCTCGCCATCGCCGGCGGCCAGCCGCCCGACGTGATGAACCACGACGAGCCGGTCGTGGCCGACTGGGCCCACCGTGGGGCGCTCACGCCGCTCTCGGAATTGGCCACCCCCGAAGAGCTCGAGCGGCTCGGGGCTTGGCTCTACCCGGCCGCCACGCGGCTGGCGACCTACGACGGCCGGCTCTATGCCCTCGTGAACGGCCTCGACGTGCGCGCCCTGTACTACAACAAGACCCTCCTGCGCGAAGCGGGCCTGGCCCCGATCGCCGAGCGGGGGCCGCACACGCTCGCCGAGCTGGACCTCATCGCCGAGACGATCACCCCGCCCGGCTCGGAGGATTTCGACCGCGTCGGCTACCTGCCCGACCCGCGCCGGCTCTGGGCGTGGGGCGTGGTGTTCGGCGGGCGGTTCGCCGACCCCGACGCCCGAGACGCCGCCGCCCGGGTCACTTGCGACTCTCCGGAGGTCGTCGACGCGCTGCTGTGGATGGCCGGCTACAGCCAGCGCTACGGCGCCGACCGCGTGGCCGCGTTCCGCAGCGGCGACCAGGCGCTGACCGGCGCGGCCTTCCCGTTGCTGGCCGGGCGCCGCTACGCGGCGATCATGGACGGCCAGTGGCGCGTGCGCGACCTGGCCGAAGCCCAGGCGGCGGCCGCGGCCCGCGGCGAGGGGATCGACGAGGTCGGCGTGTGCCCGCTCCCCCCTCCGCCCGGCGGCGTGGAGCGCGCCGGCTGGGTCAACGGCAACTACTTCCTCGTGCCGCGCGGCGCCGACTGCCCGGCGGGGGCGTGGGAGTTCATGAAGTTCTGGGCCGGGCTGGGCCACGAGGACCAGGCGGCCCGCACGGCCGCCGCCGGCGGGTGGATCCCGGCCAGCCCGGAGGTGGTCGAGCGGCCGGCGTTCCAAGACTTCCTGAAGCAGCGGCCGCTCTTCGCGACGTTCGTCGAGCTAGCGGCGAGCGACAACCAGCTCCCCACGCCGCCGCTGCCGGTCGCGTCGACCTACTACCGCGAAGTCACCGCCGCCGCGCAGGACGCGATGTACCGCGGCGCCGAGCCGCGTGCCCGGCTGGAGCAAGCGGCCGAGCGCACGCGCGCGCGGCTGCGGGCGGCGCTCGCGGAGTGAACCGTCGCTGGGGGGGCGTCGTCGGCCGCAGTTGGACCGGGCGACTCGCGATCTGGGAAGGCGCCTCGCAGGGAGCCGCTACAATCCGCGTCGATGGGCCGCCAAAAGCAGCGATCGAACCGCCCTCTCGCCCCGCTTGCGCGGCACGCTCCGCTGCTGGCCGTGACCGTCGTGCTCGCCACGCCGCTGGTGTGGATGGTCGGCGGTTCGCTGAAGAGCGGGGCCGAGATGGCCGCCCGCCCGGTGGCCCTGTGGCCCGCCGACCCGCGACCGGAGAACTACGCGGACGCGCTCTCGGCGATGCCCTTCTGGCGCTACCTGGGCAACACGCTGGTGCTGTGTGTGGGCTCGGTCGTGGGCACGCTCGTGTCGTGCTCGATGGCGGCCTACGCGTTCGCGATCCTCCGCTGGCCGGGGCGCGACGTGGTGTTCGGCCTGGTGATCGCCACGATGCTGCTCCCGTGGCAAGCGACGATGATCCCCCGGTTCTTGCTGATCCGCGAGCTGGGCCTGTACGACTCGCTCGGCGCGATCGTGTGGCCGACGTTCCTCGGCGACGCGTTCAGCATCTTCCTGCTGCGGCAGTTCTTCCGCGCCGTGCCGGGCGAGCTGGTCGAGGCCGCGCGGCTCGACGGGTGCGGCGACTGGGGCGTGCTGTGGCGCGTCGTGCTGCCGCTCAGCCGGCCGGCGCTGGTGACCGTCGGGCTGCTGCGGTTCGTCGACGCGTGGAACGACTACGGCGGCCCGCTGTTGTACCTGAGCGACCCGGCCAAGTTCCCGCTCGCCTACGGGCTGGAGCGGTTCGTCAGCTCGCGCTCGAGCGAGACCCACCTGTTGCTCGCCGCGGCGGTGCTCTTCACGGCGCCGATCGTCGGGCTGTTCTTCGTCGCCCAACGCGCGTTCATCCGCGGGGCGACCACCAGCGGGCTCAAGGAGTGACCGGGCGCCGAGCAGGGCGCCCTCGAGTAGCTTTCGCGGAACGCTCTATTGCTGTGGGGAAAGCTTCCGAGGTAAGCCCGCGGCCCCAACACCAAAGCCGCGACGGCGCGCTACTTCTTCCGGTGGCGGATCTTCGCCCGCATCCGACGCTTCTTGCGGCCCTGCTTGCGGCGGCCTTTGCCTGACTTCTTGGTTCCCAAGTTCTGGTCGCTCCGGTGTGTCGTGGCGCTTCGGGTGCGATGCGCCGCCTGTGTCGTGGGACGGGGGCCGCCGGCCGGCGGATCGGGCCGACCGCGAGCCCCGCAGGTTAGCCGACCGCGGGCGGGTCGCTCAAGGGCTCACCCGCCGCTAGGGGGCCGAAAAATCGCCCCCCGCCGGCGCCGGGCGGGCTACGAGCCGCTCATCTGGGCGGTAATCCACGCGTCGAGCTCTTCCAGGTCGACCTGCGGGATTTTCTCCAGGTCCGGCCTCAGCCGCTCGGCGCCGCGGGCGTACACGTGGTGGATCTCGGCCGGCGGCTTGTCGGTGTTCCAGTGCACGAGCACCCGGATACACAGCGGCAGCGAGCCGGGCACGTCGATCTCGTAGCCGCACAGCAGCGGCACGCCGGCCCAGCCGAGCTGCCGAGCCGCCAGGGCCGGGAACTCGGCGTCGAGGTCCTTGGTGACGGTGAAGATCACGCTAGCGATGTCGTCGCGCTGGATGCCGTTGCGGCGGATCACCAGCGCGAGCAACTGGCGGGTGGCGGTGAGGATGGCCTCCCGCTCGTTCGCATCGACCGTGGTGGCGCCACGCACCCCTCGGCAAGGCATCGCTAGGCTCCGGCGTCGGTGGCTGGGAGAGGGGCGCCAACGGTTGCGCCCACTCGGTTGGAGACTAACCCAATCGCGCCCCGTTCGGTAGCGACACGCAAACGCCCGCCCACGCCGCGTTGCGGCGGTAGCGGCGCCATCCCCAGCGAATTTTTTCCGGCGCCCCAACAGGGGGTGAGGGGTTGGTTGCTAGGAACTGTGGCTCTCCTCGGTCTCGACGCGTCCCGCAACGTTCGGGAGCGGCCGGTGGAGGCTCGTCTGTCTCACTTCGGAGGCTCCCGTGAAGAGCAAGAAACAGGGTGCCGCTGCGCGCCTGCGGATCGAGGCGCTCGAGGCCAAACAGATGATGGCCGGCGACGTGGTCGTCGGCGTGGTGAACGGTTCGCTCGAGATCCGCGGCGATGATCAAGACAACCAGATCGCGGTAACCGCGGGCCCCACGCCCGGCAGTTTCTTAGTCCGCGGGCTCGACGGCACCACCGTCCGCGAGCGGGGCGCCGATCCCTCCGGCGAAGCCGATGCGCCCGAATCTGGAGTGTTGGTCGAGGGCGTGTGGCGCGGCGTGCGGGCGGGGATGGCCGGCGGCGACGACACGGTCGTCTTGTCCGACGCGGCCCTCCGCGGCTCGGTGCTGATCCAGACCGGCGCCGGCGACGACCGCGTGCTCGTCGGCGTCGGCCGCGACGGCCGGGCGCCGGACGGCGAGGCGCCCAGCGACGAAGCCACCGCCGAAACGGCCGACCGCGCGGTCGCGATTGGCGGCTCGCTGCGGGTGGCTACCGGCGGCGGCGACGACACCGTGGTTGTGGGCGCCGGGCGGATCGGCGGCAGCCTGCTGGTAGACACCGGCCGGGGCGAAGACACGGTCCGCCTCGGCGCGCCGACGCCCGGTGGCGAGAGCGACGACGCGTCGGTCGCCGTCGCGCCCGACCGCGCGGGGCTGCGAGTGGCGGGCAACGCCTGGGTGCGGCTCGGCGAGGGGGGCGACACGCTGGCGGCCAACGGGGTAAGCACCGGCGGACGGTTTGCAGCCGACGGCCAGCAGGGCGCCGACACCATGCGGCTGAGCCAAACCTCGGCCCGGATGCTCGCGCTCTCGGGTGGCCGCGGCGACTCGGCCGACGAGGTGGCGGTGACCGGCTCGCGGGCCAACGTGGCCGCGATCCACACCGGCGCGGGGGACGACCTGGTGCGTGTCGTCGACTCGGCGTTCGGACTGCTTGCCGTGGAGCTGGGCGCGGGCGACGACCGCCTTGCCGCGGACGGCGTGCGGGCGCGGGCGGCGCTGCTGGCCGGCGGGCCGGGCGGGAACGATTTTTTCCGCGAGGGTGAGAACCGGATCGGGCGGCAGATCGTAGTGGGATTCGAGTCGCCGAACGCGACGCCGGTTGCTTGATAACGAGCGTCCGGCGGCGGGGTCGAACGGGCCGACGCGGCCATCGCTAGGATGGGCAGTTTGCGTTGAGCTAGCGGCTCTTGGCGGTTGGGTATCGAGCGTGCGTCGAGCGGCTTGCGATTTTCCGTTCGAGTCGTTGACACCTGTCAGCCGAAGGTTAAGATTCCGCTCCCGCTTGCGATTGAAGGGGAGCCGAGTGCGGCCTCAAGCCGTCTGGCTCGAGCGTTCTTGGACGCCCTCCAATGCTGGCCCCTGTCCTGCGTCCCTTTGTGGGGCGGGAGAGGTTTTGGTCGGTGGCAAGCGGCCGCGGCTTCGCCGTCGGGCTTCCTTACTGAGCCATGCTTCCTTGCTGGGCCACGAGGCTCTAGCTGGTTAGTCCGGCTCTTGCTGGGCCATCGGGGCTTTGGCAATGAGGGAGCAGCGAGGCGAGTCGGCGGAAAAATCTCCATCAGGCCCTTGACGGTTTCGGCCGGAACGGGAATGATGGGGGGCTCGCGATGATCTTTGACAATTTGGTGAGTGACCTCCTTTTTTCTTTTCAGTCAAGACCGAAACTAAACGGTCGGCTGGAACGGGGGGCGGGTCCTGTTTTCTCCTCGGCGTCGGCTTCGGCTGTCGTCGGCGGGGCGGCGGGGTGCGTCTCCCACAAAGCCAAAATCAAGTAAGTAGCCAACCAAGCTGCTTCAACAAATGGCTCTTATCCGCTGGGGTTGTCGTTCGCGGCGGCCGCGGTGGTAAGCATACATTAATTGAAGGGTTTGATCCTGGCTCAGAATGAACGTTGGCGGCATGGATTAGGCATGCAAGTCGAGCGAGAAGCTCTGATTTGATTCTTCGGATGAGGATCAGGGTGGAAAGCGGCGTAAGGGTGAGTAACGCGTAGTTACCTGCCCCCGGGTCCGGAATAGCCACGGGAAACTGTGGGTAATGCCGGATGATCTCTCAGGAGCAAAGGTGAGATTCCGCCCGGGGAGGGGACTGCGTCCTACTAGCTTGTTGGTGGGGTAATGGCCTACCAAGGCAGCGATGGGTAGCGGGCGTGAGAGCGTGGCCCGCCACACTGGGACTGAGACACTGCCCAGACACCTACGGGTGGCTGCAGTCGAGAATCTTCGGCAATGGGCGAAAGCCTGACCGAGCAATGCCGCGTGCGGGATGAAGGCCTTCGGGTTGTAAACCGTAAAAGTGAGGAGGAAGGGCCCGTGCAGAGCGGGTCTTGACCGATCCACAGTAAGGACGGGCTAAGTTCGTGCCAGCAGCCGCGGTAACACGAACCGTCCAAACGTTATTCGGAATCATTGGGCTTAAAGGGTGCGTAGGCGGCGCTCTAAGTCGGGTGTGAAATCCTTCGGCTCAACCGAAGAATAGCGCCCGATACTGGAGTGCTCGAGGGAGACAGGGGTGAGCGGAACTGATGGTGGAGCGGTGAAATGCGTTGATATCATCAGGAACACCGGTGGCGAAAGCGGCTCACTGGGTCTCTTCTGACGCTGAGGCACGAAAGCCAGGGTAGCGAACGGGATTAGATACCCCGGTAGTCCTGGCTGTAAACGTTGAGCACTGGGTCGGGGACTCCCCCATAGGTTCCCGGCCGTAGCGAAAGTGTTAAGTGCTCCGCCTGGGGAGTATGGTCGCAAGGCTGAAACTCAAAGGAATTGACGGGGGCTCACACAAGCGGTGGAGGATGTGGCTTAATTCGAGGCTACGCGAAGAACCTTATCCAAGCCTTGACATGCACGGATTAACCCTGTGAAAGCAGGGCCACGCCTTCGGGTGGAACGTGCACAGGTGCTGCATGGCTGTCGTCAGCTCGTGTCGTGAGATGTCGGGTTAAGTCCCTTAACGAGCGAAACCCTTGTCTCTAGTTGCCAGCGAGTAATGTCGGGGACTCTAGAGAGACCGCCGGTGTTAAACCGGAGGAAGGTGGGGATGACGTCAAGTCCTCATGGCCTTTATGGCTTGGGCTGCACACGTCCTACAATGGCATGTACAGAGGGAAGCAAACTCGCGAGAGCAAGCAAATCCCACAAAGCATGCCCCAGTTCGGATTGCAGGCTGCAACTCGCCTGCATGAAGCCGGAATCGCTAGTAATCGTGGGTCAGCATACCACGGTGAATATGTTCCTGAGCCTTGTACACACCGCCCGTCAAGCCACGAAAGTGGGGGGGGCCTAAAGTCGCTGAGCCAACTTCGGAGGCAGGCGCCTAGGGTCAACTCCGCGATTGGGACTAAGTCGTAACAAGGTAGCCGTAGGGGAACCTGCGGCTGGATCACCTCCTTTTCTAAGGATACTTAGAACTGCCGTCTGGTGACAGACGTCAGAATAAGAATGGGGCGGCCTTGACCGTAAGAAAAAGGACGCCGGCGTGCTCGCACGCCGGCTAAGCTCACCAAATTGCAACGATAGACCCGGCGTCAGGGATAGCCACCTGACGTCGGGTTTTTTTATGCGCCACGCTCGCCTCGGGCCACGCGCTGGCCCGCCGGCGCAGCGGGCCATCGCCGGGGAACGATCGCCCGCTCGCGGCCGGTCAATCAAACCCCGTATCGCTGCGCCGCCACGCCCGCCGACGGGGCCCCTTGCGGCGCGGGCGCCGCTCCCGTCGGGGGGGGCCGCAGGGCCGTTTGCCGATCGTCGGAGACGCTTGCCGCGTAGTAGAAGGGCGGCTGACCGCTTCGGTCGGGCGGGTCTCGTTGACCCAAACCGTTATCCGGATTCAGCTTGCGCGGTTGGAAAACGCGCGGGGTTTTGCGCCGGATGCTCTTGATTCGGCATTCCGCGAAGCGTCAAAATGGGGGCCTGCGAGGGATCGCCAATTAAGCGCCGCCGGTCGCGCGCGGCGCCGTTTCCCATCATGGATGTTGCAAAGAGCGAGAGGGACGCACATGCACGCGACAGTCGCTAGACTCACGAGGTCTGGTTTTATTCCCCGTTGGCCGCTACTCGTGGCGGCCTCGGTGTTGGTGGTTGCGTCGGTCGCCGGCCGCAGCGCCCTGTATCGCTTTGCGCTGCAGCCCCCCTCGCCGCAGGTCCTGGGCGAGACGACCGTCATCACCGAAGAGACCTCCGGCGTCGCCTTCACGGCCCGTGTCGACACCGGCGCGGCGGTGAGTTCGGTGCACGTGGGCCCGGAAGACATGGAGATCGTCGACGCGTCAGCCGAGCCGGCTGAGAACGTCGCGAAGACGGTCCGCTTGCGCCTCGACAATGGGCAGGGCACGGAGGCGTGGGTCGAGACCCGCATCGAGGACTACGTCGAGGTCCGCAGCGCCAACGGCGCCGAGCACCGCTACCGCGTGCGGCTGCCGCTGAAGTGCGGCGACATCGTCAAGGAGTCGGTCGTGAACCTGAAGGACCGGTCCAACATGACGTACAAGTTCTTGCTGGGCCGCGACTTCATCGAAGACGACTTCCTGGTCGACGTGTCGCACTCCGGTCCCGAGCCCTTCAGCGCCGACGAGTCGTACTGGGGCGGCTGATCGAAATGGGGCGGCTGATCGTACTGGGGCGGTTGAGCCGCTCTGCCGCTCTGCCGTTCTGCCGCCGGCCCCGCCACAACACTGCCTGAGAACACTGCCGGAGAACACCGTCTCTGGCGGGAGCCGAGAGCGTGGTCCGCTCTTGGCGAGAAGCAGCAGTGCCGACGAGCCCGCTACGAGCCCGCGCTCGGCCGGACGGCGAGCCGGACGTCGCCGATGGGACGGAGCAGGGGGTCGACGGTCGTGTCTGCCCCCTCGGTGAGCCAGCGCCGCCGCTCGTCGGGCGTGGTGAGCAGGCAGGGCATCCGGTGGTGACCGACGGACCGCACGTCGGAATTGGGCTCGGTCGTCAGCAGGGTGACGCTGTGCACGTCGCCGTCGGCGGCGCCCGTCCACCGCTCCCAGAGGCCGGCAAACGCCATCGGCGGGCGCGTGTCGTCGAGGGCGAAGTAGTGGCCGCGCTCGAAGAATTCTTCGAGCGGCAGCAGGCACCGCCGCCGGCGCCACGCGTCGCGGAAGGTTGGCTTCGACGCGGCCGTTTCTGACCTGGCGTTGATCGTCTTGCGTTGGAAGGTGGACCGCTTTGGCGTCTTGTCCGACGGCTTCCACCAGCCCGGCAGCAGCCCCCATTCGGCGGCGAAGACCTCGAGCTCGCCGCTAGGGTCGATCCGCAGCGCCGGGACCGTCTTGAGCGGCCACGCGCCGCGGTCCTTCAGGTCGGCCGCCAAGTCTTCGAACAAGCGCCGCTGGCTTTCTCGGATCGAGAACTCGTCAACGAAGTGGGCGGGCAGCGTGGCGGCGGCGCGGTAGTGGTGGCACACAGGGAAGAGGCGAGGGGAAGGCGAAGGGGGTTGGCGAAAGGGGCGCGGCCGTCGCTTTTGTTGTTCTGCCTTTTGCTTCTCATTTGGCGCCGAGCACGAAGGCTACCAGGCCCTGGCCGTAGTCGTCCCACAGTTGCTCGGCGCCGCGGGCCTCTACTCCCTTGGGCAGTTCGAGCGTGATGATCGGCTTTCCCAGGTCCACGCCGACGTACGAGCCCAACGACCCCGGGCGGCCGCCGAGCCGCTTCACGGGCAGGCGGCCGTCGATCGCTGCGGAGATCGCCGCGGCCAGCTCTTCGCCCGGGCCGTCGTAGTCGACGCACTCCAGCGGCTGGTGCAGGCTGAGCACGCGGTCCGGCGCGTACGCGCGGAGCGCACGCATCAGCGCCCGGCTCTCCGGCTCGGACAAAGCCGCCGGTCCGTGCAGCGAGCGTTCGACGCGGTTGCCGGCGGGGAAGTTGCGGTTGAGGTCGACGCCGCGGGCGTTGGTCCGTTTCCGCTGGGCGTAGCCGTCGGGGTTCGCGACCGGGATGACGACCACGCGTCGGCCACGCCAGCGGTCGGGGTGGGCGGCGAGCCAGGCCTCGAAGCGCTCGACCAGCGGCGTGCCGGCGGGCTCGCTGCCGTGGATGCTGGCGATCAGCAGCACGGTCTGCGGCGAGTCGGCCTCGCCGTGGCTGCGGGCGACGATCGGCCGCCCCTCGACGCTCTTCCCGAGCTCTTCCTTCTCGGCCGCCGGGGCCGCGTGTGCGAGCAGCGACAGGCAAACCATCGACCAGGCTGCAGAGCGAAACGGTCTCATTATGAAGCATCCAACGAGGGGGGTGGGGACCGCCCGCCACCTTCGAGGCGGCGCACGGCCGGGTCAATGCCTCATGTCCGTCGTCGCGGCCGTTTGAACCGGGGAGATCGCGCCGCCGGAGGGGCACGGCGCGTGGGTCTGGCCGACGCGGTCGACCGCACGCGGCGCGGAAACCCGTTAGCCCCGGGTCACTGACCGGGGGCTAACGGGGATGGCCCGCGAACGGGTCGACAAGCAGCGACCACGGCCTTGGGTCGAGGCCACGGCGTTCGTTGTGCCGCTCGACAGACTCGATTCGCGTTATGACGGTCGATTCGTCGAAGCACCAACGCTTGTCGTAGCCGGCGGTCCATATCGGACGCGCGGCACGCAGCCGATACCGACCGGCGTCCTTGACGCACTTGACCAGCCGGCCGATCGGCTCACGTGTTGCCCCGAGCACGATGTGGGCGTGCCAGTCATCGACCGACAGCGCGTAGGTCGTCACAGCCAGCCGGTCCGCAAGAGCCTGAACGATCGCTTCGGCGACCTGGCGCGACCGATCGTCCGTGAAGCGGTACGCCGGGTGCTTCATCCTCTTGCGGTCGGCAAGTTCGAGCTCCGGGGCGGCGCTGCGAAGGCCGTGCTTGCGATCGATCCAGCCGCGGCGGTCGATCCAGCCGCGGCGGTCGCCGCGAATCCACGATCCGTAGGTCGTGACCGTAACCAGCGTGGCGAGCGCATCGGGAGAGTGATCGACGGCCATACGCAGGACAGTACACCGATGGTGTACATGCGTCAACATCCTTGCGGCCAAGATTAGCCCCGGGTCACTGACCCGGGGCTAACGGCTGTGTTCGCGATCGGGCCCCACTGCTCACGGCTTCGCGTCGAGGGGCTCGACCGCGCCGTTTCCTTCGGCTTTCTTCGAGGGCGTTTCGGCCGTGTCGGCGCCGCCCATGAAGCGGGCGAGGTTCTCCGGCACGTCGATGCCGCCCACGTCGCGGAGGACCTGCATCATCGGCGGGAGGGTGCCGGTCATTCCGTGGAGGAAGTCGGCCGTGTTGCTGCGGCCGTCCTTGCCGCCGTTCTCCCACACGACGACCTTGTCGAACTTGATGTTGCTGATCGCTTTGGCGGAGGTCTCCGCCAGGTTGTCGAGGTGCTCGAGCATCATCAGCTGGAACGCCTCGCGGGCGCCGCCGCACGCGGCGACGATCTGCTTGAGGCCCTCGCCCTTCTTGGCGAGGATCTCGTATTGGCCGCGGGCCTCGGCCTCGAGTTTCGCGTAGATCGCGGCCGCCTCGCCTTCGGCTTCTAGGCGGCGCTTCTGGGCTTCGGCCTCGGCCTCGACGATGATCTTGGCCTTTTCGGCCTTGGCGACCGCTTCGAGTTCGGCGCGTTTCTCGGCTTCGACGCGTTCGGCGTCGGCCAGCGCGGCCCTGGCCATCGCGCGGTTTTGGATCTCGATGACGGCGGCCTCGGCCTCGCGTTTACGAGACTCGCCCCGTTCGTAGGCCTCCGCACGCTGGACCAGCAACTCCGCCTGCGACGCGGCGACCCTGGCCTCGGCGATGTTCTCGCCGTCGACGGCCTCGGCGTTGGCGTTCGCCACGGCGATGCGTTTCTCTCGTTCGGCGTCGTTGACCTGCACCTCGCGTTGGAACTCGGCGGTCCGCTCGCCGACGGTCTGCTCCTTGAGCAGCTCGGCCAGGCGGACCATCTGCTCGCGTTCGGCCTCGCGGGTGCCGATCTCGCGGAGCTTGGTGGCGTCGGCCACCTCGACGGCTTGTTCGCGTTCGGCGTTGGCGACTCGGATCGCGCCCTTCTTTTCTTCGTCGGCGACGTCGCCGCGGGCCTGCTGGATGGCCTCGCTGGCGGCCTTCTGGCCGATCGCGTCGATGTAGCCCGACTCGTCGGTCACGTCGGTGATGTTGACGTTGATCAGCACGAGGCCGATCTTCTTCAGCTCCGGCTCGACCGAGTTCTGGATGTGCTGCAGGAACGCGTCGCGGTCGCGGTTGATGTCCTCGATCCGCATCGACGCGATCACCTGCCGCAACTGGCCGAAGATGATCTCTTCGGCCTGCTTGCGGATCTCTTGGGTCGACAGCTCGAGCAAGCGGATCGCCGCGTTGTTCATCACCTCCGGCTGGGTGCCGACGGCGACCGTGAACACGCTCGGCACGTTCACGCGGATGTTCTCCATCGACAACGCGCCGCGGAGAGGGATCTCGATCTGGATCGGCTCGAGGCTCAGGTACTGGTAGCCCTGCACGAACGGGATCACGTACGTGGCGCCGCCGTGGATCGTCTTGGCGGTCTGGCCGCTGCCGACGAACATGCCGTACTTGACCAGCACTTGGTTCGAGCTGCAGCGCTTCACCAGCGACTTGATGAACGCGTAGAGGATCCCCAGCAGCAGCACCAGGGCGATGGCGCCGGCCGCGACCCACGCCACGGGCGGGATCGCTTGAGCGAGCGGGACGAGAGCGACGGGCCACACGAGTTCGGGCGCCATGTTGGTGGGCTCCATAGGAAGGGCGGGGGTCGGATCGGTCGCTCTGTCAGCTTTGCAACGCTTCGGTCGGTGCGCGGCCGGCGCCGCCGTCGGCCGGTCGGTCGGCGCTGGCGACGCGCACCGTGTCGCTGTTGACCACGCCGGTCACCAGGACCTTCGCGCCGGTCGGCAGCGGCTGGTCGGTGTCGTTGACGGCTTGGCACTCGACGGTGCGTCCCTGCAGCGTGAGGTGCACCTTGCCGGCTGCGCCGCCGGCGGGGGCGATCGGCACGTAGACCTCCGCCGGCAGGCCGACGGCGCCGCGGATGTCTTCGTTGCCGGAGGTCTCTAGCTGGAGCAAGCGGCGGAAGGCCCAAAACACGACGTACATCGCCGCGTAGCCGGCGACGGCCGCCACGGTGAGCGACACGCCGGGCGGCCAGCCGATCGAGTTCGCCGCTCCGCCGGCGAGGCCGAAGAAGGTGGCCGCGGCCGCGAGCGTGCGCAGCGAGATCATCTCGAAGAACCAGAAGCCGTGGGAGTCGGTCGAGCCGTCGCTGTCGATCGCGTCGGCGTCGACGCCGGCGGCGTCCCCCTGGCCCAGCCCGCCGTCGTCGGCGCCCAGCAGCATTAGGCCCAGCTGCGTGAGCAGCACGACCCCGCCGCCGATGGCGGTGTAGAGGTAGACCGATTCGAGTGAGGTCATGGCTCCGACTCGTAAGGGGGCTCGGGAACGGGTGAACGAGGAGGGCCGCCGCCGGCGCCGGGCGCCGCGTTGGCAGTAGTTCGCCGCGCGGCGGGGGATCTTGCCGCCTTACCGCGGGAGGGGCCTCGCGACGCGCGGATTGTCCTCGTTCTCCGGTCGGGAGTCAAAAAACGTACGTCGCCGGTTGGGGTGAAGGCCTCCCCCGACGCTCCGCGCGGCGATACGCTCCACCACGCCCCACCACGCACAACCCGCTCAAACCGCCCCCTCCCGGCCCTGTGACCAGCCCCCGCAAGAAGAAACGCGCACGCCGCCACACAGCAGCGAAGCCGAAGTCGACCTGGCGCGTGAAAGCGGCGTCTGGCGGGCCGGGCGAGCTGGTGGGCCCGCCGTGTGTCGCGGAGCGCGCCGAGGACATCGAGGAAGTCCGCTCGATGATCGAGGAGGGCGAGACCGAGATCGCGACCGACGAGTTGCGGTACCTGCTCGCCGATTGCCACGACCTGCTCGAGGCCCACTTGCTGTTGGGGCAACTCGCCGTTGGCGAGAACGACCGCCCCTCGGACATCGAACTGGCCCGCGGCCACTTCGGCTACGCGTTCACCCTCGGCGAGAAGGCGCTCGCCGCGGCCGGCGCCGGCGTGAGCCTGCCGGGCGACCGCCCGGCCAACGCGCCCTGGCACGAGGCGGCCCGCGGCCTTGCGTGGTGCCTGGAGAAGCAGGGGCACTCGCCCATGGCCGATCGGGTCGCCCAAACGGTCCGCCGCGCCGACCCGACGGACCCGGCCGAGGTGACCGCTATGCTGGACGAGATGCGCTCCGGCGGGCTGCCGATCGTCGAGCTCGGTTGAGCTGCTTCGACGCGTCCGATTCGATTCGGTTCGGAACCGCTACGGAAGATCGATCGGGACCAGCTCCCAAGTGATCGGCACGGTATGCACGCCGGTCGCGGTCTCGTAGACCCAGGTGAGTTCCTTGGGATCGACCGGCTCGTCGGCTTCTGCGTCGGCTTCGCCCTCCGGGTCGGCGTTCGCATCGGGTTCATCGAAGCCGAAGCCGACCACCGCGGCGCCCGACAGGTCGAACAAGTAGGCGAGGCCGATCTCGCTCGAGGTCTGCATGGTGGTCTCGAAGCCCGCGTGCTCGTAGCGCTTGCCGTTCGCGTCGATCAGGTACGACGCGTTCTGGAACACCCAGCCGCGGTGCGACGCGAGCGAATCGCCCGCCCCCTCCAGCCGCACCCGCATGTGCAGCTCCCACACGGCGCCCGGCTTCTCGAACCGCTCGAGCACGACGGTGGCGTCGCCGAACCGCTGCGTGAGCGGCGTCCGGGCTTGGCCGACCTTCGCTACGCGGAACGTGTGCGGCGTGGCCGGGATCATCGCGACCATCCGCCCGCGGGTCGACGCGATCCGGTCGGTCTCGCGCGGCGGGCGCTCGAAGGAGAGGGTCACCTGCATGGCTTGCTCGCCGGGGGTGGCCTCGAGGTCGAGCGATTGATCGGGCGTGCGGGGCGCGAGCAGCGCGCCGCTCGGCACGGCGGCTTGGACCTCGTCCATCGGGATCGACAACGCGATCGGCCGCAGCCGCGGCTCCCACGCGACCTCGATCTGCACATCCAGGCGGCTCGTGTCGGCGTCGCGTAGGCCGCGGAAGGCGGACACCGTGAGCGGCTCGATGCGGAAGGGGCCGGCGTACTCGGCCGCTCCTACCCGTGGCGCGGCGCCGGACGCGCGGTCCACGAGCGTGAGCGCGTCGGCCTCGCCGTAGGGGTAGACCGACAGGTCGGCCGCGTCGAGCACGGTGTCGACGGCAGACCAGAAGGGCTCTTCGTCGAGTGACACGCTGATCGGCCGCGGGTCGGCTTCGCCGCCGAAGGCTTGCCGGTTGTCACGGAACCGCGCGCCGGTCTGCCGCTCGATCTCCGCCAGGACCTCGGCGACCGGCTTCTGGTCGGCGTGGAGCGTCACCCTCGAGGGCCCCGTGGCGAGCCGCGCGATCGCCCGCTGCGCACGCAGCCGCACGCGCACCAACGCGCCACGCACGCCGGCCGGCATGGTCGCGTCGGGCTCGGGCAGCAGGCGGAGCGCTTCGGCGGCCGAGGTGGCGTCGGCGGTCGCGAGCTCGTTCAGGCGGGCCTCGGCCGCGGAGCGCTCGGCGGCGGTGGGGGCGTCGAGCTGCTCGAGCAGCGGCGCCACCTCGGCCTCGAGCTGCTGTTGGGCCGACGCGTCGGCCGGAACGAGGGCCGCCGCGGCGAGCAGCGCCGCGGCGAGGGCCAGCAACTTTGTTGCTTCCAGGAGCATAGGCCGGGCTTCCATCGGAACGGATGAGCGGTTTGTGCCGATTCTAAGCGGCGCCAGGCCGCGGGTCTGCCTCACCCGGCGCCGGCCCGGCCGGTTTTGCGCCAATAGGCTTCCACACGGAGGCGGCCGCCGCGGCCGCGGATCCTCGTCTTGGCGGTGGCTCGCGATGCGAATGCTCTCTCGATTGGTCCTCGCGCTGGCGGCCGCACCGATCGCCGCGCCGGCGCCCGCAGCGGACTTCATGTTCAGTGCGGTCGTCGACGGCCAGACGCTCGAGGGGCGTCCGCTCACGTGGACCGACGCGACGATGACGCTCCTGGCGCGCGACGGCCAGCTGCACTACTTCGCGCCCGGCCGGGCGCGGCAGGCGAAGCGCACGTCGCCGACGTTCCGGGGCTACGACACCGAGCAGATGCGCGAGCGGCTCTACGAAGAGTTCGGTAGCCGCTTCGATTTCACCTCGACCGGTCACTACCTGGTCGCCCACCCGCGCAGCGAACGGGGCGTGTGGGCGGAGCGGTTCGAGTCGATGTACCGCGCGTTCGTGAGGTACTTCCGCGTCCGTGGCTTCGACCCCGTCGAGCCCCCCTACCCGCTTGTGGCGGTCGTGTTCGGCAACCGGTCGGAGTACCAGCGGTACGTCGAGGGGAGCAATTCCGGCGCGCCGACCGGGGCGCTGGGCCACTACGAACCGCGGTCCAACCGCGTGTACCTCTACGACCAAAGCTCCGCCGGCGGCGACGACCGCTGGGACGAGACGGCCTCCACGGTCGTCCACGAGGCGACCCACCAGACGGCTTACAACGTGGGCGTGCACACCCGGTTCGCCGAGGGGCCGCGGTGGGTGAGCGAGGGGCTCGCCACGATGTTCGAGGCCCGCGGCGTGCACGACTCGCTCAGCTATGACCGCGGCGAGAGCCGGATCAACCGTGGCCGGCTGGCCGACTACCTGCACGACGTCGCGCCGAACCAGCCGCTGGGGACGGTCGCCACGTTCATCTCCAGCGACCAAGCGTTCGAGCGGACGCCGATCCCGGCGTACGCCAATGCGTGGGCGTTGACCTTCTTCCTCAGCGAGACCCGCCCGCAGCAGTACGCGGAGTACCTGGCGCTGACCGCCCAACGCCCGCTGTTTTCGGAGTACCCGCCGGAGGAGCGGGTGGCCGACTTCCGGAGCGTGTTCGGGCAGGACCTCGAGCTGCTCGACGCGCAGTTCGTCCGCTACACGCAAGAACTCCGCTAAACCGCCTGGCTCCCCCCTCGGAGAACGGGGTCGGGCCGTTCGGGCGGTGCGGGTCGTGGGTGTAGGTGCGGTGGGGGCGGCGCGCGGCCGCGGGAGATCGCCCCGGTTAGCCGGATCGGCTCGGCGGCCTGGGCGGACCTCGCCGATAGCTAGCACCAGGCAAGGAACGGACCCTGTGCCGGTTGGCGAGAGAAGGCCGACCACAACCGACCGCATGGCTCAGATAGGAGATCGAGCAGTGTCTAGCGACGCCGCCCACGCCGCCGGCCCCCAAGCCGCGCCGCCAGTCGCCCCGGCCCCGCACGGCGGAGGCGCCTGGGCGCCCCTGCTGGTGGCGATCGTCGCGCCGTTGTTGTTGATGCAGGTCGCGGTCGTGAGGCCCAACGCGACTCAGCTGGCGCGGATGCGAGGCCAGGTGGCCCGCCTCGAAGCGACCGTGCAAGAGCTGCAGGCCGCCGGACCGGCCGCCGGGCGGGTGAGCGGTCTGTTGGCCGTGCTCGGCGAGCAGCAGCAGCGGATCGCCGAGGCCGAGGCCTCCCTGGACCGGTTCGCCGCCCTGCAGGCCCGGCTCGACCGGGGCGTGGCCGCGGCCGAGCAGGCGGCGCGGTCGCTGGACGAGCTCGAGTTGTTAGTCGAGCGGGTCGACCGCCAGGGCGAGCTGCTAGAGACCTCGCGCGCCGCCCTAGCGACCCTGGCCGCCGTGCCCAGCGAGTTGAACGCGGCGATCGATCAGGCCGGACGCAGCGCCCCGACCGTCGCCCGGGTGCGCCACCTGGCCGAGCAGCTCCGGGCGGCGAGCGCCCTCGCCGACGCGTCGGTCGCGCGGGTGGACGAGCTCGTGGCCACGCAGCAAGAGCTGGCCGCGCAGCAAGACCGGATCGCGGCGGCGAACGAGTCGCTCGACGGCCTGACGCGGCTGGAGTCTCGGCTCAACGCGCCGTTGCTGGAGGTCGCCGCGGCCCACGAGCGGCTCAACGACCTGCTGCGGCTGAAGGAAGCCGTCGTCAACCAGACCGACGACCTGCCGGCCGCGTTCGAGACCTTCGAGCTGATCGTGAACTTGCAATCGGATTACCGCCGCGCGAGCGGCGTGCTCCGCACGGTCCAGCGGCTGATGGCCGACTTGGTGCTGCTGGAGCCTTCGATCGCGCGGGTCGCGATGCTGGTCGAGCCGATCGTCGAGCGTTCGGCGATCACCACCCTCGGCGGCGACGAGCTGCGGCTGGTGCTCCGTGAGTTGTCCCAGCGGCACGCGGCGGCGATGGCGAAGCTCCAGGCCGAATCGCCCTCGGCCGAGGCGGACGTCGCGGCTCGCCCCGCCGAGTCGGTCGTCGAGTGACGCGCGCGGCGCCGGCGGCTACGCACCCGATCCCGGCCGCTCACGAGCCAGCGCGCGTCTCGCTCGGCCTGCCCTCGCAAAAGTCGCGCGGGGAGCACCCCTCGCCGCGGCGCCCCCGAGCGGGATAATGTGATGCGGCCACTGACTCGCCGGTTAAGGGACCATGCCGACCGCCACGACCCCCCGCGAACAACGAACTACCCGCCCGCGGCTCCCGCCGTGGCTCCGCGCCGAGATCCCCTCGGGTGAGGCGTTGCGGGTCTTCAACCGCACGCAGGGGGCGGTCGACGCGGGGGCGTTGCACACGGTTTGCGAGGAGGCCCGCTGCCCGAACATCCACGACTGCTGGGGCCGCGGCACGGCGACCTTCATGGTCGCCGGGAAGGAGTGCACGCGGGGGTGCCGATTCTGCAGCGTGCAGACGCTCAAGGCGCCCGCCCTCCCGGAGAGCGAAGAGCCGCAGCGGCTCGCCGAAGCGGCCGAGCGGATGGGGCTGAAGTACGTCGTGGTGACGGTCGTCAACCGCGACGACCTCCCGGACGGCGGCGCGGGGCACTACCGCGCGTGCGTCGAAGCGCTCGACCGGCGGATCCCCGGCGTGGGCGTCGAGCTGCTGGGGAGCGACCTGGGCGGCGACTTCGACGCGCTCCGCCAGCTCCTCGGCGAGGCCGGTTCGAACACGCCGAGCCGGCTTCCCCTGCGGGTGTTCGCGCACAACGTCGAGTGCGTCGCGCGGCTCGACAAGCAGGTGCGCGACCCGAGGGCCTCGTTCGATCTCTCCCTGGCGGTGCTCACCGAGGCCAAGCGGCTGCGGCCCGACCTGGCGACCAAGAGCAGCCTGATGGTCGGCCTCGGCGAAACCGACGACGAGGTCGTCCAGGCGATGCGCGGGCTCCGCGGCGCCGGCGTCGACATCGTCACGCTCGGCCAGTACCTGACCCCGGGCCGGCCCGGGGAGCGGTTCTTGCCCGTGGACCGATACGTGTCGCCCGAGCAGTTCGACCGCTACCGCGACGCCGCTTACGACATCGGCTTCGCCGGCGTGGCCTCGGGGCCGATGGTCCGCAGCTCGTTCCGGGCGGGCGTGTTGTACGAAGCGACCCGCAGCGGCCGCCGCGTGGAACAGCTGCTCGCCGAGGACGAGCCGGAGGTCGTCGGCCTGACGGGCGGGGCCTCGTAGGCTGCCGGAATCCCGGAAGCGTCACGGCGAAACGGCGTCCTCCGTCTCCTCCGTGTCCCAATCGCCAATGCGCCTGTTCTTGTACGAGTGGGTCACCGGCGGCGGGATGCTCGGCGCCGAGGGGCGGCCGCCGGAGTCGCTGCTGCGTGAGGGGCTGGCGATGGTGAGCGCGGCCGCGGACGACGCGCGTGCGGCTGGCCACACGCCGGTCGTGCTGCGCGACCTGCGGGCGCCGATGCTCTGGGCCGCCGGGGGCGAGTATTCCGAGGTCGCCAGCCGCGCCGAGCACGACGAAGCGTTCGACACGCTCGCCGCCGGGTGCGACGCCACGCTGCTCGTCGCGCCGGAGACCGACGGCGTGTTGCTCCGCGCCGCGCGGCGGGCCGAGCGGCGAGGCGCGCGGCTGATCTCGCCGGCGTCTGGTTTCGTCGACGTCGCGTCGGACAAGCACCGCACGGGGCAAGCGCTGGCGGCCGCCGGCGTGCCGACGCCCCGGGCGGTTGTGCTCGAGCCGGGGGCGATGCTCCCGAACGACTTTCCTTACCCGGCGGTGGTCAAGCCGCTGGACGGCGCGGGGTCGCAGGACACGTATGTCGTAAAGGCGCCGCACGACCGGCCGCCGGCGTACGCGTGGCCGTTGCGGTTGGAAGCTTACGCGGTCGGCGTGCCGGCGAGCGTCGCGGTGCTGGGCGTGGCCGGCGGGGGGGCGGCTGTCGCGCTGCCCGCGTGCCGCCAGCGGCTGTCGATCGACGGCCGGCTGAGCTACCTGGGGGGCTCGACCCCGTTGCCACAGGGGCTAGCGCGTCGCGCCGAGCGTTTGGCCCTCGACGCGGTATCCGCCGCCGGGCCGCTGGTCGGTTGGGCGGGAGTCGATTTGGTGCTCGGCGATGACCCGGACGGGGCCCTCGACCAGGTGATCGAGATCAACCCGAGGTTGACGACCTCGTTCGTCGGTCTCCGACGCGTCGTCCGCGGGGGACTGATCGACGCGATGATCGCGGCCGCAGCAGGCCGGGCGCCTGAGATCGAGGTCGACCCACGGCCGATCGCGTTCGACGCCGACGGCGCGGTCTACTGGGACTGACGCCGCCGTCCCTCACCGACGGACGCTCCGACTCCCCGCCGCAGGCACGCCGCCGTGAACCGCTCCGCACGACCCGCCCAGCGATCGCCGTCGCCGCGGTGGATCGGCTTGGACGTGGGGGGCGCCAACCTCAAGGCGGCCTTGTCGACCGGCGCGGCGTGGTCCGAGGCCTTCGAGCTGTGGAGGCGCCCCCTCCAGTTGGCCGACGCGATCGGCCGGCTGCTCACCGGGCCGGTCGCCGAGCCGGCCGCGGGGATCGCGCTGACGATGACGGGCGAGCTGGCCGATTGCTACCGAACGAAGGCCGACGGCGTGCGAGCGATTGTCGACGCCACGCGCTCCGCCGCGGCTGGCCGCCCGGTGCGTGTCGCGGCGGTCGACGACCGGTGGCTCTCGCCGGCCGAAGCCGCCGACACGCCCCACTTGGTCGCCGCGGCGAACTGGCGACTAGCCGCGCGGTGGTGCGCCGCCCGGTGGATCGATGGCGTGTGGGTCGACGTCGGCTCGACCACGGCGGACCTGATCGCCTTCGGCGGCGGCCGGGTCGAATCCCAGGGAGCGACCGACCCGGAGCGCCTGACGACGCGGGAGCTCGTCTACCAGGGGGTGGGGCGGACGCCCGTCTGCGCGGTGGTCCGCGAGCTGCCGCTACACGGACGCCCTTGCCCGGTCGCCGCGGAGCTCTTCGCCACGACCGCCGACGCGTGGGTGCTCCTCGGCGAGGCGCCCGAGGACCCCTCGACCGATCGGACCGCGGACGGCCGTCCCCTGACGAGGGCCTTCGCGCGGGAGCGACTGGCGCGGGTGGTCTGCGCCGACGGATCGTCGTTCACCGACGCCGACGCCCGCCACGCGGCCGCGGCGGTAGCGGAGGCTCAAGAGCGCGCCCTGTGCGAAGCGCTCGCCCTCCGCCCGCGGCGGGGGACGCTCGTCGTGTCGGGGGCCGGCGAGTTCTTGGCGTTGCGGGCCGCTGCGCGTGGCTGGGGTCAAGGCGTCCGGCGTATCTCGCATACGCTGGGAGAACCGGCCAGCCGCTGTTTCCCTGCCTACGCGGCGGCGGCACTCGCCGAACGCGAATCGGACTGAACCGAGATAGATGATCCCGAGATGGATGATCCTGAAGAACAGCAGGCCACTGTGGTCGTGAAAGTCGGCGGCAGCCTGCTCGCTACGCCGGGCGGGATCGCGGCAGTTGGCGTGTGGCTCGAAGAATCGGCCGCGCCGGGCGTGAGGCGGTTGCTGGTCGCCGGCGGCGGGCCGGTGGTCGACGGACTCCGGCGGGTCGATCAAGCGAACCCCTTGCCGGCTGAGCAGAGCCACTGGGCGGCGATCCGGTTGATGGACGCGAACACCCGTTTGCTCGCGGCTTGGCTGCCGGTGCTTCAAACATTCGACTGGCCAATCCAACCGGGCGACGGCGTAGGCGACGCGGCGGTCGGCGTGGTAGCGTGGCTCCGCGCTGACGAGCCGCGCCAGCCGGGCGAGCGGCTGCGGATCGGTTGGGAGACCACGAGCGACGCCATAGCGGCCCGCTTGGCGAGCGTTTGTTGCGCCGGGCTGGTGATCCTAAAGTTCGGCTGCACAACACGTTATGACTCGCTAGCAGCGGCGGCCGCGGCGGGCGTGGTCGACGGCCAGACGCCGCGCGTTGCGGGCGGGCTGCGGCGAATCGAAATCCTCTCGCTCAAGGCCCGCCCGCCCCACGAATCGCAAGCCGGGCAGGGCGCCAGCACGTTTTGCGTTTTTTCCCAAGGCAAAGCTTGACTAGGGGCGGGCCCTAGCGTTTACTGGTGGTGCGTCCGGCAGATCTGCGACCCGATCCCGAGTAAGACCTAACGAAGAGCGGCAATCTCACAGTCTCCCGCGGCCCCTAGTGGGCCCGCGATGAGGCTTGAGGTTGCCGCTCTTTTTTTGTGCCTGCTCGGCAAAAGCGGCGCAGCCTCGCGGGAGGCAACCGAACGGGGCCCGTCGGTGGGCGCCGCTCGCAACGACCGATCACCGAACTAAACAGCGCTAACGAACAAAGCGGCCATAAGACTTCCCTCCCCCGTGCACCCCCCAGGCGGCGCGCGGATGGTGGTTGTCTTGTGGCCGCTTTTTTTGTCGCTCCGCTCCTACCCCAGTTTGTTCCTCCTCCGCGACCACCTTCAGGCGCTGCCCGCAGCGTTGTCCCCGAAACAGAGAAACACCATGAAGCTGAAGACTTTGACACTCGCTCTGGCGGCTGTGCTCGTCGCCGCGACAGGCCAGGCGGCTACGATCAATGCGATCATCGGAAACTTCGACGTTGCGTTTGACGGTCAGAGCGGTGAGATCACCGACTTCAACCGCCCCAACGGCGGGAACCTCGACCCCGCCGAGTCGCGCACCTTCAGCTCGTTCGAGGTCGTGGTCGACGGCGTGAGCGAAGTGATGTTCATGAACCCGCCCGACGCGCTGTTCGGCGACCTTCTCGTGGACGGGCTCGGCCCAGCGCTGCAAATCAACAGCTTGGTCCAAAACGTCGGCGGAGACGGCGCCGATGGCTTCGGCTTCGACTTCTTCACGCCCGGCGGCGACGAACTGCGTATCGCGTTCGACGACATCAGCTACTCGCTGGTGACGACTCCGATCCCGAGCTTGAACTTCTTCACGTTCTTCGCGGACGCCAATGTCGTTTCGCAGAATCTGCCGAAGGAAATCCAGTTCGACGGGCCTGCCCTGCTGAGCTTCACCGCGACCAGGGTGATGGTCATGTCCGACGATGACGGCGCCAGCTCCGTGATCGCATCGGGTGTGATGACGGTCACCGGCGAAGGGACGATTATCCCCGAGCCGACCTCGGCCGCCCTCGCGCTGCTCGGCCTTGCCGGCGCGGTGCGGCGCCGCGTCTGACACGAGCGTGCGAGAGAGTCGCGATAGGAACAAACCAGCCCCGGCGAGCCGTCACGGCTCGTCGGGGTTTTTTTCTGCGCCGATCTCCAGCTCCGGGACCGGCGGCTGTTCTCGCGCGGGCCGATCGCCGAGCACCGCGTCGACCGGGCGCCGCTCGCCGTCGCGTTGGTAGTCGACTTGAACGGTCGCGCCCGCGTCGAGGCCGCTGAGCACCGCACGCAGGGCCCAGCAGGTCGGCACATCGTGACCATCAAGGGCCAGCAACACATCGCCCTCGGCCAAGCCGGCCTCTGCCGCCGGGCCCCCTTCGGCGAGGGACTCGATCCGGGCCGGGCTGCGGAGCGGGTCTTCGCGGGGGAAGCTCGCCCCCAGCCAGCCTTGGCGGACCGTTTCGCCGGCTGCCATCGCCGCCAGCCGCGCGTTGATCTGGGCCGTGGTCACCGCGAATCCGATCCCCGAGTCGTAGAGGTCCACGCCCCGCATGCCCGGCCCGGCTAGCGGCGTGAGAAGCCCGACCACGCGCCCATCGAGCGCGACAAGCGGGCCGCCGTAGTTGGTGGGCGACACGAGCGCGTCGGTCTGCACCGCGCGTCCGCCCAACCGACCGGTTGCGCTGACGATGCCGACGGTCGTCGTGGTCGACTGCCTGTCGTAGACACGACCGAACGCGACAACCGTTTCCCCGAGCCGCGCGTCGCGGCCGTCGATCCGCGGCGGCGCGTCGGATCCGGCGCCCGCCAGCCGCAGCAGCGCCAGCCGGCGGCTCTCGTCGCGTCCGACGACTTGGGCCGTTTGCTGCGCGCCGTCGGGCGTGAGGCAGAGGACCCCTTCGACCCCGTCGCCGAGGCCGTAAAGGCTGGTCAGCACCCAACCATCGCCCAGGTCGTACCCGGTCACCGGCGCGCCGGCCGCTCCGAGCGACTCGCCGCCGGCGCCGAAGTAGCGCAGTTGCACGACGCTCGGTTCGGTCGCTTCGACGACGCCCGCCACCGCTTCGGCGAGCGGGTCGGCCTGAGCGGCTGTCGTGCAGAAGAGGAGGGCCGCGACGCGGCTCGCCCGGAGGACGTTCATTAGCGTGGCTGGGTAAGCACAATCTCGACGATCTCCCCTTCGCGGAGCACCAGTAGTTCGATGGCGCCGGTCTGCCGCAGCGACTCGGCCGCCAGCCGGCGGGCCGCTTGGAGGGCGCCGGTCGACGCGCCGCCGACGGCCACGATCAGGTCGTCCGGCCGCAGGCCCGCGGTCTCCGCCGCGCTGCCGGGGGCGACCCCTTCGACGTAGGCGGGCGTCCGGGCCATGATCTCGGGGATCAAGAACACGCCGAACTCCTCGAACGGGCGCCGCGAGCTGTTGGCAACTTCGGCGCCGGTTTCCGCCGACGCCCCCGACGCGAGGCGCTCGAGCGCCCCGGCCACGGCGGCGGTGGGCAACGCGTAGTTGACCCACGCGCCGGTCGACTCGGCACGGCACTCGGCGCCGACCAGGCCGACCGCTTCGCCGGACTCGTCGAGCACCAGACCGCCCCCAGCGCCGGGGTTGCTCGTGACCGCGTCCAACAGCAGCACCGGCGTGCCCGGGGCGGGCGCGCCGATCGGGGGTCGGTTGGGGCCGCCCAGGGGGCCCCCGGCGAGCGGCATCGCGACGACGCCCGCCGATCTGGCCCGCTGCACGGTGACCGGCTCGGCGCCGGCCGCGATCTTGAACGCGTTGCTCAGCACCCAGAGCCTCTCGCCCCGCCGGGGCGCGTCGCGGGGTTGCAGATCGATCCAGGCAGGCGGCGGCTCGGTCGACTCCGAGCGCACCAGGGCCAGGCCGGTCAGTCGGTCGACCCCCTCGACTCTCCCCTCGTAACGGTCCCCCAGGGCGTCGACCAGCGCGACGGCGCCGCCGTCGAGCACCGGGCTGTCGATCGTAAGCAGAGCGCCCGTGTCGTCGATGAACACGCCGGTCTGGTAGCCCTCCAGGCCCGCGACCCCGCCTGCGCCGAAGAGCTTGACGACCGCGTCCTGGGCGTTGCTCACGACCGAGGCGGCCGGCGCGCCGCCGGCGTCGGTCGCTCTGGCCGGCGGCGACAGGCCGAGCACCGCTAACGCGGCGAGCGGCAGCAAGTGGTTCGCTCTCACGGGTTGGCCTCGGCCGGTGAGAGTTCCGCGAAGGTCCGATCGCCGACGGTGATCGCCATCGACGACAGCGGCGCGCCGGGCTGGGACGCGGCGCCGAGGTCGACACGCGTCGCGTCGAGCGCGGCGTCGCGCGATCCTTCGATCCCGCGGAGGCGGCCCGTCTGCGGCTCGAAGTACAGTTCGACCCGCAGCCCGTGGTGGGTGACTGCCAGCACGTCGTGGGGTTCGCCGAGCGCTTCCCACGGCAAGGCGCCGAGGGCCTCGACTTGGTCGAGCACGGCCGCTTCGCCGGCGGCCAACGTGCGCCAAACCCAGAGCGAGCCGAGCAACTCGGGCGCCGCCAACGGCGTGGCTTGCGTGGCCAGGTCGCGCGACGGATCGCAAGAGTACTCGCCGCGCGGAGAGAGCCACTCGGCGGACGATTCGGTCAGGCGGAGCTGGACGCCGACGCCCTGCGCGGCGTCGGCGTACCGACGGTCCACGGCGCCGACGACCGAGTCGACTCGGCAAGCGTCGACGAGTCGCTCGGTGGCGTCGCGGTTGGCCGCGTAGTTCGCGTAGCCGTCGCGCTGGCTGTAGAGGGCTTCGGGGGGCGCCTCGGGGGGGGGATCGCCCTCGGGGGTCATTTCGGCGACCGCGGCGATCAGCTCGCCGGGGGCGTGCAGCTCGCGGAGCCGCACCTCCGCTTCGTAAAGGCGGCCGTCGCGGCGGTACTCGATGCGTGTGCGCCAGCCCGCGGGCAGCACGCCGACGGCGTTGAGCAACGCGTTGGCGGTCGGGGTGTCGCGTCCCTCGACCGACACGACCTCGTCGCCGGCGCGTAGGCCCCGGCGGTACGCGTCGGACGCGGTCTCGATCGCGGTGACGATCGTCTGGGGCCCGCTGCGTGTCGCGACCGTCGCGCCGAGCGCGGCGTGGTCGGCGATCCTCCCGGCGCGGAGGCCCGGCACGAAGCGCATCACCTGGTTGATCGACACCGCGTAGCCCACGCCGACGTTGACACGGCCCCGCTTCTCGAACGACCCCCGCCCGTTGATCCCGATCAGCCGGCCGCTGCCGTCGAAGAGGGGGCCGCCTGAGTTGCCCGGGTTGATCGCGGCGTCGGTCTGCAGGCAGTCGGCGTACTCGAGCAGCGTGCCCGATGGGTACTGGTAGCGGTGCACCCCGGAGATGACGCCGGCGGTCACGGTCGGGCGGAAGTCTTCGGCGAGCAAGAAGGGGTTCCCGACGACCAGCGCCGGCTGGCCGACGGCGACCGTGTCGCTGTCGCCGATCTCGGCGGCGGGGAAGGGGCCCTCTCCGATGAGTTGCACCAGCGCGATGTCGCCGGTCGGGTCGAGGCCGAGCAGGACCGCGTCGTGCACGCGGCCGTCGCTCGTGGCGCACAGCATGAGCGCGCCGCAGGGGGCGGTCACGTGGAAGTTCGTCACGACGAGGCCGTCGTCGCTGATGATCACTCCGGAGCCGCCGTTGCCCGCGCTGCGCTCGAAGATCGCTACGGTCGAGCGGCAGACCCGCTCGATCACCTCCTGACGCTGCGATTCGATCGCCCGCACCTCCGGCGACAACCGCAGCGGGGGCGCAGCGCCGGCCGCCGTCGCGGCGAGCAGCGCCGCCATCATCATGCCAGCCACTGGCGAGCCGCTCATCGGATCACCCGGAGGTCGGCGAAGTGGACCCGGTCGCCGGTGTCCAGGTTCTCGCCGTAGCCGACACGGAGCGTCAGCTGGCGGGCCCCGTTCAGCGGCTCGTTGATCTCGATCGGGCGCGTCACGCCGCGGACTCTGGCGGCGACCAACTCACGGTCGTCGGCCCCGACCGTGACCTGCGCATCGCCGGCGCGGTAAGCCGCGGGATCGAGGCCGACGTAGCCCTTTAGGCGCTGGGCGCCGTCGGGCAGGGCGAAGCGGAGCGTCGTGCCGCTCTGCACGGCGACCCCGCTGCGATACGGCCGGACGACCCGGACGCCGGGCCACGCGCCGGGGAGCCGCGGGTCGGGGAAGTTCAGATGAAGAGGGCCGCCGTCGATCGCCGCGTTGAGCCGGAAGGCGTCTCCGCGGAACGGATCGGGCTGACCCGGGAAGTACGGGTTGTGCTGTTGGTCCAGCAGGCCGAGCTGCGACACCGGGGCGACCCGACCGGCCGACGCGTCGAGCGACACGACCGAGTCGATCGCCGCGGCGCCGTGGGACCCGTCCGATTCCCAGCGGAGTTCGTCGAGCCGATCGCACTCGATCTGGGCAGCGGCGATGTGGGAGCCGCCGGCGGTGTCGATCCAGTAGCCGGGCTGGGGCTCGGCCCGGTCGGCGGGGCGATAGAAGCGTAAGCCGGCGACGCGCTCCCACGGCACGTCGATCGCTTGGTCGGCGGCTTCGGCGTCCAGCGCGAAGCGGACTACGTCGGCGCTCAGTTCGAGGATGACCCCGTCGACCGCCTTGGGCGTGGGGCTGCGGCGACTGCGGACCCAGATGGTGTCGGCCGTCGATTCCGAGTCGCTCGCCGAGACCGCCTCGTCGAGGCGCCATGCCGCGATCGCCCCGAGGCGGACGACGGCTTCGTAGCTGTCGCCCGGTCCGGTCAGCCGGAGCTGTTCGCCGTCAATCTCGTAGCGCTCGTAGGCGAAAACCGCCCCATCGACCAGCGTCAGACTCCCCCGCGCGGCGCCGTTCGGCCCCTTTGGGTTTTGGAACTCGATCCGCAGAACCGACTCGGCCGGGGTGGAGATATGGGTGTCGCCGCGTAGTTGCACGTGGCGCTCGCCCAGCGCGACCAACTCGCCCACGTGCTGCTGGTCGATGGTCTCGACCGTGACGCGCGGCCCCTCCGCCGAGAAGGCCGCGCACCCCCAGCAGGCCGCGGTCAACGCGGCGACAATCGTCGGCAGTCGGCTGATAAGCGAGCGACGCATCGAACCGCCGGGCTTCAGGGGCGAGACTCGCGCGGCGCCTCGTCGGGGGGCGCCGCGAGCGTGCGGAAGTAGTCCTCTACTAGCGAACGGTAGTGCGGCGGGAAGTCCTTGGTAATCTCTTGGGTCAGTCTCTCTCGCTCGGCCGGCGGCAGCGCGCCCCAGGCGTCGCCGCTGACGAGCCGTTTGCGGTCAACCTCGCCGGGGCCTTTCAAATCGGAGGGGCGGCTCTCTTCGGCGGGATCGATCGATCCGCCTGGCCCGCCCTGTTGGGCGGCCGCTTGCTGCTGCTGCTGCTGGCGCTGTTGCTCTTCGAGGTCCTTGATGAGCTTGTCGAGCTCATCGAGGATTGTCCGCTGTTGCTCCTGCGTCGCTTCGCCGGCGCCGAGCTGGGCTAGCCGCCGCTCGACGTCGTGCATCCGCCGCGCGATATTAGGTATCGGCTTGGGCTGCTCTCGCAGTTCGGCCCGGATGGCGTCGAGCACCCAGGCCCGCGCGCGGCCGAGCGAGTCGGGCGGCGAAGGCTCTGCCAGCGTTTGGATCCGGGCGACGCATTGTCTCGCTTGCTCGTCGGCGACCGTCTGTCGGTAGGCGACCAATCGGAGGAACTCGCATAGCAGCGGCGAAAACGTCGCGCTCGGGTCGACGCCGTTGAGCCAGCGGATGCAATCGTCGTGCCGACGCTGCAGCGACAGCAGTTCTGCCGCCGCCAACCGCAGCGACGCGTGGCCCGCCTCGTCCGCGGTGAGCCAGCCCGGCGGCGAGCCGCCGAGCTCCTCCAAAGCGACCGCGTACCGCTGATCGGCCACACTCGCGAGGCGACGCAGCGGCTCGCCGAGCCGCGAAGCGGAGGGCGCCGAGTCGATCGCTTGTCGCCACTGGGTGGTGAGGGATGTCGAATCGGCGTCGCCTGAGGCGGTGAGCAACTGCTCGATTTCGCGGCTGGCCTGCTGGAATTCGGGCAGTTCCCGCCACGGCTCGGCGGCCCTCAACGGAGCGACGAGCAGCAGCGCCACCGCAAGCGTCAGGCGCCAGAAGCCTTGCGGCCGAGCAGCGGGCGGCGTGCTGGCCGAGAGACAGCCGGGGTTGCGGGGGAATGGCATCCCCGCACTATCCCTCGCACTGTGAAATCTCGCAACGTCACGGTCCGCGCTGGGCGACAGCAGCAGCGGCTTCGGCCAAGGCATCCTGCTGTCGCGCGAGCTCGGCGAGTTGCTCCCGAACGACCTCCTCGGAGGCCGATTTGGCCTGACCTGCGGCGAACCACAGCTCGGTTTGTCTCAACAGCCGAGCTTGCATCGCTCGGATGAGCCGCAGCTCGGCGAGCTGCGACGCCAGGCCTCGGTCGCCCGGCTGGCCGCCTTGCGGCGGGCCCTGGTTGCCGGCGTCTCGCTTTTGTTCCAGCTCGTCGAGCGACTGGTCGACCGCTTTGATGAGCTCGGCCAAAGCGTCGACGATCGTCTGCGTGAGGGCCTGGGTGGTCGCGTCGAATCGCGCTTGCCGCAGCCGCTTCTCCGTGACCTGCATGTCGCCGAGAGTCTGGGTCAGCGCCTGGTCGAAGATCAGCGACTTCCCGTCGGCCCGCACCACGCGGAGCGCCTGCTCCGCCGACGAGGCGACCGCCGCTTGGCGATCGGCGATCTTGGCCGCGGCGAGCTGCGCGGCGCGGCCGGCGTCGCCGGCTGGGTTGGCCACGCGCTGGAGGGTCTCGTTCAGCACGCCGGTCTCGGCTTCGTGCATGCGGCGGAACCTCTCGGCGAGCGACGCCAGGCGCCGTTGCTGCTCTTCCTCGCGGAGCTGCCGCAGGCGCTCCTCGGCCTCGCGTCCGGCGGCTTCGAGGTCGCGTTGCGCTTGGCGCTGGTCTTGTTGGGCGGTGTCGTCGTCGTTGGCGAACTTCTCGCCCGCTTGCCGCATCGACTGGGAGCTGGACTCGAGACGCCCCGAGATCGACGGCGCCTTTTCCGATGGCTCTCCCTCGCCTGGCGCGGCGCCCTGCTGGCCCGGCGGCTTGTCACCCGGCGGCTCGTCACCCGGCTTGCCCTCGCCGGGCGGCGCCTCGCCGTTCGGCTGGTCCTGGCCCGGTTGCCCCCGACCGTGTTGCGGCGCGCCGGCGAGGCGGTCGGCCTCGGCCGCGGGCTCGACCAGCCGCTCGACCTTCTCGGCTAGGCGCTCTTGCCGTTCGGCGATCGAAGGTCCTTCGCCGCGGGCGGCTCTCGCGCGTAGCGCGCGTTGCTCGCGCAGGGCGGCTCGGATGTCGCGTTGCAGGGCTTCCAGTCGCTGGCGCTCTTCTTCGCGGCGCGCCTCGCCGGGGTCGGCCATGACCAGCCGGAGCAGCTCTTCGAGTTGAGTGGCGAGCTCGGTCTGGTCGCGGCGGGCGGCCGCGTACCGTTCTCGCTCCAGCAGCCGGACGACCGCGTCGAAGCGGCCGCCCAGCCCCGCGGACCGGGCCTCGGCGATCGCGGCCCGCATCTGCTCCGCCCGAGCGGGGTCGGACGCCTCGACCGCGTCGGCGATCCGCAGGGCGAGGGTTTCTAGGCGTTGGTAGCCGACCGCCACCTGCTGCTGGTCCGCGGCGACCTCGCCGCGAGCGGTGGACGCCGCCACCAGCATCAAGATTGCGGCGGCCGCCGTGCGGCGTCGGGTTGCCAAGTGCATGTCGCGCCGGGTTGGGGGTGGGAGGGCGGAGGTCAATCGAGCAGCAAGCTGCGCGCCTGCTGAGACTGTGCCTGCGTGGTGCGTTGGTTGACGCGTCGTTGGTCGCGGATGAGGTCGCGCAGGAGGGCGACGACCTCGTTGTAAGTTTGCTGGGAGTCGAGCGCGGAGGCGACGCGGCGGATCGTCTCGGCGGCTCGCTGGGCCGAGTCCACGACCGCCGCCAGCGACGCGACCGACGTCGCGTCGGCGGCGATCCGCTCGGCTTCGGGCAAGTCGTCCTCGGCGACGCGTCGCAGCGGCGCCACGATCTCCGACGAGAGCCGGTCCACGAGCGCCGCTTGGTCGAGGCGGTTGTTGACCACCTGGCGCCGCAACCCGTCGGCGCGGCCGGCCGCCGCGGCCACGCTGGCCGCCGCCTTGCGGAGGTCGAGCTGCCGCTGGCTCGCCCAGCGGCCGGCGTCTTCTAGGGCGGGCGCGTCGTCTGCTTCTTCGGGCGTGGCCAGCCGGCGGCGGCGGAGGTCGGCCTCGTAGGCGACGCGCTCCACGTCCGCCAGCACCGCGCCGAGCGAAGTGCGTAGCTCCCGTTGGCTGTCGCCGATGCGGGCCAAGAGTTCCGACTCGGTAACCACCTCGAGCGTGATCGGCGCGCTGCGCGACGGGTCACGGGGACCGAGGTCGTAGCGGTCGGCGGCGAGCGCTTCGACCCGCAGGCGGTCGCCCGGGGCTAGCGAGAGTCGCCGCTCGGGATCGGCGGATCGCAGCGACAGCAGGTCGATCTCGACAGGCTGCTTGGCGGCGGCGGTGGCCGGTGTGGCGGCGTCGACGCGGAGCGTCTGTTCGCCACTCGTCAGCTCCACGGCTAGCCAGTCGAGTCCGTGGTCGTCGTCGACCGTGGCGACCAGCCCCACGAGCGCGTCGCGCGTTATTGCGCCTCCCACGCCGTCGAGCGTCAACGACACGCCCGGCGGCTCGTCCTTCGCGACCTCCAGCTCTAGCCTCACCGGCGAGAGGGCGATCCCGTCGGCGCCGACGCCTTCGATCACCAGTTCGGCCCGCTCAGTGAGCTCGCCGGCCTCGACCCGCAACGCCACGCCGCCGTCCGCCAGCTCGACCGCCGCAGCCGACGGTGGCCGGCCCTCGGAAGCGAGCTGCGCGTGAGCCGAAGCGAGCGGCTTGCTCGCGCCGGCTGCCAGCCGCACGCGCGAGCCCTCGGGGAGCGCGCCGAGGGTCGCCGACGTGGCCCTGACGGGAGGGCCGCCCAGATAGGCGGGCGGCTCGGCGATCAGTTGCAGGTCGGTCAGCTGGGGCCGGTCGGCCGCGACCAGGCGGAGCCGCAGGCGCGCGTCGCCGCCGCTGATGGCGTAGACCTGGTCTTGATCGACACGCTCCAGCCGCTGCCGGAAGCGGGACCGGTGGGTGTCGCCCGAGGGGCCGGTGGGGACCCGGGTCAGCGAGAACAGGCTTCCCCGCCGAGCTAACCGCTTCGCCCACAGCAACGCGGGCGGATCCTCCCCTTCGTCGACCGACGCGGTGACGAAGAACTCGGCTGGCTCGCCGCGGGGGGTGTGCCGGCGCCACTCGCCCGAGGGGGCGTGCCGCTCGAACCCCTCGGCGACGAGCCTCACGCGGCGCGGCCAAGGCTCGTCCGACAACGCGACGCGCCGGGCGAAGCATCCCGCCAGGTCGGGCCGCACCGCGACCAGCCCGGCGGCTGACAGGACGGTCACCAGCGCGAAGCCGACGAACAAGCTCTGACCCGCGGGTCGCACAAGGCGGACCTCTGCCAGCCGATCGGCCGCGGCTTCGGCCGACCGGATCGTCGCCGCCTGGAGCTTCGGCGCCGCCCGTTGGCTCGGCGATTCCAGCAGGTCCAAGCCGGTCGCGACGAGGTCCGCGTCGCGCGGGCGGTGGCGGTGCGCCAGGGTGAGCAGCTGGCGGTCGGTGAGCCGCCCGAACAGACGGTAAGCAGCGACGGCGCCCAGCCAGGCCAGGGCCCATCCCACCAGCAGCGCAAGCGCGCCCGCACGCAACGCAGGGCCCGGCTCGAGCAGGCGGTCCAGGATCAGCCAGGCCCAGCCCGCGAGGCCGACCGCGGCTGCCGCCTGCCAAGCGAGCCGTTTGGCGATCGCGGCACGGACCTGCCGGCGCAAGCGCGCCAAGCTGTGTCGGATGGCGGCGGCTGGCGCGGGTCCGGTCAACGCAGGGGCTGCTGTTGTTTTTGGCTGTGGGATCAGGCCAACCGCCACAGTCGGCGGAGCGACCACTCTATCAGCAACGCGCCGGCCATCACTCCCAACGACCATTGGGCGACCCGGCGGGCGAACCGCTCGTCGGGTGGCCCTAGCTCGACGGAAGTTTCGGCGGCCGAAGGAGTCGCGGCGGCGAGCCGGTCGAGGCGCTGCGGCGCGTCGACGTCGGCCAAGTCGATGTAGACCCCGCCGGTCGATTCGGCGAGCTCACGCAGCAGGGCGGCGTTCTGCACGGTGGTCTCGCTTTCGAGCGAGGGCAGGGTCACCTCGGCGGTGGCGGAGAGCACGTCGCCGAGCGGCGTACGCAGGGCCGCCGTGTAGCGTCCGGTCTTCTCGGGCCGGAGCGTAGCCGCGTACGCGCCCGGCTCGTCCGCTACAGGGTCGAGCGGCGTTTCGGTTGGGGGCGAATCGTCGACCGACAGCCGGGCGACGAGGCTCGGCGGCGCCTCGCCCGGTGTGCGGTCGATGAACCGCAAGCGGAGCGGCTCGCCGAGGCTGTAGCGTTGGCGGTCGAACAGCAGAACGCCGGCGGCCGCTGCGCCCCGCAGCCGCCCCTGCGAGATGTGCCGCAACAGGCCGGTGTGCAGCTCGGTGAACCAGGCCGGGTCGACCGTGCGTAAACGCCAGGTCTCCGGCGCGCCCAGATAGACGACGCGGCCCGCTCCGTAGAAGCCTTCCACGAGCAGCGGCGGCGCGTTGTCTTGCTCGCCCAGGCGAGCGAGCACCGTCGCGCCGGGCTTCGGCTCCGCCGGCGGGAGCGAGGCGTAGAAGCCGGGGAACTCCTCCCACAGGGAGTCGCTGTCGGAGGACGCGCCCCGGCCGGCGAGCCAGCCGAGCTGCTCGCCGGGCCGCGTGAGGGCGACCGGCTCGGGGTCGCGGTTTGGGGTGATCGCGTCGTTCAGCGCGAGCGGGTCGTCGCGCAGGGCGACCGGCACGAGCGTGCGCAACGGAGCGGCCAACCCACTCCGCAAGCTGGGCATCAGCCCGACCCTCCCGGCGACGACCACCAGGCCCCCGCCGCCGCGTGAAACCCATTGCGACAGGGCGCCGAGCGACCCGTCGTCGACGCGACGCCAGTCGACGTCGATCGCGACCACGGCGTCGTACGGGTCGAGCTCGTCGGCCGTTGTGGGAAAGGCATCGAGCACCCGGTTGGCGTCCTGAGTGATCGCGCCGGCGGCCGACTGCAGCAGCACATCGGCCTCGAACTGGTCGTCGCGGAAGAGCTGATCGCGGAGGAAGCGGTAGTCGCGGCTTGGCCCGCTCGCGGCGAGCAGCACGCGCGTCGGTTGGTCGATCAGCTCGACCACCGCACGCATCGTTTGGCCGGCCGCGTCGGCGCCGGACGGGTCGACGAGCTCGGCGACGATAACGTGCCGGCCCGGACTCGCGCCCTGCAGCTCGACTTTCTTGCTCACGAGGCCCCCTTGGCTCGGCGGAGAGAGCGACACCGACTCTTCGGCCACGCGCGGCCCTGTTGAGTCGTCGACCGCGAGCGGCGCGAGGGAGATAGCGACATCGATCTCGTTACCCTCAGCGGCGGCCCGCTGATTAGTCGCGACCGTCACCGAAACGCTGAAGCGGTCGCCCACCGCCGCGCGGCTGGGCGCGGCGAGGTCGCGGAGTTCGGTCCGCGGCGGCTCATCCCGCGGGCCCACGCCGATCGTGTGGACCGGCACGCCGCGCGCGAGGGCGGCCGGCGCGGCTTCTCTCGGGTCGCTCCCGGCGTTCCACCCCCCGTCGGTCGCGACGAAGACCGCCGCCAGGGGAGTCGCCGAGTGGTCGGCGAGAACCTGCTCGAGCGCCGCGCCCAGACGGGTCGCATCGGCGCCGGGTGGCTCGTCGCCGTAGGCAAGCGACGCGGCGAACGCCGCCGCGCGGGGCGTGTGGTCGGGCCGGAGCAAGCGATCGACCCGGCGGAGGGCCTCCTCGGCGGCGTCGCCCCGCGTCGCGCCGGACGCGTCGCTCGCCGGTAGCCGCATGCTCGCGCTGTGATCGCTCAGCAGCACGACGCGCGACGGCTCGACACGCGGCGTCACGCTGCGTCGCTGCGGTTCGACCAGCAGCGTCGCCAGGGCCGCGATGGCGATCAGCCGCAGCGCCAGCAGCAGCAACCCCCCCCGCCGCAGCGCCGGCCGCTCGCGCAACCAGCAAGCGACCGCCGCTCCGCACGCGGCCAAAGCGAGCACGAGGATCACCGACAGCCACGCCGGGTTGTCGAGCAGGAGCTCCCACCCCAAGCCGTCGTAAACGACAGCCGCTCCGCCCTCCGGCAACCCGTTCATCGCCCCCTCCGCGGCGCGGGGACGGCGTCGGTCGCCACGTGGCTCGACCGGTAGGCCAGCACACGCTCGGCGGCGAGCAGCAGCAGCAGCGCGGCCGCCAGGGCGTACTCGAACACGCGGCTTTGCGGCGCGTCTTCTTCGCGGAAGAGCTCGTCGGCCACGGCCACGCGCGCGACGTCGGCGAAGCGACGCCGCAGCTCCTCGAGCGGGGGCGCCCTGAGGTCGCTCTCGCGCGGGTCGACGTCGGCCGAGAACGGCGCCTCCTCGACCCCGCCGACCACGCGGCGGTACACGCCCGGCTCGGCCGGCGACAGCGGCGCGCCCGGGCCGAGGCCCGCGGCGGGCGTCGGGTCGCCGCTGTCGTTGAGCCGGAGCAGCGTGTCGCGTGGCGAGTCGGCGCCGACGGCTCCGGCGCCGATTGTCTCGGCCGGTGGCCGCAGCCGCTGCTGCGAGAGCCAAGCGACGAGGTCGTTCGCCAGCACCGGGAAGACCGGCAGCGCGGCCAGGTTGGTCCACGGCGGCCCGTCCGGTTCGCTCGCCGCGGCAGTCGTTAGGAGCGTGATCACGCGGCCCCGGGCGTGCTGCGACTCGACCATGAGCGGCGACCCGTCGACCATTTCCACGATTGACTCGCTCGTGGCAGAGGATCGCTCGGACACCTGCCGGAGCGGCTGCGCGGCGCCGTCGGACTCAAGCTTGCGGAAGGCGAGCACGTGGACCAATGGCAAGAAGCTGTTCCGCTCGCCCCGAAGCACCCGCACGGCGGGGTGGTCGTTGGCGGTCAGCACCGCTTGGCCGGGATCGACCGGCGGCGGCGAGGTGGGCGGTCCCAGTTTCGCGCGGCCCCCCACCGAGCGCCAGAAGAGGTCAAACCACTCCGCATCGGTCTGCGGCCCCGCGACCACGAGGGCGCCGCCTCCCGTGGCGACGTACCGCTCCAGGCGGCGGATCTCTTGGGCGGAAAGTCGCTGCTTGTCGAGCACGAGCACGGCGGCGGCGTCGGTGAGGTCCTCGTCGGTCAAGCGCGAGCGGACGTGCGGCGCCCAACCGCTGCGGCTCGACCCGGTGGGGCTCAACGCGGCGGAGAAGACCCGGGCCTCGGCGTCGGCGCCATCGTCTGCCAACAGAAGCACCGGCCGGGCGGCTGCGGTTTCGATCGCCAGCCACCGACGGTTGTCCGCCTGGAGGGCGTCAGCGCCGATCGACGCGGCGACCGCGTGCACGCCCTCGCCCGGCAGGCGGACGGGGGCTTCGATCGCGCGCCGGCCGCGTGGATCGAGCGGGCCGGCTTCGATGGTGGCGAGCGGTGCGCCGTTGCGCTCGATCGTGACCGGCGTCGGGCCGACGGCCGAGTCGCTGTCGTTGACGAGCTCGATCCGCAGCCGCTGCTCAACACCGGCCGCGCGGGGTCCCGGTTCGAGTTCGAGCGACTCGATCGCCAAGTTGGTCGCACCGGCCCCGCCCACGGTCGCCAGGACCACACCGCTCACGAGGTTGGACAGCCTCTCGACCGACGACGACCAGCCGGTCGCCGCGTCGTGGTCGGGGCCGGCGAAGTCGGAGAAGAGGTAAGCGTACCCCGGGCCGCCCTCGGCGCGATCGGCGAGGCGTTGCGCGATCAGGTCCAACGCGTCGGCCGGACCGCCCGAAGCGTAGCTGGGTCGCCAAGTCGACGGGGCCGGCGGCGCGGCGCCGCCGGTTGCCGGCTCGGTGGCGGCGAGCACGTCGGGCCTGCGTTGTGTCAGCAGGTCGGTGTAGCGGACGACCTCGACCCGGTCGCCGTGCCGCTCGGCGGACTCCGCGAGCCGCTGGATGGCTTGGGTGGCTCGGCGCCAGGCGTCGGCCTCGGCGCCTTGGCTACGCATCGAGGCCGTGTCATCGAGCAGCACGTAGTGCGTCGCCGGCGCGGCGCCGAACCACCCGTCTAGCAGGCCGGTCGTGCGTGGGCCCGCGGCCAGCAGGCCGGCGGCGGCCACCGCGAGCACACGGCTGGCGAGCAGCAACCACTCCGTGAGGCGCACCCGCGTCTTGTTGCGTCGGTCGCTTGCGAGGAGGAAATCCATCGCGGCCCACGGAACCACCCGCCGGCGGCGGCGGTTGAGCAGGTGCACGATGATCGGGCCGAGCGCGAGCGCGGCGCCGACAGCGGCAAGCGTGGGGAAGACGAACGTCACGGCAAGCGGTTCGAGGGGACGCGGCGCGAGTCAACGCCGGCGGTTGCGGCCGCGGCTGGTCAGCAGCGCCGCGAGCACCGCGTCGAGCGGCTCGCTGGTGCGGATCAACCGGTGTTCTGCGCCGTGCCGGGCGCAAGCGGACTCGATGGCCTGTTGGTGCCGCGCGAGCGCGGCGAGGTACTCGCCCCTTAGGGCGCGGGGGTTGGCGTCGAGCTGCGCGCCCCCTTCGAGCCCAACGAAGCGGGTCGCGCCCTGGAGGGGGAAGTCGATCTCGTCGTCGCTGAGGGTCTGGAGCACGAGCGTGTCGACGCCCTTCGAGGCGAGCATCGCGAGCCCCCCGTCGAGGCGGTCGAGTGGGGCGAGCAGGTCGGACAGCAGCACGACCACGCTGCGCCGGGCCGCGGCCTCGGCCGTGCTCGCTAGGATCGACGCGAGGTCGGTCTTGGCGGCCGCGCCGGGGGATTCCAGCGAGCGTGAGAGGAGGTCGGCGATCGTCGCGACGTGGGAGCGATCGGTGCGGAGCGGCGCCTCGGCCAGGACGCGATCGGAGAACACGCGGCAGGCGACGGCGTCGTGCTGGCTCACGAGCAGGTACGCCAGCACGCACGCGGCGGTCGCGGCGTACTCGTGCTTGGACATCGCGTCCTGCGCGCCGCGGAAGCTCATGCTGGCGGACGCGTCGACGAGCAGCGTGGCCCGCAGGTTGGTTTCCTCTTCGTACTGTTTCACGTAGAGCCGGTCTTGCCGGCCCCAAACTTTCCAGTCCACGTGCCGCAGGTCGTCGCCGGCGGTGTACTCGCGGTGCTCACGGAACTCGAGCGACCGGCCGAGGAACGGGCTGTGGTGCCGCCCGGTGAGGAAGCCGTCGACGACTCGCGCGGCGCGGACCTCGAGCCGGCCGACACGCCTGAGCACGTCGGGGAGCGACGGGCCGCCGGCCCGATCAACCTGCGAGGACGCCGCGGAAGCGGGGGTCATTGCGGAGGGTCTCGTCACGCGTGGGGGTGGCGCCGAGCAGTTCTTCGATCACGTCGTCGGGCGACAGGCCCTCGCTCTCGGTCTGGAAGTTCAGCAGCAGGCGGTGCCGGAGCACGGGCTTGGCGAGCGCGGTGAGGTCGTCCATCTCGACGCACGGCCGGCCGGCCATCAGCGCGCGGGCCTTCGCGCCGAGGATCAGGAACTGGACCGCGCGCGGCCCCGCGCCCCACGCGAGCCGCCCGGCCGCGTCGGGCGCCGCGTCGGGCTCGCCGACACGCGACCCGCGGACCAGCGCGACCGTGTAGCGCACCAGGTCGTCGCCGATGGGCGTCTGACGCACGAGGCTCTGCAGCGCGACGATCTCTTCGGCCGAGGAGACCGGCTCGATCTCGGCGAACTCGCCGACGGTCGTGCGCCGGGCGACCTCGATCTCTTCTTCGAACGTCGGGTACCGGACCAGGGCCTTGAACATGAAGCGGTCCTGCTGCGCCTCGGGCAGCGGGTAGGTCCCTTCTTGCTCGATCGGGTTTTGGGTTGCGAGCACAAAGAAGGGATTGCCGATCTCGCGACGCACCCGGCCCACGGTGACCTGCCGTTCTTGCATCGCCTCGAGCAGCGCGGCTTGGGTCTTTGGCGGGGTGCGGTTGATCTCGTCGGCGAGGATCACGTGCGAGAAGATCGGACCGGGCAGGAACCGCAGGTCCCGCCGGCCGGTAGCCCGGTCCTCTTCGATGATCTCGGTGCCGAGGATGTCGGCGGGCATCAGGTCGGGCGTGAACTGGATGCGGCTGTACGTGAGACCGAGCGACTTTGCGAGCGAGCTGATGAGGAGCGTCTTGGCCAAGCCCGGCGCCCCTTCCAGCAGGCAGTGGCCCCGGCACAGCATCGCGATCAGCAGCAGATCGATCACGCCCTCTTGCCCCACGATCAGGCGGGCGAGCTGCTCGCGGATGCGGTTGGTCGTGTCGCGGAGGCGGGCCGCGTCGTCGGCGGTGGATTCGTCGGGCACCGTGTTTCTCGTTCAGCCGGGAGGGGGGGCGGGTCGCGGGCTTACCGCTGGTAGATCGGCAGGCACGCGTTGTCGAGCTGCAGGATGATCAGGTTCAGCGCGGTCGTATACACCGGGCCGATGTACCCCTGGTTCCATCGGTAACCGGGCCCGCGCGGCGTGTCGACCGGCGTGGCTTGTGCGATCAGCTTCGCGTAGGTCTGGCGGCGGTACTCGTCCCACTGCTCGGGCTCTCGGTAGAGCACCTGCGAATAGTAGAAGTGCGCGTAGTGCCAGTGGCCGTGCGAGCCGGTGTCGTCGGCGCCCAGGTGGGTCTCGCAGTACTGCTTCATGCGGGGCACGTAGTTGTCGTCGTACTGGCCCGCGTCGTAGAGGCACGCGAGCGCCGCGGCGGTGATCGCCGGCCGGCCGTTGCCCCCCTTGGTGCTGTACTGCACACCGCCGTCCTTGAGCGTGCAGCCGTGGATGTAGGCGACCGCCTTGTCGACGATCGACTTCGGGACCGGCACGCCCGCGTTGCGGCAACCGCGTAGGCCCTGGACCTGCGTGACGGTGGTGGAGCCCTCGTCGAAGCCGTTGCCGTCGCGCGCGCTGACGTAGCCCCAGCCGCCCGCCACGGTCTGTGCTTTGCCGGTGAACTCGACCGCGGCGCTGAGCACGCGGAGGATCTCTTCGCGTCGCTTGGCGTCTTCTTCCTCGCCGAGCACCTGCGAGAGGAACAGCATGCTGAAGCCATGCCCGTACGTGTAGCGGTCGTCGCGGAGCGGATCGCCGATCAGGCCGTTGGGGCGGGCTTGGCTGATCAAGTAATCGACCGCACGGCGCAGCTCGGGGGCGTACTGGCCGCCGCTGGGAGTCGAGCCCTCGGACAGCAACGCGATGCCCGCCAGCGCGGTCATCGCGGCCGGGTAGCGGCCGCCGGCGTCCCAAGAGCCGAGGCGGCTCTGCGTGGCGGCAAGCCACCGGAGCCCCCCGTCGGTCACGCGGGCCGCGTCGGCGGCGGGGGCCGAGGCCGTCAGGGCGAACGCGAAGGGCAGGGCCAAGAGCGACGCCGCTCGAGGCGCGGGGAGGCGGGAGAGCATGCCCCTACTGTACCCGATCGCTACCGCCGCGGCCCACGCCGAGTTCATTGTTCGGCTTCTTCGATCCACTGGAACAGCCGGTCGACCCCTTGTTCGAGGTCCTCCAGGTCGGGCCGCCGCTGCGCGTCGGGGTCTTCGACCCGAGCGTCCATCGGCGGCCGGGGCGGGGCCGGGCGGTCGGTCGTTTCCAGCCGCAGGGCGACGCGTCCGACCCGGGCGACGACCCGCTCCGTGTCGCCCCGTTCCAACACGGCCCACGCCGGAGGCGCTTCGATTGGCTGGTCCGCGGGCAGCCCCGAGCGTCGCATGAGCGTCGCCCCCGTGCGGGCGTCGAGGGCTGCTAGCACGAGCTCCGGCGTGTCGTCGGACTCGCCGCTTGCCGAAGCGGCGCCGCGGGCGAGCAGCAGGACCGGCGGGTCGGCGATGGCCGTCTGCAAGACCGCCATACGCTGGATGATCGCCGGCGAGACCCACGCCGGCTCGCCGCTCTTCCGATCCAGGCAGTGCAATTCTCCGGTCAGCAGCGGCTCGGGCCCCAGCGGGGCGGCGCCGCGCGCTTGATCGAGCATCGCCGTCCCCCGATCGACCTCTACGAGGATCCGCTCTCCGAGCGGGCGCGCACGCAGGTCGCGGACCGGTGAATCGTCGAAGGCAGGCAGACGGGTTTCGAACCGCTCTTCGCCGCGCGCGATGTCGATTGCCGTGAGCCGGCAGTCTGGGTCGAGCACCAGAAGCAAATCGCCACCGCAGAGGGCGGCCACCGAATCGGCCGGGAACGACCGTTCCCACAGCTTCGGCTCGTTCTCATCGGCCAACGGCCAAATCGAAAAACGCCGCGACTCCCGCGCTTTGGACTGCGTAAGCAACGCGTCGCCGGCTTGGCAAACCCAACTGTCCGGAGCCGGAAAACGCCCCTCGGCGCCACTCGGTTCACCCGTCCACGCGGCGAGACGAAGGGCAGGGTTCTCGCCGTCGCAGACGATCAGTCGGTCGTTGACGGCCAGCACGCGGGTCGCGTTCGCTCTGCCGGCGAGCGGGCGCCGCCACGCCAGTCGGCCCGACTCGAGGTCGCGGCAGGCAAGCGAGCGATCACTGATCGACACGACGCCCCAGGGCCCGATCGCCATCGGGCTCTCTACCGCTGGTGTGTCGTCGAGCGGGTCGGGCCAGTCCGCCCGGCTCGCCGACCGACTCGTCCAAAGCAGGCCTGCCCGGCCGCCTGCGAGCGAACCCTCGGCCGGATTCAGTCGGTAAACGGCGTAGCCGTCCTCGAGTCGAACGGCTAGCCGGCCTCGCCACAGGCAGTGGTTGGGCTCGCCCGGGTCGGGCGGGCGGTTGCTGCGCCGGTCGGGGGGACCGCTCGGCAAGGCTTCTGCGAACACCCCCTCACCGAACCGATTGGTCGCGACGACGACCGTCTGGTTACCTCGGGTTATCAACTGCAGGTCGGTCGGGTCGGTCGGGCTCGGTTCGCGGATTGCCGGCTCGAACGTCTGGTGCTGGAACCTGCGGCCGCTGTGTCGCCGCCGCGAACTCCGGGTGAGGATCGGCTCAGGCGTGCCGACAGCGAGCTGGCTGCGGACGTGGTGGGTCGACCACGTGATCGAAGCGCCACGCTCCGGGGGTTCGGCGGGCTCGGGCTCGGGCTCGCGGCGTGAGAGGACGCCTTCCGCGAGCCGCGCGGCGCGTAGTTCGAGGCCCCCGGACCGACGCAGAACGCAGTCTGCCGCCGGTGAGTTGCTGAGCCGCCGGGCGGTGGCCAGCAGAGTGGAAGGGTCGGCGCCCTCGGCGGTCAGCCGCAGGGCGGCGGCGAACGCGTCCGCGCGGGGGCCCGCCTCGAGGCGTTCCAGCTCGCTCGCCGCCTCGACCGGGGCGATCCGCCCCGCGTCGGCCGATTCGAGCAACGCGGCTGCGTAGCGGGCGATTGCCTGAGGGTCGTCGGGGGCGGCTTCGTAGCGTCCTTGCCAGTACGAGAGCGACGCCGCTTCGCGCGTCGGGGCCCGATCGGCATCGCACGCCCACCGTCCGACCGCTCGATCCGAGCAACTGAACAGGCCGCCAGCGCTCACGATGAGATCGCCGAGTTGGACGGGCGCCACCAACGGGTTGGTGTCGGTGGACACCCACTCAAGCCGAGCGGATTCGGTCTCGCCCGCGCAAACCACGGCGAATCGCCCCGACCGTGTCGGCACGATCACGCGGTCGCCGACGACCGCGCCGTGGCCGACGGGGCGGTCGCCATCGAGCGAGACGGACCACAGCTCGCGACCGTCACTCACCGCCCACGAGCTGATGGCGCCGCTCTCGATCACCACAACCGAGTCGTCGACGACGCCGGCGATGCTCAGCCCCTCGTCGCGCGAGACCGCCCAGATCGACTCGCCGGTCGCCGGGTCGAGCGCTTCGATAGTCGGCGCGGCGGGGGTCGCGACGATGAGGCGGTCGCCGTTCTCGATGACGGCGGAGTGCCGCCAAGCGACCTCGTCGTTCTCCCACGCCCTGAGATCCCCCGCGTTGAGGCCCTGCCAACCGCGTTGCGGCCGGCCATCTTGCGCTTCGGCGGGGACGGGCAGGTAGTGGATCCAAGCCAGCCGCCGCCGCACGGGGTCGACCGCCGCGACCGCGCCGCGCGCCGTTGGGCAGTAAATCAGGCGCTCGCCGACTACGGGAATCGCTGGAATCTCCGCCACCCTGGCGGGCGCCGCGCGTTCAAACCGAACCAAGGGCTGGGTCCATCGCACCTCGCCCGTGTCGGCCGCGACCTCGACCAGGCTGACGGTTTGGTCGCGGCTCGTGAGCGCGTACAGGCGCGTTTCAGCGGGCTTCGGAGGACCGAGGAACGCCGCGCCCGACACCGGGCTGTCCGCGTCGGCGCCGTCGAGGGCCCAGCGGAGCTTGCCCCCGGCGGCGGCGTCCAGCGCGACGAGGCGGTTGGGCGTCTCGGCGGTGTCGGACCGCCGGCGCCAGTGGCTCTCGATCGACGAGCGCAATGTATCCGGCGTTGCGATCCGTCGCTCGGGCGAGGCGGCCACCGCGTACACAAACTGATCGTCGCACGCGATCGAGCCGACCGGCGTCGACTCGCGGCGGCCCCGCTGTGAAGTCCCGCGCTGGGCGACCTCGGCCGCCCAGTTCAGCCGGCCGGAGGCCGCGTCGTAGGCGAGCAGCGAGTCTTCCCTGACGACGTACACCCCGGTGTCATTCGCGGCGACCGGCGCGTTTTGGAACCCCCCGCTGGGCCCGCCGCCACTTCGGCCGTTTTGATCGCTAGCGAACTCGCAAAGCCAGCTCAGCCAACCGCTAGGGGGCGCAGACGGCGGTCTCGGAGGACTGGGCGCGCGAAGCGGCTCGGCGATCTCTCTCAAGCCGGACGCGGCCGCCGACGCCAAGTCGTCGCGGCCGGCGCGTCGCCAGTTGGCCGCTTCTCTCAGCCGCAACCACGAGGGCGCCGCATCGCCGGCGGCCACGCGCGCCTCGCGGGCCACGCGGTAGATTTGAGCCGAGCGTTGCGGTGCGCCCGACGCGGCCTCGTTGGCCGCCAAGGTCAAGAGAGCGGCGTCGCCGAACAGCTCGGGCGGCCAGTCGGCAACAATCTGCTGCAGCTGCGTCACGCCGGACGCCGACTTGAGTCGTTGGTCGTACTGGCCCTGGAGAACGGTCAAGACGACCGATCGGCCTTCGCGGGGCGCGGCGGCGATCGCGTCGACCAGGCGTTGCTCGAGGCTCGCGCCTGCCGCGTCAACCGTGTCGGCTTTCTTCCCGGCGAGGCGTTCCACGAGCGGCGCCGCTTCGCCGTACCGCTGGTTGGAAAGCAGGTCGAGGACCAGCTCTAGACGCGACTCGACTTCGCGATCGGTCACCGTTTGGAGGCCGAAGTACAGACGGCTGAATTCGGCTGTCTGGGGCTCGGGGGCCGTTTCCTCGGCGAAAACCGGCTGAAAACCGAAAAAAAGGCCGCTTGCCGCGAGGACTATCCCAAGAAGCCGAGGGAGGGCGCCGGCCGCGTCGAATGGACGGCTTGGCTGACAGCCCGACTGAGCCTTCAGATCAACGCTAAGTGTATTATTCATAAGGCGTTATGCCTTCCCTGCAAGCTGCCTGGTTCCCATGCCGCTTCGCGACACGCGTCGGGGCCATGTCGGGGCGGGTCGTCGGCCTCCGAGGGCCGTAACCCCCGTTTTTCTCGGCACAGACGCGCTTTTCCCGCTTGTAGGGCCGAGACCTACCTCGTTTTAATCTCCCGGGTCGCCCGCCGGGCGCAAGCCGAGCTATCACCCAATAGCGTCTCGCCGCAAATCGCATCCACGGACAGCGCGTCCAGGGACGGAGTCCCGGCGAGTCATATCGTCACGAACGGAGGATACCACCCCATGGCGAAAGCCGCCCCCAAGCCGCCTACCAAGACCGAGATCTACGCCAACATCGCCGACGCGACCGGGCTGACCAAGAAGCAAGTCGCCGAGGTCTTCGACGCGCTCGACGCGCAGATCGAGAAGGCTCTGACCGGCCGCGGCGCGCCGAAGATGTTCTCGATCCCGGGCCTTTGCAAGATCACCCTGCAGCACAAGCCCGCCACCAAGGAGCGCGAGGGCATCAACCCGTTCACCGGCGAGCCGACGATCTTCAAGGCCAAGCCCGCGAAGAACGTCGTGAAGATCCGCCCGCTGAAGAAGCTCAAGGACATGGTCGGCTGAGCGCCGTCCGCCCCCCGCTTCTTCGCACCGTGAGCTCACGCCGTGGCGGGCCGAACCTTCGGTCCGCCACGGTTTTTTGTTGGTCTCGGCGGCGCCCACGGCGCCCATCGCCGCCCGTGCCCGAAGCGACCGCGAGATGCCCGAGCTGCACGTCGTGCTCTACCAGCCCGAGATCCCCTACAACACGGGGAGCGTGGGGCGCACGTGCGTGGCGCTCGGGGCCAAGCTCTGGCTGGTGCGGCCGCTTGGCTTCCAGCTAGACGACCGGCAGCTGAAGCGCGCCGGGCTCGATTACTGGGCCCACCTGGACTGGCAGGTCGTCGACGACTGGGCCGACCTCCGCCGGCGGCTGCCGACCGATCGGTTGTGGCTGCTCACCAAGAGAGCCGATCGCTCCTACCTCGAGGCAGACTACCAACCCGGCGACGCGCTGGTGTTCGGCGCCGAGTCGAGCGGGCTGCCGGACTCGCTGCACAGCGAGTTCCCCAACCGCCGGCTGCGGATCCCGACGCGGCCCGAGGTCCGCAGCCTGAACCTGTCGGTGGCCGTCGCGGTGACCGCGTACGAAGCGGCCCGGCAAACGCAGCTGGCGTGACCGGCACGCGTCCCTTCCGCCGGAAGGGGGATTCGCCTTGAATATCGGTATCACGCCCCGCGAGCCTGCCCACGACCCGACCATGGCGCTCACCACCGGTTTGGAAACCATCTTCACGGCCGACGCCCCGCTGGCCGAGCGGACGTGGTTCGGCGTGGGGGGGCCCGCCGCCCAGCTAGCGCAACCAGCCAGCGCCGATCAAATGGCCGAGGTCGTCACCCGCTGCCGCGACGACGCCACGCCGGTGCGGCTGCTCGGATCTGGCTCCAACGTGCTGGCCCGCGACGCCGGCGTGCCCGGCGTGGTCATCCTCCTCGACGACCCCGAGTTCGCCCGCGTCCGTGTCGAGGGCGCCCGGGTCCGAGTGGGGGCTGGCGCGTCGCTGGCGACCGTCATCAACGAGACGGTCCGCGCCGGGCTGGCGGGCCTCGACACGCTCGTGGGGATTCCCGGCACGGTCGGCGCAGCCTTGCACCACAACGCGGGCGGACGCGGCGGCGATATCGGACAGTGGGTCGCCGAGGCGACGGTCATGACCAGGGCCGGTGAGACCCTCACCCGCGAGCGCTCGGAGATGGTCTTCGGGTACCGCGAGAGCAGCCTCGACGAGCTAGCCATCGTTGAGGCGGTCTTCGAACTCGAACAGGCCGACCCGTCCGAGCTCACCAAGCGGATGCAGAAGCAGTGGATCGTGAGCAAGGCCAGCCAGCCCATGAGCCACCAGCGGCGGGGGCAGATCTTCCGGAACCCCCGCGGAATGAGCGCCGGCATGCTGATCGACCAGGCCGGCCTGAAGGGCGCGACGATCGGCGGCGCCAGCGTGAGCGACAAACACGCCAACTTCTTCGTCGCCGCCGAGAGCGCCACCTCCGACGACCTGCTGAAGCTGATCGACCTGGTCCGCAACCGGGTGCACGAGCGGATGGGGATCGAGCTGGAGCTGGCGATCGAGATCTGGTAATCGGCGGGGGCCGCTCCCGAGACGCGACGCCATCCGGCGGCGCGCGAGCCTCCCGGGCGAGGGGCGACCGAGGAGCCGACACCGTGCCCGAACCCAATCCGTCTTCGCAGACGCTCTTCGCAGGGCTGCGGCAGGCCATCGTCGCCCGACGCGGCGTGCTCACGTCGCTAGCGATCCTAGCGGCCCTGTGGTGCGCGGCTCAGGCCGCGTGGCGGGTCTTTCAACCCGAGGTCGCCCGGCGGCCGCAGTACCGATTGACCGCGGCAGCGCTCGAGGTGAACGAGCCCCCGCCGTGGGTGAGGGGCGACCTCCCGGAGCAAGTCTTCTCCGCGATCGACGAGGGGGCAGAGCTCTCAGTCCTGTCGCCGCGGCCGGAGCTGGAGCGCACGCTGAGCGACGCGTTGCTCGGCCACCCTTGGGTTCGCCGTGTCGATTCGATCACGCTGGCGCCGCCGGACCGCGTCGTGGCTCGCTTGGAATACCGGCGGCCGCTGGCGACCGTGATGTTGCCGGACGGCATGACGCCGATCGATGTCGACACGGTCCGGCTCCCCAGCAGCGACCTGCCCGAGCGCCTGGTCGCTCGGCTTCCTCGGATCGCCGTCGCCGTCGGCGATGGCGCCCGAGCGCCGTTCGACCCCTCGCCGTGGCCCACGCAGCAGCTCACCGGCGCCACGGCGATCCTCGCCGCGTTCGGCGACGCGTGGCCCGAGCTGCACCTGTACGAGATCCACGTCGAACTCCCGCCCGAAGTGCGGGGCGGGGTGAGGTTCTACAGCTACCGCCTGCGATCGACCGGCAACACGATCGTGAATTGGGGCGCCGCGCCGGGGCGGGGGCCCACCGACGAGGCCCCCTTCGAGGTGAAACTCGCGCGGCTGCGGCGGTTTGTCGAAGCCGAGGGCGATCTCGATTCGGTCGCCACCAGCCCCGAATTGCTCGACGTACGCAACGGCATTGAAGCGCACCGCCGCGTGGTGCGACGCACGGGGAATCGCCTTGCCGCTAAGCCGGGCGAGGAGCCAGAAACGGTCGCCAAATAGTCACGCCGCGTCGGATGCCGGGGCTCAAGGCCCGCCCTCTTTGGCGAGCTTGCTAATCTCCCGAAACGCCGGGTTTGCCGACGACTCGCACCATTCGAACAGCGTCGCCTCGGTGGTGGTGAGCGTGACGGCCGAGCCTTCGAGCCTCCGCAACGCGGTCTGGTGATCGACGGCGAACCGTGACCCGACCGCGTCGACCGCCACGTGCGGCTCGAAGCCGGCCGAAAGCAGGTCCAGCGCCGTCTGAGCAATGCACACGTGGGTCTCGATCCCCGCGAGCACCACGCTCCTGACGCCCTCCCGAGACCACTCTTCGAGCAGGTCCACGCACGCGCCCGCGCTGAAGTCGGCTTTGGGAAGCCGCGGCGGCAGCAGCTCGGCGAGCGGCGCGACCGTTGGGCCGAGCTTCTCGGGGGCTTGTTCGGTGGCCGCACGCCGCACGCCGAGCGCGGCGGCTGCTTGGGCGAGGCGGCGCGCGTTCCAGACGATCCGCTCGGCGTCGCCTTGGGCGGCCAGCAGCCTCTCCTGCAGGTCGACCACCAACAGGGCGGATTCATCGGGCGACATCAGCAGCGGGCTACGCGAGACGCGAGAACTCGGCACGGTGGTTTCTCCGATTGCGCCGACCAGTCAAAATACAAGCACACCGCCCGAGTCTAACGGCCCACCCGCCCCCCGTCCGCCCCGCCGTGTCGAAACAGAAAACCCTCTGCGATTGGAGCAAGAAAGACCTCCGCGAACGCTTCGAGGAGTTGCGGGAATTGGTCTCGCAGCCGCAGTACGTCTGCCTCAAGTGCGGCCGCGCGGCGTCGCAAAAGGGTGCGCTTTGTAAGGCCCAGTCGCTCGAAAAGCCGCCAAAGTGACTGCCCGCCGCCCCGCTTGGGGCCGGTTGGGCACTGGGCAAATCGGAGCGATCGCTCGACAATCCGATGGTATGAAAACCCCTCGAATCCGGTCGACAACGATCCTCACCGTGCGTGTCGGCGACACGGTCGCGATGGGGGGCGACGGCCAAGTGAGTCTCGGCGACACCGTCATGAAGGCCGATGCGCGGAAGGTCCGCACGATCGGCGACGGCCGCGTAATGACCGGCTTCGCCGGGTCGGCCGCCGACGCGTTCGCGCTGCTGGAGCGGTTCGAGGCGAGGCTCAAGGACTACCCACAGAACATGCCCCGCGCGGCGACCGAGCTCGCCAAGGACTGGCGCACCGACAGGGCGCTGCGACGCCTCGAGGCCCTGATCGCCGTGGCCGACGCCCGCGACACCCTCTTGGTCTCCGGCACCGGCGACGTCATCCAACCATCGGACGGCGTGCTCGGCATCGGCTCGGGGGGCAACTTTGCGACCGCCGCGGCACGGGCCCTGGTGGCCCACTCTTCGCTGTCGGCCGAAGAGATTGTCCGCGAGGCGCTCGGCATCGCCGGCGACATTTGCGTTTACAGCAACCGGAACATCCTCGTCGAGACGCTCGCCGCCGAATCGCGGGATTGAGCACCGGGCCGAGTCGACGCCCCGCCCCTTTTTCCGTAACCCGCCACCAAGTTTTGAAAGACCTGACGCCCAAGAAGATCGTCGAAGAGCTCGACCGCTACATCGTCGGTCAAGGCGACGCGAAGCGAGCCGTGGCGGTGGCGATCCGCAACCGCTGGCGCCGGCGGCGGCTCGACAAGGAGCTGCAACGCGAGGTGTCCCCCAAGAACATCCTGATGATCGGCCCGACGGGCGTCGGCAAGACCGAGATCGCCCGCCGCCTGGCCAAGCTCACCGGCGCCCCGTTCATCAAGGTCGAGGCCACCAAGTACACCGAGGTCGGCTACTACGGCCGCGACGTCGAGAGCATGGTGCGCGAGCTCGTCGACAGCGCGATCGCCCTGGTCCGCGAGCGACTGCGGGGCGAGGTCGAGCCGGAGGCCCGCCGGCGGACCGACGAGCGGCTGCTCGACAAGCTCGTGCCGGCGCCCAATTCGTTCGACGCGGGGGCCGGCGTTGAGGACGCGCAGGAGCGGCACGAGCGCAACCGCGAGAAGATGCGCGCGATGCTGGTCGCCGGCGAGCTCGAAGACCGCACCGTCGAGGTCGCGATCGAGCGGAAGCCGCAGGCGATGATGATCCCGGGGATGGGCGGCCCGGGGGGCGAGATGGACTTCGACGTGCAGGGCATGATCGAGAAGATGCTGCCCAAGCAGGTCTCGCGGCGCCGCATGCCGATCGCCGAAGCGAGGAAGGTGATCTTCGAGCAAGAGTGCGAGCGGCTCATCGACACCGAGAAGGTCAACGCCGAGGCGGTCGACCTTGCGCAAGACTCTGGCGTGATCTTCCTCGACGAGATCGACAAGGTGGTCGCCACCGAGGGGGGCAAGGGCGCCGACGTTTCTCGCCAGGGCGTGCAGCGCGACCTGCTGCCGATCGTCGAGGGGACGACCGTGCAGACGCGTTACGGCTACGTGCAGACCGACCACATCCTGTTCATCGCGGCCGGCGCGTTCCACAAGGTCAGCCCCAGCGACCTGATGCCCGAGCTGCAGGGGCGGTTCCCGATCCGGGTCGAGCTGAGCGACCTCACGAAGGAAGACTTCGTCCGCATCCTCACCGAGCCACGGGGCGCGCTGACCAAGCAGTACGCCGCGCTGATGCAGACCGAGGGGGTGAAGATCGACTTCGACGCCGACGCGATCGACGCGCTGGCCGAGTACGCTTACACGGTCAACCAGTCGACCCAGAATATCGGCGCCCGCAGGCTGTCGACCATCATGGAGCGGCTGCTCGAGGAGCTCTCGTTCGAGGCGCCCGAGATGGGCGGAGCCAGCGTGCCGATCGGCGCCGCGTACGTGCGGGAGCGGCTGGACGAGGTCACTCGCGACGAGGACCTCAGCCGCTATATTCTTTGAGTGTTCGCCCGGCGACCCGGTTGTGACGTTTGGAGCAGTCGCGCCGGGCGGGCCGTTGCGTTTCGCCACGCGCCGAGCCGGCGGGGAGGCCCCGCCAGATTTCCGCCGGTCAGAATGGCTATGCCAAACGAGGGCCCGACGGCACGTCGACCCCGCACGACTAGCGCCCCCAGCGAGAACCCGCCGTGAGCCAAGCCACGACGCTCCCCCTCCGCGCCGAAAACAACCCGAAGTTCTACAGCCGCTTCAAGTGGCTCGGCCTCGGCGCGCTGGCGTTCATGGCCTACTCCGTGTACGACGGGTTCATCCGCTACCCGGCGCAGATGGAGCGGAGCGAGGCCTTCTACGAGTTGGTCGACAGCAAGCTGTCGGACGAGCAAAAGGCCGACGTCCGGCAGCAGGTGCATGGTCGCGCGGAGGAGTACCAAGCCTTCTTGCAGCTCTACAAGAAGTCCGACGAGCTCCAGGCCGCTTGGGCGGAGACAGCCCAGGCCGAGACCTTGCCCCCCGAGCCCTTCAGCAAGCTCCGCACCCAGGCGGACATCTATAGCAACTACATCTTCGCGGCGTTGGGGCTGGTGGCGGGCGTGTGGTTCTTGACCACGGTCGCGCGCACCAACGGGCGGTGGATCGAGCTCAACGGCGACGGGATTACGTCGCGTTGGGGCGAGTCGTTCTCGCTCGACCAGGTCGCCGCGATCGAGAAGAAGCAGTGGCGCGACAAGGGGATTGCGTACCTGCGTTACCGTGACGCGAAGGGGCGCAGCCGGCGGTTCTTGATCGACAACTACAAGTACCACCGGCCCACCACCGAACGGATCCTCTACGAGGTCGAACAGCGGGTCGGGACCGAAAAGATCCAAAACGGCTACCCCGAGGTCGATCCCGACGCACCGCCGGTCGAGGCCGAGGCCGCGCCGCCCGTTGCGGAGCAAGAAGCGGCCAACCGCGACGCCTGAGCCGGTCAGTCGCCGCCCGCTGTGATCGTCTGGGTGAGCAGGCCGGCCGGGTCGCTGATCGTCGCGCGGCGGGTGGTTTCGCCGGTCGGCTCCAGCCGCACCGTCACGCGGTCGGCGGGCAACAAACGGTCGAAGCGGTCGCCCCACTCGACGAACACCAGGCCCGGGCCGGCCGGTGCGTGGCCGGCGAAGTATTCCTCGGCGCCGAGCTGCAGCAGCTCGTCCTCGTCCGTCAGGCGGTAGGCGTCGAAGTGGTAGACCGGCGCGCTGCCCGAGCGGTACTCGTTGATCAGTACGAAGGTAGGGCTGGTGACCTCCTCGCTCGCTCCCAGCTCCGCGGCCACGGCCTGCACCAGCCGCGTCTTGCCGGCGCCGAGCGGGCCTACGAGGCAGACGACCACCGGCGGCTGCAGCGCGCGGGCCAGCCGGCGCCCGAGCTCGGCGGTCGCTTGTTCGTCGGCGAGGTCGAGCGTGTAAGTCATCGGTGCTCGTAGCCCCGCGGCTGGAGGGGCTCCTCGGCGCCGCCGGAGCGGCGGAGCACCACGTCGGTCGGCTCCGTGGCGTTCCCGATCCAGAACAACCGGCAGCCGCCGGGCGGCGACTGGAGCAAGCGGTCCTTCTCCGTGTCGGCGACGGCCAGCAGGAGCTCGAAGTCTTCGCCGTCGGAGAGCGCTCGCTCGATCGCGTCGGGCTCATCCACGAGCGACTCCGAGACCGGCAGCCGAGACGCCTCGACTCGCGCCCCAACCCCGCTGGCGCGGCACAGGCGGTTGAGGTCGAGCGAGAGCCCGTCGCTGAGGTCGATCATCGCATGGACGTCGGTCGCTTCGACAAGGCGGAGCGCTTCGGCCACACGCGGCGTGAAGTCGAGGTGCTTGCCCGCAAGGCTGCCCCCCAACTCTCCGGTCACCAGCAACGCGTCGCCCGCCCGAGCGCCGCTTCGGAGGGTGGACCCGCGGGGCCCCGGTTCGCCGAACACCGTGACGGCCAGCACGAGCGGCCCGGGGCCGACGTTCGTGTCGCCGCCGACCAGCGGGCAGCCGAACTCCTCGGCGAGCGGCAGCATCCCTTCGACCAAGCGTCGGGCCAAGCGGTCTGGCGGCAGGCCGCCGGCGCCCCCGCGGGGCACGGCTAGGCTGAGCAGGAAACCGGTCGGGCGGGAGGCCATCGCGGCCAGGTCGCTGAGGTTCACGGCTAGCGCTTTGCGGCCGATCCGCTCGGGCGAGTGTTCCTGCGACGAGAAGTGCACGCCGTCGATCAGCAGGTCGGCCGCGGTCACCAGCTGGCCGCCGCCGAGCGGCAAGAGGACCGCGTCGTCGCCGACGCCCTCGCCGGGCCGGTTCTCTGGTGGCAGCCGATCGGCGAGCCACTGGACGAAATCGAGTTCCATCCAGAGAGCCTGAGCCAGCGAGGCCGCTTCGGCAAGCGTCCGCTCGCAGGCCGTTAGCGGAGGACTGGTTCGATCCGCATCGCGCCGTAGAGCGTCTCGGCGCCGCGGAGCACGTAGAACTTCACCTCGCCGAGGTCGCTGAGCGACTCGTTGTTGACGATGTAGCGGACGTCGTCGTCCGAGGCCGTCTCCCAGCGGTGCATGCCCACGAGGATGTCGCCGGTGCGGATGCCCTTGGCCGCGGCCGGCCCGTCGACGCGGACGTCGGTCACTCGCATGCCGCCGCGGTAGCGGCTCTGGCGCTGTTGGAACGTGCGCGACGGCTCCTGCTCGAGCCGGAGCCCCAAGACGCTCCACGCCTTGTCGCCGCCGGCGGCAGCTTCGGTTGCGGCGGCCACCCGAGCGGTCGCTTGCCGCGCCGGCGCGTCGCCGCGGCGAGCCACGGCCAAGCGGAGGTCGACCTGTTGTTCCCCACGCCGGACCGCGAGCTCGACGTTCTCGCCGATCCGCCGGCCGAGCAAAGCCCGCTCGACGTCCAGTGCGCGTTCGACCCGCACGTCGCCGAGCTGTTCGATGACGTCGCCCGGGCGCACGCCGGAGTGTGCGGCGGGGCTGCCTGGGTCGACACGCCGCACGACCAGCGCGGCGCCGTTTCGCGAGCCTGCCACGTCGAGGCCGTGCCACTTGTTCTCGAGCCGCTCGACGCTCATCAGCTCGGCCGCCACGTCGAGCGCCTGGTCGATCGGGATGGCGAAGCCGATGCCCTGGGCGCCCGCCCGCACCGCCACGTTGAGGCCGATCATCTTGCCCTCGATCGATAGCAGCGGCCCGCCGGAGTTGCCGGGGTTGATGCTCGCGTCGGTCTGGATCAGGTCGTCGTACGCTTGGGTGTCGCTGACCTGCACGTCCCGGCCCAGGGCCGAGATGATCCCGCGGGTGACGGTGTGCTCGTAGCCGTAGGCGTTGCCCACCGCGATGACCGGCTCGCCGGGCATGAGGTCCTGCGAGGCGCCGACGGGGATCGTCGGCAGCGTTCGGCCAACGTTGATCTTGATCACGGCCAGGTCGGTCCGGCGGTCGTGCGCGACGAGCCTCGCGACATCGACCGAGCCGTCGTCGAGCGTGACGCGGATCTGCCGCACGCCGTCGACCACGTGGTGGTTCGTCAGCACGTAGCCGCGCGGATCGATCACCACGCCCGTGCCCATCCCGTTCACTTGGCGGGCGCCGCCGCCGGGGGCCGCCTCGTCGGTGACGGTCTTCTGGCCCTGGATGTTGACGACCGACGGCCGCGCCGCCTGCACCGCGCGAACGATCGGCGTCATCCGCAGCGGCGAGATCTCCGCCGAACAGCGTCCCGGCGCCAGCAACGAGGCCGCCGCGCCGGCGAAGCCGGCCAACCAGAACGTGCGACGACGAAACGACGGGGCGAACGGCATAGGTGCGACGGCGGGCGGGGGCGTTGGGCGAGCGGCCGGGACCGCCCGCCGGCTCCGAGCCCGGCAGCGCCCCCTACAACCGGCCGAACCATGCGGTCGGCACGATCGTCGATCGGCCCTACGCAGGCGCGTCTCCAGCCCCAGATTCGTTCCCCCTCATAGACACCCTATTTTGACACCCGATATCGTCCCGATTCGGGAATTGCCCCGAAGGGCGCCACCGCGGGCTGTGGCTCGAACGCCGGCCGAGTCGGCACGGGGAAGAATCGGCCTCGGGGGGGAGGCTCCAGCGGCACCGCGGGCGGGGGGTCGGGCAGTGTCGCAGCTTGGTGGCCAGCCAAGCCCCGGCCAGCGTTCCAGTCGTCCGGCCAGCCGCATCCGCTCTCACCACCGTCACACGGGCCGCAGGCGGGCTCTGGCGCCGCGTGGCAGCCGCCGCACCCGCACGGCGACGCGTCCGTGGGGATCGCCGGAGGGCCCGACAGCGGCCACTCTCGAGCGAAGTAGTCGGCCAAGTCGTGGGTTACCGACTGCGAGTCGCGTCCCTCGGGCGCAACAGCGCAGCCGCTAGCAGCGACCGCCGGCACGACGACGAGGGCTGCGATTAGTAGCCGCATAGCTGCAGGTCCAAAGGAAGGCCGCCCGCCCGCGTCTGCTCGGTCGGCACCTCAGAGGTATCGGCGGCCGAGGGCCCGCGCTTTCGGCAAAATCAGCACACACGGCCTAGCTTGACAGCGGTTTAACGCTCACCGAGCGTGTGGGCTGTGCTGCCGGCGGGCGGTTAGGCTTTGGCCGTGACCGATCCCTCCGATCCGACGCCCATTCCCCGAGACCTAGCGACCCTGCAAGTCGCCGAGGCGGCTCGGGCTTCGGCTCTGGCGGCGGGGCATCGTGTCGAGGTCGAGTGCTCGCCAGGCAGCGAATCGACCTACGTGCACGTCTGCCGGGACTCGCGCTGGTACGGGGTGCGGGTCTCGTGCCATGCGCCGGCCTACGATTGCTCGATCGACTATGCGCAGGTGCTGATCGAGGAGCCGCCCACGGCCGAGTCAATCGCGGCCGCCGCTTCGAGGGCCGAGGAACTCGCCGTGCGGGGCGGGGCCGTGGTGGCCGATCCGGCGGACGTGGCGGTGGCGATCGCCAAGATCGCCGCCGTGATGGCCGACGGGCGCGTGTTCCGCGACGCCGACGGCACGCGGTGGCGGTGGAGTTCCGACGACGATGCTTGGCGACAGATCGGCCGCTATTGGGGCGACGGCCCACCTACCCCTCCCGCCCACCGCCCCAACCCGGCGGTCGGCGCGAGGATCCGTTGCCAGGTGCGTCACGCGCAGAACACCAGCGCGAAGTGGGCGGCCGAGCACGAGGGCTGACCGGGGTTCGTCCGGCCTCAGCGTGCGGCGACGGGCTCGTCGACTGTCTCGAAGCCGACCTCCAACCTCAGCGGGCCGAAGTCGGTCTTGAACGGGACCGCCAGCGGCGGCGTCGAGGAGGGGAACCGGATCTCGTGGCCTTCGCCGGTCACAACGTTCGGCAGGCTGACGTTCAGGTCGTATTGAGCCAGGTCGGTCTTGGCTTGGCCCGCGATGACGTTCGCGAGCTCGCCGACCGCGTCGAGCACGTCGTCGTTCACCTCGTTGATGTCTTCCATCAGCATCTGCGACGCGGCCTTTAGCGCGACCTCGGTCGACAGGTTGATCACGACCATGCCCGACGCCTTGCCCGACAGGCCGATCAGGCCGCTGATCGGGTACTGGCGCTGGCGCGGGTCTCCGAGCGACAGGTCGCCGCGGTGGGCGTCGGCGGCCAGCATCGTAGCGAACGTGTTGGTGACCGCCTTCAAGAACGGGTTGATGTGCTCGACCTTCATTGCGCCGCTCCGGTAGTCGGTGTCTGGAGTCTGCTCCCACGGCCGCAGTCGGAGTGCGGCGTAGCGATCGCGAAAGCCTACGTCGACAGACGCGGCCCGCGGGTCGGCGGTCGGCGATGGGCGCCCGTACGCCGCGCGGGTTGTGACGGTCGTAGGAGTCGCATCGAGAAGAGCGGGGCCCGTCTCAGCCGAGGCGGCATCGGCCGATCTGCCCCTCGCATTCATCGACCTCGACCGTCAGCCGGGCCGGCCGCGGCGCGTCGTTCTGCTCGAGGGCTTGGAGCAGCGTCTTGCCGATCCACTCGGCCAGCTTCTCGGCGGTCGTGTTGGGCACCGGCAACAGCACGCAATCTTCGGCTGGGAACACCCAGCGTCGATCGCCGTGCGTAACGACCACCTCGTGCCCCCCGGTCGGGCCGACGGACTTTTGGACCCGGATGGTCCGGTGCTCCGTGGGCAAGAGCATGCGGTGGTCGAGTCGGCGAACTATCCCGGCGAGCGTGTCGCGCGTGGCTATGAAGTCCAGCACGTAGTGGTTCGCGTCGAGCGGCGCCTCGGCCTCGATCGCTACGCGGTAATTGTGCCCGTGCAGCGGTTCGCACGTGTCGCCCGCGTAGGTGATGAAGTGGGCCGCGCTGAAGGTGAACGCCTGCTTCCCCAAGCGGATCGCGTAAGCGGCATCGCCTTCGAACAAATCGGCCATGGACTAGACGCTCTCCCTTGCGGCGCCCGCGTCCGCGCGCGCCGGGTCCGCTGGGCCGTCGCACTCGGCGATGAGACTCGTCAACTCCGCGGCACAGACCTCGGGCGCATCCTCGGCGACCCAGTGGCCGGCCCGCTCCAGGCGCCGCACGCGCAGGTCCGGCGCGGCGGCCCAGATCTCGCAGAACCGCTCCAGGCAGGCGCGGTCGAAACACCAGTCCCGCATGCCCCAAACCAGACGGATGGGCAAGCCTGCGAGCTCCGGCAGGCGCCGTTCGATCTGGGCGAGCGTCCGCCACGTTGGGTGCGACGGGCCTGTGGGGATGTCGTTCACGAACTCAAAGACCGCGCGGCGGTTGGACCAACTGTTGTACGGCGCGAGGTAACCCGACCGCACCGCCGAGTCGAGCGGTTTCTCGGTCGTCATCCGCAGGGCCGCCAGCGAGAAGAGATTGCCGCCCTGCAGCGCGAGCCGCCCCAGCACCGGCGTGCGGCACACGGCGATCCGCCGAGGCGCCCGCCGCGGCGGCCAGGCGCCGGTGTTCAGCAGCATGAGTGCCGACAGCCGGTCCTTCCGCTGCAGCATCGCCCCGAGGCCGATGGCCCCGCCCCAGTCTTGCGCCACGAGCGTGACGTCGCGGAGGTCGAGCTCGTCGACCAAGCGGCCGAGGTGCTCGATCCGGTCTGCGAGCCGGAAGGGCCGCGCGGGCTTGTCGCTGAGACCGCACCCGAGGTGATCGACTGCGACGCACCGCCGCTCGTGCTGCGCCGCGGCGATCAGCCTGCGCCAGTGAAACGACCAGGTGGGGTTGCCGTGCACGAACAGCACCACGCCAGCCGAGTTGCGAGCGGGCGACTCGTCGACGTAGTGCATCGCCCCCTGCTCGAGCTGCAGCCAGCGCGAAGCGAACGGGTACTCGCGCCGCCAGGGGGCGTCGGCGTGTTTGGCGGGCTGGTCCAAGGGGGGCGCCGTGGTGGGTCGGCGGAGAAGGCGTTCGTTTCGGGGAGGGGGGGGGGGAGGTGAAGTTTCCGCTGGGCTCCAAAAAAAAGAAAGCCGCGGTCGAGCGAGTCGACCACGGCTTCTCTATCAAACTTCCGACCGATTGCGACGGAGTGGAGTCGCTCGAAGAAAGACGCGAACCGGACAGCGCTGCGCGCGGCCATGGATCGGCTCGGGCCAATCGAATTTTTAGGTCCTCCCGGCGGAATGCTGGTCGAAAGCTTGGATCGGATACGCGGTCGTCGACCGCGGTGTTCGGTTTGTCGCGTCGCCGCAAGCGGGCGGCTTCCCTGGTATCGGAAAGTGGCCCGCGCGGCGTGACCTTCAGGCCGCGATTCCTGTCGACCCAGCGGGTCGCAAGGCCGGGCTTTCCGGTGGGCCAGGAACCCTATCGCCAAAGCATAGTTCAGGGAACCCCTAGCGGTCGCGCTTTGAGGTTGCCGCAGCGCCATTTTCGTCCGATTGGCGGAATGGCCTTCTCCGGCGCCTTGGGTTTTGGTAGCGCCCCGCGGACACTTCGCGCCGCCCTTCGCATTAGCCCCGCCTGACAGCATGTTCCTCGACTCCCGCGGATCCGCTTATCAGCGCCGCAGAGCGTTGCTAGCCGCGACGCTTGCACTTATCGCGCCGGCTGCCGACAGCTTTGGTCAGACGACGGAAAACCGCGAGCTCACGCTCCGCGAGCAGCTCGTCTTTGGCTTGCAGGTCCGGCGCCCGGTCGAGTTCGCCTATATCGACGCGGTGATCGACACGGTCGAGAGGGACGAGCTGCCGGAGTCGCTCGTGCTCAGGGTTTTCGCCTACGCCCGATCGCGGCAAGCCGTTTCACGGGTGCGCCGGCGGCCGATCATCACGTTCCAGGCGGCTTTGGACGAGATCACGAAGAAGCTGAGGATCGACATCCGTCCCGATCCGGCGCCGACCGCCTGACGCCCGGTAGGAGCCGGCGGGGAGTTGCGGTAAAATCCGGCTTTCGCGGCGTCTGGCCGCTTTCCCCGATTTCGGTCCGCCCGATACAGGCTGCCTTTATGGCTCGTAAAGTCGTTAACCGCAAAGACCTTCGAGCCGAGGCCGAAGCGGCCGAGGCGCGTGAGAAAGCCGACGAAGCGCTCGCCCCGAAGAAGAAAAAAGCAGCGGCCAAGAAGAAGACCACCCGCAGCAAGGCAGCCGCCGAAGTCCGCTTGAAGGCGTTTTGGGGCGTCTTCAATCAGTCGCTCAAGCGGGTCGCTCTTTACGACTACAGTCAGAAGAAAGAGGCCCAAAAGAAGGCCGACGAACTAACGGCCAAGGGCAAGTCGCCGCACTTCGTGCAGCCGGTGAAAGAAGTCATTAAGGAATAGCTAAACCCCTTCCTTGAAAGGCTTTGTGTCGCCGCTCAGGCGCCACTTCCGCGGCGAGGCGCGCCGAGCGGGTTTGGTCTCTCTCCGTTGGGTGCGGGGCATTTTCTGGTTAGCTTCGCGCTTCTGCCTTGACGAAACGTCAAGACATGACGAATAGTCAGTTAGGAGCCATGATCGCCAATACCTCGACACCGCCGCCAACGACACGCGTCGATCTCGCAGAACGCCCCGGCGAAACCCGCAAGCAGCGCGAGGTCCGGGTCCGTGAGGCGCGGATCCTGTCGGTAGCTCGGGAGCAGGTCCTTGAGGGGGGCTATCTGGGCCTCAACATGGACCGGATCGCCTCGGAGATCGAGTACTCGAAGGGCACGATCTACCAGCACTTCCGCAACAAGGAAGAGATCCTGCTCGCTCTGACGAACGATGCCCTCGACACAAGACTGCGGATGTTTGAGGCCGCCGCCGGGCACGTCGCGCCGACCCGCGTCCGCCTAGCGACGGTCGGCGCCGCCGCTGAGGCGTTCGTCGAACAGTTCCCCTATCACTTTAAAGTCGAGCAGATCGTTCGGGCCGCGTCGATCTGGGAGAAAACATCGCCCGAGCGCCGGCGCTTGATGGAATCGTGCGAGCGACGGTGCATGGCGACCGTCGTGCGGATCGTCCACGACGCGTTGGCAGCCGGGGAACTGACACTCGACGATCGGGTTCAGCCCGAGGAAGTTGTCTTCGGGCTGTGGTCGATTTACCTCGGCGCACAAATCATTGCTCACACGAGCCACGCCTTGAACGAGATCGGGATCGAGAGCGCGGTGTCGTCGCTACGAACGAACCAGTCGATGATGCTCGACGGCTACCGCTGGGCGCCGATGAGCGACGATTATGACTACCCCTTTCACATGGACCGCGTCAAACAGCAGTGTTTTCGGCATGAACAGTTCGCCCCCCGGTGAAGCCAGCCGCCCGTCGCGCGAAGGGCGGAGCGGGCCGCCGCTTTTTTTTGGCCGTGCGTTGACGGACCGTCAAAAACTGACGGGCCGTTGGCTGGGCGGGGCCGGATTGGCGATCCTGGTCGGATTGCTGGGCGCGGCCTCGGCGGGGGGCGACGCATCGCAGGCCGCCTCGCGAGCGGGCGCGTCGGCGACGCCGGCCGACGCATCGGACGCCCCCGCCGCGACTGTGGGGGTGCGCATCGCCGAGCCCGTCGACTCGCTGTTACGCGAGCGCGTCTACACCGGCACGCTCCAGCCGCGACGACGCAGTGTGCTGTCGTTCGAATCGGCCGGCAAACTGGTTTCGGTAGCCGTCGACGAAGGCGACCGCGTCGAGCAGGGCCAGCCGCTCGCGGCGCTCGACACCCGCCGACTCGAAGCGACGCGGGCAAAGGCCGCCGCCGAATTGGCGACGGCCATCGCACGGCTGGAGGAGCTGATCGCCGGACCGCGACAGCAGACCATCGCCGCCGCGCGAGCCGACGCGAGGAGCCTCGCCGCGCAACGCGACATCGCCGAACGCCGACGGAAACGCCGGCACGAACTGGCGCCGACCGAAGCGATCAGCCAAGAGGAGTACGAGGAGGCGGTCTACGCGTTTCGTGCGGCGGCAGCCCGCGCCGAGTCGGCTCAACAGGTGTTGGCCGAACTCGAGGCCGGCACGCGTCCTGAGGAGATCGCCGCCCAACGCGGGCAGGTCGAGGCCCTCCGAGCGCAGCTCGCGGACATCGACCACCAGCTCGAAGACGCCGTCCTCCGAGCGCCGTTCACAGGGCGGGTGTCCCGGCGCCGGCTCGATGAGGGGACCGTCGTCGCGCCCGGGGAGCCAGTCATCGACCTCGTCGAAGAGGACGCACTGGAGGCGTGGGTCGGGGCGCCCCCGTCGGCGGCCGGCCGGTTGGAAGCGGGCCAATCGCTGCCGATCGTGGTCGACGGACAGCAGCACTACGCCGTTGTCCAGTCGGTGCGTCCCGAGCTCGACCCGGAGACTCGCACGCAGAACGTGGTGCTGCGGCTAACGGATTCGGCCAACTTGGTGCCGGGACAGGTGGCGAAGGTCGCGCTAGACGAGTCGATCGCGATCGACGGCTTCTGGACACCGACATCTTCGCTCTCGCCCGGCAAACGCGGGCTGTGGTCGGTCCTGGTGGTCAACGCCGACGGGGTCGTCGCGAAGCGGCCGGTTGAGGTGATCGAGAACGACGGCGACCGGAGCTTCGTCCGCGGCACGCTCCAGGCGGGCGAGAGGGTCATTGTCGAGGGGACGCACCGCGTCGTTCCGGGCCAGCGGGTTGACGTTGCCCCGGCGGAGAAGCCTTGATCCGCGCACGGAGAACCGGTCGCGGCTATCGATGACCCACCCACCGCATGAATCGTCTGTTCTTTGACAACCGCCGTTTGCTGCTGCTGGTCATCGCTCTGGTGGCCGTGTCGGGGCTGTCGTCGTACTTCGTGCTGCCGCGGATGGAGGACCCGACGCTGACCCAGCGGGCGGCGATCGTGAACACCTTCCTTCCCGGGGCAACCCCCGACCGCGTCGAGGCGCTGCTGGTCGAGCCCCTCGAGGAGGAGCTCAAGGAGATCCCGGAAATCAAGGAGCTCCGTTCGACCAGTCGGTCGGGGGTCGCGACGATCACGATCGAACTCCGGGACGATGTCTACCAGTCCGACGAGGTCTGGTCACGTGTCCGCGACAAGATCGACGACGCCACGCCGCTGTTGCCGGACGACGCCAGCGAGCCCGAGTTCGACCTGCTGGAGGTGGTGGCCTACGCGTCGATCGTTGCGCTCCGCTGGGACGCCGACGCACCGGTCAACTACGCCGTGCTCCGCCGCGCCGCGGAAGAGCTAGAGCAGCGTCTGCGAGCCACGCCCGGCACACGCGAGGTCGACGCGTTTGGGGATCCCGAAGAGGAGGTCACCGTCGCGGTCGACCCGGCCCAGCTCGCCACGCTCGGCCTCACCGTCGGCGACGTGGCCGACCAGCTGCGCTCGAGCGACGCCAAGATCTCGGCGGGCCAGCTGCGGGGTTCGGACGGGTCGCTCGCGCTGGAGGTCGATTCGGAGCTCGACACGGTCGGCCGCGTCGCCGCCACGCCGATCCGCTACGGCGCCGACGAGTCCGGCCGCGTCGTGTCGCTCGGGGAAGTCGCCGACGTGCACAAGGGGATCGCCGATCCCGCGCGGCGGCTCGCGTTGGTCGGCGGCAAACCGGCCATCGCCGTGGCGACGCTCGTCCGGAGCGAAGAGCGGATCGACACGTGGTCGCGGCGGGCACAGGCGGTCGTCGACCAGTTCGAGAGCGAGCTGCCGCCCGCGATCGGCCTGAAGCGGGTGTTCGAGCAGAGTGGCTACGTGGAGTCGCGTCTGAACACGCTGCTCCTCAACCTCCTCTTCGGCGCCGCGGCGGTGATGGCGGTCGTGTGGGTCATCATGGGGTGGCGCAGCGCCCTCGTAGTCGGCTCGGCGCTGCCGCTGGTTTCGCTGATCGTGCTCGCCGGGATGCGGGTGCTCGGCGTGCCGATCCACCAGATGTCGGTGACGGGCTTGATCATCGCGCTGGGCCTGCTGATCGACAACGCGATCGTGATGGTCGACGAGGTCGCCGACCGCATCCGTGGCGGCGCGCCGGCGGGCGAGGCCGTCGCCGCGAGCGTGTCGCACCTGGCGGCGCCGCTGTTTGGCTCGACGCTGACGACCTGCCTGTCCTTCGCGCCGATCGCGCTGATGCCCGGCCCGGCCGGCGAGTTCGTCGGCGCGATCTCGATCAGCGTGATGCTCGCGGTTGGTTCGTCGTTCGTGCTCGCGATGACCGTCACGCCCGCCATGGCGGCGATCCTCTTGCCGAACGGGCGGCACGGACGCGGCGCCTGGTGGGTCCGGGGCATCGAGACTCCGCGGGCCGGTCGGCTCTATCGCCGGGTGCTCGGCGTTCTGTACCGGCGGCCTCTTCTCGGGGTCTCGCTGGCGGTGGCGCCGCCCGTTATCGGTTTCGCGTTGGCGGGCGCCCTGGAAGAGCAGTTCTTCCCTCCGGCCGAGCGAAACCAGTTCCACATCCAGGCCGACCTCCCGGCCGGCTCGTCGATCGAGGCCACACGACGCCTGACGCTCGCCGCGCGCGACGTGCTGCTGGAGCACCCGCGCGTCGGGTCGGTCGATTGGTTCCTGGGCGCCAGCGCGCCCAATTTCTACTACAACATGATGGCCAACCGCGCCGCCACGCCCGAGTACGCTCAGGCGATCGTCACGCTGGACACGGCGGAGGACTACGCTGCGGTGCTCCGGGAGATCCAGCAAGAGCTCGACGCTCGGCTGCCCGAGGGGCGCCTGCTGGTGAGGCAACTGGAGCAGGGCCCGCCGTTCGAGGCGCCGATCGAGGTCCGCCTGTTCGGTCCCGATCTGGACCGGCTCGAGTCGCTCGGCGCGGAGGTCCGCCGCATCCTCTCCAACACGCCGGGGGTGGTCCACACCGCGTCCGACTTGTCGGAGAGCCGGCCGAAGCTTGAGGTGGTCGTCGACGAGGCCGCCGTGCGGCTCGCGGGGCTCAGCAACGAAGCGATCGCGGAGCAGCTCGACGCGACGCTCGAGGGCGCCATCGGCGGCTCGGTTTTGGAGGAGACCGAGAACCTGCCGGTTCGCGTCCGGGTGGCCGACCTTGCCCGGGGGGACATGAGCCGCGTCGCCGCAACCGACCTGGTGGGGATCGGCGATTCGGGAGAGCCGATCCGCACGCCGCTCTCAGCGGTCGCCGACCTCCGGCTCGCCCCGGAACGCGCGGCGATCCCGCACTTCAACGGCCAACGCTTGAACGAGGTGAAGGCCTACTTGCAGGCCGGTTTGCTGCCGGCGGCTGTGCAGGCCGACTTCCGGGACCGGCTATCTCGGAGCGGCTTCGAAACGCCGCCGGGTTACCGCGTCGAGTACGGCGGCGAATCGTCGAAGCGTGACCAAGCAATCGGCAATTTGCTGTCGAGCGTGGCCGTGCTGCTGGTGCTGATGGCGGCGACGCTCGTGCTGTCGTTCGGGAGCTTCCGCATGGCGGCGCTGATCGCTGCGATCGCCTTTATGTCGGTCGGCCTCAGCCTCGGGGTGCTCGCACTGGCGGGGTACCCGTTCGGCTTCACGGCGATCATCGGCACGATGGGGCTGATCGGCGTGGCGATCAACGACTCGATCGTCGTGCTGGCCGCGCTCCGTGAGGGCGAACGCTCGCGGGCGGGCGAGCCGGACGCGGTGCTCGACGTGGTCGTGCACTCGACCCGCCACGTCATCGCGACGACGCTCACGACGGTCGCCGGCTTCATGCCGCTGATCCTCGGCGGCGGCGGTTTCTGGCCGCCGATGGCCGTCACCATCGCCGGCGGCGTGACGGGGGCGACCGTGCTGGCGCTGGTGTTCGCTCCGTCGGCGTACATCTTGTTGATGTGCCCGAAACGCGGACGTGGCGGCTCGGCGGACGACACGAGGGTCGACCTCGTCGCGCGGGGCGAAGCCTCACGGGCTGCCGAGCAACTACCCGCCGCCGGCTGAAGAACGCCGCAGCGGGAACGCGTCCGTCACGACGCGAGCGCCGCCCGAACCCTCTGGACGGTTGCCGGGTCGCCCAACTCCAGCTTGCCGAAACCGCGCAGCGCTCCCTCGGCCACGGCGGCGTCCTGGTGCTCGGCGTAATTCGTCACGAGCATCACCGGCGTGTCACGGAGGGTCGGCTCGGACTTAATCTGGCGGACGACCTCGATGCCGTCAGAGTAGTCCTCGTCGAGCTTGCGGTTGACGAGGACCAGGTCGTAGGAGCCGGCGCGGAGCTTCTCGAAGGTGTCGGCGGGGAGCTTGGCCGCGTCGACCTCGACGCCGTCGAAGTTGCGGGTGAGGAAATCGACGAGGGCCGCGTGGTCGGGGCCGCACTGGCCGACGCTAAGGACTCGACTTGCCATTTGGTAAGGCTCCGGGTGAAGCTCCGTCGGTCACGACTTCGACTTCGTTCACGTGCGCGAGTGCGAAATGACGGATGCGCGGCAGTTTTTCCCCTTCGGTATGTACGCCGATCGCAACAACGCCTTGCCCGACAATCGCCATCTCCGGATGGCGGATTTCATGGGTCCTGCCATTCGACATGTGGATTCGAAGCGGGAAGAAGGGTCGCTCTTCTAGCAACTCGATCAACTCTTCGGCTCTCATTGCTCGGCCTCGGCTTGAGCTCCCTGCGCTATTGCGAACAGGTGCGTGCGGTTGCTGATGTACAGCACGTTGTCCGAAACGATCGGCGTGGAGTACACGCTGTTGCCCATGTTGACCTCGCCGTAGTGCGGGGCGAACTCGCCGCCGTCGTCCTTCATGGCGACCTTCGGGTCGGACGAGTGGCGGAAGATCGCCACGTCGCCGTCCTCGTCGCCGATGTAGACCTTGCCGTCGACGATCAGCGGAGAGCCCCACGCGGCCGCGAACATGTCGTAGGTCCAGTGGACCTTGCCCGTCATCGCGTCGAGGCAGTGGAAGATGCCGCTGAAGTCGGCGATGTAGAGCACGTCGTCCTTGATGGCGACCGTGCCGCAAGCGCGGTGCATGGTCTCGAGGTACTCGTCGATCTCGCCGTCGCCGTCCTGGTCCTGCGTGCTGTAGTGCCACACGGCCTTGCTCGCCGGGTTGACGTTGGCGAAGTCCCCCTCCTCGGGAACCACCGCTTGGATCCGCTTGTGCGGGATCGGCTGGTTGCGGTCCTCGGCGTTGAACGCCAGTTCGGGCGACACGTCGCCCTCGCCGGTGGGGTCGATGCACCACAGGTGGCCGATCCCCTCGCCGTGCTCGGGGTCCTGGCCGACGGCCACGTAGACGCGGTTCTTGTAGATCACCGGCGTGGCGATGATGTTGTTTCGGGTACCGCGTCCGCCGAGCACCCAGACGGAGTCTTTCGGGTTCGCGTCGAACTTCCAGAGCAGCTTCGAGCCGCCCGAGCCGTCGCCGGCAGGGTCGAAGCTGTAGACCCATCCGTCGCCGCCGCCGAAGATCGCTTGGGCTTGCTCCGAGCCGTCGGGCATCTCGATCTGGCCTACGGCGGGGCTCGACCACTGGCCGTGCAGGATGTTCTCGCCCGGTGACTTATCGGACCAGAGCAGCTCGCCGGTGTTCTTGTCCAGCGCGATGAAGCTGGGCGCGTCGGGCGAGGGGAGGTTGATGTGCGACTCGTCCAGTCCGTTCGAGGTGTTGACCAGCAGCACGTCGCCGATCGCCGTGACGCTGCAGCTGCACATGTTGTGCTGCGACACGCCGAGTTCCCGCATCATGTCGAACACCCAAATGACGTCCGCCTCCTTGTCGCCGGTGTGCCGCTCGTCGGCGACGGGCCCGTCGTTCTCTCCGTCGCGGAACCCCTCCGTGTCCAAGCAACGCACTTCGCCCCGGCTGGTGACAAACCAGAGCTTCTTCCCCTCAACCAGCGGCGCGCAGCAAATGCCTTGCAGCGGCCAGTCGTGCACGCGGCCGGTCTTGAGCTTCTCGCTGGAGTGCTGCCACAGGAACTCGCCGCTCGCCGCGTCGAACGCGATCAGGCACCCCAGGTCGACGTCGCTCGGGTACCGCTCGAGCCAGCCGCCCGAGTTGTTCGTGCCGACGAACGCCTTGCCATCGGCCACGACCACGTTCCCGTAAGTCTGCGAACCCAGGCGGGCGGCCCACTTCACGTTCTCGGCGGACGACGGGTCCCATTCGCCGGTCCGGAAGTCGAAGTCGCCGACGTTCCAATCGGTCGGGATCCCCTCGCCGACCGGCGTGTTGTTGCGGTCGCCGTCGCCGCCCCACTGCGACCACTCCTTCGTGATCTCTTTCGACTGGGCCGACGGCCCGGCGGAGTCGGCGGCGAGCGCCGCGGCGGCGACAAACAGGGCAGACGCAACGCAACCAAGACGGATGAGCATGCTAATCATATCTCGGATCGAGAGGCGGCGGCCGGCTCGCTCGCCGCGTGTTGTGTACCAAGGTGGCGCGAGACCGGCGCCGGGGGGATCTTAGGACTCTGCGGCCGGATCAGCCATTCGGTTCGACGTTCAGGTTGTCGACGTAGAACTCCGCTTCCTTGGAGTCGCCGAACAGGCCCGGCGCGCCCCGCAGGTTGGGCGCCTCGTCGACGAACTCGAGCGTCCACCCGCCCGGCTCGGCCTCGCCGCGCGGCCAGACCTTCGCCTGCACGGTGGTTGACTCGCCGTCCTCACCGGGCGTGACCGAGAGCTTCATCCGGTACCACACGCCGGCCTCGAGCTCCATCTCCTTCGTCGCCTGGGTCCGCTTGTCGTGGGTGCACCAGCTATAGAGCCGGGCCTCTTGGCTGGGGCCGAACAGCGTGAAGGTGTAGCCGCTGTTGATCAGGCCGGCCGAGGGGAGCTTGATGGCCGTCTCGGCGGCGGGCGGGCCTTCGGGCAACGGCGCGTCGTCGGACGCCTCGCCGGCCGTGCCCTCTTGAAGCTGGATGTCCGCGTGCACGGTGTAATCCGTGAGGGTGTGCGGCCCCATCCACATGCGGCTGCGGGTGCCGAGCTTGGTGGTCGGCGCGCCGGGGCGGGTGGGCAACTCGGTCGGCTTGGCGAGGTAGTGGTTGCCGTCGTCGGATTGCCGCATCACGTAGCGGATCCGTCCGCCGACCCAGGTCAGCGGCGCCTCCTCGGCCCCATCCTCGAAGTCGAATGACCACGGCAACGGCGGCACAACGCGGACACGCCCCTGGGCGGATTGCCCCTTGTACTCGCAGAGCACCAGGGCGGTGTCGTGCCCCGACTTCGGGGAGGCCTTGTACACCCCCTGCTTCGAGATCGAGCCGGGACCGGACACGCCGAACGAGACCTCCTTGGGCTGCGCGTCGCGGAGGTACTGGCCTTTGGCGTTGTACAGCCGCAGGCGGTACGGCTGCTCTTCCCCCGGCGCGAGCAACACGTCCCACGGCACGAGCTGCACCTGGGCGACCCGTTTGTCGCTGATCTTATCTTCGGCCGCAGGCGGGGCGTCGTTGTCGCCGCCGCCGAGGGCGGTCTCCTCGGAGCCGATGCAGTACATGGTTTCGCTGGTCGTGAGGTAGATCCGCCCGTTGGCGACGATCGGCGAGGCGTCCACCTGTTCGCGGCCAAGACGCACCCTGTCGACAAGCTCGACTCCCTTCTCGGTCGGCTTGAGAACCGCCCAGTTGCCCCCCTCGCTGCACGCGTAGATCTTGCCGTCGGCGTAGACCGGCGTGCCGCGCATGACGCGCCCGATCGCGGCCCGGTCGATCACCTCGCCCGATTCGGCGTCGAACACCATCAGCTTGGCGGTGTCGGTCACCGCGTAAACGCGGCCGTCGATGTACAGCGGCGAGCTCTTGCCGACCATCTGCTGGAACTCCTTCCAGAGCACGCCGCCGTTCTCGGTCTTCGAGAGGTCGACCGGCTCGGTCTCGCCGACCTGCGTTCCGTCGAGCGCCACCATCGCCCCCATCGCGTTGCCGACGGTGTTCTCCTCGCTGTGGCCCATGAACACGCGGCCGTCGTCGGTCACGACCGGCGAGACATTCAGGCCGCGGCGGGACAAGGGGTACTTCCACAGCAGCTTGCCGGTGCCGGGCTGCATCGCCCACACGGCCCCGTCGCCCGAGCCGAAGACCATCGCGTCTTGCCCCGCCAGGGTCGTCAGCGCGGGGGTGCTATAGGTGGTGTCGTCGGGTATCAGCGAGGTGCCGTTCACCCACCGCAGCTCGCCGGTCAGCTTGTCGAACGCCATGAAGCGGTGCGCGGGCTTGGCCATTAGGTTCCACTTCGGCGTGTCGCCCCAGCCGATGATCACCGCGCTGGTGATGACCGTGTCGTCGTAAATGAGCGGGAAGTTGGTTCGGCCGCCGTAGGTCGAGAGGAACCCGAACTCTTCGTGGAGGCTGCGGTCCCAGACCAGCTTGCCCGAGTCCCCTTCGAGGCAGCAGAAGTAGCCGCACACTCCCTGCGCGTAGACGCGGCCCGTTTCGGGATCGCCGACGACGCTAGACCACCCGACGCGGGTGTCGGGCACGTCGGACAGGTACACGTTGAACCGGTGTTCCCAGAGCTTCTCGCCCTTGGCCGCGTCGACGCAGACGACCTTCTCCCCTTCGAGCGGCGTGCCCGGCTTGTCGCGCACGAGCGTGTACAGCTTGCCCCCCATCACGATGGGGGTCGAACGCCCGGCCAGGGCGTCGTTGCGCCACAGCAGATTGCTGCCGGGGCCGCCTTTGGGGTCCCACTTCTCGACGAGGCCTGTTTCGTCGGAGGTGTTGTTGTGGTTCGGGCCTCTCCAGTTCGGCCAGTCGCCAGCGAGCGCGCCAGCGGCGAACCAGGGGAGGCAGAGTGCAGCGGTGAGAAGCAGCGGAGTTGAACGCATAAGTCTTAGGGGTCGTGCTAGGACGCGAGACATGGCGGTCCTTAGGGGCTCGGCAAGACAGGAGGGCTGCAGCCGACCGGGCGCGGGCCTCCCCGGGCTTCGGCCAGCTCGGGCAGGCGCCCTGGCTCAAGGCGGTGCGTGAAAGGATACCAGCCACCTTGGCGGCAGGCCATCAGCGCGAGCTTCGCGGCCGGCCGCGGCAGCGGGGCGCCCGGCGCCCTACAACCGGAACAATCATGGCGTCCGGCATGGCCCTCAGGGTTTGCGTAACGGTTGATCTAAAGCTTTTGCTGGGAAACGTTTGCGACATCTCAAGGGCCGTTTCAAAGGACGCCGATAGGACTGCTGCCCCGCGATGTCACCCGCGTCATGGCGGGGCGAAAGCGTCCGACCGCTGGCCCAACTGAATCGAGTCAAGGAGTGGCTCGACTGGCGGCGACGCTCCCCCCCGCAGGTTCCTTTGTCGAGCACGGACGAGTCGGCCCCGACGGACTCCCGGCACTTATAAGTGCCGTTCCCTCGGCTGACGCAACAGGCCCCGTACGCGTCGGGCCACGCGAAGAGCAAAGCCGCTGAGGAGCGGCGTCGCGCGTTGCCGGAAGTCAGCCGGTCGCCCACCGGACTGCTGCCCGGAAGGAATCCGCAGAAGTTTTAGGAGAGTCATCGATGAAGTTCCAATTGCTGGGAGCGCTGCTGCTGAGCGCCTCTCTGGCTGGCCAAAGCCACGGCGGCGGCCTGCTGGACGGGTTGTTCGGCGGCGGTTGTGGCTCCGCATGTTGCAGCGACTGCTGCAGCGAACCGAGCTGTTGCGCCACCGACGCGTGTGGGTGTGAGCCGAGCTGCTGCGCGACCGACGCGTGCGGCTGCGAACCGAGCTGCTGCGCCGCGGCGGACTGCGGCTCGTGCTGTGGCGGCGGAAAGTGCTGCCTGCTGGACCGGCTGTTCGGCGGTCTGAAGGGCCGTGGCTGTGGCTCGTGCTGCGAGCCGAGCTGCTGTGCCGAGCCCAGCTGCTGTGCGGACGACGCCTGCTGCGAGCCCAGCTGCTGTGCGGCTGACGCTTGCGGTTGCGAGCCCAGCTGCTGTGCCGCCCCCGCTTGCGGCTCTTGCTGCGACCGCGGCTGCGGCCTGCTGGACAAGCTGTTCGGCGGTCTGAAGAGCCGTGGCTGTGGCTCGTGCTGCGAGCCGAGCTGCTGTGCCGAGCCCAGCTGCTGTGCGGACGACGCCTGCGGCTGTGAGCCCAGCTGCTGTGCGGCTGACGCTTGCGGGTGCGAGCCCAGCTGTGCGGCCGACCCCTGCTGCGGCGCGCCGGCTTGCGGAACGTCGTGCTGCTCGTCGAAGCGTCCTTGCCTGCTGGACAAGCTGTTCGGCGGCCTGAAGGGCCACGGCTGCGGTTCGTGCTGCGAGCCGAGCTGCTGTGCGGCCGACGCTTGCGGATGCGAGCCCAGCTGTGCGGCCGACCCCTGCTGTGCCGCGCCGTCGGCCTGCGGTTGTGCCCCGATGTCGGCGCCGGCTCCCGCTCCGGCGGGCGCCCCGGCTCCGGTCGAGGTTTCCGAGGAAGAAGCCGCGCCGATGCCCCCGGCGCCGATGGCCGACCCGAACGCGTCGCTCGGTCGTCAGCGTGACGTGGTCCGCGTCAGCTTCGCCCGCTGATCCGGAAACGTCGACAACTCGGCAGTGAACGGCCGGCCCGTGGGGCGAACCCCGCGGGCCGGCCTTTTTTCGTTCCCGCTCAGCCGGCGCTCGCGGGCTGCTTCGACGGCGGCAACAAAGGCCGGAAGTGCTCTTCGGGCAAGATCATATTGAGCACCCGCACGCCGAAACGCTCGCCCACCTTGACCGCTTCGCCCCGCGCGACGGGCCGCGCCCCGATGCTCAACTCCAACGGGTCGTCGCACGGCTTGTTGAAGGTGATGATGGAGCCGGGCCCCAGCTCGATGACTTCGCTAAGCCGCACCTTCTTACCGGCTAGGTTGGCGGACACCTCGAGGTTGACCCTCAGCAGGCTGCGTGTGTTGGGCGGAAGGTCCCGCAGGTCCCGCGGCCTCGATCCGCCGCGCAGCACGCGGGATCGCGGCGGAGCCTTTTGAGAAGGTTCCGACGGGGCCTCGGGCGGGGGCGGGGCGTCGGACTCGACCGGCTCGCGGGCCCGGTCGGATGGCGCCCCGCTGAGGATCGCTGCGGTGACCTCTCCGCAGGGCCACGCCAAGCTCAGCGTGCCCAGGGATTCGCCGCGTGTCACCCCCAGCCCCAGCGCGACGGCTTCGGTTGCGGGTCGTGCTCGGGAGACCGCCGCGGCGAGGTCGTCGACCCAGGCGGCTTCGGCCGTTTCGGCTTCGGACCCCTCCGGCAAGAGCAGCATGCCCAGTTCTTGGGCGAGCGCGCCGAGCTTGCTCCGGCCGGTCTCGTCGGGTGACCGCACCCATTCGGGGACGAGGCCCGAAGCCTCTGGGAGAATAGCCAGCGCGCCCGACTCGCCGATCGCTAGGGCCACGACCAGCCCGCCGCCGGCGGGCGTCTGCGCCGCGACCGGGGCGGCTTGCTCGTCCACTTGCAAGGCGAACTCGCCACCGAGTGCGCGAGAGAAGGCTTCGGCCAGCTCCTGGGCGTTCTGGCTGCAAGCAGCGACTACCTGATCGGCGATTTCTGGCGTTAATTCGGGCACGGCTTTCGGGGGACAGAGCGCAACAGCGCGCGGACGACCGACTCTGTCGTTATCGACTGCCTAATCGGCAAGCTTTGCCCAAAGCGTCGCCCGAGGGCGCCCCCCGGCCGATGGAAGCCGCCCCGGTATAATGGAAGTCTTGGCTCGTCGTGCTGGCGCAGCTAGCCCTCAAACCACGTTTCGCAAATGCCCACGGCCACTACCGACGTCCAGCCCCCCCTAGACGGCATCCGGGCGTACAAATCGCTCTCCAACGCGCAGCTCCGCGACAGGATCCAAGCCGTGCGCGACGCGATGGGCCCCGAGCTGTTGATCCTCGGCCACCATTACCAGCAGGACGAGGTGATCGAGCTGGCCGATCTACGCGGCGACAGCTACCAGCTCAGCCAGATGGCTGCCGACAGCGAGCGGTGCCGGGCGATCGCCTTCTGCGGCGTCCACTTCATGGCGGAGACCGCCGACATCCTCAGCAACCGGCCGGAGAAGCTCGCCCAACGCGGCGGCCAGAGGGTGAGGGTGGTTCTGCCCGACCTAGCGGCGGGCTGCAGCATGGCCGACATGGCCGCGATCGACCAGATCGAGGACGCGTGGGATCAGCTCTCCGAGGTGATCGACACCGATCGCCTGATCCCGGTCACGTACATCAATTCTGCGGCGAGCCTCAAGGCGTTCGTCGGCCGGCACGGCGGCATCGTCTGCACCAGCAGCAACGCCCGCGCGGCGATCGACTGGGCCTTCAACGAGGCCAATGGCGGTAGCGGCGGCGACCGCGTGATGTTCTTCCCCGACCAGCACCTCGGGCGTAACACGGCGCTCGGCATGGGGATAACGAACGACCAGATGCCGGTCTGGGATCCGCACCAAGAACTGGGAGGATCGACCGAAGAGCGGCTCCGCCAGTCGAAGGTCATCCTCTGGCGCGGCCACTGCAGCGTGCACCAGATGTTCAAGGCTGAGCACGTCGCGATGTTCCGCGAGCGTCAGCCCGGCATCAGGGTTCTCGTTCACCCCGAGTGCCCGCAGGAAGTCTTCGAGCTGGCCGACCAATCCGGCAGCACCGGCGCCATCATCAAGGCGGTTCGGAGCGCGCCGCCGGGCACGAAGTGGGCGATCGGGACCGAGCTGCACTTGGTGAACCGGCTCAAGCAGGAGCACCCCGAGCAAGAGATTCATTTCCTCTCGCCCGTTGTCTGTATGTGCGCGACGATGTACCGCATCGACCTGGCGCACCTCGCCTGGTCGCTAGAGAACCTCGCGGCCGGCACGCCGGTCAACTCGATCGAGGTGGACGAGGAAACCGCCAAGTGGAGCCTCGTCGCGCTCGAGCGGATGCTCCAGGTGCGGTGACCCGCGCATCGCGGCGTGTGTCGGGAGTCCGCAATATCTTTTCCATGAGATCGCGGGTGTTTATCCGCAAATGCGCCGACAACATCGGCGCCGTGAGTAGAACAAGGCATTGCCGCGTTCTGTGGTCGCTCTCAGGCGGCTCCGGATTGACCCGACCCCAAGTGAGGCTTCCCGAATGCGCTTCGTAGTCGCTGTTGGACTCTTTCTCTGCACAGGCGTGGCCGCCGTGAGCGACGCCGCGCCGGCCGGCGACGTGATCTCGGGCCTGTGGACTCACCTGCTGATCGATGGCGCTCCCGAAGAGCCACGGAGGCTTCCGGTGATTTACCAGGGGCACACCATGGCGTCGGCAGAGAAGCTGCGTGTGGCGGCCGCTAACGCGGCTCGAGAAGGCACGCCGATTGTCCTCGACATCGAGCACCACCCGACCGACGGTTCTGAAATCTGGTGGCTCGACCGACACCGAGACAGCACCGAAGTCTTCAATCGGGCAGAGAACTATTTCATCGACCGCCTTGCCGTTGCCCAGTCGGTCGGCGCCACGGCGTCGCTGTGGAGCCGACCGAGCCAAAACCAGATGCTCCATATTTGGAAGTCCGGACACCGCGAGCTGCGCGAGAAGTACGCCAACCGCTGGGACGACGCCGCGCGGGTGCTTCCGTTGCAGGACTTTGTCGCCATCCAGCTATACATGCCGCGCGATCATCGCCCGTACACCGAGAAGGGCTTCCCGCTGAGCGAGTGGAAGGCGCGTGGCGATTGGTTCGTCAACCACGCGCGGCGCCACGGGAAGCCCGCGATGCTGTTCCTCTCGCCGACGTGGGGCGGCTCGAAAACCCCGTACATCCCGCCCGATTGGCTCATCGAAGTGACTTCCCACTTCCTGCAGGACGGCGGCAGTGTCTGCGTGTGGGGAGGCCAGGGCAAAACCTGGGACCCGAGCCATCCGATGTGCCAGGCCCTGGGCCGGATCGTCGAAGAGTCGCGACGCTACGCGCAGCCTTGAGCACGCGCAGCCGTGAGCCGCGGCGCTCGTCAGAACGCCGCCTCGATGTGGACGACTTTGCTCGGGCGGCGACGGTTGATCGGCCAGACGATCGCCACCACGTCGAACCGGACGGGGTGATCCTCCAGGTCGTGGGTGCGGAGGAACGCGGCCGCGGCTCGACTCAGCCGCCGCTGCTTTTCGGGCGTGACCGCTTCGGCCGGAGAGCCGGCTCGCTCGTTGCGGCGCGTTTTGACCTCGACGAATACCAGCCGACGCTCGGCGGTGCGCTCGTCGATGGTGATGAGGTCGAACTCCCCAAACCGGTTCCGCTTGCCCAAGAAGAGCACCCGGTGCCCCTTGCGCCGCAGAAGGCGGGCCGCGTAGCGTTCGCCACGCTTGCCAAGGGGTTGGGGGCGGTAACGGAGCGGGAGCCGGACCATGGCGCCCGATTCTGCGCCCTTGCGGCGCACGACGCCAACGAAAAAGCGGCCGGCGTTCCGCGCCGGGCCGCTCTCGAGCCGAATAGATGACCGCTGACCGCTGACCGCCGAAGCGGCGCAGCCGCTCAGGCCTTCTTTGTGTCGCGGCGTCGCTCCTTCAGACGCGTCGCCTTGCCGACGCGGTCGCGGAGGTAATAGAGCTTCGCCCGACGCACCACAGCCGATCGGGTCACCTCGACCTTGGCGATCTTCGGCGAATGGATCGGGAACTTACGCTCGACGCCCTCGTTGTTCACGATCCGCCGGACCGTGAACATCTCCTTGGAGCCAGAGCCGCTCCGCGCGATGACCACGCCCGTGAACACCTGGATCCGCTCTTTGTTGCCTTCGAGGATGCGTGTGTGCACGTCGACCGTGTCGCCGATCTCGAAGTCGGGGACCTCTTCGGTCTTCAGGTTTTTCTGTTCGACCAGGTCGATGAGGGATTGGGACATGGCGGTGGGCTTCGGTTGGGGCCCGCCTCCGGGGCGGGCCGGGGTCGTGTTGGATCGTGGGGCTTTGGGTCTCAGGCCTCGGGCTTCGGTCGCGGCTCGCCAGCCGAATCTTGAAGCCCGGAGTCCATAGCCCGAAGCCGCGCCGCCGTGCGGCGAGCGGCGTCGGCCTCTCGCCAGGCGGCGATCTCGGGGTGGTTGCCGCTCAGCAGCACGTCGGGGACGCTCAGGCCTCGGTACTCGCGCGGACGCGTGTACTGGGCGTATTCGAGCGTGCGCCCGGCGCGGCTGAACGAGTCCTCTTGGTTGCTGGTTTCATCGCCGAGCACGCCCGGCACGAGCCGGACGACCGAGTCGATGATCGTCATCGCGGCGACCTCGCCCCCGTTGAGGACGTAGTCGCCGATGGAAATCTCTTCGGGCCGCAGCAGGTCAACAACCCGTTGATCGAATCCCTCGTAGCGGCCGCACAGCAGGACCAATCGATTGCTCGTCGACAGCTCCTCGGCCAGCGATTGGTCGAGCCGGCGGCCCTGGGGTGACATCAGCAGGAGCCGGCCGGGAGGGGCGTCGGCGGCGGCTTGGACCGCCTCGACCGCCTCGACCACGGGACCCGCCATCAGCAGCATGCCGGGTCCGCCGCCGAACGGCTTGTCGTCGACTTGTTTGTGCTTTCCCTCGGCCCAGTCTCGGATGTTGTGCAGGTGTACGGAGGTCAGCCCGCGGTCGATCGCCAGCTTCAGCAGGCTCTGGGTCAGGTACCCCGAGAAGATCTCCGGGAAGAGGGTCAGCACGTCGAAACGCATCGGGCCCCCTTAACGCCCGCGGCTTCCAGGAGGGAGCCGCGAGTGGCTCGTTCACTCGGCCTTCGCCTCTTCGGTGGACTCTTCTTTGGGCGCCTGGTCGGCCGCGGCGCCGTCGCCGGCGGACTCTTCGGCCTTCGCTTCTTCGGCCTTGGGCTCCTCGGCCTTTTCCTCTTCGCTCTTCTGCGTGCTGACCGGTTCGCCGGCGTCCGGGATCTCGACCGGCATCGAGAGCTTCTCCAGGGCCGCCCGCTGCGCGTCGAGGTGCGTGCCGTTCTCGCCGTACTTCTTGATCAGCACGGCGACCTTCTCCGACGGCTGGGCGCCGACGCCGAGCCAGTAGCTCACCCGCTCTTTGTTGAGGACCGCACGGGCGTCCGCTTCGGGGAGCATCGGGTCGTACGTGCCGAGCTCTTCAAGCACCCTCCCGTCGCGGGGGGATCGCTTGTCGGTCGCGCAGATACGAAAGAAGTGCCGGTGGGCGCGGCCCATCTTCTTCATGCGGATACGGACTGCCACGGTCGCGGGTCTCCTCGGTCGGCTTTTATCGAGCGCCAGCGAGCGGCTCTCTTGAGCGCCAGCGGCGGGCGGGCGTTGTAGGCCAGGCTAAAAATGTCGGCTGCGAATCCACGAGTATGGCCGTCGACCGCGCCGCCCCACAAGCCCCTTTCCGGCAGGAAGCGTGGGCGGGCGTCGAGAGCGGCGTCGGCACACCATCGCGGGGGCAGGCGCCGATCGGCGCCGGGGTGCTCACTGCCGCAGCGTGTTCGCCTGAGCGGCGGCGATCGGCGCGAACGCCATCAGCGGCAGCCACGCCCCGAACGCCGGCTTCACCCAGCCCCCCGAACCCAGCGCCTGGCCGCCCAGCACAAGAAGGAAAAAGCCCGTCACCACAAGCACCGAAAGGCCGATCGCGGCGAACGGGCTCCGCGCTCCCCGCGAAACCACCAGCGGCAAGCCGACAAGCAGCAGCGTCACGTCGAGCGCGGGCTGTGTCAGGCGGCTGTGAACGGCCGTGCGAACGTCGGGCCCCAGGTCGGTGGCCGGATTGGCCAGTTCGGCCACCATCTCGCGCGTCGAAGCAAGGTCGCGCCACTGCGGGCCGGCCGCCAAAAGGTCGAACGACACGCCGCTGACGAGGAAAGCCTGACCCGGTTGGAGCCACGGGGCGTCGTGTTGGGTCACGATTAGCGGCTGGGGCTTGGGCTCGCTCTGCCCCGGCTCGGCGGCCCGAACCGGCGCAAAGACCGCGTCGCGGCTGTCGATCCCGCTCGGCGCGGTCACGCCCGACAGCAGGTAGCCGGCGGGGCGGTCGCCATCGGCGCGCAGGTAGCGAGCCGATGCGGCCGAGAGCTGCTTGCCGAACCCCGCCGACACGCGTGGCGGGAGCCCGAACGAGGGGTTGAGGAGGGTGCGCGTCGCGAGGTTGGCGCGCTCGCCGCCGAGCAGCACGTCGGTCACGTTGTCGTACCGCGGCGCGATCTCGACCGTGCGGTCGCCGGCCAGGTCTTTGGAGTCGAGCGACAGCTCGTGCCGCAGGCCCGGCAACACGAATTCGCGCACGCCCGCCGCCCCGAGGGCCACGCCCAACGACGCGAGCAGGATAGGACGCAGCACCCTGAACCGCGGCACACCGGCGGCGAGCAGTGCGGTCAGCTCGTTGTGTCGCTGGATCCACGTGACCGTGAACATCGCCGCGATGAGCGTCAACACGCCGCTGGTCTTGTTGAAGAAGCCGAGCGACTGCAGCGCGTAGTAACGTGCCGCCGTTGCGGCCGCTTCACCCAGCGGACGGCCGGTCGTGAAGTCGTCCATGCGACCGAACGCGTCGATCACCGTGTACAGCCCCGCCAAGCTGACAAAGCAGATCAGGAACGTCTGCAGGAAGTGCCGGAGCAGGTAGCGGTCGATCTTTCGCATCGCGTTTCCGCCGCGGACCAGATGGCAGCATTCGGGGGGGGGCGGGGAGTGTCCCGGCGGGCGTCGGGGCGGTCAAGACAAACCGCACGGCAGGCCCCCCCGGCGATTCGAGGCACAGTTGCTGGCGTGGCCTGGCGTGGGCGGTTACCGTGCCGGCAATGCTGGCGCCTGTACGATCTGCCTTGTCGCACGTCCTCGACGTGGCGTTCCCGCCCACGTGCGCCGCGTGCGGAACAGCCACCGCGGACCGCCCGCGATCCGAGCGCGGCTTCTGCCCCGGCTGCGAGGTGGACCTGCCGCTGCTGGACGATCCTCTGTGTGAGCGTTGCGCTTCGCCATTGGTCGCAGGCGAATCCGAGCATTCGCCGGGGTGCCCGGTCTGCCGCGAAGAACGCTGGTCCTTCGATTCGGTAGTGGCGTTGGGCGCTTACGACGGGCTGATCCGCCGCTTGGTGCTCGACGCGAAGCGACCCGCCGGCGAGGACGGCGCGATGGCGCTGGGGCGGCTGCTCGCCGAGCGACGCCGCCAGCAGCTATTGGGCTGCGGCGAAACGCTTGTCGTCCCCGTGCCGCAGCACTGGCGGCGCCGCCTGAGCCGGCGGGCCGACGGCGTGGGCGCGTTGGCGCGGTCGATAGCGGGCGAGCTGCGCCGCCCCTACGCCCCGGCCCTCACACGCGTGCGGGCGACGCCGCGGCAGACGGACGTCGCCCCCAGCGATCGCTCCGCCAACGTGCGCCGCGCTTTTCGCGCCCGCCGCAGGCGCCGATTGTCCGGGATCTGCGTACTGCTCGTGGACGATGTCCTCACGACGGGCGCCACCTGCCACGCGGCGGCCCTGGCGCTGAAGCGGGCGGGCGCCACTCGGGTCGTGGCGGTCGTCGCGGCTAGGCGGCTCGCCACACGCTGAGGCGCCCCGCGCCGCCCGCACTCGAGCGGCAAGTTGTGTGGACGCTTGCTGGTTGGGGCCGATTGCGAAGAATGCTAGCGGAGGCGGTCTGGGCGCCCGGGTGGGATTGCGCGGATTGTCCGGGCGCCTCCTGCGACGCGCGCTGCCGACGCGCTCACTCCCTTTAACGTTCGCTGATGTCCGCCCCCCACATCCCCGCCGCCCCGCCCGAACGCAGCGCGTTCGACCCGTTCCGCCGGGCCGTGCTGCGCGGCCTCGGGGTGTTGCTGCCGCCGCTGCTGACGGTGGTCATCTTCTTGTGGGTAGGCGGCACCATAGCTCGCTACGTGTTGACGCCGCTCGAAGACGCGACGCGCTACGTGCTCGCCGAGTACGCGTCCGACATCAAGGCGGCCGACGAGCTGCGTGGGGCCGACGCCCCGCTCGGCGAACGGGTCGCCACCGACTCCGGTCGGACGTACCGGCAGACGCCCGACGGGCTGTATATCCCGGAGCGGATTTACGAGCACGTCGAGAGCCACTTGCTGAAGAAGGACGCCGCGCCCACCACCGCGCGGGAGTACCACGAGCGGTACGTCAACGACGTGTGGCTCCGCCCTTGGATCGTCGGGCCGATTTTCTTGTCGGTCTTCTTGCTGCTGCTGTACGCGTTGGGGAAGTTCCTCGCGGCGGGGATCGGCCGCTTCTTCTGGAACCAGTTCGAGTCACTCGTGACACGTGTGCCGCTGGTCAGCAACGTGTACTCGTCGGTCAAGCAGGTCACCGACTTCATCTTCAGCGACCCCGACCTCGACATCACGCGGATCGTGGCCGTGGAGTACCCGCGTCGCGGGATCTGGACGGTCGCTTTCGTGACCGGCGAGAGCATGCTGGATATCGAGTCGGCCGCGAACGAGCCGGTCTGCACCGTGCTGATCCCGACCTCGCCGATGCCGTTCACCGGCTTCTTGATCACCGTCAAGAAGAGCGAAACGGTCGACCTCAACCTCACGATCGATCAGGCGTTCCAGTTCATCGTCAGCTGCGGGGTGGTGGTGCCGCCCCAGCAGATGACACGCATGATCGCCCAACGTGACAGGGGCACGCCGCCGCCGGACACGTCGGCCTACGGCCTCGGCATGGGCGACCCGCCCCTGAAGGGCGCGGGCCATCCCAACGGGGCGGTCGGGTCGGGCGCCGCCGAGCTAGAGCGGCAGGCCGCGCGGGAGCCCACGAACCCTTCACAAGCCGACGACGATGCCAACTGACCGCCCGCTGAGGCTCGGCACGCGTGGCAGCCAGCTGGCGCGGTGGCAGTCGCAGTGGGTCGCCGAGCGCCTCCGCTCGTGCGGCCACTCGGTCGAACTTGTCGAGGTCCGCACCCTCGGCGACGCTCGCCAGAGCGGGCCGATCAGCGAGATCGTCGACAGCTCCGGCGCCATCGCGGGGGGGCAGGGGGTGTTCACCAAGGAGCTGCAGCGGGCCTTGCTCGCCGGCCAAGTCGACCTCGCCGTGCACAGCCTGAAAGACCTGCCGACGGCGCCGGTCGAGGGTCTCACGCTCGCGGCGGCGCCCGAGCGCGCCCCGGTCGCCGATGTGCTTGTCTCCCCAACCGCGACGCGGATCTCCGACCTCTCAAACGGCGCCAGGGTGGGCACCGGCAGCTTCCGAAGGAAGGCGCAGCTCCTCAACCGCCGCCCCGACCTGCGGGTGAGTGACTTGCGGGGCAACCTCGATACGCGGCTCGCGAAACTCGACCGGGGCGAGCACGACGCGATCCTGCTGGCCGAAGCCGGCCTGGCGCGCCTCGGCTGGTCGGACCGCCTCGCCGGCCGCATCCCGCCCCACGAGCTTTTGCCCGCCCCGGGGCAGGGCGCCCTCGGCGTGGAGTGCAGGGCGGACGACTCTCGAACGCTCGCGGCGCTCGCCCTCTTGGAGCACTGGCCCACCCGCGCGGCGGTCACCGCCGAGCGTTCCGCGCTCGCGCGGCTCGAGGGGGGGTGCCTGGCCGCGCTCGGGGCGTGGGGGCGGTTCGAGGGGGACTCGCTGCGGCTCTCGGTCGTCGTGCTCAGCGACGACGGAGTGAAGCGGCTCGACGCCGAGCTGGCCGACCTCTGCCCCGACGCGCGGGCCGCCCGAGACATCGGCCACCGCGTGGCCGACGAGCTGCTCTCACGCGGCGCCGGCGACCTGCTCAGGTCGCGAGGCTGACGACCGGCGATCGGCGCCTTTCGCCGGCGCCCGGTCGGCGGCTTCTGCCGGCCGCCCCGGCACGCGGGAGTCGCTAGCGGCCTGAATCACGAGATTCACGCGTGGCGTCGCGATTGGCCCGCGGTGTGCCTAGTAGGCAGTCGCCAGCAGGGGGGCGACCTGCTAGCGACCCGGCCAACGGCTCATGTCCTACGGCATGTATATCTCCGCTGAGGGAGCGAACGCGCAGTCCCAGCGGCTCGAGGTGATCGCCAACAACATGGCGAACGTCGACACGGTCGGCTTCAAGCCCGACGCGACCGCCTTTCAGGCCCGCTACGCCGAAGCGATCCAAACCGGCGACGCGCTGCCCACCACGACCGGCCTGCCCAACCTCGGCGGCGGCGTGAAGACCATCGAGACGTTGACCAATTGGGCGCCGGGCCGCCTCGAACGGACGGGCAACCAAGCCGACCTGGCGATCCTCGGCGAGGGCTTCTTCGCGGTCGAGGAGCCCGGCAGCGACGAGCCGCTGCTGACCCGCGCCGGGTCGCTGGACATCGACTCGACCGGCCGCCTGGTTCTGTCCGGCACGAACCTGCCGGTGCTCGCCGCCGACGGCGCGCCGATCGCCCTGCTGCCCGACGCGCCGTGGCGCGTGAGCCGCGACGGCTTCGTCGAGCAGGCGGGCGACCGGATCGCGCTGGCGCTGGTCCAACCGCAGTCGCTCGAAACGCTCGACAAGGCCGGCGCCAACCTCTTCCGGCCCCGCGAAGAGGTCTTCCCGGTGCCCGTCGCGGCCCGCGAGGTCCGCCAGGGCTACCTCGAGATGTCCGGCGCAAACTCCACGCAGCTGATGATGGAGATGATCGAGACCAACCGCGCGTTCGAAGCCAACACGCAGATGATCCGCCACCAAGACACCGCCACCGGGCAGTTGATCTCTCGTTTGCTCGGCTGATTGCGCGGCCTGAGCTCTTGGTTATCGCTGAACGACTCCTCAACCCCGCAAGCCCCACCCCTCAAGCCTTTCCATGTCTTTCCAATCTCTCTACACCGCCGCGACCGGCATGCAGGCGATGGAGACCAAGCTCGACGTGATCGCCAACAACCTGGCGAACAACAACACCGTCGGCTTCAAGAAAGACCGCGCCAACTTCGAGGACCTGCTGTACCGGCAGACCCGCCTGCCCGGCGCGCTCGACTCGGACGGCAACCGCACCGCCACCGGGATCGACGTCGGACTCGGTGTGCGTGTCAGCAGCACCCAGGCGGACTTCGACCAAGGCGCGTTCCAGAACACCGGCAACCAGCTCGACATGGCGATCGAGGGCGAGGGCTTCTTCGGCGTGCAGGGTCCCAACGGAGAGACCCTCTACACCCGCGCCGGCAATTTTAACCTGAACGCCGAAGGCGAGATCGTGCTCGGCTCGGCGAGCGTGGGGTACCGGCTGGTGCCCGGGATCCAGATCCCGCCCGAGGCGATCGGCATCTCGATCAGCGGCACCGGCGAGGTGACGTTCCGCCAAGCGGGTCAGACGCAGCTCTCTAATGCCGGCGTGATCCAGCTGTCGAACTTCCAGAACCCGGACGGCCTGCTGAAGCTCGGCGACAATCTGTTCCAGGAGACCGAAGCCTCCGGGCCGGTCACCACCGCCAACCCGCTCTCGCCGGGCTTCGGCAGCATCCAGCAAGGCTTCCTCGAGTCGTCCAACGTGCAAGCGACCACGGAATTGATCGACCTGATCAACACGCAGCGCTCCTTCGAGCTGAACTCGCAGGTCATCCGCGCCGGCGACGAGATCATGGAGCTGGTAGCGAATCTGCGGAGGTAGGCACGAGGCTCGATGGGTGAGGCCTGAGGGAGAGGGACACAGGGAATCAAAATGAGAGACTTGCTGCTCAGCACCGCCGCGCTCTTTCTGGCCGTGGCGGCTGCCGCGGCCGACATCCGGCTGCGGGAGTCGGCCTCGGTTGGTGGCGGCCTGGTTCGGTTGGGCGATGTCGCCGAGGTCACGGGCCCCGGCGCTCGGGAACTCGGATCGGCGCCGCTGATGCCCGCGCCGCCCGACGGCGAGACGCGTCGCCTTTCGGCCGGCGCGGTCCGCGACATGCTGGAAGCCCAGGGCGTGAGGCTCGACCGACACCGGTTCTGGGGCGCGTATCAAGTGCAAATCAGCTCGGGCGCCGAGTCCCCTTCCTCCCGCCAGACGCCCCCGACCGCCGAGCGGCAGACGACCGCGTTCCGCGTCCGCCCCGTGGCCGACCGGGCCAGTCGCTGGGCCGTTTCCACCGTTGAGCGTCGCGTGCAGGCCCCACCGCGGGAGGTCGAACAAGCAGTGACCGAGCGCTTGCGGTCGATGCTCGAAGAACTCCACGCCGCGCAGCCCGACACGCCGCGGCTACTCGTACGCGGCGTGGCCGTGTCGGCGACCGCGGCCCGCGAGCTGGGAGAGTTCGATCCGGCGTCGTATCAGGCGCAATGGGTCGACGGTGGCTCGCTCGGACCGGGCGAGGCCTCCGCGCTCGTGTGGCCCGAGAGCCGCAACCCCGACGAGGCGTTCCGCGTGGTGGCCGATTTGGTGGAGCAACCGATGCGGGTCGTCGCGACGCAGCCGCTAGCCCGCGGCGCGGCCGTGGTGCGCTCGGCGGTGCGGCTCGAGCCGGTGCCGCTCGCAGAAATCGATCGCCCCTCGGCCCTCGGGTTCACCAAGTTAGAGGAAGCGGTCGGCGCCGAGACGCTCCGGCGGGTGCGCGTCGGCGAGCCGCTCTCGACGATCAACACGGCCCCGCCGCTGGTCGTCCGCAAGGGACAAGAAGTCGAGGTCTACAGCGGCGGCGGCGGCGTTTCGGTCAGGCTGACCGCGATCGCGCAAGGCGATGGCCGCGTGGGCGACCTCGTGCAGGTCGAGGCCTACGACGGCCGCGAGACGTTCAGCGCGCGGGTCGTCGGCGACCGGCGGCTGGCCGTTCTGTCGGCCGGTTCCAGCACGAGCGGCTTGGTCCGCTCGGGAGGTGTGCAATGAGCCACGGTTTGTTCGCGGCGGCGATCCTCTCGCTCACCGCAGCGTTGGCGCTCGGTCAGCCCTCGGCGTTCGGCGTCGGGCAAGAGGGCAACCTGTTCGCCCAGCCGGTCGCGCCGGCGGCCGCGGCGGCCAACGCGGGGGGCGGAGGCTGGCTGTACCAGCCGTTGCCGCCGGAGTCGCAGCCCCGCCCTTTGGCCGAGCAGAGCATCGTTACGGTGCTGGTCGACTACCGCTCGGTGACGCTCTCCGAGGGGAGCGGCGAATCGATCAAGACAGGCATCTACAACGCCGCGCTGACCGACTGGATCAAGTTCGACGGCGAGGACCTGTACCCCGCCCCGCAGCGTCGCGGCGATCCGACCGTGGCCGGCCAGCTGAACAGCCAGCTACGCGCAGAGACCGAACTCGAGCAACGCGAGGCGCTCACCTTCGAGATGGCGGCCACGATCGTCGACATCCGCCCCAACGGGAACCTCGTGCTCGAGGGTTGGCGGCGGGTCGTGATCAACGAGGAGGTCTGGATGGTCTACCTGTCCGGCGAAACGGCGCGCGAGAGCATCGGACCGGATCGGCGGGTGCGTGACTCTTCGATCGCGCACCTGGAGATCAAGAAGTTCGAAGAAGGCCTCGTCCGCGACGGCTACGCCCGCGGATGGCTCACGCGGTGGTACGGCAAGTTCAAGCCCTTCTGAGCGGTTGCGGCGGCCTCGCGCCGCGGAGTTTTCCACGGGTGAAACGGATGTCTCGGACGAAGCACACAACACGAGCGCTCCTCGCTATCGCAACGCTGTTGGGCGGCGGCGAATCGGCTTGCCTCGCCGCCGGCAGCACCCGCTTGGCGAACATCTGCCGCATCAAGGGGCAGGAAGAGAACACCCTGAGGGGGATCGGCCTCGTGGTCGGCCTCAACGGCACCGGCGCCACCAACGACCTGGCGACCCAACGCGCGCTCTCCACGATGCTCGACCTGATGGGCAACCCGGTCAGCGCTACCGGGCGTTTCGACCAGCAGGCGCAACTTGCGCTACGCAACGTGAAGAACGCGACGCTCGTCATGGTGACCGCCACGGTGCCCGCGAGCGGCGCCCGCAGCGGCGACAAGCTCGATTGCAACGTGGTGGCGATCCAGGGGAAGAGCCTCGAGGGAGGGCGGCTGGTCGCCGCGCGGCTGCGGGGTCCCAACCCGGCCGACCCGACGCCGTACGCGCTCTGCGAGGGCCCCTTGCAGGTCAACAATCCGGCGACACCGACGACCGCCTACGTGCACGCGGGTTGCCAGATGATCGTCGACGTGAAGACGCCCTACGTTTCCGAGGACGGCTGGGTGACGTTCGTCCTCCGGCCTCACCACGCCGACTTCCTCCGCGCCGAGCAGGTCGCCTACGCGTTGGTTCAGAAGTACGTGGCCCGCGACTTCGGCGACGGCGAGGAGCTCGAGGAGGGGGCGATCCGTGAGAAGTACGTGCAGGTTCTGAACGCTGGGAACATCCGCGTGAAGGTCCCGCCGAACCTCACGAACGATCCGGTCGCGTTCATCGCGGAGCTGCTGGAGCTGCCGATCTACGACACGGACACCGAGGCCCGCGTGGTCTGCAACCGCCAGACGGGCAGCATCGTGATCGACGGCGCCGTGGAGATCGGCGACGTCGTGTTCACCCACAAGAACCTCGTCATCGACACGGGCGTCGTCGCCGAGTTCAAGCCGATCTCGCAGGCGGAAACCTCCCGGCCGCGGCTGGAGCGTTTGGTCAATGCCCTCAGCACGCTGCGTGTGCCGCCGGAGGACGTGATCGAGATCATCCGAATGATCGAGGTCGCCGGGAAACTGCACGCCGACCTGATCATCCTCTGAGCGGCCCGCCCGCTCTGCTTCCTACCCTGCTGAGGGCAAGCCTATGAACACGATCGCCTCGCTGTCGCCGTCGCTGATGCGGCCGGCGCCCTCGGCTTTCGGCGTCAACGGCGCCACACGCCCCGTGCCGGCCGGCGAATCGCCCGCGTTGGCCGACGCGAAGCAGCTCCGTCAGGCCTACACGCAGTTCGTCGGCGAGACCTTCTACGGCCAGATGCTCAAGGCCATGCGGCAGAGCGTCGGCGAGCCGGCCTACTTCCACGGCGGCATGGCCGAACGGCAATTTCAGGCGCAGCTCGATCAGCACCTGGCGCAGGACCTGGCCGGCGCGGGGGCGGGCGGGCTGGCCGACGAGCTGTTCGCGTCGCAGTTCCCGTCGGAGGCCGCGTTGATCGAGGCCTCAACAGACACCGACGGGCCGCTCGCTGCTCTCGACCAACTCCGCCGGCGCTGAGCCGCTCTAAATCCGAATAGCAACCCACGCACGCCCTGCTCAAGACGCCATGGACCCGCAAGCCCCGCTCGCTCCGATCGCGCCGACGACCCCGCCCCGGTCACTCGAAGGGTGGGAGGAGCCGCTCGCGGAGCTGCTCGCAGAGTTGTCGGAGACCCAAGCCGAGTTGCTGGACGTGCTCACCCGCAAGCGCGACCTGCTAGCGGCGGGCGACCGCGACGGCCTCGCCGCGATCGCCCCCGAGGAGGAGCGGCTCGCCGAGCGTCTGGCCGTGTGCCAGCGGCGCCGGCTTGGGCTGCTTGAGGTCGCCGGCGAGCAAGGCCTGCCGTCACAAAACCTGAGGGAGCTGGCCGGCGCGTTGCCGGGGGGCGCCCGCCGAACGCTCACGCCGGCGCTGCAAGCGGCGCAGTCACAGTCGCGGCTCTTGCGGCACCAGAGCCTCACCAACTGGGTGCTCGTGCAACGCACGCTGCTGCACTTGTCCCAAATGATCGAGATTGTCGCTTGCGGCGGACGCAGCGCGCCGACGTATGACAAAAAGGGAAGTTCTCCCGCCGGCGGTGTGCTGATGGACCGCGCGGTTTAAGCGTCCCAACCAATCAACCTCGGCCCGGCGCGTGCGTTCCGCCGGCGCACGCCCGCCCCCCCTGCCGCGCGAGTCGCCCGCCCCCGATGTCCCTGTTCGGTTCGCTACAGACGGCGAGCAACACGCTGCGGGCCGTGCAGATCGGCCTGCAGGTGGTGAACAACAACATCGCCAACGCGGGAACCGAAGGCTACATCCGCGAACAAGCCAACTTCGCGCCCACGCCGGTCCAGAAGCTCGGCTCGCTGCAGATCGGCACGGGCGTCAAGGTCGATAGCATCACGCAGAAGGTCGACGAGTTCCTCGGGACCCAGCTGCGCGACGCGGCCGCGGACCGGGTCAGCGCGGACCTCCAGAACCAGGCGTACAAGGACCTCGAGGAGCTGCTGGGCGAGCTCACCGGGGGCGACCTCAGCACGAGCCTGACCGGCTTCTTCGGCAGCATCGAGGACACCCTCAACGCCGTCGGTGGCGACGCCGCGTCGATCCGCAACCTGGCGGTGCTCGAGGGGCGGCGGCTTTCGCAGGAGATCCAGCGGGTCGAGGACGCCGCGCAGGACCTCCGCGACGGGTACGACCAGCAAATCGCCCAGGCCGCGGACCAAGTCAACGCGCTCACCGAGCAGATCCGCCGCCTGAACATCCAGATCTCGCAAACCGAGGGGGGCGGGGCCGGCAAGTCGGACGCCGGCGCGCTCCGCGCGACCCGCAATCAGGCGATCAACGAGCTGACCGAGCTGGTCTCTGCTACGGTGCGGGAGCAACCCTCCGGCGGCGTGAGCATCTCGGTGAACGGCGAGTTCCTTGTTTTCGAAGGCCAACGTCGCCTGGTCGCCGTCGTGCAGACCGAGGACCAGAGCGAGCCCAGCTCGAGCCTCCGCTTCACCGACACCGGCAAGGCGCTGAAGCCAACAGCCGGCCGTGTCCACGGCTTGACCGCGGCGCGCGACCAGATCGTCGACGGCTTCCGTGACAGCCTCAACGATTTCGCGGCGACCCTGATCTACGAGTTCAACCGCGTCCACTCGCAGGGGCAGGGCATCGAAGGGTTCGGCAGCCTGACGAGCCAGGACGCCGTCGACGACCCGGCCGCGGCGCTCGACGCGGCAGGCCTCGCCTTTGCGCCGGAGAACGGCTCGTTCCGGGTCTCGTTGCTCGACGAGGCCAGCGGCGACTTCAAGACCGCCGTGATCGACGTGCGGTTGCAGGACGACGCGGCCGGCGAGAAGTCCTCGCTCCAGTCGGTCGCCGACCAGATCGACGCGGTCGCCGGCCTCACCGCAACGGTCACGTCGACCGGCCGCCTCGCGATCGCCACGGAGAGCCCCAACGCGGTCTTCACCTTCTCCAACGACACAAGCGGGCTGCTAGCCTCGCTCGGCTTGAACACCTTCTTCGTGGGGTCCAACGCCGACAACATCGGCACGAACCCAGAGCTCGACGGTGTGAAGAACGCCGGCAAGCTGGCCCTCCGGCGTGCGCCCGACGGAGAGCGGCCGGGCCCCGGCGGCACGACCGAGAACGCCGTGCTGCTCGCCGGGCTGATCGACGCGCCGCTGGGTTCGCTCGACGGCGCGTCGATCAGCGAGAGTTACGACCAGGTCGTCAACGAGCTCGCCCAGAACTCGACCGTGGCGGGGTCTGTCGCCGAGGGGCTCGGCGTGTTCGAAGCGACGCTCGCCAACGAGTGGCAGGCGATCAGCGGCGTCAACATCGACGAGGAAGCGATCGACCTCATCTCGCTGCAACGCATCTTCCAAGCGACCGGACGCGTGATCCAGACGATCCAATCCATGCTCGAGACGCTGGTCAACCTCTGAGGCGCGCCGCGTGTCACGCATCCAGCCACTCTCGACGACGCGCGTCACCGACGGGATGACCCGCTCCCGGCTCGTCAACCAGGTCCAGGCCGCCCAGCTCGACCTGTTCCGGCTCCAGGACCAGATCAGCACCGGCCGGCGCATCTTCCTGCCGTCCGAAGACCCGGCCGCGGCCCAACGCGCCAGCGCGCTGCAACGCACGATCGAACGCAAGGAGCAATCGCTCACCAACCTGAAGGGGGCGGTCGCGTCGCTCACGACCACCGAGTCTTCGCTGCAGGGAGTCGCCGGCAGCCTCAACGAGCTGAAGTCCCAGGTCCTGGGGGTGATCGATACGGTCGCCACCGACAGCGAGCGCCGCGGCGTGGCCGACGGCATCAACGGGCTGCTCTACGAGCTCGCCCGCGTGGGCAACGCGACGTTCGCGTCGAACTACCTGCTCGGCGGCGCGGAGCGGTCGGCCGAGGCCTACGCGCGTTCGGAGACCTACGTCGATTTCCTCGGCGACGAGCGGTCGCCGCAGACCTACGTCGATCTCGGACAGCTGTTCGACACCGGCGTCTCCGGCGACGACGTGCTCGGCGGCTTGTCCGAGTCGATCCGCGGCGCGACCGACCTCAACCCGCAGCTCACCCCGGACACGCCCCTGGCGCGGCTCCGCGGCGGCGCCGGCATGCCCGAGCTCGGCTCGTTCTCATTGACCTACCAACCGCCCTCCGGCAGCGGCCCGCCGGAGACCGCCGTGGTCGACCTGCGGGGCGCGAAGACCGCGGGCGACCTCGCGCGGCTCGTCGAAGCCCATGCGCCGCCGGGCGCCGACTTGTCGGTGATGATCGAGGGCTCGTCGCTGCGTATCGGGGTCGCGTCCGGCGCGTTGACGATCGAGGAGGTCGGCCAGGGCGACACGGCCGAGCGGCTGGGTTGGCTCAACCCGACCCTCCCGGCCGCATCGATCACCGGCGCCGATCTGGACCCGGCGATCGACATCACCACGAAGCTCAGCGACCTCGGTGGAGCGAAGACACGCGGCCGGGTTGTCTCCGGTGGGGACAACAACGACATCGTGCTCGCCGCCGCGTCGAACGGCGCGGCCTACAACGGCGTGACCGTCGACTTCGTCGACGGCGCGTCCGAGGGCGCCGAGTCGGCCGTTTACGACGCGATCACCAACACCCTGACCGTGACGATCGACGACGGCCGGTCCACCGCCGCGCAGGTCGCCGACGCGATCAACGCCGAGGGCACGTTTGTCGCCGAGGTCGACTACCGCGACCAAACCTCCGCCGACCAACGCGGCCTGGGGGTCGTGTCGGCCGGGACCGACCTGGGCGTCGCTCTGACCGGCGGCGCCGACGGCGGCGTCGACCTGGCCTCGGGGCTGATCGTCACCAACGGCGAGGTGGCCGCGACGATCGATACCTCCGGCGCCGAGACCGTTGAGGACCTGCTGAACTTGCTGAACGACCCCCAGCTCGGCTTGGCCGCGGCGATCAACTCCGCTGGGTCGGGGCTCGACGTGAGGTCACGCCGAAGCGGCGCGGCGTTCACCATCGGCGAGAACGGCGGCACGACCGCCGCCGACCTAGGCATCCGAAGCTACACGGCCGACTCCGCGCTGGACGGGTTCAACCGCGGCCTCGGCGTGATCGAGCCGCAAGAGAACGACGCCCAAACCCGGCTCCAGAACCGCTTCCAAATCACCGTCACCGACCAAGGCGTCGCCACGACTTACGAGGTCGACCCGATCGGCTTGGCGACCGTGCAGGACGTGATCGACGCGGTCGCCAGCACAACCGGCGGCGCGGTGACCGCTTCGCTCACGACGACCGGCAACGGCTTGGTGCTGACCCGGGCCGACGCGCTCGACGCGCCCGCGACGGCCAGCGGGGTGGTCCCCCTGGGGGCCGACACGCTCACGCTCACGGCCGACGCCCCCGGCGCCCAGGGCAACGCCAACTTCACGCTCAACCTGACGGACGTCGGCGCCGGCGGGCTGGTTGCCGGCGTGTCCGGCACGATGATCACCGTCGATCTGGGCGGCGCGACGCCCACTTCGGACACGATCGCGGCGGCGATCTCGGCGCAGCTGCCCGGCTACACCGCAAGTTCGAGCGGCGCCGCCGCGGTGACCTCGCCGGCCGGCATCACCTCGTTCGCGGTGACCGGCGGCCACGACCAAGACGCCATGACCGTGTCGGGCGAGGTCGCGCAGCGGCTGGGGTTCTTCGAGGGAGGGCAGACCGAGGCCACGACCTCGGGGGCCACGGTCACCTCGACCGACCGCAACCCGCAGGAGGTCGACAGCGTGTTCACCACGCTGATCCGCCTCCGCGACGCGCTGCTGGAGGACGACAGCGCGGCGATCGAGCGAGAAGTCGCGCGGCTCGACAACGACATCCAGCGCGTGACCGCCTCGCGCGCCGAGGTCGGCACGCGGCTGCGCAACCTCGAAGCGGTCGAAGAGCGGCTCGCCGACGAGGAGGTCACCCTCAGGAAGGCCCTCTCCGAGGAGCTCGACACCGACCTCGTCGAGGCCATCTCCGACTTCACCCAGCAGCAGTACGCGTTGCAAGCCTCGCTGCAGACGTCGGCCTCGCTGCTGAGCCTCACGATCCTCGACTTCATCTGAGCCGAACCGCCGCGCCGGCCTGGATTGGGTCAACTCGGGCGACCCGCGCAGCCGATCCAACCGACAAGGGCGCCGCCTGAGGGCCGCCGGTGCTGCGCCGCCCTTGGGCGGACGTGTCAGGGAGAAGACCATGCAGATCAACACAACACGGTTCGGGTCGGTTTCGATCCAGCCGAGCGACGTGCTGGAGTTCCCTCACGGGCTGATCGGCCTCGAGCCGTGGGTCCGCTGGGTGGTGTTGGCGGATCGGGAGAACCCCGGTTTGGGCTGGCTCCAATCGGTCGACAGGGCCGACCTGGCGCTGGCAGTGGTCAGCCCCCGCCGGTTCGTGCCGGGCTACAAGGTGCGGGTCTCGGCCCGCGACGTGGAGCCGCTCGGGCTGCCCGAGGGGGTGAACCCCCAGGTGGTCGCGCCGGTCAGCAGCCACGGCGGCGCGTTGTCGATCAACCTGAAGGCGCCGATCCTGATCGGGCTTGAAACCGGCCGCGGCCGGCAGGTGATCGCCAAAGACGACCACCCCGTGCAGCACTGGCTGTCGGGGCCCGCGACGATGCGTCGTTCCGCTTGAGGCCTGCGCCGCGTGGGGCTCTGGCTTCGGCTATCCCCAGCCGTAGCGAGCGTCACAACCGGCGCGCCTTGCGATCCGGTGCAGTGTGGCGGCGGGGCCGTCGATACGACGTGCTGGCGCCACCGCCCCTTACCGATGATTCCCCGTCCCGCAGCCGCTCTCGCATTCAAGAAGGGTATTGCCCATGTTGGTCCTATCACGCCAACGCGACGAGAGCATCATCATTGGCGACAACGTGGTCGTGACCGTTGTCGACGTGCGGGGCGACAAGGTGCGGCTGGGCATCGACGCGCCGGTCGAGATCCCCGTGCACCGCCGCGAGGTCTACGAGGCGATCCAGCGAGAGAACCGCCGCGCCAGCGAGATCTCCGCCGAAGAGGCCCGCCGCGTGGGCGGCGACCGAGGCCAGTAACCGCGGCCCGCTTGGCGCCGCTACCCCACCCCGCCCGCCCTGCGCCCCCTCGGCGTGGGGCATTGTCGTTTCTTGGGGGCGGGGCTCGGCGGGCTCTTGGAGCCCGGGGCGGATCGCACGAAGCCGGGGCGGGTCGCACGCTGGTCGCGGCCAGGCCGAGCCGGTTTTCGAGCGGCCACACGCTGTGTGGTTGGGGTCGCCGCGGTTGTGACGGCTGTGCGAGGTGAGCCCTTCTCCGCGGGCCTCGAATCCGCGAGCCCGCGTCACGCACGCCACGCTAGCGGACGATACGTTCGCGTAGGCCCCGGCCTCCGGACCGCTCCGAGAGGCCGCCGGGGTCTCTGAGTCACGCGATGGATCGCCCGCCAAGCGCCAACCGAACAAGCTAGCGCCCGCCTCCGGCGGGGGCGGAAAAGCACCCGCTGACCATTCCGAGGTGAGTTAGATGACGCGTATCAACACCAACGTCAGTTCGCTGATCGGCCGGAACAACCTGAACCGGGCGAACGCGAGCCTGTCGCAGTCGCTCACCCGGCTCTCGACCGGTCTGCGGATCAACACCGGCAAGGACGACCCTGCCGGTTTGATCGCCAGCGAGAACCTGCGGAGCGACATCACCGCGATCCGCCGCGCGATCGGCAACACCGACCGTGCGAACCAGGTCATCGCGACCGCTGACTCGGCCCTCGGCCAGGTCAGCTCGCTGCTGAACGACATCCGCGGCCTCGTGACCGAGTCGGCGAACTCCGGCGCGCTGTCGGACGAGCAGATCCGGGCGAACCAGTCGCAGGTCGACTCGTCGCTCGCCGCGTTGAACCGCATCGCGCAGACGACGACCTTCCAGGGCCGCAAGCTGCTCGACGGCTCGCTCGACTTCGTCACCACGCCCGGCTCCAACTTCAGCAACATCTCCGACCTGGCGATCGACCAGGCGAACCTCGGCGCGTCCGGCTCGGTCGGCGTGAACGTGTCGGTGTCGCAAGCCGCGACCCAAGCGCTGGTCGACGTCGAGGGCTTCCCGGACGGCTCGATCGCCGCGAGCACCACCGCCACGTTCGCCACCGCGGCCAACGCGGCGAGCGGCTCGGTCTCGCTGACCGTGAACGTGCCCGCCGTGCAGGCGAGCGGCACGTTCACCGCTGGCACGACGTCGACCGTCGGCTTCGACATCACCGCGGTAGCCGGCCAAGCGGCCGATGGCGTCACGGGCAACGATGTCGACGTGATCCTCGTCGACAACGACGACGACTCGGGCAACATCGCGTCGGTCGTGTTCGACGACTTGGCCGGAACCCTGACCATCACCGGTGACTTCGACGGCTCTGCGGGCGGCTCCAACTCCGGCGCTACCGGCACGCAGGTCGCGGACGCGATCGACGCCGAGGGGACCTTCGTCACGAGCAACCGCTCGGCCGGCGTCGGCAACAACCTGGTAGCCGCGGACGCCACGACGTACTCGGACGTGACCAGCAACGGCGCCAACGCCACGACCGGCACCGAGACGATCGACATCGTCACCAACTCCGACGCGACCGGCGGGAACCTCTCGCTCACGTTCCAGCAGGGCACCACGGCCGGTGTCGCCGACTTCGGCGACGGCGCGTACACGATCACGTACACGTCGGGCCAGACGATCAACGACATCGTCTCGCTGCTGGAGAACGGCACGATCACCGAGATCGACGCGGCCGCGACGGGCGTCGCCACCGGCAGCAGCGGAACCTCGGTGCTGTCGGGCGTGACGCTTGCAAACCAAGCGATCAACGGCTACGTGGCCGCCGGCAACGACGTCATCACGATCTCGGCCGCCGACGGCGGCACGGCCGGCAACGGCAAGACCGTGACGATCCAAGAGTCGGCCATCGCGTCGGAGTTCGACGCGACGACCGGCGTGGGCGTGGCGGTCGACGGCAGCGGCAACATCACGGTCAGCCTCGACGCGTCGAGGACCGACATCTCGATCCAGGACATCGTCGACGCGATCGACGACACGGGCGAGTACGTGGCCGAGCTGACCACCTCGGACGGCTCCGGCACGTACGACGCGACAACGGCCACCCCGCCGTCGGTCGCCAACACGGCCGGCGGCGCCGCGACCGGCGGCAGCCAAGGCATCGCGTCGGCCGTGGTCTTCGAGCTGACCGGCTCCAACGGGTCGGAGGTCCTCTCCTTCGGCGCCGGCACAACGCTCACCGGCATCATCAACGGCATCAACCTGCTGTCGGACGCGACCGGCGTGCAGGCCCGGGCCAACGGCACCACGAGCACCACGCTCGAGCTGTTCTCGACGACCTACGGCCGCGACTCGGTGGTCGACATCGAGGTCATCAGCGAGGCCGCGACCGGGGTGTTCACGACCGGCCTGGCCAACACGGGCCAAGAGCGGGTCGTCGGCGTCGACGCCCTCGCCGCCGTGAACGGCGTCGCCGCGACGACCAACGGCAACCGGTTGTCGATCAACACCTCGACGCTCGACCTGAACCTCACGCTCGCCGAGGACTTCACCGGCAGCGCGGCGTTCACCATCACCGGCGGCGGCGCCAAGTTCCAGCTCGGCCCCGACGTGGTCAGCAACCAGCAGGCCCGCCTGGGCATCGGCAGCGTCAACACGTCACGCTTGGGCGGGGTCAGCGGCAAGCTGTTCCAGCTCGAGAACGGCGGCTCGTTCGACCTGTCGACCGACCCGAACCAGGCCGCCAAGATCATCGAAGAGGCGATCGACCAGGTCACCTCGCTCCGCGGCCGGCTCGGCGCGTTCCAACGCACCACGCTCGAGACCAACAAGAACGCGCTGAACGACACCCTCTCGAACCTCACCGAGGCCGAGAGCTCGATCCGCGACGCCGACTTCGCCGAGGAAACCGCCTCCCTGACACGGTCGCAGATCCTGGTCCAGTCCGGCACCCGGGTCCTCGCAATCGCCAACCAGAACCCGCAGAACGTGCTGGCGCTGCTGGGTTAGTCACCACACTCGCGGCTTGATCACCGAGCCGGTCTGGCCTTCAGGGGCCAGACCGGCTTTTTTCGTGCCGCCGGGGCGTGGCCGGCACGATCGTTAAATTTCGCTCAAACCGCCCGGCCCGCCGGTCGATCCAAGAGAAGACGCTCCGCCGCCGCGCGCCGCTTCCGACCGCCGAGCACCCGCCGTGTCCAACGTCCACAACGCCGCCGTGCTGTTGATGAGCCTGCCAGAGGAGCAGGCCGGCGAGCTGCTCGGCCGCATGAGCCGACGCGAGGTCGAGCAGGTCACGACCGAGATCGCCCGCATGGAGAGGGTGCCGGCCGACGAGCAGGAGGAGGTCATCAAGCAGTTCGCCGACGCCAACCCGGCCGCCAGCGGCGGGGTCGGCGGCATGGACTACGCGAAGAAGCTCGTCCGCTCCGCCCTCGGCGCCGACGCGGGCGACACACTGGACAACATCCGCCAGTCGATCGAGGCCCTCCCCTTCGGCTTCCTCCGGAACATCGACAGCCAGAACATCCTGACCTACGTCATCGACGAGCACCCCCAGACCATCGCGCTGATCCTCGCCCACCTGCCGCCGGGCTTCAGCGCCGAGATCCTCGCCGGCCTGCCGGCCGACCGGCAGCTCGCCGTGGTGCGTCGGATGGCCACGATGAACCAGACCAACCCCGAGATCATCCACGAGGTCGAGGCCGGCCTCGAGCGCCGCATGTCGAGCGTCATGAGCCAGAGCTTCCAGATGGCCGGCGGCGTCGAAGCGGTCGCCTCGATGCTCAACGTGTCCGACCGGGGCACCGAGCGCGCCCTGATGGACGGCCTGGCCGACGACGACCCCGAACTCGCCGAAGAGATCCGCCGGCTGATGTTCGTGTTCGACGACATCCAGAAGTTCAGCCCCAAAGAGGTCCAAACGATCCTCAAAGCCGTCGAGGCCAGCCAGTGGGCCCTCGCCCTCAAGGGGGCGAGCCCCGAGCTGAAGGACAAGATCCTCAGCAACATGTCCCAACGCGCCGCCGCGATGCTCCAAGAAGAGATGGACTACCTGGGCGCGGTGAAGGTCTCGGCCGTCGAGGAGCAGCAGCAAAAGATCGTCGACGCGATCCGCGCCCTGGAAGACGCCGGCGAGCTGGAGCTCAACAAGTCGGGTGAGGAAGAAAGGCTGATCCGGTGAGGCTGGAGGCCGGAGCCCGGAGGCGGTAGGGTTTCGCGTCGCGATCGTCGCGGGGTCGCGTCGTCATCCCTCCCGCCTGTCGCCTCCCGTCTGCAGCCTGTTATGTCCCCGATGATGCGTCAGTACCACGAGGCCAAGCAGGCCTCGGGCGACGCGCTGCTCTTGTTCCGCATGGGGGACTTCTACGAGCTGTTCTACGACGACGCGCGCGACGCGGCCCGGCTGCTCGGCATCACGCTGACCACCCGCGACAAAGACAAAGGGGAGCGCGCCGTGCCGATGGCCGGCTTCCCGCACCACCAGCTCGACGCGTACCTCGCAAAGATCCTCCGCTGCGGACGCCGCGCCGCGGTCTGCGAGCAGGTCGAAGACGCCCGGCAAGCCAAAGGCCTCGTGCGGCGCGAGGTGACCCGCATCGTTTCGGCCGGCACCGTCACCGACGACGGCCTGCTCGACCCGCAAGCGAGCAATTACCTGGCCGCCGTCGCCATCGACGGCCAGTCGAGCGGCCGTCAACCGAGCGGGGACCGCCAGCCGCCGGCGGTCGGCCTCGCGTGGATCGACGCGTCCACCGGCGAGTTCAACGCCGCCGCCATCGACCAGAGCCGCCTGGCCGATGAGCTCTCCCGGATCGAGGCGGTCGAGTGCCTCGTCGCCGAAGGCGCCGACGCGCTACTCCCGGCCGACGCGGTCCGCCACGCGGCCGTCACCACACGGCCGCCGCACAGCTTCGGCTTGCAGGTCGCGGTCGAGTCGCTCCGCAAGCACTTCGGCACGCGGTCCCTCGAAGGGTTCGGCTTCAACCCCGCCGACCACGGCCACGCGCTCGCGTTGTCCGCGGCCGGGGCGATCTTGGCCTACTTGGCCGAAACGCAGCGGGCGTCGCTCGCGCACGTCGAGCGCCTGACGCCCTACGCGACCGGATCGGCCATGCAGATCGACGCGGCCACCTGGCGGAGCCTCGAGGTCACCCAGACCCTCCGCGACGGCCGCCGCGAGGGCGCCCTGCTGGGCGTGATCGACCGCACGGTGACCGGGGCCGGCGCGCGGCGGCTCGCCGACTGGCTCCGCCGGCCGCTGACACGAGTCGACGCCATCCGCCGGCGGCAAGAGGCCGTCGAGGAGTTGGTCGGCGACCCGTCGCTGGCAGCGACTCTGCGCGAAGAGCTCCGCGGCGTGTACGACCTGCAGCGCCTGGTGGCCCGCGCCACAACCGGCCGCGCCAGCCCGCGCGACTTGGCGAGCATCGGCCGCACGCTCGGCGTGCTCCCCAAGGTCAAGGCGCGGCTCGCCGCGCGTCGCAGCGAGCGGCTCGGCCAACTCCAGTCGCGCGTCGACCTCTGCGGCGAACTCCGCGAGGCGCTCGCCGCGGCGCTGGCCGACGACTGCCCGCTCTCGCCGCGCGAGGGGGGCTTCATCCGCCAGGGCTACTCCGCGGACTTGGACGAGTGCCGCGAGCTGATGGCCGGCGGCAAGCAGTGGATGGCCGCCTACCAAGCCAAGATGCAGTCCGAGCGCGACATCCCCAACATCAAGGTCGGCTTCAACAAGGTCTTCGGCTACTACCTCGAAGTCACCCACGCCCACAGCGGCAAGGTCCCCGCCGATTTCATCCGCAAGCAGACGCTCAAGAACGCCGAACGCTACATCACCCCCGAACTGAAAGAGTACGAAGAGAAAGTCCTCACCGCCGAAGAACGCGCCCACACCCTCGAGTACGACCTGTTCGTCGCGCTAAGGGAACGGGCCGCCGAGAGCTCGTCGCGTCTGCTGGCGACCGCCGACGCGCTCGCCGAGATCGACGTGCTGGCCGCCCTGGCGGACCTGGCGCGCTCGCGAGGCTACTGCAAGCCGGAAGTGGTCGAAGAGCCGGTCCTCGACATCACAGCCGGCCGCCACCCGGTGCTCGACCTGACCGAGCCGGAGGGGACGTTCGTCCCCAACGGGGTGCGGTGCGCTGCGCGAGGCAAGCGGGAGGAGGGGAGCGGGAAGCGGGATCCAAAGGCGGGCGAGCCCTCCGGCCTCCGGCCCCCGGCCCCTAGCCTCCTGCTGATCACCGGCCCCAACATGGCCGGCAAGAGCACCTATATCCGGCAGATGGCGCTGCTCACGCTGCTCGCGCAGGTCGGCGGCTTCGTGCCGGCCGAGGCGGCGCGGATCGGCGTGGCGGACCGGCTGTTCGCGCGGGTCGGCGCGAGCGACGACGTGTCGCGCGGCCAGAGCACGTTCATGGTCGAGATGACCGAGACCGCGCGGATCCTCAACACGGCCACGCGGCGGTCGCTCGTCGTGCTCGACGAGATCGGCCGCGGCACCAGCACGTACGACGGCCTGTCGCTCGCGTGGGCGATCACCGAGCACCTGCACGACGTGGTCGGCTGCCGCACGCTGTTCGCCACGCACTACCACGAGCTGACCGAGCTCGCCAACCGCCTCGAGCACGTCGGCAACCGCAGCGTGGCCGTACGCGAGCACGACGGCCGCGTGGTCTTCATGCACCAGATCGTCGACGGGCCGGCCGACAAGAGCTACGGGATCCACGTCGCACAGCTCGCCGGCGTGCCCCGCAGCGTGAATGACCGCGCCGCGGCGATACTGGAAGCGCTCGAATCGACCAAAGCCGACAGCCGACAGCCGCCAGCCGACAGCCGGCGCGGCGGCATCCAAATGACGCTGTTCGAAACGGTCGAGCACCCGCTCGTCGACGAGCTACGCAACCTCGACATCGACCGCTTGGCGCCGATCGAAGCCTTGGAGAAACTCCACGCCTGGCGGCAGCAGCTCTTGGCGGAGCGCCAATAAAAACGGCCCCGCGACGGCGCGAGGGACCAATGGGGCGACGGGACGCCGCGCCAGTTCGTCACCGGGGCCTATTCATTGGCCATTCAATCCAGCGGTCACTCCGCCAGCTTCTCGCCCACCAGCTCGTCTAGCGTCGCGTGCAGTTCGCGGTGCGTCGACAGGGTGTACTCGAGGTCGAACCAGAGGAGCTTCCCCTCGGGGCCGAGCACGTACACGTGCGGCGTAGGGCGCACGCCGAGCTTCTCGTCGAGCGTCTGCGGATCGACGCCCAGCGAGCGGATCGCGTCGGCTTCGAGGCCGCCGTCGAGCGAAACGAACGACACGCCCCGCTCGGCGTACTTCGCCGCGAAGTCCTCGACCAGGTCCGACCGCATCATCGCCTGCATCCAGTCCGGCTTGCCGGCGGTAGCGACGACCGTCGCCTTCTCGCCCAGCAAACCGCGGAGGGCGGTCGCCTCGCCGGCCGCCGATTGGCCGCTCAGTTCGGGGAACACGTCGCCGACGGCGACCTTCGTCATCGCCTGGTGTTCCGCCGATAAGATGACCGCCGGGACCGCAACGACCATCGCCGCAAATGGGAGCATCGAGAGACCTCGTGTCGGGGGCTGACGTAGGAAACAATTGAACGCCTGCGCCCGCTCGCGGTCAACGTGGCCGACCGGCGCGACGCCCCGCCCGCCCTGCCTCCCCGGACGAGCCGATCCCCGTGCCCACGACGCGCCTCGCCCCGTCGCCGACCGGCGCGCTGCACCTCGGCAATGCGAGAACCTTTCTGGTCAACTGGGCCCTCGCGCGACGCTCTGGCTGGCGAGTCGTTCTTCGTATCGACGACCTCGACAGCCCGCGGGTCAAGCCGCAGGCCGCCGCCGAGGCGATCGACGCGCTCCGGTGGCTCGGCCTCGACTGGGACGCGGGACCCTTCTACGAGTCCGACGACACGCGCGCCTACCGCGCGGCCCTGGAAGCCCTGATCGACGCCGGCCACGCTTATCCCTGCCGCTGCACGCGGTCGCAGATCCTCGCCGCCAGCCTCTCGGCGCCGCACGCGGGCGAGCACGAGCTGCGATATCCCGGAACGTGCCGGCCAGCCGGTGACCGAGCGGCCGACAAAGCCCTGCTCGACGACCCCGCTTACGCTTGGCGGCTCGCCACGCCCGACGCGCCGGTGGCCTTTGAGGATCAGTTCCGCGGCCCGCAACGGTTCAACCCGCAGCGCCAGGTCGGCGACTTTCTCATCGCCGCCAAGGGGGGGCAAGCGAGCTACCAGCTCGCGGTAGTTGTCGACGACACGCGGCAGGGGGTGGACCGCGTCGTCCGCGGCGACGACCTGCTCGCCAGCACCGCGCGGCAGCTGCTCTTGTACGAGCGGCTCGGCCGCGAGCCGGTCCCGCTGCACTGGCACTTGCCGATCGTGATCGGCGAGGACGGGCGTCGGCTCGCCAAGCGGCACGGCGACACCCGCCTGTCCACTTACCGCGACCACGGCGTCGCGCCCGAGCGACTGATCGGCCTGCTAGCCGAGTGGTCGGGCCTGGGCCCCCGCCGGCCGATGACCTCCCGCGATTTCGCCGACGGCTTCGACCTCGGCCGGCTCGGCGTCGATCCGATCGTGTTCACCGACGCCGACGACCACTGGCTGCTCTCGCGCGGGTAACGGCCCCCGAGAAGCAGAGCGAGTCGTGTTGGGCCGCGTGCGGCGGCAGTGCTAGCACGGCGCCGTGGTAATCGCGGCCGGTTCAGCCCTTTAACTCAAGCCAACCGTCACAACCCGCCGAAACGGTACGACAGAGCGCGCCCCGGTGCGCGCTCCGAGACTGGCGTCGTACCCACCCCGAGGCGAGGCATGCTGACCTACTGGCTCTTACGCCCGCTGCGGACGCTGCTGGGCGTGCTGCTCACGAACGACTCCAGCCGTCAGGTCGCGGCCGGTGTGGCGATCGGCGTGGTGCTCGGGGCTGCGCCGCTGGGGTCGCTGACCGCGGTCGCGCTGGGCGTGGTGCTGTGTTCGCTCCGCGTGAACAAGGCCGCCGGCCTGCTCGCCGCCGCCGGCGTGGCCGCCGCCACGCCGCTGCTGGACCCGTTCACCCACAAGCTTGGGCTGAAGGTCCTCACCGTGCCGAGCCTCCAGTCGACGTACGCCGCCGCGTACGACGCGCCGTTAGGTCCGTGGTGGGGCCTGCACAACACGGTCGCGTGCGGCTCGCTGCTGCTCGGCCTGTACCTGTCGTACCCCGTGTTCCTAGGAACCCGTGCGCTGGTCGATCGCGCGCGGCCGTGGGCGGTGAAGCATATCGCCAAGTACAAGCTCGGCCGGGTGCTGCTCGGCGCGCAGATCACCGACCGGCTCGGCGCGTCGTTCGGGATCGGTTCCTGAGCCGATCGCGGCGCCGCTCGGCTAGACCCCCACTCCCTCGCGGACCCGTCACGATGACGCGATACCTCCGGCTCGGATACCTCGTCCCACGCTTGCTGCTGCTGGTCGTGCTGCTGCTAGCGGCCGAGATCGGCTCCGGATGGGGCCTCCGCTGGGCCGCGATCAACGCGGGCCAGGGGGCCGTCGGCGCGAAGGTCGAGGTCGGCGGCAGCAAGGTCTCGCTCCTTGGCGCCCGCGCGGTGCTCGCCGACGTGGCGGTCGCCAACCCGAGGCGGCCGATGGAGAACCTGGTCGAGGCCGAGCGGATCGAACTCGACTTCGACTCCGCCGCCCTCACGCACCGCAGCGCCGTCGGCCGCGGCCTCGTCCGCGGCTTGCGTTTCAACACGCCCCGCTCCGAGTCCGGCGCCCTGGACCCCGACGACGCCCCCGAAGCGGGCGGCGCCGCCCCGGCCTGGGTCGCCGGCGCGCAGCAGGCGGCCGCCGACTCGGCCGAGCGTTGGATCGCCGCCCTAGAATCGAAGCTCACAGGACAAGTCGACGAGTTCGAGTCCGTCCGCTTGGCGGAGCAGCTCTCCGAGAGTTGGCCATCGCGCTGGCGCGAGCTGCGCGCCGAGGCCGAGGCGATCGAGGACGAGTTTCGGTCGCTCAAGGAAGCGGCCCAGGAAGCCCGGCGGAACCCGCTCCGTCACACCGAATTCCTCGCCACCGCGCCAAGCCGGGCCGCCCAGCTGCAGACGAGGCTCACCGCGCTGGCGGACGAGGTCAGCCGCCTGCCCGAGCTGGCGGAAGTCGACCGCCAGCGGATCGAAGCGGCCCGCAAGGCCGACCGGCGCTTGCTCACCGAGCGCTTGAAGGCGGATCAACTCGACCCGGAGTCGCTCACCAGCCAACTGCTCGGCGAGAGCGTCACCGGCACGGTCGAGAGCCTGGTCGGCTGGGTCCGGTGGGCGCGCGAGATGACGCCTGCCAGCGGTCCCGGCGAGCGCGTGTGTCCCCGCGACCGGGGCGCCGACATCCGCTTCGTGGGCGTTCGGCCCCGGCCCGCTCTGCTGTTGACCGAGCTACAGTTCGACGGGGTGGCTCGGCTGCTAGGGCGTGGCGTCGAGCTGCGTGGCCGGGTGACCGACTTCTGCAGCACGCCCGCCGCCCACGACCAGCCGCTACGCATCGTCGCGCAAGCGACCGGCGGCGCGCCGATGACGATCGACGCGACCCTCGACCGCCGACAGGCCGAACCGATCGACACGCTGGCCATCGTTTGCGAAGGGTTCCCGACGCCAGGCGGAAAGATAGGCAAGCCAGACAAGCTGGCCGTGAGGCTCGCACCCACGCCCGCCACGCTCGCGATGAATCTCCGCATCGAAGGCGAAGCCCTCAGTGGCCGAATCGACCTGACGCAGCACGCGGTGGGCTTGGAAACGATCGTGGGCCCAGACGCCGGCCGGGTCGGGGCCCGCTTCGGGGCGGCGCTGGGTCAAGGGCTCGCGGAGGTAGACCGCGCCGAAACGACCATCCTGGTTTCGGGCAGGCTCGATCGGCCCATGGTCAAGCTAGAGTCCGACCTCGGGGGCGTGCTCGCCGCGGCATTGCAGCACGCGGCTACCGACCTGGTGCAGGCCGAGGTCCAACAGCGGTTCGACGCCGGGCAAAAGCGCGTCGATCAGCAGCTTGCCCGTTTCGACGAGCAGCTGCGGGAAGCGTCTCGTGAGCTCTCGCAGCGGCTGGCCGGGCCCACCGAGGAGCTTGAGCGGGTCGCCGCCGCGTGGGCGCCGGCCGGATTCTCTGGCCGGGGCGTGTCGGTCGAGCAGATCGGCCGGCGTCTGTTGGGTGGCGGCCAGACCCGTTAGCCGGCCGATCATCGCAAGCTGGACGCCGTCTTCGACGCCGCAAGTCCCTTTCTAAAGGTGACTTGCGACGACGAGGCAACTTGGGTGATCCAGGCGAGGGGTTTGGCGGAGTAATCGGTTAAGAACTTTCTTGCCGTATTTTCGGAAAGTTTATTGTACGGCAGCCCGTCACTGCGTAGACTCACGCACGTGTGCCGGAATCCCCGCCCCTGGTCTTTCCATGCGGCCGGCCCTAAACGGATAACAGTGAGAGAGCAGCGTCGCGGGGTGGAAAATCCGCCGACGCCGTGATTCCAGATCCCCACGACTAGCACCCAGCATCTGCGGAGTTGACCTAATGAGCGTCACGAAACGAGTTGCTTCTCTGCTCTGCGGGGCAGTGATGTGCTTTGCAGGCTCGGCGCAGGCCGAGCTCATCCAGATCGGCTTTACCGGCCTCGATCTGTCTTACGACGGCGCCACCCTACGCGACGTCAGCGCCAACGGCGATGTGCTTAGCTCGGTCTCGATCGAAGAGAACGGCGTCGCGGTTGCCGGGTCGCCCTTCGGTGCAGGCATCTCGATGGACCTCGAGATCCCGGGCCTTACGCTCGAAGACGTGATGGTCGACGAGGCCGTCAGCGCCGCCGGCGGCTCCCTTCTGCTGAACCTTCCCGGCGGCGACTTCCTCAATCTGTCGCTCGCTGAAGTTCAGGTCACCTACATCAATACCGGCTTCTTGAAGGCGACCTTCGGCGGCACCGTGGCCGACGTCGTGTCGCAGCAGTTGCCGACCACGATGCCGATCGGTTCGCCCGTCGAAGTGACGTTCTCGGCGAACATCAGCACGACGACCGCCAGCAACGGCTTCATCGACAGCTTCCTGGCCCGTGGTTCGGGCGAGATCTCCGGCGAAGCGATCCCCGAGCCCGCCTCGCTCGCTCTGGTCGCCCTGGCCGGCGTGGCCGCCGCCGCCCGTCGCCGCAGCTAATCGTCCGAAGGTCGGCCTCGCACCCGCCGCCGGCCGCTAGGACCACGACGAATAAGCAAAAAGCCTCTCGGCGCCCCTTCGGCGCCGAGAGGCTTTTTTTCGTGCCTTACCGTGCTTGAAACCTTTGATTCGTACAGCCGAAGGCGAAGAGGAGCGGGCGAGGTCGCGGCTGCAGGACGCACTTTCGCTTGCTTGCAAGAGGGCAGCCCGCTTCGACAAACAGTTACCTCGGCCGAGAGTCACACAACTCGGTGATCTAGCTACCGTCCGACAGCTGAGCCACAGCCGCGCGAGGCCGGTCCGCCCCTGCCCCTGTCGAGGCCGCGAACCCGCCGAGGGCGAACGCCCGCCGCCCGGACAGACGCATTGAGCCAGCTGTCCGGGCGGACGCTTGAGTGTCGGAAGCCGCCATCCGGGCCGCCGGCGCCGCCAAACGCGCCGCCAAACGCAAAGAGCCGCCCTGCACACGTGCAGAGCGGCTAGGCGGAGAGAGTGACCCCAACGGGACTCGAACCCGTGTTGCCGGCGTGAAAGGCCGGAGTCCTAGACCACTAGACGATGGGGCCGCGGGTGCGAGAGCTGTGAGCGGGGGTGGCCGTCACCGGCCTGCGCTACCGCTTCAAGCTCGCCAGCAAGAAGGCTAAGAGCCGCGCCAGCTGTGGTCAACCCGCCTTCCTACCAACGCGGCGGGGAGTGTCGCGTCACGGCCCCAGGCGAGATCGGCGTGACAGCACACAGGCAAGCGTCGTCGATCAAGAATCGGCGACTTGCCCCTCAGGTGCGCCGCCTACAGCGCCGGGGCCGTCTTGCTGGCTCTTCCGGATCGCTTCGTAGACTTCGTTCCGATGGACAGGCACCTCTTTGGGCGCCTCGATGCCGAGCCGGACCTTGTCGCCGCGGATTTCTACCACCACGATGGTGATATCATCGTTGATGACAATGCTTTCGTTCTTTTTCCGCGACAGGACTAGCATTTCGATTCCTTCGCTCTCGAGGAGGGACTTCCTGGCAGCCGCTCGGAACCGCCCGAGTAATGGTTCTTTAGGCGCGGTCTCGCGGAGCGGTCGGCTTCCCTATTTTGGCTTGGCTTCGGCTTGACGGAGTTTATGGAACTGAGTCTGCGGAACTGAAACGGAAGGACTCGCGTCCTGTCGCCCGCCGCCGCGACACGCGTCGCTAGCGGCGCCCAGCTCCCATTCTACTTACCTGTCGCACTGTCTACTGTACGGCCGGGGGGTTGACAGTCAAGAATCAGGGCGGTCGCGCGGCGACCTGTGGCCTGAAATTTGCCAAATAGGCCTTCCCACGGGGCAGACTGGGGGGTCTACAACGCGCTTGCTGCGGATTGCCGCATTGTCCGGTTGTCTAGCGGGACGGACCTACAGGACCGGGATGCTCTACGACACCCATGCTCACCTCGACCAACAGGCCTTCGCCGACGACCTGCCCGTCGTGATCCACAGAGCGCGGGAAGCGGGCGTCGGCCGCGTGAACGTCATCGGCGTCGACGCTCATTCTAGCCGGCAGTGCGTCCGCCTGGCGGCGCAGTGGGCGCCCCTCTGGGCCGTCGTCGGCATTCAGCCGAACGATGTGGCGGAGGCCAAGCCTGGCGACTGGGACGAGATCGTCCGCCTGGCCGCGACGCCTGGCGTGGTGGGTCTCGGGGAGACCGGCCTCGACCGGTACTGGGACCACACCCCGATCGACGCGCAGAAAGACTTTTTCGACAGGCACCTGCGGCTGTCTCAAGCCAGCGGGCTGCCGTTCGTAGTGCACATGCGCGAGTGCGAGCAAGAAGTGCTCGACATGCTCGGCGAAGCCCGCCGCCGGGGGCCGCTACGCGGCGTGATGCACAGCTACACCGGCTCGGCCGACGGGGCGGCCCAAGCGATCGAGCTTGGCCTCCACGTCAGCTTTGCTGGCATGGCGACCTTCAAGAAGTCGGACGAGCTCCGCGCAGTGGCCGTTAGCGTGCCGCTCGAGCGGCTGCTTGTCGAGACCGACTCGCCGTACCTGTCGCCGGAGCCGGTGCGCAAAGTCAAACGCAATGAACCTGCCCACGTGGCCCACACCGCGCGTCGCTTGGCCGAGGTCCGGGGCGAGCCCTTCGAGCGCTTCGCCGAAGCGACGACCGCCAACGCGCTGGCCCTGTTCGACCGCGCCGAGTAAGCGGTCAAATCACCGGAGCTTGGTCGTCCCGTCGCCCGGCAGCCGCGTGACGCGTCGCGGGGTGAAGTGCGGCTGGTGGCTCATCGCTTGCGGAGCGGTCGGGCCGACCCAGTTGCCGCAGTCGTCGCACGGGTCGTGGCACGCCGGCGGGTCGTTGTGCCATTCGCTCCAGTAAAGCTCGCCGTCGCAGCCGCCGCAGCCGCCGCACGCGCCGCCGGGGCAGCACAAGCCCAGCGGAGAGAGCAGGCGCCGCAGCTCGGCGCCGATCGAGTGCAGGCCGAAGGCCACGTTTTGGGCCACCGGACAACGGCCGCAGCCGCCGCACAGTCCGCCACACACGTCGCCGCAGCCGCCGACGCCGCAGGCGGGCTCGCACCCGCAGCCAGGATCGCAGGCGCCGCACGCGGGGCCTTCGCACACGTTGATCAGCGGGCGGGCCGGGCCGCAGTCGCAGCCGCCGCACCATTTCTGGCCGGCGAGGCTACACCCGCCGACGCCGCAAGCAGGCTCGCACCCGCATCCGGGCTCGATGGCGCAGCCGGGCTCCAGAGCGCAGCCCCCGTGGATAGGGGCCCCGCAGCCCACAAGCGAGCCGCATCCCGGCGCTGGGCCGACACACCCAGTCGAGCCGATGAGCGTCAGCACCGCGGCGATCGCGGCCAGCGGCGCCGACCCGGCGAGGGCGAAGCGATTGCGAAAGGTCATCCCTGTGGTCTCCTGGCCCGATCGGGGCGGGCGCCTGGCGTTCCCTCGCCAGCGGCGCCGTCACGAGTAGCGTCGGGTCCTGTCGACCTGCACGAGCGTGTCAGTCGACCGGCCCCGGTAGGCTTGAATCGGACGCGCGGGCCGCACCGCCTGAGCCGAATCGTCAAGGTCAACCCAGATTGCGACAGCCGCGGCGGACCCCTTCGAACCCGGGCGAAGGGCGGTTAGAGTCGGCCCCGACGACCCGCGCCGGGCGACCCGCCCCGCGCAGCGGCGAGCCATCCGATCCCTCCCACCAGCCGAGCGACCCGCCCGATGACGCCAGAGGCCAAGAAGTTCTTCCTGGAGGTCCTCGAAACGCCGAGCCCCTCGGGCTACGAGCAGCCCGTGCAGCGGCTGGTGCGCGAGTACTCGGAGCCGTTCGCCGACGGCGTGCACACCGATTCGCACGGCAACGTCGTGGTGTCGGTCAACGCCGACGCGCCGCTGCGTGTGATGTTCGCCGGCCACTGCGACCAGATCGGTTTGATCGTCACGTACATCGACGAGTTCGGTTTCGTGTACACCAAGCCGATCGGCGGCTGGGACCCGCAGCAACTGATCGGCCAGCGGATGACGATCCACACCGACAGCGGGCCGGTCCCGGCGGTGATTTCTCGCAAGCCGATCCACCTGCTCGAAGAGGAGGAACGCAAGCAGGTCGTCAAGCAGAAGGAGATGTGGCTCGACGTCGGCGTGAAGTCCGAGAAGGAGGCCAAGGAGCTGATCCAGGTCGGCGACCCGGTCACCCTGAACCTCGGCTGCCAAGAGATGCGCAACGGGTTCGCGAACGGCCCCGGCATGGACAACAAGACCGGCATGTGGGTCTGCATCGAGGCCGCGCGACGGGCCGCCGAACGCGGCGGTCTGAAGGTCGCGGTCCACGCCGTCGCCACCGTGCAGGAAGAGATCGGTCTCCGCGGCGCGAGGACCAGCGCGTACGGGATCGACCCGCACGTGGGCGTCGCGGTGGACGTGACCCACGCGACCGATTGCCCCACGATCGACAAGACCCAAGAGGCCGACATCCGCCTCGGCGGCGGGCCGGTGATCGAGCGGGGCCCGAACATCAACCCGGCCGTCTTCTCGCGCCTGAAATCGGTCGGCGAGTCCGCCAAGCTGCCGATGCAATGGGCCGCGCTCAACCGCGGCGCGTCGAACGACGGCAACGCGCTGCAGCTCACCCGGGCGGGCGTGGCGACGGGCATCGTGGGCATCCCGCTGCGTTACATGCACTCGGCCGTCGAGGTGATCTCGCTGGACGACATCGACCACGCGGCCGACCTGCTAGCCGAGTTCGTGCTGTCGCTCGAAGCCGACGCCGACTTCACGCCGCGGTGAGCAATCAAGCAGAGCAGATTATGGGTAAACGACTGCTGGTCGTCGGTGGGCCGAACGGGGCAGGCAAGACCACGCTCGCTAGAGCTTACCTGGCGAGCGGAGACTGGCTGTACCTTGGCGCCGACGAGATCGCGAAAGAAATGTCGCCGCAACGGCCCGAATCGGCATCTGTGGCGGCTGGAAGGGAATTTGTGGAGCGACTCGAGGCGGCGCTAAACGGGGGCCGAAACTTGCTCGTCGAGTCGACCCTCTCGGGGAGGTCGATTGGACGCAACCTGGAGCGCGCAAGGCAGCTCGGTTTTTCCGTTGAGATAGCGTTTACGTTTGTAGACGCCCCCGAGACCAGCATCGCCCGGGTGGCTCACAGGGTCCGAGTGGGCGGTCACCACGTTCCTAGCGACGATGTGCGGCGACGCTTCTTCCGCAGCATCAGGAACTTTTGGCAGAAGTACCGGGAGCAAGCCGATTACTGGACTCTGGCCGACAACCGCTCGTCCGTCCAACGTAGAATCGCAATAGGCGATCGTTCCTTTTCGAAGGTACTGGATCGTGAGGCGATGGCAGAGTTCATAGCAATCGTGGAGGGTGAGCATGTCTGATTCAGCCAGCGGACACGCCAGCGACTTATCGCTCGAAGCGTACGTCTTCGCCGCCGAGGTGGACGAGATGGCGGCCCGCGGTGTCCGCGCGGCCCAAACCGAGGCCCGCGCCGCTGGCGTGCCGTGCGTCTACTCGATCAACGGGATCCTCCACTGGGAGCTGCCCGACGGCAGCCTCACCACCGTCGACCCCTGGGCCGGCCGGGACACGCCGCCGGCAGAGTGAGTCCGGCCTCACTCGCCCGAGCGGATCTGCGCGTAGCTCTCGTACCGACGCACGTCGATCCAGCCGTCGGCCACGGCGTCCTTCACCGCACAGAAGCCCTCGTGGGTGTGTGTGCAGTCCGGGAAGCGGCACTGGCTGACATAAGGCCGGATGTCGCGGAAGTAGCCCGCGACCTCCTCCGGGATCACGTCCCACAGCTCGAAGCTGCGGATGCCCGGCGTGTCGACGAGCAGCCCCCCCGCGCCCGGGTCGCCCCACGGGTAGAGTTCGGCGGTGGTCGTGGTGTGGCGGCCCTTCTGGCTCTCGGCGCTGACGTGCTGCACACGCAGCGCCAGGCCCGGCTCGATCGCGTTCAGGAGCGAGCTCTTCCCCACGCCGCTCTGGCCCGCGAACACCGTTTGGGTCCCCTTCAGCTGCTCGCGCAACCGCCCGATCCCCGCCCCGGTGGTCGCCGACACCGGCGCGACGCGATAGCCCAACTGCGACCACACGCCAACGATCGGGACGAGGTCCGAGGGCTCGACCAGGTCGACCTTGTTGATGCACACGATCGGGCGGAGGCCCGTCTTCTCGGCGGTCACCAGGTAGCGGTCGACCAGATTCGGCTTCAAACGCGGCTCGGCCGCCGACGCGACGACGACGATCTGATCGACGTTGGTGGCGATGAGCTGCTGCCGCCCGCGGCTGGTGCGGCTCAGCACGCCGTGGCGGGGCTCCACACGCTCGATGATCCCCTCCTGGGGAGAGCCGTCACTCGGGGGCTTGCCTTCGGGGCGGATCCAGACGCGGTCCCCGGCGGCGACCACGTGCCGCAGGTCCGTTGCGAGCTGCTTGAGCAGCTGCCGCGTCGCACAAGCATAGAGCCGTCCATTGTCGCCGAGCACGCGGCTCACCAAGCCTTGCACCCGCAGCACGCGGCCGAGCAGGCAAGTCCGCTTGTCCACGTCGGGCAGCACCAGACGGCCGGACTCGTCCTCGACGATCTCCGCGTCGGCCACGGTCCGGTGGCGGGTCAGTCGGCCCTTGCCCGACAGCCGTTCGCCGCGCTCCACGTCGGCCGTCGCGTCGGCGCCTTCGAGCTCGAACGTGCGCGTCAGGCGGCGGTCGCGCTGCGCCGCGTCGTGGTGCTTGCGGAACGTCGCCCGGACCTTGCGGCGCTTCTTAGCCACAGCGGGCGATCCCTCAGTAAAGGACCGACGGCGATCGCGGGCCCGGCGTCAAACCTTGTCGCCCGGCAGCTTGATCTGACCGGCCGCGTCGTTCGTCGGGTCGTAGCGACTCGACCGCGAGCCGCGCCCCGCCGAGTCGGCCTTCTGCAAGCCGGCCCGCGCGAGCAACGACGTGCCCAGGATCTCACGCTGACGATTCTCTGCCGGCGGGGGACCCACCGCCCCGAGGTCGGCCGGCGAGTACTCTACCCGGTAGCTGTGCTTGGCGACCGAGAGCGTGTCGCCCGGGTCGAGCCGGCCATCGGGAGTGCGGACGCCGTTGATCTTGATGCCGTTGCGGCTCTGCAAGTCGCGGGCGTACAGGTAGCCGCCGTCGATCCGCAGCTCGCAGTGGTGGGCGGACACGTTGGCGAACCGCAACACGATGTCGCAGCTCTCGCGCCGGCCTACCAAGAGCTTCTTCTTAAGAAGCGGGATCGGGTCGCCGCCTCCGAGCGGCACAAGCTCGCCGTACATAAGATGGGTCTCGTCAGGCAGGGCGGCGGCAAATGGGGAAGGGCAACTCGTAGGATGGCCGCCGCAGCGCGGGGACGCAGAGCCGTTCGTCTGCCCCATTGGGCAGCGGCCCATTGGGCAGCGGTAATCCGCGTGTCTCCGACTACCCCTCACCTTACGAACGGCGCCGGTAATCGTCAAACGCGCGGCGACCGCTCTTGCCAGCCCCCTGGCCGCCGCGGGCAATCGCCTAAGCCCCTGCGTGACCTAGAGTTGCGCACCGGGCGGTCGTCCCGATCAGGCGGCCTTGCCCGGCGATGCGGTTGCCGCGACCCCGCGCCGCGTGCCAGACTTGCCCGGCTCGCCGCCGCCCGACTCCCTCCGACACGAACACGGCAGACCGTTGACCGCTACCGCCCCCGTCGTCCCACGCGACCGCGAAGCCCTCTCCCGCCGGCTGGCGAACGGCCTCACGGTCGTCGGCGAGCCGGCGCCCGGCTTCCAGTCGGCCGCGTTCACGCTGATGCTGCCGGCCGGCTGCCGCTACGACCCGGCCGAGCGACGCGGCTTGGCCAACCTCACGTGCGAGATGGTCCTGCGCGGGGCGGGCGACCGCGACAGCCGCCAGTTGGTCAACGACCTCGACGCGCTGGGCGTCGAGCGGGGCGAGTCGGTCGGCTTGGGCCACACGTCGTTCTGGGCGAGCACGCTGGCCGAGAACCTGCCCGCCGCGCTGGCCATCTACGCCGACATCGCGCGGCGACCGCTGCTGCCCCAAGACCAATTCGAAGCCGGCCGCCAGGTCTGCTTCCAAGAGCTACGCGGCGTCGAGGACGAGCCGAGCCACAAGCTCATGCAAGAGCTCCGCCGGCGACACTACGGCGACCCGTTCGGACGCTCCTCCAGCGGCGAGCGCGAAGCGATCGCCGCCGCCACAATGGCCGACGTCCGCCGCTTCCACCGCTCCCGCTACGCCCCCGACAGCGCGATCCTGGCGATCGCCGGCGCGTTCGACTGGGCCGAGGTCTGCGACCAGGCGGACGAGCTGTTCGGCGACTGGGCCAAGACCGAAGCGCCGCACTCCACGGAGGAAACACCCCCCGAGCGGGGCGGCCACTTGCCGTACGATTCCTCCCAGTCGCACATCGGCATCGCCTACGCGTCGACGCCGTACAACCACCCCGACTACTTCCAAGCGTGGGGCGCCACGGGCGTGCTCTCCAGCGGCATGAGCAGCCGCTTGTTCTACGAGGTCCGGGAGAAGCGGGGCCTGTGCTACACGGTCTACGCGTCGCTGCAGACGCAGCACGACCGCGCGGCCGTTTTCTGCTACGCGGGCACGACCGCCCAACGCGCGCAAGAGACGCTCGACGTCACCCACGGAGAGCTCGTCCGCTTGGCCGACGGGGTGACCGCCGACGAGCTGGCCCGCCTGAAGGCCCGGATGAAGAGCGCCTTAATCCTGCAGCAAGAATCGACCCACGCCCGGGCCGGCGCGTTGGCGCGCGACTGGCGCCACCTGGGCCGCGTGCGCAGCTTGTCGGAGGTCAACGCGCTGGTCGACGCGGTCACGGCCGAGTCGATCAACGACTACCTCCGGCGCAACCCGCCCGGCGACTTCACCATCGTGACGCTGGGGCCGGAGGAGCTGACGCTCAGCAGCCCGTAGCCGGTCGCCAGTAGCCGGAAGACGGTCGACACGAAGAGCCGAGCCGTCGCCGCGTCTTGAACCCGTCGACTAGCAACTGGCCGCTGACAACTGGCCACGGACAACTCGCAACCAACATGCAATTCAAACGCCACACACTCGCTAACGGCCTCGAGGTGATCGCCGAGTGCGACCCCGACGCGCTGTCCCTCGCGCTGGGGTTCTTCGTGCAGACCGGCTCGCGCGACGAGACCCCCGCGGAGGCCGGCGTGAGCCATTTCCTCGAGCACATGGTCTTCAAGGGGACCGACCGTCGCTCGGCCGACGACGTGAACCGCGAGTTCGACGAGCTCGGCGCACACTACAACGCGTTCACCAGCGAGGAGAACACGGTCTACTACGCGTCGCTGCTGCCCGAGCACCAGGCGCCGGCCGTCGACCTGCTGGCCGACATCCTCCGCCCGACCCTCCGCGACGACGACTTCGCCACCGAGCAGAAGGTCATCCTCGAAGAGATCGAGATGTACCTCGACCAGCCGCCCTACGGCATGGACGACCACGTGAAGCGGCTTGCGCTGGGCGACCACCCGATCGCCAACAGCATCCTCGGCACGGCCGAATCGGTCGCCGCCCTCACGCCCTCGTCGATGCGCGCGTACTTCCAGCGGCGCTACGCGCCGCGCAACCTCGTGCTCGCCGCCGCGGGCCGCGTCGACTTCGACACGCTCGTCGAGCAGGCGGAGCAGGCGTGCGGCGAGTGGACCGGCGGCCCGCCGGAGCGTCACGCCCCGGCGGCCGAGACCTTCACCCCGCGCGAGGCGGTCGTGCAGTCGTCCGCCACCCAGCAGTACGCGCTGCTGCTCGGCGCCGCGCCGGACGGCGCGTCCGACGACCGCTACGCGGCCAAGCTGCTCGCCGCGATCCTCGGCGACGACTCCGGCAGCCGGATGTATTGGCGGCTGATCGACACCGGCCACGCGGAGTCGGCCAGCCTCGGGCACTACGACTACCAGGGCGTCGGCATGTTCTACACGTGGCTCGCGTGCGACCCCGGCGACCTGGAGCGCAACCTCGACGAGCTCGAGGCGGTCCTCTCCTCGGCCGCCGACACGCCGACCCAGAACGAGCTCGCGCTGGCCAAGAGCAAGATCAAGTCGCGCGTCGTGCTCGGCAGCGAGCGGCCGCGTAGCCGGCTGTTCCACCTCGGCGGCAACTGGCTGCTCCGCGGGGAGTACCGCCCCGTGGCCGAGGAGCTCGAGCGGCTCGACGCCGTCACGCGCGACGACCTCGCCCGCATCGCCCAGGCGTGGCCGCTCGACCGAAACGCGGTGGTCACGGTGGGGCCGCGCGACGACTTGCGGTTGTGATTGACGGCCGGCCGTCGGCTGTCGGCTGTCGGCTGTCGGCTATCGGCTGTTGGTTAGCGGGGGCCGGAGCCCCTTCCGGCGCCAGAGCCTGCCGGCTGCCGCCGACGGCTGACCGGTCCTGTGGACCGCCCCCCCCTTAGGGCCAACAGCCAACAGCCGACAGCCGACCGCAACCCACACCCCCCATGCTCGCCGACAAACTCCGCAGCGACCTGGCCCTCTCGCCCGATGACACCGGCGTGATCGTCGTCGACCACGGCTCCCGCCGCGCCGAGAGCAACGCGTTGCTCCACGACGCCGCGGACCTGTTCCAGCGTGTGTCGGGCATGGGGATCGTCGAACCGGCCCACATGGAGCTCGCCGAGCCTTCGATCGCGCAGGCGTTCGATCGCTGTGTGCAGCGGGGCGCGTCGACGGTCGTCGTTTTCCCGTACTTCCTCTCGCCGGGCCGGCACTGGTCGCAAGACATCCCGCGCCTCGCGGCGGAAGCGGCCGCCGAGCACACCGGGGTTCGCTACCAGGTGACCTCGCCGCTCGGGCTGCACGAGCTGCTAGCGGAGGTCATGTGCGAGCGGATCACCCACTGCCTGCGGCGCTCGCTGCACGGTGGCGAGCCTTGCGAGCTCTGCCGGCCCAGCGGCGGCTGCCGGATGCACGAGGGGCCATGAAATCGGCCCGCCCGGCCGAGACCGCGCAACCTTTGCTGGGGTCGCGGCCGCGCGACGGACGATGCCTAACGACGGCTGCGCACCACGAGCGACAGCCGCCGTTCGCATGCTATCGCCGCAAGCAACCACGCAAGGAGCAAGGATGCTCGCCACGCGCTACTGGATCGTCCCGCTGGCCGCCGCGCTGCTGGCCGCCCCGCTCGCCACGCCGTCCGCCCGGGCCGCCGAGCCCTTCGTGCCCGGCAGCGGAGAGTTCGTCTACCAAGCGGCCGACGACTTCGAAGACCCGAAGTGGTCTTACCAGACCAACTTCCCCAAGAGCAGCTTCGAGCAAGACGACAACCAACGCGCCCCCGGCGGCTACTCGGCCAACAAGCTCTGGCACGAAGGCGCCAAGCGCGGCACGCCCGACGTGGTCAAGCGGGTCGCCACCCCGCCGGGCGGCATCCCCGGCAGCCAAGGCGCGTTGATGTTCCAGACACGCTACTCGGGCATCCCGGGCCGCATCACCAACGAGCAGCAGCAGGACGACCTGCTGATGAAGGTCGACCGCTTCCTCGGCCGCTCGATCCCCGTCACCTGGCAGCCCAGCTGCACGGTGCGCGTCTACCTGCCGCCGTTCGAAGAGTGGGAGAACCGGACCGGCGCGTCGTTCGGCATGCGCGCCGACTGCCGCGGCCGGATCCCCGAGGGCGAGACCGCCGCGTACTGGCCCGGCATGTTCATCCTGTTCCGCAGCGAGACCTCCCGGAACGTCGAGTCGGACTACGCCGAGCTCTCGGTCCGCGCCAACGGCATGGGCCGCGACATCCGCGCCCTCGACATCAAGGAGCCCGGCTGGTGGACGCTCGGCATGTCGTTCACGCCCGACGGCCAGATCCACTACTACGCGAGCGAAGGGGTCGACGACCTGACCGAGGAGGACTACCTGACCTCGAGCTTCCCGTACAACTACAAGTGCCTGGCGTTCGACAACTTCTTCTTCAACGTGGCCAACTGGGACAACGGGCAGACCTGGAGCACCGCCTGGGTGATCGACGACCCGAAGGTGTTCGTCGTGCCGCCCACCGGCGAGTCGATCGCCAGCCTGCCGCGCCGCAAGGGGCAGCGGGTGCCGACCTTCCCGATCACCCACATCCACGAAGCCGACAAGAAAGACAACGGCTTCTTCGGAAACCTGTTCGGCGGCGGCTCAAGCCGGGGCGGACGCGGCTACAACCGTAGCGCGAGCGGCAGCTCGATCCGGAATCGCCGGTGAAGTCGGATTGATATCGGCTGCTATCGATGTGATCGCGACTGGCGCGCCCCGTAAGCCGCTGCGTGGCGTGCGTTGATCGACTTAAGTAGCATCTAGAAATCGACTTGCGTCGCGAACGGCGATTGCGGCGCCGGCGTTGCCTCTACCGAGAAGCGAGCCCCACCACGGGGCGGAGCAACTCGCAATAGGGAGGCAATCCAATGCTTAAATCGATCACCACGGCGGCCCTAGCGGCCGCTATCGCTAGTCCGGCCGCGGCCGGCCACTTCGGCGACCTCTACCAACACGTCGCCCAGGTGCGTGGCCAGATGGCGCTGCTCGAGGCCCAGACCTCGGCGATCTTCGACCCGCTGCCGCGCGGCCGGCTGCTGGCCGACGACATCTACGACGAACTCGAGGACCTCTGCCGCGACCTCGACCGCTTCGAGGCCGACCTGCGGCGGCCGATCCAAACCCGCGGCCAGCTCCGCCGGCTCGAGCGACGCGCCGAGCAAATCGAGGACCAGGCCTGCGAGGTCTACGAGGCCGTCGCCGAGGCGCTCCACGACGCCCGCGGCCGGCACGCCGTGCACCGGCCGGTCCACCGCCACGCGCACCGCCAGGCCCTCCGCCCGTTCCCGGTGACCCGCGGCTTCCCGGGCGAGCCGCTGACGGCCTACCACGGCGTGACCACGCGCGGCGTGAGCGTCAACCTCGGCGGCGTCCGCTTGAGCTTCGGCGGCGAGCCCCGCTTTGTGGCTCGGCCGGTGGTCGCCCACCCGGTCGTGGCCTCGCACCTGGCGCCCGGTTGCGTGTCGCCCGGGCAAGCGGCCGTGCTGCTCGCTCAAGCCAACGACCTCCGCCAGATGGCGAAGCTGCTGCACCAGTGCGCGTGCCGCTGATCCGCTTCGTCGCCAAAGGGGCTGATCTCGTCAGGCAAACCCTCGCCGCCCCGCCAAGCCCGTCCCGGGTCCGGCGGGGCGGTGTTGTTGTTGGCTGGCTCGTGAAGCGGTATCCTTCGGCGCTCCGAGGGCTAATGCCCTCGGCTCCGGTTTCTCGAACCGCATCGCGCTCTTCCTACGGTCTACAGCCTACAGCCTCCGGCCTCCCCCATGCCCCGCAACCGCACGTACGACCACGCCGCCGCCTGCATCGGCGACACGCCGATGATCCGCATCAACCGCCTGGTGCCCGAGGGCCAGGCGACGGTGTTCGCGAAGTGCGAGTTCTTCCAGCCGCTCAACAGCGTGAAGGACCGGATCGGCGCCGCGATGATCGAGGCCGGCGAGCGCGACGGCCACATCAAGGCCGACACCCACATCGTCGAGCCCACCAGCGGCAACACCGGCATCGCGTTGGCGTTCGTCTGCGCGGCGAAGGGCTACCAGCTCACGCTCACCATGCCCGAGAGCATGTCCGTCGAGCGCCGCGCGTTGCTCAAGGCGATGGGCGCGCACCTGGTGCTCACGCCGGCCGCCGAGGGGATGAAGGGCGCCATCGCCAAGGCGACGGAGCTCGCCGACAAGCCGAACCACTGGATGCCTCAGCAGTTCGAGAACCCGGCCAACCCGGCGATCCACGAGGCCACCACCGGCCCCGAGATCTGGGAAGACTCCGGCCACGACATCGACTGCATCGTGGCCGGCGTGGGGACCGGCGGCACGATCACCGGCGTGTCGCGGTTCATCAAGAAGCTGAACCCCGACTTCAAGGCGGTCGCCGTCGAGCCGGCCGACTCGCCGGTCATCTCCGGCGGCGACCCGGGCCCCCACAAGATCCAAGGCATCGGCGCCGGCTTCGTGCCGAAGAACCTCGACACGAGCCTCGTCGACGAGGTCATCACGGTCAGCAACGAGGAGGCCTTCCTCTGGGGCCGCCGCCTGGCGAAGGAAGAGGGCATCGTCGGCGGCATCAGCAGCGGCGCCAACATGTGCGCGGCCGCGAAGGTCGCCGCCCGGCCCGAGATGGCCGGCAAGCGGATCGTCACGATCATGTGCTCGCTCGGCGAGCGCTACCTGTCGACGCCGCTGTTCGAAGGGCTAGCCAGCTAACGCCTGGCTGGCGCCGCCGACGTCGCTCGGCTCACCAGCCACGGGTTCCGGCGCGAGGGTCGGCGGCTCTGGCTCGATCACCCGCATGCTGCGCCAGTATCCGGCGCGGAATCGCAGGTAGAAGACCACGGCCAAGCCGAAGATCCACGCCGACACCAGCGCCCAACAGCCGTACACGCCCGCGTCGAGCACCTCCAGCGCGGTCCACGTCAGCGCGGCGAGCGCCGTGGCCATCACGAGGCTGGCCCAGAGGATGAAGCGGGTGTCGCCGGCGCCCTTCAGCGCGCTGACGAACACGATCAGCATCGCGTCGACGAAGTTGTAGGCCGCGTTGAACCGCAGCAGCACGACCGCCAGCGCGCCGACCGCCGCGCGGTGGGCCGGGTCGGCGCCCGCCACGGCCTCGCCGCTAAAGAAGCCGCCCAGCAGCCAGCCCGGCGCGAAGACCATCACGGCCGACGCGCCCGCCATGTAGGCCCACGACACGTGCAGCGAGGTCCAGGTGGCCTGGGTCGCGGCCTCTTCGCGGTTCTCGCCCAGGTGCTGGCCGACGAGGATCGAAGCGGCCATGCCGATGCCGCACACGGGCATGAACGCCAGCGAGCCGATGCTGAACGTCATGCTGCTGGCCTCGTTGGCGACATCGCCCAGCCGTGCGATCAGCAGCACGAAGACCGTGAAGCCGAGGATGTCCAGCAGCATCTGCAGCCCGCTGGGGCCGCCGAACCAGAGCATCCGGCCGAGCAGCGCGCGGTCCACGCCCACCGCGCCGGTCGCGAAGGCCGCGCGGTGCTCCCGCCGCAGCACCAGGGCCAGGTAAGTGAGCGCCTTGAGCCACAACGACACGACCGTCGCCCAGCCCGCGCCGGCGATCCCCGCGGCCGGGAAGACCTCGAAGGTCTCCCCGCCCATCGCGACGGTCAGCCCGAAGATCCACCACCAGTCCAGCAGCAGGTTCAGCAACGCGAACGCCGCGTCGACGACCATCACCACGACCGTCCGCCCCCGCCCGCTATAGAACGAGCTGAGCGCCTGCGAGAACAGCATGGCCGGCGCGCCGATCGAGAGGATCGCGAAGTAGCGTCCCTCGAGGGCGACGGCCTCGGGCGAGTGGCCCGCCCACTCGAACAGGCGGTCGGCCAGCGGCACGCCGAGCAACACAAAGGGGGTGGCTGCCGCCGCGATCCAAACGCTTTGCCACACGGCCGGGCCGATCCGCAGCGGCCGCCCGGCCCCTTGGTACTGGGCGACGAACGTGTTCGCGTAAGCGCACACGCCGAGCGGGAAGCACAGGGCCGCGAACCAAGCGGTCGAAGCGGCGAACGCGGCCGCCATGGCCGCGCCGGACCAGTGGTTCAGCAGCATCCGGTCGACGAACGTCATGACCGTCCACGACAGGCTCGACACGACCAGCGGCGCAGCGACCGACAGCACCTCGCGGCCGCCGCCGGGGCGTCGCCACCAGGTTCGGCTTTGGGCGCCCGCCGTGGAATGCATCTGGGGCTCCGCCACCATCGTGTTTCCCTGCGCTACAGGCCGGTGCGCGCCGCCTAACCCCGGAGCGACCGCTGCCGGACACGCCGCGCGACGCCGGGGTTCGCGCAACCCGGACGCAGCAAGCTATCGACCCGCCCCGCGCACCACCAGCCACCGGCCACTAGCGATTAGCGACTGGCGACCGGCGACCGGTCCCTAAAAATCAAACGGGTTGTCCGCGTCCGCGTCGCCGGAGTCTTCGGCCGGCGCGAGGTCGCCGAACGGGTCGGTCGCGTCGGGCGACTCGGCCGGGGGCTCGCCGAATCCGGGGATCGGCTCGGGCGCCGTCGTGTCGGGCTCGTCGGCGGGCGTGGTTTCGGCCGGCGCGTCGGCTTTCGGCTCGGTCTCTTCGCTCGGCCGGTGGCGGAACGGCTCGTCGGCGCCCGCTTCGTGGAAGCACTGGATCAGGCCGCTGTCGCTCATCACGTAAATGCGGTCCGTTTCGTTGTTGGGGATCGCCCGCAGCGGCTCGACCGCTGGCCAGCTAGCGACCGGCTCGCCGGTCTCTCGGTCGAGCACCGCCAGGGCGCCCCCCGGCGCCAGCGCGTAGACGCGTTTCTCCGACGCCGCGGCGAAGTCGCTCACCCCCTCGACGTTCCAGCGGATCTGCCCGGTCTCGCGCGAGAGGGCGTGCAGCGACGGCGTCGCGGCGGTCACGTAGATCGTGTCCGCGACCTCGACCAACGGCTTCTCGACCGAGCCCTCGATCGCCCTCCGCCAGACGACCCGGCCGGTTTCGGTTTGCATGGCGTAAACGAAGCCGGCCGTCGTCGCGAAGTACATCTGCTCCGCGTCGACGATCGGCGCGCCGGACAACCTGGCGGCCGCGTCGAAGCGGTAGCTCGGCACGCCGCTGTCGATCGCGGCCGTGTAGACCATCCCCTCGACCGTCGACCAGACAACGCGGCCGCTCGCCACCACCGGGTTGCCGAGCACCGTGCCGGGCGAAGCGATCCGGAACGGCAGGGCCGCTTGGTAGTCGATCGGGTGGGCGACCAACCGGCCCCCGAGCAGCGGCGTCAGCAGGTACTCTTCGCCGATGGCCGGCGCGCCGCCGGGGGCGCCGTCGAGTTGCTTGGCCAGCACCTGCGCGCCGGTCTCGGCGTCGATCAGGAACGCGGTCGACCCGACAACGATCGCCAATCGGTTCCCCTCGACCGTCGGCCCAGCCACCGGGGCGAGGCGGTCGCCGTAGCGCCGCCGCCACTTGGGGGCGCCCGTCTCGGCGTCGAGGGCCTGCACGTTGCCGGCCGACGTCAGCACGTAGATCACGCCGTCGGACAGCACGGCCGCGTGGATCTGTTGCGTCGCCGCGTCGATCGGCGCCTGAGTGAACCAAGCCCGGGTGAGCCCGGCTTGCTGCGCGACCGACTCGGGGATCACGGCGCCGGCTTGCGGGGCCGAAACGACCGCCGCAGCGGCAGCGATGCAGGTCATCGCCCTACGCCAGGCTCGGCGGGCGGGGTTCTTGGAGCGTTTCATCGCGGCTGGGCGGTTGCGTTGGTAGGGAGCCGGGCCGCCGGCGCGGGGCGCCGACCTGAGACTCATCCTAATCCCCGACCCCCACGCCTGCACGTTTTGGCCAAGCGGCTGGCCGCTAGACCGTCTCGCAGGGGCTCCCTAAATTGCGTTCCGGGACCCCTGTCGGCGCTGGCTCGCCTTGAGTGACCCGCGCCGCCTGTCTAACCCGCCCCGCTTGCGTATGCCCCACGTCGACGACGACCCGCAGCAACGCCGAGGTCGACTCGAGCGTGAGGTGCTCGGTTACCTCAACTTCTCGTCCGGGGCGAGCGATGGCGGCTTCTTGAAGGCCCTGAACGGCCTGTTCGAGATCGCCGAAGGCGATTCCCCCACCGCCGCGCCGAACCAGCCGGCCTCGGTCGACCGCGTGCTGGCGAGCCTCTCTTCGCGGCTGGAGCAGCTCCGCAGCGAGGGCGCCGCGTTTGCCGACGCGAGCCAGGCGGTCGGCGTGCTGCGGCTGGCCGAGCAATTCCGCCAGGCGTACGGCCGCTTCCACGCCGACCTGCTGTGGGGCGTGCCGGCGCAGCAGCTCTGGCGGCCTTTCTTCCTGGGGCGGGTGTTCGAAGCGATCCTCGCGCAGGGGCCGCCGTGGGACGAGTCGACCCTCAACACGGCCCGGGACCGCCTGGACGACTACATCGGCTACCGGCCGATCGCCGTGCTCGAGACCGAGCAGAAGATCGAGCCCTACCGGAACGAGTGGATCCGGCCGATCCCGCTGTACGTGGCCGGCGCGGGGGTGGGGCACGGCCGGCGCCAAGAGCTGATCGAGCGGACCCTGCGCTTGCTGCGTGAGAGCGACCCCGGCGTGCTCCGCGCGGCGTACTTCGACCCGGACAACCTGGACGAGCTGGCCCTCGACCCCCGCGCGTACGACTTCGACCACCCGGCCCACAAGCGGCCCAACCACCACTTCGGCCTCTGGGACCCGGACCGCATCGACGGCAAGGGGATGTACCGCCGCTTCGTGCTGCAGCCGGTCGTGCTCGATGCGTTGTGCGAGCGGGTGGAGCTCGAGTCCGGCGACCGGCCCGACGGCGCGTTCGCGCGGGAAGAGCTGCTCACCGAGGCGGCCGCGGTGCTCGCCGGCACGATCCTGATGGCCTCCGGCGTGAGCGGCTCGGGGCCCGGCGCCCACAGCGGCGACGAGACCCTGGCCACGCTGCTGCCGCAGATCGCCGCGTACCGCGACCGCTTCTACGCGGACCTGCTCGCGCGGACCACCGGCGACCACGGCGAGCGGCTGCGCCGCGAGGCCCAGCGCATGCGTCAGCCGTTCGCCGGCGCGCGGCAGCACCTGAACCACGCCATCGCGCGGCGCCGCGCGGAGCAGCTGCAGCGGGTGCGGCTGGCCCGGGTCTACGCGCGGATGGGCGCCGCCGAGGCCGCGCTGGAGCAGGCCAACGAGGTGCGCGTCGCGTCGAGCCGCATCCTCTGCAAGATCTACTGCAAGCTGACCGCCGGCCACCAGGCGCTGGACAACCACGACCTGGCGGTCGCCGCGGAGCTCACGCCCGAGGTCGAGGACCTGATCGAGCGGGGCATCGAGTGCGGTGCGTTGGTGGACCCTTGGAACGTGGTCGGCTTCGGCGGCAACTTCAGCCTGTGGCCGAGCGTGGAGAACACGATCCACGACTACCGGGTCGACGACCTGATCCGGGTGGTCGAGCAGCTGCTGGGGCTCTGCTCGCGCGGTTGCGGCGAGGCGGCCGCCGTCGACGACCAGGAGTACGAGCAGTTCTTCTCGAGCACGCTGGAAAGGGTCGCCGGCTGGTGGGACCAGTTCGCCACCCCCACCGTCAGCGGCGTGCGGCGGCTGTTGGCCAAGGAGGTCGAGGTGTCGACCAACCTGGTCGCCGGCGCCCTCAGCGCTTGGCACAAGGCCGGCGCGGCGGCCGGCGACATCGCTTTCTGGGGGATGTTCGTCGACCAGTTCGACTCTCCCAAGGCGTTCCACCAGGTGGTCGAGGCGCTGCTCGAGAAGGGCGACCTGGTCGCTTCGATGGCCCTGCTGATGCGTTGGGTCTGCCAGGTCGAGTACACGCCGCTGGACGACGGCGACGCGTCGTTCCACCCGCTGGCCGAGCGGTGGCTGCGGCAGGTCGAGCGTCGCGGCGAGGAGACCGGCGAGGACCAGTGGCCGCTGGTGGCGAAGTTCTTCGACCACCTGGAAGCCAACGCCGAGGACCTGTGGAACGCGCCGCGGTGGCAGTTCGGCGAGTTCGACGAAGCGGAGCTCGACGACCTGCTCGACGACGACAGCGAGCTGCACGACGACCCCCTCGCCGACGACGAGTTCGACCCCCTCGGCGACGCCGCGTTCGACGACGACGACGAGGACGACCTGTTCGAGGCCGCCTACGACGACGTCACCTACGAGGACAGCACCGACGACGGCGTCGACTCGGCCATCTTCGAGTACGGCGGCGAGGACGAGACCCGCGCCGAACTCGAGGCCGAGGCCGAGCGGCTCGAAGCCCGGCTGGCCTTCCTCAACACGGTCGCCCGGCTCTGGAAGCACGCGGCCGTCGTGTGGGGCGTGCGGCAAGCGGAGCCCGACAACCGCCACGAGGTCATCGCCCAGTGGCGACGCATGGCCGCCCGCCGCGGCGCCCAGCTCGCTCAGCTGCTCGAAGCGGTCCACTCCCACCGGCTGCCGCAGCCCGGCGCGGACCACGACTCGATGGTCGAGTACGACCGCCTCCGCTCGGTCCGCGACGCGATCCTCGACGGCGTGATCAACTCCTGCGTCGAGTCCGCCGACGCGGGCCGCCTGCTCCGCGCGGCGGTCGGCGCCACCGCGGCCGACGAACCCCCCACGCCCGACGGCGCCACCCACGTCGGCGGCGCCGGCGCGGTGCTCTGCCGCGTGCTCCGCGGCGACGCCCCCGGCGTGCGCCAGCACTGGCCCGAGTTCCTCGCCGCGCTGGGCCGCGAAGAGATCCTCTACGTGCCGCTGGCCCGCGGCGGCGACCCCCGCAAGATCGTCCGCGCGCGGACCCTGCACCGGCTCACCAGCGACCTGGCCGGATGGCTCCCCCGCTTGGGCCTGCTCAGCGAGACCGCCGAGCTGCTCGCCACGGCCCAACGCATGGAGAGCGACCACCCGGTCGGCCGCGGCGCGGTGACCGAGTACGACCGGCTCTTCGAGACCGGCTACTCGGCGATGGTCAAGTGCCTGGTCGCGTCGTCGCTGTCGTGGCAGGTCCGCCGGGGCGACTCGCCCGCCGAGGCCAGCCCGGCCGAGTCGATGCTCGCCGAGGCCCTCTGGGACCTGACCGACAAGCACCTGAAGCGGTGGCTCGCCCACAGCGCGACCGTGAGGCTGAGCGTGGTCGAACGCTTCCGCGACCGGCCCGACGACTGGGAGCGGTTCGTGCGGTTCGTCGAGCGCTACGGCGAGGACCTCTTCACCCAGCGCTTCCTCACGCTCAGCAACCTGCGGGCGATCCTCCACCACCGGGTCGGCGTGTGGCTCGACAACCTCCGCGACGCCCCGCCCGACGACGCGCCGCGGCTGGTCGAGGAGATCGACGCCGGCGTGTCGCGCGAAGAGGCCATCCGCTGGCTCACCGTGGCGATCGAAGCGGTCGTCGAGAACTACGGCGTCTACCGCGACTACAACGCCACGACCACCCAGTCCGACCGCGGCGAGCTGCTGCACGCCCTCGTCGACTTCCTCCGCCTGAAGAACGACTACGACCGCGTCGCCTGGAACCTCAAACCGGTGACCCTCGCCCACCGGATCCTCGTCGAGAACGGCATGCCGCTCGCCGCCGCGCTGTGGCGGCGCGAGGTCGAGCACCGCACGCGCGAGGTCGCCGACCAGAACCTGGCCGCGCTGGAGGCCCTGTCGCAGCGGTACGGCATGCGCCTGCCCACGATCGGCGAGCGGCTCGGCGAGCGCTTCGTGCGGCCGCTCACGATCGACCTCGTGCGCTCCCTGGTCGGCCCCGCGATGGGGACCGACCCGCGCATCGACCGCCAGACGGCCTTCGCCGCGATCGAGCGCGAGGTCGCCGTGCTGCTGGCCGACGCGTCCGGCGCGGGGCTCGACCTGCCCGACTGGGTCGAGGCCCTCGAAGACGAGGCCGACGACCACGCCCGCCGCGCCCGCCGCGGCGAGGACACCGCTTCAGACGACCCGCTCCGGCGGATCGAGCAAGCCGAGCTCTCTTGGGAAGAGACCCAGCGCCAGCTAGCCGAAACCCCACGCCCGAACGAAGGCTGAGGGCCAAGCGGTCTTTTGCGGTCGGCCGCAATCCGAGCCCCGGCGCACTTCGCTCCGTTTGAAACACGACACACACTAAGAAAACGCTGTGTCACGCATCACGGCGCTAAAATCGACCTTAAGTCGTTTCCGCCAGACGGTTTAGCGAAGCGTTACACGGCCCAGCAGGTGTAAACTTTCGGCTTGCCGCAAGTCTTCGCCCCGACGCCCTATTCTCCCAGCCTTACGGCCACGCACAGCAGAAATAGCCCCCTGAGGCCAGCCTTTCCCCGCCCCTAAAGCCCCGCCCCCCACCCCTCAAGCCTCACCCCTCAAGCCTCCGTAACCGCTCTTGTTCCGCCGCCCCGCGTCCGGGACGCTCCCCGCCCCCCTCACTCGGTTCCTTGGGTCGGAGGCACGGCGATGCAGCCACGCGGAGTCACGGCGGCAGTTCAAACAGAGGCCCGGCGGCACGCCCCCAACGGAAGCCCGCACCGACCCGCCCCCCAGAGCCCCGGGCATCAGCAGAGCCCCGGGCATCAGCCCGGGGAGCGCGCCGGAGTTCGGTTGGCAAGCAACTCCCCGGGCTTATGCCCGGGGCTCCGGGGGGTTGGGTTCGGGCTCGGGCTGCGCTGGTCGGGCGTCGCCGTCGGCGGGGGTTGTGGTGGGAGGCTTCGCCGCGCGCGGGTGCTGCCGCTTGCACTGGTGATCGCTGTGGGGGCCGTGGCGGTCGCCGCGGAGGCCGCGGCCGCCGGGGAACCCGACAGCGTCACCTTCGGCGAGCCGTCGTCGCGCGTGGGCGACATCGTCCGGCAGTCGGTGCAGGTCGGCCTTTCGCTCGAATCGAAGCTCCGCCGCGGCGCGGAGGTCCTCGAAGAAGAGAACCGCCGGGTCGAACGGGCCCAGCGCCGGACCGTCACCGCCACCGCGCTCGACTCCGGGCGGGTCACGGCGGCCCAGGTCGTGTTCGCCGAGTCGCACGCGCAGATCGTCGACGGCCCCAAGGCCGGCGCACGCGACGACGACCCGGTCGTGGGCAAGACCTACCTGTGCTGGCGCGAGGGGGACGAGCTGCGTGTCACGCTGCCCGACGGCAAGCTGCCGCCGCTCGACGAGTACGCGGTGGTCGCCCGCGCGATGCGCACGCTCGGCACGCCCAGCCCGCTGGCCGCCCACCTGGCCGGCCGCACGGTGCGCGTCGGCGAGAAGCTCGAGCTGCCCAGCGCGGTCGCGCAGCAAGCGCTCGGCTTCGACAAGGAAATGGGCGAGGTCGTCGACTTCGAGCTCGAGCTCAAAGCGATCGACGAGGCCGGCGGCGCCCGCCTGGCCCGCTTCGACGCACGGATCGAGGCGGTCGGGGCCGGCGCGGAGCAGATGCGGCTGTTCATCGCGGGCCGCTTCGTGCTGGACGAGGCCCAGTGCCGCGTCACGTCGGCCGACCTGTCCGGCCCGATCGCGATGAGCAGCCTGCGCGGCCCGTCGTCGCAGGGCTACCAGATGGACGCGCGCGGCAAGATGCGCCTGCGAGTCGCCGCGGAGCACACCGACGCGCCGCGCTAGCCGGGCGTGGACGAGAGAACCACGAGGGGCAGGACGGCCCGGTCGTGGGTTGGGTGCTCAGGGCTTTGCTGGTGGGTCATTAGGGCTGCAGCCAGGCGTTTGCCTGTACAACATTATTGTTGTACACTCGCTAGGGACTCGGCCGCCAAAATGCCACAAACCCTGCTGCAGTTTTACCAGGACGACGACGGCAGTGTGCCGGTGCGAGACTGGCTGGCCGGACTGCAACAAACGGATCGTCGCGCCTTTGCAAAATGCGTGGCGGCCATCGATCGGCTAGCCGCTCTTGGGCACGAGTTGCGGCGGCCTCACGCCGATCTGCTGCGGGACGGGATCTACGAATTGAGGGTACGGCATCAGCGTGTGAATTACCGAGTGTTGTACTTTTTCCACGGCCAGAACGTGGCGTTCCTTGCTCACGGGTTGGTCAAAGAGAAGCGGGTTCCAAACGCCGACATCGAACGGGCGCTCGCCCGGAAGCAGAAACTCCAAAACAATCCTGCCAAGCACACTTACCGGGGAGGCGACGGCGATGGCGAAGACTAGCGACGCCGTGGCGATTATCGACCGCATGGTCGGCGACGACGCCGAGCTGCGTGACCTTATTCGGCAGGCCAAGACCAACGCCGACGTCGCCCAGATGATCTACGACGCTCGGACCCAAGCCGGCCTGAGCCAAGCCGCGTTGGCCGAGCGGATCGGCTCGAAACAACAAACGATCTCGCAACTCGAGTCCGCTGACTACGAGGGGCATTCTCTTTCCATGCTGCGGCGGATCGCCGAAGCACTCGAGCAAGAGTTGGTCGTGCGGTTCGTCCCCGCGAAGGCCGGGTAGCGAGAGTATGGCCGGATCGCACGACCGTTACGACGTCCACGACGGCCCGCTCGACGGGGGCTCACACAAAGTCGCAGGGCCGGGCGTCACGCTCAGACGCAAAGCGGATGAGCACCAGTTTCGTAGGCCAGACTGTGCCTGACGCATCGCCCGATAGGCCGGAACCAGCGTCGGGCGAAGCCTGACTTACTGTACTTCGGATAAGATGGCCCCCCCTTGTCACGCCTTCAGTCTGTCAAAAAGTCGCGAAGCGGAATCGCGAACGTACGCATCTTTTGCGCGCGTTAGATTCGCCAATGCGCAGAATAGCCCTTCGTGGTGAATCATCGGGGCGACGGTATCCCGTTCCAGTAAGTTCCACAGCTCGAACAGACCACCGCAAATCTCGCTCTCGTGGCCGCTGTTGAGTGCGTCGAGAATTGAAGATAGGGTGCGCTCGGCATCGAACGAGCAACGGTTCGCGAGTTTACGGCCGATGATTCGTCCATCAACTATCGGGGATTTCAGCAGCGCTTCGATTAGCCCCTCCGGCACTTGGATAGAACCCGGGTGCACTCGCAGGTAGTCACTGGCCGCACCCCCCAAATGCCAAAGAGTCGCGGGGCCCTCGGCAGAACGGTACAGCTCATCGAATCTCGCTTGAAAGCTCTCGGGTCGCAGGCGAATTGACTCTGTAGACCACAAGACTTTTGCGTGCTTTGCTGTGCTGTCGTGAAGATTGCTCATATAGCCTCACTGAAACCCCACGGCCTCGTGTGGGGCATCATAGTTGCTCACGAAGCGGACGAGCATGCGGCGCGGCCGAGGTTGCACGCATGCCCATCTCCTTGAGGTGGGCATGCGCCCGGCTTCGCCAAGCGAAGCTACCGGCTTGCGATGGCCTCCCAGGCCTTTCGGGGGTGTGTCTGCAGAACCATGTGCGGGGCGTTGATCTCGTGAACCTCGACGCGTCCGTTCTGTTCCTGGATCTCCTGTACGCAGCGGAGTGGCACGAGCGCATCGGCGGTCGGCCTCAGGTAAAGTATCGGGCAGGTCAGCCGGCGGAGCGGGGCGGTCACGTCGACCTTGAGTATACAGCGGATGCGGTGCGCGAGCACGCTGGGATCGTTCGCTGCGATCGCCACCCGCGCTCCAGGTAGCAGGTGTAGGTGTTCGCCGAGGAGGAGACGCTTCGCGGCCGCGGCGGGCAGCGGCGCCCTCAAGAGCAACGGCCAAGGCGCCCATGCGGCCAGCTTTGGCGCCGGAGAGGTCGCGAAGCTGGCGACCAGCACCAACCGCTGGACGGTCTCGGGGCAGCGCTCGGCCAGCAGGATCGCGAGCGGGCCCGAGAACGATTCGCCGATCAGGGTGCAGGGGCCGCCACTAACTTCCTCCGCAAGCCGATCGGCCAGACCCTCGTACCCGAGCCGCTGCTGCGGCAGCGGAACGACTCGAGCGGCCCATCCCGGCGGCGCCGCCAGCGTGAACGGCGCGCGGAACTCGCGCGAACCGTCCAACCCTGGGAGCAGCACGGCGTTCATTCGTTTGCTGCCTCTCTTGAAGGGTCCGACCCGCCGGCGCGAGTGGGTCGGCTTGCGAAGCATGCCGGCCAGAGCGCCCATCGTACCGGATGAACTAGGCGGCAAGATCGCCCCCCGGCGGGCGGAGTATCCGCGTCGGCTTTGCGAGCCGGGCGAGCCGGCTGGCTAGGCAAGCCGGGCCGACTGTTGCGCCGCCGATTTGGTCGACTGCTGCGCCCGGATGTGGTACGACGAACGCGCTGGCTTGCGGTGGTGGATCCTCGAGCGATCGGCCCGGCGTCGCTTGTCGCGGCGCGTGGAGGGCGGGTCGCGTGTCCTTGTCGGAGCCTTCGCGATGCCCACGATTATCGATCTCCCCGAGCCGCGCGCCGCGAGCCAACCACGGGTCCGGCCGTCGCGGGGCGAGCCGCGGCCCTTCACGCTCGAGCAAGAGCTGGAGCCGTTCGCCCGCTGGGTCGGCGAGCCGATCTGGGCGCCGCCGCTCGACTCGGCCCAGACGCTCGCCGAGTCGATGCTCCAGCGGAGCCGGCCTTTCGCGTCGCGCGAGCGGCGTTGGCGCGCGGTCGTCCAGATGCACCGCAACGAGTTCGCCCAGGTGCGCGAGGTCGACCTGGCGAAGGCCTCGATCCGGCTGCCCAAGGGGCGGCTGCTGGTGAGCGTCACCGAGCAGAAGCACTTCGACCGGATCGAGGAAGAGGTGCCCGACTGCGTGCGCACGCGACTGGAAGAGTTCTTGATGGGGCAGGGGGCGCGGACCGGCGTGCGGGTCTACTACCTGAAGCCGCTGTGCGTGGAGGTCGGCGACCGCCTGGTGATGACCACGCGCGAGGAGTTGACGGCGGCGATCGAGCGGATCAAGGCCGACGCGTTCGCCGAGTACGCGCGCCGGGCGCCGCTGCGGCGGACGAAGGACGCGCTGCGGTCGGCGGCGCGCGTCGGCCTGGCCGGGCCGAAGCGGGTGGCGCAGGCGATCGACAAGCGTCGCCGCCGCGCGCTCGACGCTTACCACGCGCGGATGGAGTTCGAGCGTCGCAAGACGGCGCTCGACGCGATGCGGATGCACCAGAGGCGCCGCACCAACGGCTGCACGTTCGACGAGATGCTCTCGCTCACCAACCCGCTGGAGCCTTCGGCCGTCGCGCGGCAATACAGCGCGGAGAAGAAGCTGTCGACCGTCAAGCGGCGGCAGATCGCGCGGATGGCGGCCGGCAGCACGCCGTGGTTCGTGACCCTGGCCCTGGCGGTCTCCGAGGCCGCGGCCTGGAGCTCGGTGCTGACGTTCGCCCCGCCGGTGCTGATGTGCGACCCGGCCTTCGTCGCCGAGCTGCCCGGCACGCGCGGCGTGCTGTGGAAGATCGGCCACTTCGACGAGGTGGGCGGGGTGGTGCACGTCGAGCTGTGAGCGGCGGGGCAGGCTTGTCCTCTGGTAGACCCCAAAGGGCGAGCGCCAGCTACGGGCGGCGCCTCTTGGCGTGCGTGGCGCCGGATGTGCTGCAGCCGCAGCGCTAGGGCGAGGCCGGATCAGACATGGCCTCGCAGCTTGTTCGATGAGCCACGCAGCGGAGGGAAGCGGTGATGCGGCTTCGAGGGTCGGTTGTTCTGTTGTCGGTCGTGACCGCCTCTCTCGCTGTCGCGCAGTCGCGCGACACGAGCGAGGTCGAGACCCTCACCGCGCCGCCGGCGCCGTTGCCGGAGGTCCGGGCCGAGCCGGCGGAGGTGGTCGATCGGGTCGTGCGGCAGACGAACGAGCTGCGTCGCAGCGAGGGGCTCGAGGAGCTCGCCACGGACGACCGCCTGGCCGAAGCGGCCCAACGCTTCGCCGATTACATGGCGCGGACCGATCGGTACGGGCACCAAGCCGACGGCCAGCGCGCCGCGCAGCGCGTGCGCGAAGAGGGCTACGACTACTGCCTGGTGCTGGAGAACATCGGCTACGGGTTCGACCCCGACGGCTACTCCAGCGGAGAGCTCACGAGCACGTTCTTCGACGGCTGGAAGAACTCGCCGGGCCACCGAGAGAATATGCTCGACCCGGCCGTGACCGAGACCGTTGTGGCGGTCGCGCGGAGCGACAAGACGGCCCACTGGTACGCGGTGCAGCTGTTCGGGCGGCCCAAGTCGGCCGCGATCGAGTTCCGCGTCGAGAACGACTCCGAAGCGGAGGTCAGCTACACGGTCGGCGAGAACGCCTTTGACCTGCCGCCGCGCTACGCGCGAGAGCACCTGCGGTGCCGGCCGGTCGACCTGGTCTTCGACCTGGGCGGCGACGACTCGGCCGAGCGGACGCTCGAGGCGGAGGCCGGCGCATCGTATGTGATCTCGGGCGAGGGGCAGGGCGGGGGGCTTCGCGTCGAGGCGTCGGCCCCGGAAGCGACGCGGGGCGATTGACGCTCGGTTTAGAGCGATCGTGTGCAGATCGTGCGCAAGCTGACGGCGGCTTGCCGGGCGTTATCGGAATCTGGAGACCCCTCCCACAGCAGTTCTCTTCTTGCGCGGAAGCTCACGACGAGCGTTGCCGGCGCGCTTCGTAGAACAGCACGGCGGCCGCCGCGGCGACGTTCAAGCTGTCGGCCACGCCGAGCATCGGCAGCGACACGCCGAGCACGCCCGGCGCGGTGTCCCACTCCGGCGGCAGGCCCTCCGCTTCGCTGCCGAGCACGATAGCGACCCGGCCCGCCAGGTCGGCGCGGGTGTAGGGCGTGGCCGCGTCGGGGCGGGTGGCGATCGGCTGCAGGCGCTGCTCGGCGAGCCACCGGCGGGTCTGGCCGCCGTCGGCCGCCGCGACGTTGTCGCGGAACACGGCGCCGACGCTCGCGCGGATCGTGTTGGGGTTGAACAGGTCGACGCGCGGGTCGGCCACGACCACGGCGTCGACGCCTGCGCCGTCGGCCGTGCGGAGGATCGCGCCGACATTGCCGGGCTTTTCGAGCCCGGCGAGCACCGCCACGAGCGGTCGGTCGGGGAGCACCAGGTCGGCCAGCGTACGCGGCGCGGCCCGGGCGACGAGCACCACGCCGTCTGAGCGGTCGCCGTAGGCGAGCTTGTCGAACGCGTCGCGTGCGGTCGGGAACACGTCGACGCCGCGCCGCTGGAGTTCGGCGAGCGCTTCGGCGGTGCGTGCGTTCGCGCTCGGGTCGTCGAGCACAAAGGCCTCGACCGGCGCCACCCCGGCCGCCAGCGCGCGGAGCGATTCCCGCGCGCCGTCCACCAGCAGCCGCCCCGTGCGGCGACGCTCGCGGCTGTCGCGGAGCCGCGCGGCCTGTTTCAATCGTGGGTTGTGGCGGCTAGTGATCCGAGGGAGCGACAAGACAACTCCAAGCGGGGGACGGGATGCGATCCGGCGAAACGATGACGGCCCAGCAACTGATCGACCGGCTCGGCCTCGAGCCGCTGCCCGAGGAGGGCGGCTACTACCGCGAAACGTTCCGCTCGCCGCGCCGGCTGCCGGCCGGGTCGATGGGGCCGGGGTACGAGGGCCCGCGCGACGCGCTCACGGCAATCTACTTCCTCGTGACCCGCGAGTCGCCCTCCGCTTGGCACGTGCTCCCCAGCGACGAGGTCTTCCTGTGGCACGCCGGCGCGAGCGTGGCGATGCTGCGGCTGCCGCCGGACGGGCCGGCCGACCCGGTCGTGCTGGGCGTCGATCTGTCGGCTGGCGAGCGGCCGCAAGCGGTTGTGCCGGGCGGGGTGTGGCAGGGCTGCCGTGTGGCGGACCGGGCGGAGGTCGATTGGGCCCTGTTGAGCTGCCTGGTCGCTCCGGGCTTCGACTTCGCCGACTTCCGTGTCGCCACGCCGGAGGAGGTCGCCGAGCTGGCCGCGCGGTTCGCCGAGCACGCCGAAGAAGTCAAGCGCCTCGCGCCGAAGTGATGTCGATAGGATGTCGCCGCCAAGTAAGGTGTGTTATCTAATCGACTTCGATTGCAGGCGCCGCAAGCGAGGCTCGATCTCGGATTTCGAGTCGTAAGTCTTTTCTGAATATCGAGTTAAGGGTGATGGCGGGCGTGCTGGCACGGCGTGAGCTTTAGGGAAAACCGAACGGCGAGGACAGCTCGCCCACACGGCCCTCCCAAACTCATTCGCTGACGCCAAGGAGCCCTGAGATGTCCCGCTCGACCCCACACCGCTTGCTCTCGCTGGTCGTGCTGCCCGCCGTGGCGGCGATGCTCGCCTCGCCTGCCTCCGCCGGAAAGGGCTTCAAGTTCCCTAGCATCGACGTCGGGGGGGTGAAGATCGGCGTCGGCCATGGGGGCGGCTTCCAGGTCTCGCCGCCGGTCAGAAAGCCGCCCATCAAGATCACCCCGCCGATCCGGATCACGCCGCCACCGATCTTCAAGCCGCCGATCATCAAGCCGCCCGTGTGCCCGCCTAGGCCGCCGGTGCACCCGCCGATCCACCCGCCGGTGCACCCGCCGGTGCACCCGCCCGTTTGCCCGCCGCCGGTGGTGAAGCCGATCTGCCCGCCGCCGATCGTGTGCCCCACGCCGACCCCGATCCAGCCGGCGCCCGCCCCCACGGTGCAGCCGATCGGGTGGACGCCGCAGCACGGCCCGCGGCCGTGGTACTTCGGGATGAGCCTGCAGATCGTCGGGACCCAGTACGGCCCCGGCCTGCAAGTCGCCGCGGTCACGCCCGGCAGCCCGGCGCAGGCAGCGGGCCTCGAGCAGGGCGACGTGCTGCTGGTCGCCGGTCAGGTGAGCCTGCAACAAGCGGCCAGCAACGAGCACGGCGTAGACCTGTTGCAGTCGGCGGTCACGAGCGGCGGCCCCGCGCCGGCCGCCCCGGCGGTGGCGGTCGGGTTGCCCCCCAACGTGACGATCACCACGCTCGACGTTCGCTCGCAGCAGCTCACCTACGTGACGGTGCAGCCGATCTCGACCGCCGCCCCGGCCCCAACCGCGGCGACGACGGTGGCGACCGCGGCGCCGTCGGCGACCTTCTGAGAAGGGCGGGTCCCGTAGATCGCAGGTCCCCTCAGCCGCGGCCCCCCTAGGGGCCGCGGTTTTTCTCATGCGCGACGGCCAATCGAAATTGGCTTCGAATAAATTCGGTATGTTTTATCGCGTGTAGATCCCAAAGCATCCAGGATAGCCCGCATCGCTCCATTGGTTCTCAGGATCCACGACATCTCACAATGCGTAACCCCCCGGGGAAGCAAGGCTTGCCTGCACCGGTCGATCAACAGCAGCGCGATCGCGGCGCCCAAGCGGCTTCTTTGGTGTTCCTTGCAGATGCCGAGCAGAGGCACCCGCACAGACTGAAACTGCGCATGCTTGAGTCGCCACAGGAGGCGTAGCCAACCTACAGGAAATAACTTGCCGTCGAGATCGCCTATTATCTCATTGACATTTGGCAGCGCGACAATGAATCCAACCGGGTTGCCATCGAGTTCAGCAAACATGACGGAACCCCTGCGCAGGATCTGCATTAAATTCCGCGTCAGATGTTCCACTTCTGCTTCTGTAGGCGGTATATACCCCCAGTTTTCCGACCACGCCTCTTGGAAGAGTTGCAGCGCCAGTCGGAGCTCGCCGCTGTAGTTCTCCTCGGCTATTGGGCGAATCAGGATGTCACTGCGGCGTTCCGCCCAGTCTACGACGCGTTGAATCCGGTCCGCGTAAGGTCGGGAGATGTCCAGGTAGTAGCCATAGACATCCATTTCTCCTTGGAATCCCGCGTTCAACAAGAGTTGGTGGTAATAGGGTCGATGGTGCCCCATGAGGATCGACGGGGGCCGATAGAAACCGTCAACGAGCAGCCCCACCTCGTCGTTGATCGAGTGACTGAATGGTCCCTGGATTTGGCGCATGCCACGCTGGTGCAACCAACCTTCGGCCACGCGGAATAGCTCATTGGCGGCGTCCTGAGCGTTCTCACACTCGAAGAAACCGAATTGGCCAATGCCCTCGCCGAAATGCTCTTGAACCAGCTGGCACACCTGCGCGGAGATACGCCCGACAACCCGGCCTTCACGCACCGCCAAAAAGTAAGCCACCTCGGCATGCTCAAAATAGGGGTTCTTACGGGGATCGAGCTGGGCCCGCACTTCGGATCGCAGCGGCGGGACCCACTGGGCGTCATCCCGGTACAAGTCCCAAGGCACGCTTATGAAACGCTCCAGGTCACTCCGCGTGGCGACGATTTGTATGTCTGTCGCCATTGCCATTCCTTTGCCGCGAGAGATCGTGGTTTCGCCCGCAGTCTTTTTCCCCGATGGATATCCAGTAGTCTACTCCCGCACCAATTTTGAGACCAAGCGAGGGGCTCTGAGGGAGAATCGACGAGCCCGCGACGTTGGCGTGCAAAGTGGGGATCGGTCGCGAGGCGCACGAATCCGCGGAGGTGAATCGGAGCGATGCGTCTCGGGGGCGTCGCTAACAGCCTGTTGAAGAACGCGTTCCTGGCATTTTTTCAACCTCGCCAACCTCGCAGCAAGCTCCTCGCGACTCGCAAGACGCCGGCTCTCCGCCGACGTACCGGCGCCGCCCTCCTGGGGGGCGACGCGGGCCGCTGATCAATCACAGCCTGCTAAGGCAACGCGGATGCGGTGCGCGACCGCAGGTGGCGAGTCTGTCAATTCGCGACGGTCGTGACAGCCTCCGGGGATAGCGGCGCCCAAACAGGGAGCGCTCGGCCACTTCCGTGAGCCGTCGAAGTCTCCACGGTGCAGCGTACGAATGTCGCTCAGATGAGAGCGACGGGAAACGAGCTGCCAGCAGATGGGCGACTAGAAGCGAGGTTCTCCCCCAGCTTTTCGCGATAGCAGCGCGCCCTTCCTCGCTAGCGAAGCGGCATTCGTGCAGCGCACCTCAGCGAGTGGGATGAGCAGGGCTGCGGTGGGTCGCGGGCCCGGTTGGCGGCGTGGAGCGATCCGGTCGCCGCGTTGCGTCTCTTCGAAAATGGTTCGCCCGTTGGCGGGCGGGCATGCAGCGTCTCTTGATGAGGCCCGGCCCGCCACGGTTGCGACGTTAGGCCGGCCTCGAGGCGTCGGTAGGAGGTGATGTCGATATGGCGCCACCACCGCTGATGGGTGTCATCGAAATGGTGACGACCGGACGGCGGTAAATCGAGTCGTGGACCGACGCAATAGGAGCGTAAGTCCATCGGCAAAGGTCACTTAGATCAATATCCAGCGACGCTGGCACGGGGTGAGCGTTACAGGTCCGGCAACAGCCGAGCGGCGACTCTGCTTGGCTCACCAACGACCCAGATCGAAACGCCTGTTCCGCCTTCCGCTGCTGACCCAGGAGCCCACGATGACCCGCACGCTCGCCATTGCCGCTTTGGCCGCCTCGCTTGCCGCCGCCCCGGCCGCCCTCGCTGGGGGCTGCAACAAGGGGGGCGGGCAATGGAGGCCGGTCCACCCCGTTCACCCCGCGCCGGCCCCGGCGGTTCGGCCGATCGGCTGGCATCCGCAGCCGGTCGCCCCGACTCACCGCGACTGGTACTTCGGCATGAGCCTCGAGATCCAGCACACCCAGTACGGCCGCGGCCTGCGGGTGGCGAGCGTCACGCACGGCAGCCCGGCTGACCGAGCGGGTCTGGAGGTTGGCGACGTGCTGCTCGCGGCGAACCAGGTCAGCCTGGCCGGCGCGGTGAGCAATGAGCACGGCGTCACGCTGGTCAACCAAGCGATGTCGCAGGGCCAGGCCCCCGCGCCGGCCGCCGCTGTGACAACGGCCGTGGCGTACGTGCAGCCGCAATCGCAGATGCAGTTCACCGTGCTCGACCGCCGCAGCGGCCAGCCGGTCTACGTGGCGGTCGCCCCGCACCGCGTGGGCGGCTACCCGGCGCCGGCCCCCGCGGCCCCGGCCTTCGGAGCGCCGGCCCCGTCGGCGCCGCGTCCTGCCGCTCCGGCGGTGACGACCTTCTGATCTCACCCCGAGGATCGGCGACCTACCCCCGACGAACCGGCCGCCGCGGCCTCTGCCGCGGCGGCCGGTTTCGTCGTGTAGGCAGGCGGCAAGCTAGCGGCTACTGTAGCTTGGCGTTGGTGTCGGTTGGTCGCGGCGCGACCAGGGGCTAAAGTCTGTAAGTCGGCTGGCGGCGGCCAACCGGATCCGATCGTTCGAGGGGCGCGGGGAGCAAACGTGGCATCGAATCGAACGGCGCAGGTCGCCACGCTGGTGCTGGCGGCGGTGGCCGGATGCTCGAGCCGGTCGGGCTCCCAGGCGGGGGGCCCGCAGCCTCCGCCAGAGGTGGTCGTCGCCAAGCCGGCGGTCGTCCAGACCCTCGACTGGGATCCCTACACGGGCCGTTTGGCCGCGGTCGAGTCGGTCGACGTGCGGTCGCGTGTCGAGGGCTACCTGGTGTCGCACCACTTCGAGGAAGGCAAGCCGGTCGAGAAGGGGCAGTTGCTCTTCCGCATCGACCCACGCCCCTTTGAAGCGAAGCTCCAAGAGGCGATCGCGCAGCGGGCCGAAGCGCTCGCGAAGCGCGAGCAGGCGTCGTCCGAGGTCGAGGTGGCCCAGGCCAACGCGAAGCAGGTCGAGGCCCGCCTGCGACTGGCGACCGCGCAGCTCAACCGGGCCCGCCCGCTTGCGCCGCGGGGCGCGATCAGCGAGGACGAGCTGGACGAGCTGGAGGCGGCCTACAGCCAGGCCGACGCGGACCTGACGGCGGCCGGATCGAAAATCAAGTCTGCCCAGGCGGCGGTCACCGCGGCCGAGGCCGCGTACGAGACGGCGCAGGCCGCCGTTGATTCGGCCCGGCTCGACCTGGAGTACTGCGACATCACCGCGCCGATCAGCGGCCGCGCCGGGCAACGCCTAGTGACCGAGGGCAACCTCGTAACCGGGGGAGCGCTCGCGTCGCCGCTAACGACGATTGTGTCGTACGATCCGATCCAGGCGTACTTCGACGCCAACGAGCAGGCGTACTTGAAGTACCGGCGGCTCGATCAGCAAAACGAGCGGCCCGACTCGCGCGACGCGGCCACGCCGGTTTTCATGTCCCTCGCCGACGAGGAGGGCTACCCGCACCAGGGGTACATCGACTTCGTCGACAACCGGGTTAACCAATCAACAGGCTCGATGCGCGCCCGGGCCATCTTTCCGAACCGGGACCAGTTCCTCACGCCGGGCGTGTTCGTGCGGATTCAGGTTCCCGCGAGCAAGCCGCAGCCGCGGATCCTCGTTCCGGACGTGGCGGTCGGCACGGACCAAGACAAGCAATTTGTGTGGATCGTCGACGGGGCCAACAAGGCACAGCGCCAGGTGGTCAAGACCGGGCCGATGGCCAAGGGCCTGCGGGTCATCGAGGAAGGGCTCACCGGCGAGGAGTCGGTCGTCATCCGCGGCGTGCAGCGGTGCCGAGCGGGCGCCGAGGTGCAGCCGACGGTTGAAGAGATCGAGCCGGGCGATGGCCTCGGCCTGCCCGACGACTACTCGCCCGTCGCACGGGAAGAGTGGCTGCTGCCCCCCACGCCGCCGGCGCCGCAGCCGCAGGCGCCTGGTAGGGACGGCGCGTCGGCGCCGGGGGCGGCCGGATGAGGTTCGCGCACTTCTTTATCGACCGCCCGATCTTTGCGGCGGTGTTGTCGATCACCGTCGTGATCGTCGGCGTGCTCAGCTACTACGCGTTGCCGGTCGCGCAGTACCCCGAGATCGCGTTGCCCACGGTCGTGGTTAGCACGAGTTACGCGGGCGCGACGCCGGAAACCATCGCCGAGACGGTCGCCACGCCGCTGGAGCAAGAGATCAACGGCGTCGAGGAAATGCTCTACATGCAGTCGCAGTCGACCCCAGACGGGGCGATGCAGCTGACGGTCACTTTCGCGCTGGGGACCGATGTCGACCAGGCGCAGGTGCTGGTGCAGAACCGCGTGGCGATCGCGCTGCCCCGCCTGCCGGAGGAGGTGCGCAACGTGGGCGTGACGACCGAGAAGTCGTCGCCTCAGATCATGATGGTCGTTCACCTGATCTCGCCCGACGCGAGCCGCGACCAGCTGTACATCGCCAACTACGCGTACCTGCAGGTGCGCGACGTGCTCGCTCGGCTGGGCGGGGTGGGCGACATCACCATCTTCGGCGCGTCCGAGTACAGCATGCGGGTCTGGCTCGACGTGGAGCGGCTCGCGTCGCTGGACCTCACGGCGGGCGACGTCGTCGACGCGCTGCGCGAGCAAAACGTGCAGGTCGCCGCGGGTAAGATCGGCGAGCCGCCGCTCGACCGCCCGGGCGACTTTCAGCTCATGATCGCCAGCCAGGGCCGCTTGCGCGACGCCGACGAGTTCGCCGACATCGTGGTGAAGCGCGGCGAAGGCGGCCGCCTCACCCGCGTGCGCGACGTGGCCCGCGTGGAGCTCGGCGCGCAGGACTACTCCGTGCAGAGCTACCTCGACGGCGACAACGCGATCGCGCTGGTCATCTACCAGCGCCCGGGCACGAACAGCGTCGCCGCGGCCGCCGAGGTCAAGGAGACGATGCGGGAGCTCAAGGAGAACTTCCCGGCCGGCGTCGACTACGAGATCGTCTACAACCCGACGGACTTCGTGAGCGAGTCGATCGACGAGGTCTTCGTAACCCTGTTCCAGGCGGGCGCCTTGGTCGTGCTCACCGTGTTCATCTTCTTGCAGCGCTGGCAGGCGACGTTGATCCCGGTCGCGGCGATCCCGATCTCGCTGATCGGCACGTTCGCGGTGATGAACGCCGTGGGCTTCAGCCTGAACAACCTCTCGCTGTTCGGCCTGATCCTCGCGATCGGCGTGGTCGTGGACGACGCGATCGTCGTCGTCGAGAGCGTCGAGCGCTTGATCGGCGAGGGGCGTAGCCCGAAGGACGCGACCCGCGAGGCGATGAACGAGGTGGGGGGCGCGTTGATCGCCACGTCGCTTGTGCTGGTGGCGGTGTTTGTGCCGACGTCATTCATGGCCGGCATAAGCGGACAGTTCTACCAGCAGTTCGCGATCACCATCGCGGCCGCCACGGTGATCAGCACGTTCGTGTCGCTGACGCTCACCCCGGCGCTGTGTGGCCTGCTGCTCCACCCGGCCGACGCGAAGCCCGGCGTGCTGACGCGGTTTATGGACGTCGCTTTTGGCTGGCTCTTCCGGCCCTTCAACGCGGTCTTCGACCGCGCGAGCGGGCTCTACGCGGGCGCCGTTGGCCGTATGGTGCGGGTCGGCCTGGTGATGATCGCGGTGTACGTGGGCCTGCTGATCGCGACTCGCTTCAGCTTCGAACTGGTGCCGACCGGGTTCATCCCCGAGCAAGATCAGGGCTACCTGATCGTGTCGGCCCAGTTGCCCGACAGCGCGTCGTTGGACCGCACGGACCGGGTCGCGAAACAGATCAGCCGGATCGCGCTCGAGACGCCCGGCGTCGCCCACTCGGTCGACTTCGCCGGGTTCTCCGGCGCGACGGGCGTGCAGAACCCGAACACCGCGACCTCGTTCACGACGCTGTCCGACGCGCGCGAGCGGGCCCGGCAGGGGCTGTCGGTCGCCGCCGTGGTGCAAGACCTCCGGCGCCGGCTCTCCTCCGTGGCGGACGCGGACATCCAGGTGATCACGCCCCCCGCGGTGCCGGGCATCGGCTCCGGCGGCGGGCCGAAGATGTTCGTGCAGGACCGTGGCGGGCGAGGCTACCAGGCGCTCGGCGCACAGACGCTGGAAATGGTCGCCGCGGCGAACCAGCAGGCCGGGCCGCAAACGGGCATCGCTGCCGCGTACTCCTTCTACCGCCCGAACACGCCGCAGCTGTACGCGGACATCGACCGGGTCCGCACCCAGCAGCTCGACGTGCCGGTCTCCAACGTGTTCGATGCGCTGCAGGTGTTCCTCGGCTCGCTCTACGTGAACGACTTCAATTACCTCGGTCGCACGTACCGCGTCACCGTGCAGGCGGAGAGTGAGTTTCGCGACGAGGTCGACGACGTGCTGCGGCTGAGGACCCGCAGCGCGAGCGGCGCAATCGTGCCGCTCGGCACCCTGGTCGACATGCAGCGCCGCGTCGGACCCGACCGGGTGATCCGCTACAACCTCTACCCGGCCGCCGACCTGCAGGCCGCCACGTTTCCCGGCGCGAGCACCGGGCAGGTTATTGAGTCGCTCGAGCGGATCGCCGACGCACAGCTGCCGCAGGGGTTCGACTTCGAATGGACCGACCTGGCCTACCAGGAGGTCAACCAAGCCGAGGCGAGCGGCCTATCGGCCGTGCTCATCTTCCCGCTCTGCGTGCTGTTCGTGTTCCTCTGCCTGTCCGCGCAGTACGAGAGCTGGGTGCTGCCGCTGGCGGTGATCCTGATCGTGCCGCTCTGCTTGTTGTTCGCGATCATCGGCGTGTGGGTCCGCGGCATGGACAACAACATCCTCACCCAGATCGGCTTCGTGGTGCTGATCGCGCTGGCGTGCAAGAACGCGATCCTCATCGTCGAGTTCGCCAAGGCGCTCGAGGACCAGGGCCGCAGCCGATTCGACGCCGCGGTCGAGGCCTGCCGCCTGCGCCTGCGGGCGATCCTCATGACGGCCCTGTCGTTCGTGCTCGGCACGATGCCACTCTTGGTGGCGACCGGCGCGGGGTCGGAGATGCGCCGCGCGCTGGGCACCGCGGTGTTCAGCGGCATGCTCGGCGTGACGTTCCTCGGCCTGTTCCTCACGCCGGTCTTCTACGTGCTCTTGCGTGGGCTGGTCGCGTCGAAGCCCTAGCAGGCGACAGCCGATGGCCGAGCCCCAAGAGCCCGCCGCCCGGTTCCGCCTCGGCTGCCCGGTCTGGGCGTGCGAGGCGTGGGTCGGCTCGCTGTACTCGACACGCAACCGCCGCCGCTGGCTCGGCGAGTACTCCAGGGTGTTCGGCACGGTCGAAGGGAACAGCACGTTCTACGCGACGCCGGCCGACGACCTGGTCCGCCGGTGGGCCGACGAGGCCGCGCCCGGCTTCCGCTTCGCGCTGAAGACCCCCGCCGCGATCACGCACGAGAAGCAGCTGGCCGGCGCCGAGCGTGAAACGGCCGAGTGGCTCCTGCGCTTGCGCGTGCTCCGAGCCGCCGACCGGCTCGGCCCCACGCTGCTACAGCTGCCGCCGCTATTCGATGGCGGTCGGCTGGACACCCTGGCGGCGTACCTCGCCGCATGGCCCGACGACCTGCCGCTGGCGGTCGAGCCGCGGCACGCGGACTACTTCGATGGCGGGTCGGTCGAGAACGCGCTCGACGCGTTGCTGCGTAGTGTGGGCGCCGACCGGGCGCTGTTCGACAGCCGCGCGTTGTTCCACGCGCCGCCAGACGACCCGATCGAGGCCGCTTCGCAAGACCGCAAGCCGCGTCCGCCGCGCCGGCTTACCGTGACGGGCCGGCGGCCGTTCTTGCGGTTCGTCGGCCGCAACGATTTGGCGAAGGCCCAGCCTTGGATCGACGAATGGGCCGCGGTGATCGCCGCGTGGATCGAGGGGGGCTACGAGCCGTACGTGTTCTGCCACGCACCGAACGACGCGCTCGCGCCGGCGTTCGCCGAGCGGCTGCACGCGGCGATCCAAAACCATGCGGCAGAGATCGCGTCGCTCCCCGAGTGGCCGGGTCGCTCGGCGGCGAAGCAGCAGTCGCTGTTCTGAGAGGAACGGTTGGGCTCCCGTGCTGGCGCCCCCGCTGGACGCCGAGCGTCCAGAGGCTGGCTGCTGAAGAAACAGCCGACGCACAGTCTCTGACGCAGAGGGCGGGCGAGCGGCCCGCTTGCCCGAGGATTGCGGCCCATCCGCGGGATGGCGCGCGGTTTGCGTAATCTGTGTGTCGCCCTCGGGTGGATCAGGAGCGGTTCGCTCAACCGGCGGCAGGAAACGATGGGTGAATCGAAGGCCATGCCGACATTGTTGGATCTCTCCGCTGCGCCGTTGGGCGCCGCGTTGGTGGAAGGGGGCGTTACTTTTCGGGTCTGGGCGCCGCACGCGGATCGCGTGTCGGTCGTTGGCGAGTTCAACGACTGGAGTGATCAGGCCAACCCGATGGAGAAGTTAGACGGCGGGCAGTGGGCCGCTTTCGTTGAGGGCGCCGAAGCGGGGCAGCGGTATCGCTTCCTGCTCGCGACCCCCTGGGGCGAGCTCTCCCGGATCGACCCCTACGCGCGGGAGGTGACCAACTCGGTCGGCGACTCGGTCGTGCACGACCCGTCGTTCGACTGGCAAGACGACCGCTTCCGATTGGCCGACCGCAACCGCCTGGTGATCTACGAGCTGCACGTGGGCACGTTCCACCGTGCGGACAAGGACGAGGTCGGTTCGTTCGACGAGGCGGCCGACAAGCTCGACTACCTGCAGTGGCTCGGCGTGAACGCCATCGAGGTGATGCCCACCGCCGAGTTCGCCGGCGACCTCTCGTGGGGATACAACCCGGCCCACCTGTTCGCCGTCGAGTCGGGGTACGGCGGCCCCCGCGCACTGAAGCGCTTCGTGCGCGAGGCGCACCGCCGCGGCATCGGCGTGATCATGGACGTCGTCTACAACCACCTCGGACCCAGCGACCTGGACCTCTGGCAATTCGACGGCTGGAGCGAGAATGGCAAGGGGGGCGTGTACTTCTACAACGACCACCGCAGCAGCACCCCCTGGGGCGACACGCGGCCGGATTACGGCCGCGGCGAGGTCCGCCAGTTCCTCTTCGACAACGCCATGATGTGGATCGAGGAGTACCACATGGACGGGCTGCGCTACGACATGACCCTCTACATGCGGAGCATCCACGGCGACGACGCCACCGCGATCCCCGAGGGCTGGACCCTCGCCCAGTGGATCAACCGCGAGGTCCGCAGCCGCTACCCTCACAAGGTCACCATCGCCGAAGACCTACGCACCAACGACGCGATCACCAAGCCAGAGAAGTGGGGCGGCGCCAACTTCCACGCGCAGTGGGACGAGCGCTTCGTGCACCCGATCCGCTCCGTGCTGCTGCAGGTCGACGACGCCCACCGCTCGATGGCCGAGGTCCGCGAGGCGCTGACCTACCGCTACAACCACGACGCGTTCGAACGCGTCGTCTACACCGAGTCGCACGACGAGGTCGCCAACGGCAAGGCCCGCGTGCCCACCGAGATCGACGCCGAAGCCCCCTCCAGCTGGCACGCCCGCAAACGCTCCACCCTCGGCCTCGCGCTGGCGCTCACCGCGCCGGGCGTGCCGATGCTCTTCCAGGGGCAAGAGTTCTTGCGCGTCGGGTGGTTCCAGGACACGCGGCCGCTCGACTGGCGCCGCGCCGACACGCAGCAGGGCACGCTCCGGCTGGCCCGCGACCTGATCGGCCTGCGGCTCGACCGCGACGGCTTCTCCGGCGGCCTGACCGGCCAGCGGATCGAGGTCCTCCACGTGAACGACTCGGACAAGGTGATCGCCTACCGGCGATGGGACGACGGCGGGCCGGGCGACGACGTCCTCTGCGTGGCGAACTTCTCCGCCCGCCGCTTCGACGACTACCGGCTCGGCGTGCCGACGGCGGGCGCTTGGCGGCTGCGGTGCAACTCCGACGCGGCGTGGTACACGCCCGACGGCGAGACCGGCGGTCCCGGGCCGATCGAGGTCGGCGACTTCGCCACCCAGGACCACCCTTACGACGGCCAGCAGCAATCGGCGCTAGTGACGCTGCCGCCGTACACGATGCTGATCTACTCGCAGGACTAGCGGCTCGCTCTAAGTCAGAGGGCGCCGCGTTTCGCAAGGCATAGCCATGAATCTCGACTCGCTCGACAAGCTCTACGTGCACGAGCTGAAGGACCTCTACAGCGCCGAAACGCAGCTGCTCGACGCGCTGCCGAAAATGGCCGACGCGGCGGCTTCATCGGACTTGAAAAAAGCCTTCGAAGCCCATTTGAAAGAGACGAAGAAGCACGTGTCGCGGCTGGAGAAGCTCTTCGACGACCTCGACTACTCCCCCTCGGGGCACAAATGCGAGGGGATGGCCGGCCTGCTCAAGGAGGCCCAGTCGCTCCTCTCCGGCGACGCCGACCCCGAGGTGCGCGACGCTGCTTTGATCGGCGCCGCGCAACGGGTCGAGCACTACGAGATGGCGGCTTACGGAACCGCGGCCGCATTCGCAGAAAAGATCGGCCGCCGCGACGACGCGGACACCCTTTACGAGACGCTCGATGAAGAGGGCCGGACCGACCGGCTGCTCTCGCGCCTCGCCGCGCGGGTCATCAACTTCAAGGCGTTGGTCAACTGATCGGCGCCACGTTCGCGAACGCCAATTATTAAACCCCACGGAGGGACACCCGATGACGCCGCCCAACACAACAGTTGAACAACGCTTCGGTGCGCCGGCTCCCAGTGAGTCGTCCGACGCCGAGCAGCACGCGGCCACGGCCGGAGCACCGATGCAAGGAGCACCGATGCAAGGAGCGTCGATGCAAGGTTTATCGGAAGAGCTTCCGCCGAGCCGACGCGGCCGCTGCGGCGCGTTCGCCCGGCGGCTCCGGCCCAGCGCGCAGCGCCGCTTGATGGGGCGGTACGGCGGCCGGCCGCGTTGAAAGGTCGAGTGCTTCAGTCCAGCGGCGTGCGCCGCCGGCGGCTCAGCCGCTGGTCTCGAAGCCGTGCTGCTTGCGGTGGTAGGGCCCGTCGAAGTCCTTGCTGGTCTTGAACAGCTCGTAGCGGCCGTCGGCGGCGACCTCCTTGACCTTCGCCAGCACGTCGGCCTGCTCGCTGTCGGACATCGGCTCAAAGTCGCGCGCCACCTCAAGGGCTTGATCGAGGTCGCGTTCGCTCTGCATGCCGGTCACGAGCGTGCTGATCGGCTGGGAGAGCGCGAAGCGGAGGCACTCCTTCGCTTCGATCACGCCCGACTTGGGGAGGATGCCCGAGCCGCCGCCGAGGCTCTTCATGCCGATCACGCCGACGCCGTTCTGCTGGCACTGCGGCACGACCCGGTGGCGGAAGCTGCGGAAGAAGTAATCGCACGGGTTGATCGGCATCTGCGACGCGTCCCAGTCCTGGGGCTTGGCGAGCATGCCGAGGTGGATGCTCGGGTCCTTGTGCCCGGTGAAGCCGATGTAGCGGACCTTGCCCGCCTCCTGGGCCTCGCGGGCCGCGCGGATGGCGCCCTTCTCGAAGACCCAATCGGGGTCGTTGTCGTAGACCATCTCGTGGAACTGCCACAGGTCGATCACGTCGGTCTGCAGGCGGCTGAGGCTCTCGTCGAGCTGCTTCTTGGCGCCCTCGTAGTCGCGATCGCAGACCTTGGTCATCAGGAAGACCTTGTCGCGGCGGTCGGCGATCGCCTTGCCCATGACCTCTTCGCTGAGGCCGTCGTGGTAGTCCCAGGCGTTGTCGAAGAACGTGATCCCTTCGTCGAGCGAGCGGTGCATCAGCTTGACAGCCGCCTGCTCGCCCTCGTCCTTGGCGAGCTGGCCAATGTGCCACCCGCCGAGGCCGATGATCGCGACCCGGGCGCCCGACTTACCCAGGGGCCGCTTCGGCACGCCCGACGGGGTCTGGCTCTGCTGAGCGAGGGCCGAAGAGCCCATGGCCGCCGTCGCGCCGGCGGCGAGGCTTGTTTTCAGGAAGTCTCTGCGGGGGTTGCTGGGGGGCATGGTCGTCGTGTGGTGCGAGAGAGAGGGAACTAGCTCCTCCGAGCAGCAAGCGCTGCGCCGTGGGCGGTCCGACAGTCCTTGTCCCTGGGGTCCCGAAGTAGCGTCTCACCGGTCGCTGGTTAGGCATCGTCGGGCCCGGCCGCTAAGGACAACAAGACCAGCACGATCGATTTGCAGCCGCTGTGGCCGCTTCGGGGCCAGCCCTGGCGGGTAAACGTGAATTGCGACCGCAGGAGGCGGGCGCGCCTTCCGCGTGGGGCGGCTGGGCAGTCGTCAAGTCTGGTGGGATCCGCTCTACTCTCGGAGCCCTCGCTGGACCGAATGGAGTCGCCGCCGTCCGACGGACCGATCGTACTCGACTGCCGACTTCCGAGGTTCGCCGCGATGAAGAGCCTTCTGCGCTGTGGGATCGACCGTTGGCGTTACGTTCTGGCCGTGACGCTGCTTGCTGTGGCGCCGCCCCACAAGCCGGCCCTGGCCGACGCGATCGACGCGGTATTCGTAGGCCCCCAGGTCGGTGGGGTGCTGGTCGACGAAGGCGTCGGCTCCTGGTGGGACGATGCGAACTGGAGCAACTTCCAGCGACCCGATGACACGCAGGCCGAAACGGCGGACGACACCGCCCGGTTCGACGCCGCCCTGCTTCAAACGGGAGCGCCTCGTCACGTGGTCTTCGGCGACTTCGACAAACGGGTCGCCAGCGGCGGCGGCAGTTCGTTTGTGCCCGGCGGGGTGGCGACCGTCCAAGAACTTCACTTAGAGCAGGGCGCCTGGACGTTTGACTTCGACTATTTCGACGACCCAGCCTATTTCGGCGTCAACGCCGAACCCGCCGCCGGTGGCCTGGTCGTCACCGGATTTGCGCGGGTGGCCGGCGAGCTGACGCTCGAAGGGGACGGCGTTTTCACCACGGCGGAGGCCTCCGTCGGTTGGGACGGGCCGGGCGCCGTCACTGTTTCGGGGCCGGGCACGGTGTGGGACGTCAGCCCCGACGCGCCGGCCTTCGACCTCTGGATCGGCGATGGCTTCGGGCAAAGCGACACCGGGGCGGTGCGGATCGAGAACGGCGGCCTGTTGCGCGGCGGTTACCTGGGTATGTCGCCCGGCTCCGACAGCATGCTCGAGGTCGTCGGAGCAGGGTCCGCGGTTGAGGCCTTCGGATTGGAGATCGGCCTCGATCCGCAGCTCAACGCGGTTGCAACCTTTAGTGAAGGGGGCGCTCTGCGAGTCGACTACGCATGGTTGGGACGCGGCGACAGCGTCGGCACGCTCTCGGTGCAAGGAAGCCAGACCGTCGCGGCGATGTTCGAACTAGCGGTTGGTGGCACGACCCGCTTCGACCGATCGCCCAACGAGGGAACCGGGGTCGTCACCGTGGGCGACGGCGGGCGAGTCTTCGTAGGAGACGGTCTCTACCTCTACGAGCGGGGCAAGATCGAGATGGGCGCGGGAGGCTTAGCCGTCGGCGCCTACTACGATCCCCCTGAGCCGCTTCCCGATTTGGCCCCAGGGGTCGTTCGAATCCTGCCGCCGGGGCAGTTGGTCGCGGTGGGGCGGATCGAGGGAGACTTGTCGAACGAGGGTCGCCTCGTCCTGAGCGACGTCGACCCGGGAACGCTCGATGTGGCGTCGTCGCCGGGCGTCGCCGCAGGCGATTTCACGCAAACGCCGGATGGCGAACTGGAGGTCCTCGTCGCCGGCGGAGGGGCCAACGACGCGTCGCGGCTCGTTGTGGAGGGGACCGCGCAACTCGCCGGCGCCCTGGTGGTCGTCCTCCGCCAAGGCACGCGCCCTCTCACGTCAACGGTTCACACGATCCTCGAGTCCGGATCGCTGATTAGCCATTTCGACAACGTGGCCGATGGCGGCCGCGTTGCGACGGCCGACAGCGAGGGGTCCTTCGCCGTCGGCTACGACGCGGCGAGCGCGGCGGTCACGCTTTCTGACTTCGCCTTCGATCCCACGCTCGCCGGCGACTACACCCGCGACGGAGTTGTCGACGCAGCCGACTACACGCTGTGGCGGGACCACGTGGGCGGCGACAACAACTGGCTCGGCGGCAACGGCGACGACGCCGGCGCTAGCTCGGGCGTTGTCGACCATTCTGACTACGGCTACTGGGCTTCGCGGTACGGCCAGCTGGAAGGGTCGCGCGCCACGCCCGAGCCCGCCGGGGCCGTGCTCTTGGCCTGCGTGGCGACTGCCGGAGGATCGGGCCACCGCGGGCGGCGTTCTCCTTGACCGTCGGCGGGCGGCTCGCACCCGATTTTGCTAGTACATCAGCACCCCACGCCGGCGCTCGCCGAACTCCTCGAGCCCCTTCCGCACCATCTGCTGCAGCTCGGCGGCGCTCGCGCCGTCTTGCACCGCCTGGTAGACCTCGCTGTTGATGAGCAGGCGGTCGTAGTTGGCGGTGTCCCAGTCGTCGGGGTGCAGCTTTTGCAAAGTGGCGGCGATGGCCATTCCCGCGTCGACCGCGTTGAGGCCCTTCGGGTCGACGACGAGCACGTCGACACCGCCGCAACGCTCGCCGGCGAACTTGCTCGCGTCGGGCGTGAAGTAGCGCGGCACGTACCGCACGCCCGGCGGGCTGGCCGCGTTGAGCTCCGCGGCGAACGCGACCGGCTCGATCCACGGCGCGCCGAAGCGCTCGAACGGCGTGTCCGTGCCGCGGCCGACCGAGATGTTCGTGGTCTCCATGATGCCCAGGCCCGGGTACACGATCGCCTGCGACAGGCGCCGCATGTTGGGCGAGGGGTCGGTCCAAACCAGGCCGGTCTCGTCCCAGTACATCGGCCGGCGCCAGCCCTCGCACGGCACGACCGTCAGCTCGAGCCCCGGCGCGGCGCCGTCGGCCAGGAATAGCTTGGCCAGCTCGCCGATCGTCATGCCGTGGCGCAGCGGCAGCGAGTGGCAGCCGACGAACGACTCCTCGCCCTGGAGCATCGGCCCCTCGATCGCCACACCGCCGATCGGGTTGGGCCGGTCGAGCACGACAAAGCCCACGCCCTCGGCCGCGGCGGCGGCCATCGCCAACTTCATCGTCGAGATGTACGTGTAAAAGCGGCAGCCGATGTCCTGGATGTCGAAGACCAGCACGTCGAGGTCGGCTAGGTGCTCCGGCTCGGGCGACCGACGCGGGCCGTACAGGCTGACCACCCTCAGGCCGGTCGGCCCGTCGCGGCCGTCGTCGATCCGCGCCTGATCCAGCTCGCCGCGGAGGCCGTGCTCGGGACCGAACAGGCGGACGAGGTCGACCGCGTCGGCCTCGTGGAGCAGGTCGATCGTGGTGCGGCCGTCGCTCGTGAGGCCCGTGTGGTTGGTGATCAGGCCAACGCGTTTATCGCGGAGGGGCTCGAAGCCGTCGCGCGCCAGCACGTCGACGCCGAGCCGGACCGCCTGAGCGCCTGCGGTGCAGGGCAGGAAGAGAACGAGCAGAACCGCGTAGCGAAGCGTCGTCATCGCCTGAGTCTCCGTGGGGAATAGCGAGTCTGCTAGCGTACACCGAAGCGCGTCGGCAAAGAGCACCCGGCGCAAGTCGCCGAAGCGGGTGCGCTAAATGGGGCGTCGGCGGGGTGCGCTGCGGTCGCTGACGCGGCCGTCGCCGGGTCGCGGCGGCAGGCGCCGTTGATCGGTCGGTCACCGGCGGAGAAACTAGGGCTTCCTGCCCCAAGCCTCCCGCCGCCCGCCTCCAGCCTGCAGCCTCCCTTGCCCGTTGTCCTCACCCTGCAAGACGCCCACAAACGCTACGCGGCCCAGGTGCTGCTCGACGGGGCGACCTGCGCCCTGGCCGACGACCAAAAGGTGGGCCTGATCGGCCGCAACGGCGCCGGGAAAAGCACGCTCTGCCGCATCCTGCTGGGCGAGGAGGAGCTCGACGCGGGCGAGGTCGTCCGCAGCAAGAAGCTCCGCTTGGGCTACCTGCGGCAGCACGACCCGTTCCGCGACGGCGAGACCTGCCTCGGGTTTCTCGAGCGCGACAGCGGCCAGCCCGAGTGGCGGTGCGGGCAGGTCGCGTGGCGCTTCGCGTTGGGCGACGACATGCTCACCCGCCCGGTGCGTGAGCTCTCCGGCGGCTGGCAGACCCGCGTGAAGCTCGCCGCGCTGCTGCTGCACGACCCGAACCTGCTGATCCTCGACGAGCCGACCAACTTCCTCGACCTCCGCACGCAGATCCTGCTGGAGCACTTCCTCCGCGACTTCAAGGCCGGCGTGCTGGTGGTGTCGCACGACCGGTCGTTCTTGAAGAAGACCTGCTCGCACACGCTCGAGCTTTCACGAGGCCAGCTGACGATGTTCCCGGGCGACGTCGACGCGTACCTCGAAAACCTCGAGGAGCGTCGCGAGCACGACAAGCGGCTCAACGCAACGACGCTCGCCAAGCGCCGGCAGCTCGAGCAGTTCATCGCCAGCAACCGCGCAAACGCCAACACCGCCAGCCAGGCGCGGAGCAAGGCCAAGCAGCTCGAGAAACTCGAGCTGGTCGAGGTCGCCGGCGAGGAGGGGCGCGTCCACTTCTCGTTCCCGCAGGTCGAACCGCGCAAGGGGCCGGCCGTGCGGACCGAGGGGCTCGCCATCGGTTACGACGACCGCACCGTGGCCGAAGACATCCACGTCGAGATCGAGCACGGCGAGCGCGTCGGCATCGTGGGGGACAACGGCCAGGGGAAGACGACCTTCCTCCGCACGGTCTGCGAGTCGCTCCCCCCGAAGAAGGGCGAGCTCAAGTGGGGCTACGGCTGCCAGCTCGGCGTGTATGCGCAGCACGTGTACACCACGCTGCGCGGCGACCAGACGGTGCTCGATTACCTCGACCACCAAGCCGCGCCGGGCACGACCACCCAGCAGCTGAAGGACGTGGCCGGCAGCTTCTTGTTCTCGGGCGACTTGGCGGAGAAGAAGGTGAAGGTGCTCAGCGGCGGCGAGCGGGCCCGGCTGGTGCTCGCCGGGTTGCTGCTGGAGCAGCACAACGTGCTGGTGCTCGACGAGCCCGGCAACCACCTCGACGTCGAGACCGTCGAGGCGCTGGCCGCCGCGCTCGAGCGGTATAAGGGAACGGTGGTCTTCACGAGCCACGACCGGTACTTCATGCGGGAGGTCGCGACCTCGGTCATCGAGGTGCGCGACGGCCGCGTGACGAGCTACCCGGCCAGCTACGACGACTACGTCTACCGGATCGGCAAAGAGATCGACGCCGGCCTGCGGTCGACGCCCGGCGGCAAGCCGAAGGACGACTCCCCCGGCGGCACAAAACCGGGCGGCCGCGCCGACCGCGACGCGCAGAAGCAGCTCAAGAGCGTCGAGCGGAAGATCGCCAAGCTCGACGAAGAGAAGAAACAACTCAGCGAATCCCAAGCGACCACCACCGACATCGCCGAGGCCCAGCGCCTGCACCACCGCCTGGCGGAAATCGCCGCGGAGGTCGAGGCCCTCGAGGTCGAGTGGCTCGAGCTGAGCGAAGCGGTCGGGGCGTGGTGAGGGAGGGGGTGAGGGGGTGAGGGGGTGAGGCTTGGGGCGGCAGGCTTCAGTACGCGTCTATTAGGCAAGTAGCACTAGATCGGCGCCAGCGTAGCGGCGCATGCCCTGGTCGAACGTGACGAGCGCGAACCCTCCCGCAGCCGCGAAAGAAAAAAGGTAAGCGTCGGTCCAACCGGAGGGCGATTGGTTCTCGCTTCCCGTGTGCGTACGCCAGAGGCTTTCCAAGCCTCTGGGCTCGTCGGAGTAAAGCACTCTTGGGTCTCCGATCAGCCGGTCGTAGACACTCCACGCGGCTCGGGGGCTCAACGCTTCGTAACCAAAAGCACGCCGGTTCGTCGCTATCCGCAGAAACCCTTGCTGCGTGACCCGACAGAAGAGGCACTGTTCGTCGGTTGATCGCTCGAACCAACGGCGGGCGGCGGCATGGTGGCGGTGCGACTCGAACGCGAGGGCAAGCCAGACGTTGGCGTCAAGAAGATGCGACATCCTCGTCGCTCAACAATTCGGAGATCCGCGCGTTCGTCAAGTCGATCGAACCCGGACGCGGCGAAGGCACCAGCGGAAGCTGGACACGCTCAGGAGCTGCCGAGCCTTCTTGGCTACGCCGACGGGGAGCAACCTCGAGCTCCGACACCCTCACGACGGTTCCGTCGGGCAGGAGGGTGGGATCGTCAAAGACGACCACGCCGTCTCGGATACGTCCGATTTGGTCCATGTCGATCGTTCACGCTGCTGACGGCGACGCGCTGATCTGAGACCGAAGGAAGCACCAAAAACTCCGTGGCGAGGTCTCGGCACAGCCGAGCCGAGACCGCCCAAAACTCCGTGGCGAGGTCTCGGCACAGCCGAGCCGAGACCGCCCAAAACTCCGTGGCGAGGTCTCGGCACAGCCGAGCCGAGACCGCCCAAAACTCCGTGGCGAGGTCTCGGCATAGCCGAGCCGAGCCCGCCCAGCAACTCAGCGGAGGCGACAGGATTCGAACCTGCGGATGGGGGGACCCCATCACCGATTTAGCAAACCGGCGCTTTCGACCACTCAGCCACACCTCCGTGGCGCCGGCAGGACAGCGGCCCTGGCCGGCGAGTTCGCATCGTAATTCTACGCCGCCGCCGCTGACAAGGGCGGGAAGGAAGTAGGCAGAGGGCAGAGGGCAGTAGGCAGGCTGGCGGGGCGGCGGTTTGTTGCCTGCTGCCTTCTGCGTACTCCTCAGAACCAGCCCAGCGAGACCAGGCTGTACCGCACGACCAGGCCCGCCACCACCACGCTGACCATGCTCATCAGCTTGATGAGGATGTTCAGGCTCGGGCCGCTGGTGTCCTTGAACGGGTCGCCGACCGTGTCGCCGACGACGGCCGCCTTGTGGGCGGCGGTCCCCTTGCCGCCGTGGGCGCCGGCCTCGATGTACTTCTTCGCGTTGTCCCACGAGCCGCCCGCGTTGGCCATGAACACCGCGACGCAGAAGCCGCAGGTCAGCGCCCCCATCAGCAGGCCGAGCACGCCGGCCACGCCCAGCACCAGCCCGATCACCACGGGCAGCAGCAGGCCGAGCAGCGACGGGCCGATCATCTCGCTCTGGGCCGCCTTGGTGCTGATCGCGACCGGGCTCTCGTAGTCTGGCGTGGCGGAGCCGTCCATGATCCCCGGCATCTCGCGGAACTGGCGGCGGACCTCCTCGACCATCCCTTGGGCCGCGCGGCCGACGGCCTTCATCGTCATCGCGCAGAAGACGAACGTGGCCATCGCGCCGGCGAAGAGGCCGATCAGCACCTTGGGGTTCATCAGCGTGGCGTCGAAGTACACGTTGAAGTCGGGGAGCGTCATCCGTGCCAGCGAGGTCAGTTGCGAGTCGTTGGGCGCCCACACGACGCGGTCGCCGCGACGCGTGATCAGGTCCCCCGCGCCGACCTCGTTCTCGCTCGGCTCGTCCGGCAGGCGGGTCTCGACCGGCGCGGCGCGCCACTTGTCGACCAGGTCGCTTGAGGGGAGTTGGCTCGGCATGATCAGGAACGGCTGTGCGTCGAACGACTCGCCGTCGCCGGTTTTCTCGATGTTCACGAGGAGCTGGTCGGACAGCTTGTACCAGCCGTTGCGGAAGCCCTCGCTGTCGATGGCGATCGTTTCGGCGGCGAAGTCGTCGGCCCACCGCTCGAACCCGACCCGCACGCCTTCGACGTACGCGGCCAACAGCGCCAGCGCGGTGAGGGCGGCCGAGCCGATAGCGAAGCCCTTGCCGGTGGCCGCGGTGGTGTTGCCGAGGCTGTCGAGCGCGTCGGTCCGTTGCCGGACGATGGGGGGCATCTCCGACATCTCGGCGTTTCCGCCGGCGTTGTCGGCGATCGGGCCGTACGCGTCGGTCGCGAGCGTGATGCCCAGCGTGCTGAGCATGCCGACAGCCGCGATGCCCACGCCGTACAGGCCGAGCGAGAAGAGCTCCACGTCGGTGAAGTCGAAGCCGGTCGCGCAGCCGAACGCGAACACCGTGGCGATACAGACCGTGAGCACCGGGACCCACACGCTGAGCATGCCGTCGGCGACGCCGCCGATGATGATGGTGGCCGGGCCGGTGACGGCCTGGTCGGCCAATTTCCTGGTCGGGGAGTACTCGTCGCTGGTGGAGTACTCGGTCCACTTGCCGATCACGATCCCCGCGGCCGCCCCGAACACGACGCTCAGCGCCACGCCGGGGATGCCGAGGATGGCCGTTCCCTCGACGCTCGGCATCAGGAAGTACGCGGCCGCGATCGCCGCAATGATCACGGCGTAGGTCGCGCGGCTGATCCCCCTGTCGAGGGCGGCCAGCAGGTTCTTCTGGCTGGCGTCCTCATCGGTCTTCACCAGGTAAATGCCGAAGATCGACAGGAAGATGCCCAGCCCCGCGATCACCAGCGGAAGCAGCAGGGCGGCCGTTTGGGCTTGGGCGGCGGTCCAGCCGTCTGGCGTGAGGTTCGGGTTGGCGAACGCCGCGGCGCCCAACGCAGCGGAGGCGAGGATCGAGCCCGCGTAAGACTCGTAGAGGTCGGCGCCCATGCCGGCCACGTCGCCCACGTTGTCGCCCACGTTGTCGGCGATCGTTGCGGGGTTGCGCGGGTCGTCCTCGGGGATGCCCTGCTCGACCTTGCCGACCAGGTCGGCGCCAACGTCGGCCGCCTTGGTGAAGATGCCGCCGCCCACCCGCGCGAACAGCGCCTGCGCGCTCGCGCCCATGCCGAACGAGAGCATCGTCACGGTGATCTCGATGAGCGACAGCGGCTCCATGCCGGCCGCCGGCCACACCCAGTAGAGGAACGCGAACCAGAGCGTGATGTCCATCAAGGCCAGACCGACCACGGTCAGCCCCATCACCGCGCCGCTGCGGAAAGCGACTTGCAGGCCTTGGTTGAGCGACTTCTCGGCCGCGGCGGCTGTGCGGTTGCTGGCGGCCGTGGCGGTCTTCATGCCGAACCACCCGGCCAGGCCGCTGAACAAGCCGCCGGAGAGGAAAGCGAACGGCACGAACTCGCTCTGCACCTTCAGACCGAACGCGGCCCAAGCGAGCAACAGCGCGACGACCAGGAAGAACGCCACGACGACCCGGTACTGCTGCTGCAAGTAGGCGTTGGCCCCTTTCTGCACGTAGCCGGCGATCTCGCGCATCCGATCGGTGCCTTGGTCGGCCCGGATCATCGTGTCGTAGAAACGCTTCGCCTGCACCAGCGCAGCGAACGCGCCGAGGAACGCGATCAGCCAACACACGACGACCATCGCCTCAGAGGACTCGCGGGCCGCCTCGGTGGGCGGCTGCTGCTGGGCGTGGGCGACGCTCGCCATGAGTGGCGCCAACAGGGCGGCCCTCCCGGCCGCGGTCGCGAAGTTCGGCATAGCGGTGAACCGTTCCGATCCGTCGGCCCGCCAAAAACGGGGGGGCGGATATGGCAAAAGGGGGCGGCTGGCGTGGCGGTGGTAGCTCCCGCCGGCGATCACGCAAACGCCGAATCCGCAGGGGTTTGCGCCGTCCGCCAGCGACAAACCGCGGAGTCTATGCGGCGCCGGCGGGGGGGTCAACACGCCCCCTCGCGATCGGCCTCAAGCCGCGCAACGAGCCAGCCGCTCGGCCAGGCGCTGCACCAGGGCGGACTGGTTCACGTTCCGCGCAAGCGCCTCTTCGGCGTCGATCACCGCGTCGAGCGCCTCGAGCAGTCGGTCGGCGGTGGGTGTGTCGGTCGACGACTCGAGCAGCCGCTCGTGCAGCCGGCGGGCCACCGCGCCGAGCAGCTCGTGGAGCTGGCGGCGTCGCAAGCGGGGCTCGGTTCCGGCGGCCTTGCTCTGCTGTTCGAGCGTCTGGGCGAAGCGGAGCGGCTCGGTGCGGGCCGAATCGAGGCACGACAGGACCTCTCGGCAAGCGGCGACCAGGTCGCCCTCGGCGAGCCCCGCTGCACGCCCCACGCTGCCACCGGCAAGCTGCGCGAGCCGCTGCGCTTCGTGCGGCGGCAGGTCGCCGTGCAACGCCGAAAGGGCCGCCTCGACTTGCTCGTCGGCGAGCGGGCGGAAACGAACGACCTGCGAGCGCGAACGGATGGTCGACAGCTGCCGCGCGAGGCTCGTGCCGACCAGCAGGATCAGCGAGCGGGGCGGGGGCTCTTCGAGGGTCTTGAGCAGCGCGTTGGCGGTCTCGACGCCGAAGTCGTCGGCGTCGTCGATAATGGCGATCCGCCGGCCGGCGCGCATCGGGCGCAGCGACAGGTCGTGGCACAGCCCTTCGCGGTGGCGCTTGTCGGGCGGGCCGATGAACAGTTCCAGCGGCAGGCTCGACCGGCCCTCGGGGCGAGCGACGGCGAGCACGTCGGGGTGCGCGCCGGCCGAGCTGAGCTGGCACGCGTCGCAGCGGCCGCACGGCTCGAGCGTGGTGGGGCCGTCGCGCTCGCAAACCAGCGCGGCGGCCAGCTCGCCGGCGAACAGCCGCTTGCCGATCCCGGCGGGGCCCACGAGCAGGTAGGTGCTCGCCAATCGGCCCGCGGCGATGGTGCGGGCGAAGCGGTCCTTGGCCCCGTCGTGCCCGAGCACGCGACTCAACATCGGACGGGGCCTCCTGCCGGCGGTTCGTTCGCTGCGCCGGGCGGGGGCGCGGGGGAGGGTGGGTCAGGCCGTCTTGGCGACGCCCTTGCGGGCCGTGAGGGCCGAGAGCACGGCCTCGCGGAGTCGGCGGAGCTTCACGGGCATCGAGACCACGCCGCGGTGGTCGTTGACCTTGGCCGCGTCGGCCCAGTTCGCTTGGCTCTCTTCGAGCAGCAACACGGCCGGCACCGTCGCGGTGCCGCGGTCCTCGCCCAACTGGTTGAACGCCCTAACGGCGTCCGCCCCGAGCGAGGCGCCGCAGAACAGCACGATGTCGGCGGCCGAGGGGTCGGTCGTGAAGCGCGACAGAGCCCGTGCGCCGTCCGACGCGACGAGCACGCGGTAGCCGTTGCGTTTGAACAGCTCGCGGAGCACGTCCTGCCGCTTCTTGTCGGACTCGACCACGAGGATCCGCCGCGGCTTGCCGTCGTCGCCGATCCCTTCGAGGTCCTCCAAACTCCGTTCGTTGATCGCGTTCTCGGAGCCCTTCGCGCGACGCATCGCGAGCTTCAGCTCGGTGAGCATATCGCCGGGCGTCTGGTAACGCTTCGCGGGGTCCATCTCGAGCGCGCGGCTGAGGACCATCGCGAGCGGCATCGGCACGCTGGGGGCGAGCTCGATGACCGGCTTGATCGCGTCGAACACGTCGCGCGTGAACCGCTGCGCGCGGTTGCGGCCCTCCGGCAGCGAGGCGACCCCCGTGACCATCTGGTGGAGCATATAGCCCGCGAAGAACACGTCGCTGCGGGTGTCGTCCTTGCGGACGCCGGTCGCCTTCTCTAGCGCGGCGTACTCCACCGTGCGGTCGACGCCCGAGTCCTCGCCGGCGACGCCGTCCAGGGCGGCGAGGCCAAAGTCCACGAGTTTCCCCACGCCGTCCGACGCGACTAGCACGTTGGACATCTTCAGGTCGCGGTGCGTGACCCCCTGGCCGAACGCGTAGTGCAGGCCGGCGAGCACGTCGCAGAGGATGCCGCCGGCTTCGTCCCAAGCGAACTTCTTCCGCACCTTGTAGAGGTCGCGCAGGTTGCGCCCTTCGATGAAGTCCATCACGATGTACGACACGCCGCCGCGGGACACCACGTCGTGGATCGGCACGATGTTGGGGTGCTGCAGCTTCTTGCCGAGCTCTCCCTCACGCCGGAAGAAATCCGCCTTCTGGGTGTTGCTGTGGCGGGAACGAAGGACCTTGACCGCGTGGATCTCGCCGGTGTTCATGTTCACCGCGCGGAACACCCGTGCGAAGGTGCCAGAGCCCACGCAATACAGCACGCGGTAGTCGCCGTAGATGTAGCCGTCGCGGAGGCCCTTTTGCAGGCGCTCGAGCTGGTAGTTGGTCACCAGCCCTTTGCGGACCATCGCCTGGGCGAACTCATCGACGCCCGCGCCGCCGCCGCCGCCGACCTCGGCCCAAACGGATTGCAGCTTGGCGTCGGTCGCCACGCCCACGTCGACGGCGAAACGCGCGAGCTCTTCGGCGGTCGACGGGGCTTGCATCGGCAGGAAGGTGAGAGGCGGGCGGGATCGCAGAACTCAAGGGCCAGCAGCGACACGCGTGCCGGACCCGGATAGGCGGCAGGGGCCCGGCGTCGCCCGGCCGGTTGGCGCCTCCCTCGAGCCGACTACTCCTGGAAGTCGTGTCCGTCGTCCGAACCACCCGATTGCTCTTCGAGGCGGCTGTGGGCTTCATCGCGTTCGCGGCGCGTCGCTTCGAGGTCGAACATCAGGTACTTCATGTCGAGCCGCAATTGGCCGAGCGCGTCTTGCACAAGCGCCAGGATCCGCCGCCGACGCCCGGTGCTCTCGATGACCCGCTCTAGCAGCGGGGCGAGGGCCTGAGCGTGCTCGGTGGGCAGCGACTCGATCGCCGACGCGAGCTGCACGAGGTCCGAGGGCAGGTCGAGGGTCGAGGCAGCCGAGGAGTGCGTGTTGGGCATCGGTGCGGGTCTCCAGAGAAGGTTGGACGGTCCAACCCGGAAGCAGTCGGCGTGCCAGCACCCCACTCGCGTGGTCCTCGGCTACGCCGCAACCGATTTTAAGGCAAGAACTTACGTGCCTTCAAGCAGTTGGCGCCGAAACGGCCCGAAACCAGCCTGTGTGGGCTTTTCGCCACAAGGACGCCTCGCCTTGGTGCAAAAATCCTGCTACGGGGGCAGCCGCTCCCCCCTGTCTGGATCCCCCCCGCCGATGCCCACTAGTCAACGCGCCGCCGCTCGATTGGCCGCCTGGGGCCTTGTCGTGCTCCTCGGGTGGCGCCTGCCCGGCGCGGCGTTGGCCGATGTCTGGACCGACAGCCACGACGAGCCGACGCCCGTCTGGGACATCGACGCCGACACGGGCGCGCGGCTCGTGGAGCGCAAGCGGGTGCGGCAGGCCGCGTCCGGGGCCGAGAGCGACCGCGGCATGGAGCGGCTCGTCTACCTGGCCCCGGCCGGTTACGCGGCTGGCCTGTGGCGGCGCACCCCGCCCGCCGCGGTGATCGACGAGCTGGCCATCGAGGCTGACCTACGAGGCTCGAGCCCCGGCGTGGCGCTGGCGGCCGAGATCGTGTTGCCCTACGCCGCGCAGCAGGATGAGCCAGCGGTCCGGCTCGCCGTGCGCTCCGAACCGCAAGACACATCGGGCCCCCGCGGCGGGACCGTGCGGCTCGATCGCCTGCCGATCAGGTTGGAGCGCCAGGCGCGGGTCTGGATGCTCGCCAACGCCGGGCGACGGCTCGACACCCGCGGCGCGTACGTGGACCGGGTCGGCGTGGTCGCGCCCGGCGCGGGACGGCCCGCCGAGGTGCTCGTCGACGAGCTGCGTATCGAGTCGCTCGTAACCCCTTTGCGGACGAGCGGCATTGTTGATTCGCCCGCAGAGAACGGCCCGATCCTGCCGACCGTCACCGACGCCGGCGCTGGCCGCCTGTCGCCCACGAAGGTCACGCTCCGCAGCGACGGTTTCCGCGTCGACGAGAAGTCCTACTTCCCACGCATCTGGCGCTGGCGCGGCGAGCCCTACGAAGCGCTGGCCGCGCGGGGGCTGAACACGGTCTGGCTCGACCAGACGGCTTCGCCCCAGGAGCTTGCCGAGGCCGCCCACCACCGCTTGCGGATCCTCTGCCCGCCGCCGGAGAACGTTGAAGCGGCCCGCGCGGGGCACTGGGACCGCGTGCTCGCCTGGGTCCTGCCCGGTCGCTGCGACCCGCAGCGGCTCGACGCGGGCCTCGCCGAGGCGGACCGCGTCCGCCACCTTCCCGAGGCCGCGTTGCGTCCGCTGCTGGCGCACGTCGTGGAGGGCGCCGAGCGTTGGTCGCGGGTCGTTGACGGCGTGCTGATCGACCTCGCCGACCGGCTGCCGAGCGCCGAGCGGGTCCCGCCCGGCTCGCCCGTCGTCGGCTTGGTCCCGCTGGAGCTCGACAGCCGAGCCACTGTGCAGCTCGACGCGTTGCTCGGCGAGGGGGTCGCGGCCACGTGGCGGCCGCCGGCCGAGGTGGCCGAGTCGGCCGAAGCGTCGCTGCGGGCCGGCGCGATGGGCGTCGCGTTCACGGCTTCGTCGTCGTTGTCCGGCGCGGACGACGCGACCTACGCGGCCGCCGGTTGGCTCGAGACGCTCAACCGCCGCCTGCGGCTGATCGAGCCTTGGCTCGTCGGCCCGAGGTCGGTCGCGACCGACCCGGCCGCCCAGCCGCCGCCCGCGACGCTTTTTTCGCGCGGCTCGACACGGCTCGCGGCGATCCGCCCGCTGCGCGCCGCCACCGCGAGCGGCGAGCCCCCCCGTGCTCTGGACGACGGGCCCGATCCGGCCGCTGTGTACCGCGTCACGCCGGCAGGGGTTTCTGACCACAGCGCCCGCTCGTTGGCCGGCGGGTCGGCGACCGCGCTGCCCGACGCGGCTACGCCCGGCGACCTGCTCATAACGACCGATGCGCGCCTGGTGCGGTCGCTCCGACAGTACACGGCCGAGACCGGGCCGGCCGCGTCGAGGACAGCCGGGCTCGTCGCGGAAACGACGCTCCGCCTGTGCGAGTCCCTCACGCCCGAAACTCGGCGGCTCGCCGAACAGCGGCTGGCCGCGTGGAGGGTCGCCGCGTCGCGGCGTGACTACCGCGTCGCGTACGACGAGGCGCTGCGGTGCCTGTCGTTCTGCGCCGAGGCCGACGCGCAGCGCCGCACGCTAGCGACCGACGGGCCGGCCGCCGAGAGCTCGCCGCTGGCGCTGACGCCCGCCACCCTGACGGCCCACTTCCGCTTGGCCCAGATCCTGGCGGCCAGCCCGCGGGGCCCGAACCGCCTGGAAGGCGGGAGCTTCGAGGACATCGACGAGGCCCGCAGCCACGGCTGGCGCCGGCCGCCGGCAGCCGACGCGGCGGCCGTCGAGCTGGTCGAGGCCGACGCGGTCCACGGAGACCAGGTGCTGCGGCTGCGTGGCGACACGCGGGCCGCGCCGTCGATCGAGTCGCCGCCGCTCCGATTGGCGCCCGGCGAAACGGTCGAGGTCACCGGTTGGGCGCGGGTCGAGTCGGCCAGTGGTGGCCGCCTGATCGTGAGCGACACGCTCGGCGGGCCCGACCTGACGCTCCGCGTCGGCGACACCGGCGGCGCGTGGCGGCCGTTCCGGCTGCTGCGTGCGACGCGCGCCGACACACAGCTGCAACTCACCTTCACGACGGCCGGCGCGGTCCAAGCCGAAGTCGACGCGGTCATGCTGCGCGCGATCCAAACGCCCGGCGTGGCCCGCCGGCCCACCCGCACGGCGAGCGGGGCGGCTCAGCCGAAGTAGGCCACGGCGTTGCGGAACAGGCGTAGGCCGTCGCCGTCGGCGTGCGGATCGAAGCCCCCCTCGGCGCGCCGACGCGTCCAAGTGGGGTGCTGGGTCGCGAACAGAAACCGCTCGGGGTGCGGCATCAGGCCGAGCACGCGGCCGCTAGAGTCGGTCAAGCCGGCCGCGTTGCCGACCGAGCCGTTCGGGTTGGCGGGGAAGGGGAGCACGCTGTCGCCGGCGTCGGTTTGTGCGCCCCGGTAGCGCAGCACGACACGGCCGTCGTCGACCAGCCGGCCGAGCGCGTCGCCGCCGCGCGTGGCGATCCGGCCCTCCGCGTGCGCGATCGGCAACTCGAGGCGGTCGAGCCCCTGGAGAAACACGCAGCGTCCCGGGTCGACTCCCAATCGGACCCAGCGGGCCTCGTACCGGCCGTGGTTGTTCCACGTCAGCGACGCGAGCTGCCCCGACTCGTCCTCCAGGTCGAGCAAGCCCGTGTTCACCAGCACCTGGAACCCGTTGCACACGCCCAGCACGAGCTTCCCCGCGTCGCGGAACCGGCGGAGCGCGTCGGCCAGGCCGAGCTTGAGCTGGTTGCCCAGCACGCGGCCGGCCGCGATGTCGTCGCCGTAGCTGAACCCGCCCGGCACACAGAGCGCCTGGTAACCGTCGAGCAGCTCGGGCGCTTCGAGCACGCGGTTCACGTGGACCCGCTCGGCCTGTGCGCCGGCCAATCGCCACGCGTGGGCGGTCTCTTCGTCGCAGTTGGCGCCGGGCGAGCGGAGCACGAGAACTGTGGGAGTCGCCATGCGTTGCGGGGGATCGTTGGGGCTGCGGTTTGGAAGCGGGAGGTCAGGATCGATGGGGGCGAGGAGATGAACTCACGCCGGCGCCCGGCGCCGGCGGCTGAACGCGCCCTCGCAACTCAAGGAACTGTACGGCCCCGTCGATTCCTGTGGCCAGCCAACCCCGTACTCCCTACCAGCGGAGCGGCGCCTGCCAGGCTTCTTTGAGCACGCCGAGCGACGCGTTCACCACCTCGGCGCCGTTGTACAGGAGGCTTAGGGCGGGCGTGTCGTAGGTGCGGCCGATCAAGGCGTGGGCCGTGCCGGCGATCAGCTCTTCGAAGCGATCGGCGTCGGCCTCGGCGACCTCGCACACCAGGCGGCTGTTGGACTCGCTGAACAGCGCGGCGGCTGTCCGGTCGTAGCCGCTGGCGTACTCGCCGGCGAGCGGCGCGTCGGCCAGGTCGGCCCTCAAACCGATCCCGCCGGCGAAGGCCATCTCGGCGAGGGCGACCGCTAGGCCCCCCTCGCTGCAATCGTGGCAGGCGAGCACCAGGCCCTCTTCGATCGCCGAGTGAACCGCCTCGTAAGCGGCCCGCGCGACCGGTGCGTTGACCGACGGGACCACGCCGTTTTCGAGGCGGTTGACCAGCGCCAGGTGCGAGCCGCCCAGCTCGTTGAAAGTGCGGCCGATCACGTACACGCGGCTGTCGACTCGCTTGATGTCCATCGTCACCGCGCGGCCGATGTCGGCGATCTGGCCCATCGCGCTGATGAGTAGCGTGGGAGGGATCGCGATGGTCTGTTTCTGCCCGTCGGCGTCGAGGTAGCTGAACTCGTTGTTGAGGCTGTCCTTGCCGCTGACGAACGGCGCGCCGAACTCGATCGCCAGGTCGTGGCAAGCGATCGCCGCGCGCACGAGCGAACCGAGCGTCGCGCTGCGTTCGCAGTCGCCCCAGCAGAAGTTGTCGAGCAAGGCGATCCGCCGCGGGTCGGCGCCCACGGCCACGCAGTTGCGGATCGCTTCGTCGATCGCCGACGCGGCCATCCAGTAGGGGTCGAGGTCTCCGAAGCGCGGGTTGATGCCGCAGCCGATCACCAGGCCGCGGTGGCTGGTGAGCTTGGGCCGCACGACGGCCGCGTCGCCGGGCCCGTCGGCCTCGGCGCCCACCAGCGGCTTGACCACGCTGCCCGACTGGACCTCGTGGTCGTACTGGCGGACGACCCACTCTTTGCTCGCCACGTTGAGCGAGCCGAGGATCGCCAACAGGTCCTCGGTGTAGTTGTCGCGCTGCGGGGCGTGAAGCGGGTGCACGTCGGGGGGCGAGTACGCGGCCTCGCGGACGACCGGGGGGCGGCCGTCGTGCAGCAGGCTCATCGGCAGCCGGCCGACGGTCTCGCCGTGGTAGGTGAGCAGCAGCTCGCCGGTCGGCGTGTACTGGCCGATGACCGTGGCTTCGACGCCCTCGGACTCGCACAGCTCGCGCAGCTCGTCCCAGTGCGCCTCGGGCACGGCCAGCACCATCCGCTCCTGCGCCTCGGAGATCCAGACCTCGGTGTAGCTGAGCCCCTCGTACTTGAGCGGCGCCGCTTCGAGCCGCACGGTGGCGCCGATGGTCTCGCCCATCTCGCCGACGGCGCTGCTGAACCCGCCGGCGCCGCAGTCGGTCACCGCGTTGAACAGGCCGCGGTCGCGCGCGGCGAGCAGCACGTCGGTCACTTTCTTCTCTTCGACCGCGTTGCCGATCTGCACCGCGCCGCCGGAGAGCGACTCGCTCTCGTGCGTGAGCTCGGCGCTGGAGAAGGTCGCGCCGTGGATGCCGTCGCGGCCCGTGCGGCCCCCCACGGCGACGATCAGGTCGTTCGGCTGGGGCTCGCCGAACGACTTGTCGTGCGGGATCAGCCCCATGTTGCCGCAGAACACCAGCGGGTTGCCCAGGTACCGCGGGTCGAAGCAGACGGCCCCGTTCACCGTCGGGATGCCCATCCGGTTGCCGTAGTCCCGCACGCCCTCGACCACGCCACGCATGACCCGCCGGGGGGCGAGCACGCCGGGCGGGAGGCTCGCGTCGGGCGTGTCGGGCGGGGCGAAGCAGAACACGTCGGTCGACGCGATCGGCTTCGCGCCCAGCCCGGTGCCGAGCGTGTCGCGGATCACGCCCCCCAGGCCCGTGTTGGCGCCGCCGTACGGCTCCAGGGCCGACGGGTGGTTGTGGGTCTCGACCTTGAAGCAGACGTTGTCGGTCTCGTCGAAGCGGACCACGCCCGCGTTGTCGCGGAACACGCTCACGCACCAGTCCCCCTCGCCCCAGTCGGCGCGGAGCTTCTGGGTGGCCGCGAAGATGGTCTCCTTCAGCATGTTGTCGAAGCGGCGCTCGGTCGTGTCGTCGCGGTACGCGATCCGGCCGGCGAGGGTCTTGTGGCTGCAGTGCTCGCTCCAGGTCTGGGCGAGGGTCTCTAGCTCGATGTCGGTCGGCTCGCGCCCCAACTCCCGGTAGTACCGCTGGATGGTCTGCATCTCGGCGAGCTGCAGGTAGAGCTGGCCTTCGCGGCTGAGCCGCGCGAGCGCTCCGTCGTCCAGGCCGGTGATCGGGACCCGCTTCAGCTCGAACGCGTACCTTTCCCCGCTGGGCAAGCGGTCGATGCCGATCGGGCCGACGACCAGCTGCTCGATCGCGTCGTTCGCCAACAGCCGCCGGCCGAACTCTTCCAGGCGGGGCTGGTCGACGCCGGCCAGCCAGTACTTGCGGAGTGTGCGTGTCCGCACGCCGGGGTAGCCGAGGTCGGCGATCGCCCGCTCGGCGCTCTGCGCGGTGGGGTCCATGACGCCGACCTTCGGCAGCACGGCAAGCAGCCGCGCGTCGGCCCCGCCGAGCCGAGCGGGCGGGGCGAGCAGGTCGGCCTCGTCGACGCGGCCCACGCGCGGCGTCTCGACGACGGGGTCGGCCAGCAGCCGCCGCGCGATCGCATCGGCCGCGGCCGCGTCGAGCGAATCGCCCTCGATCAGGTAGCCGCGCGCGGTCGCTGCGCGAACGGCCTCGTAGCCGGCGTGGGCCGCCTCTTCGGTCAGCCGCTCGGCCGGCAGGTCGGGGCGGTCGTCGGCGGGCAGGATGTCAACTTCCCAGAGCATCGCGTCGTCGCTTCCCTTCGGTGAGCAGGCGCTGGAGGGCGTCGGCGTCGCGGCGATCGAGCGCCGCGGCGTACGCCTCGATTTCGGTAGCGAGCCGCCGCAGGCCCGCGGCGATGGGGCCCGGGTTGGCCAGCAGGATTTCGCGCCACAGGTCGGGCGACCCGCCGGCGACGCGCGTCGTGTCGGCCCAGCCGGTGGCGGCCAACGGCATCGCGTCGGCGGGCGTCGTGGCGGCGACCGCCGCGGCTGCCACGTGGGGCACGTGGCTGGTGAGGGCGAGCAGCTCGTCGTGCCGCTCGGGAGTCGTCGTAACGACGCGCGAGCCGAGCGCCTCCCAGAAACGCCGGGCGGCGCCGACGGCGTCGTCCGGGTTGTCGTCGGTCGGCGTGAGCACGGTGACCGCGCCGTCGAACAGGTCGTGGCGGGCCGCTTCGGGACCGGTCCGGTGATCGCCGGCTAGCGGGTGGGCGCCGACGAAGCGGGGGCAGCGGCGCGTTACGTGGGCGACGATGCCGGCCTTGGTGCTGCCGCCATCGGTCAGGACCGCGTCGGCGGATGCGTGCTCGGCCGCTTCGAGGGCGAGCGCGGCGATCGTGCCGACGGGCGTCGCGATGACGACCAAGTCGGCGTCGCGGCAGCCGGCCGCCAGGTCGGCGGTCACTTCATCGACGAGGTCGCAGGCCTCGACACGGCCGATCCGCTCGGCCGATCGGACCACGCCGACGACCCGCTCGGCCAAGCCGCGGCGGCGGGCAGCCGCGGCGACCGAGCCGCCGATCAGCCCCACGCCGACAACGGCCAGACGGCGGTAACGGTCGCGGTTCACGGCGGCGGGTTGGCGGGCTGGCGTCGGAGGGGGTTGGCCATCTTTATACGCTCTCGCTATTCCAGCCGCATCGGGCCGCCCGGCCTGGGGGCGCCGCCGCTAGGGCCCGCATGACCGGCACAACCGGCCGGGGCGGCGCCGCAGAGTTGGCGAACGGGCCGGGGAAAATCGCGAGAAATTCCGATGCGGATTGCCAGCGGACCTACTTTTACCGGATGCTACGGGCGGCGCGCCCTTTGCATCGCCGCTTCATGTGTTTCACAGCCGCTGCGAGCCCCACCGAGCCCCAATGACGCGTCCCTCCGAGTGCCCGTCCGTCCGCCGCCTCGCCGCTGGGATAGCCGCGGCCTGCCTGCTCTGCACGCCCGCAGCGGCCCAGGATTGGGCCCGCAAGATGTTCGAGGAAAAGGACCACGATTTCGGCGTGGTGGCGCGCGGTTCGGACACAGTTTACCGGTTCCCCGTCAAGAACCTGTACAAGGAAGACGTCGTCCTCGGCGGCGTGCGGTCGAGCTGCGGCTGCACGACGCCGTCGCTCGAGAACACCGAGCTGAAGTCGTTCGAAGTGGGCTACGTCGTCGCGAAGTTCAACACCCGCACGTTCACGGGCGTCCATAGCGCGACGCTCACGGTCGACATCGTCAAGCCGTACTCGGCCCAGGTGCAGCTCCGTGTGCACGGCAACATCCGGGGCGACGTGGTGTTCGAACCGGGCGGCGTCGACTTCGGCCAGATCGACCAGGGTTCGCCGAGCGAGAAGACCGTCACGGTCAGCTACGCGGGCCACAGCGGGTGGAGCATCCAGGACGTGCGGAGCACCAACGACCACCTCGAGGCCGAGCTGGTCGAGCGTTCGCGCAACGGCGGCCGGGTGATCTACGACCTGGTAGTTCGGCTACGCGACACCGCGCCGGCAGGCGTGATGCGCACGCCGCTCGTGCTGGTGACCTCCGACGCGGCCAATCCCCGCATCCCGTTGGACGTGGTCGCCGAGGTGCGGCCCGAGCTGACCGTGTCGCCCGACACGCTCGTGTTCGGCGACGTCGAGCCCGGCCAGACCGTGACCAAGCGGCTGCTGGTTCGCGGCAAGCGCCCGTTCACGATCACCGGCGTGCGGTGCGAGAAGCCGGGCTTCGAGTTCGACGCCCCGGAAACGGCGGACACCAAGCAACTGGTGACCGTGAAGTTCACCGCCGAGGGCGACGCCCGCCGCATCAAGGCGCCGATCACGGTCACGACCGACCTGGGCGAGACCTTCACGGCCGAGTGCACCGCGTACGCGGCCGTCGCGCCGACCGAGCGGACCGCGGCCCGCTAGGCCGCCGGCGCGGCCGAGGAAGCTCCGCTAGCACGCGCGGCGGCCGGCCTTGCCGGCCCGCGGCGTCGGCCCTACGCTCCGCCGCGTTTATGGACGGAGCGCCCCGACCGCCGCGGCAGACACTCAATTCGTGGGCGTGGTGCGCGCTGTGGGCGGCGAGTCTCGTGCAGCCGCTCGCGGCCCAGGAGGTGATCGGCCCCACGCTGCCGCCCGTGGCCGAGCCGCAGCCGTTCGACGCGCCCCACGCTGCGCCGGCCGCCCCGCCGGGGTTCTTCGGCCCGTCCCACGGCGCGCCGACGCACCGGCACTGGCTGAAGCGTCAGGCCGACCTCCGCTACAGCGGGACCCACGGCCGTGCGATGGGGCCCGGCGGGCCGCTGCGCGGGACGAGCTGGCACAACCGCCCGATCGGTCTCTCGCTCGACGGCGGCGCTTTACTGATGGCCGACCGACCGGCCGACCACGTGCGCGCGAACAACGACCTGCTCGCGGCGCTCGGTGTGGTCTGGGACTTCGACCACTACTGGGGCGTGCAGGCGCGCGTCGTCTGGTCGACGCCCGAGCTGTTCAACACCCGGCAGCCGGCGCTCAACGACAGCGACGAGCTGTTCATCACCGACCTTTCGGCGCTCTACTACCCCTGGGGCGACTCTAGGGCGAGGCCGTACTACCGGGTCGGTGTTGGCCTAACCGACTTGGAGTACACGAACGACTTCGGCCTGCGGGTGAGCCAGCAACTCTTCACGATCCCCTTCGGGGTGGGCCTGAAGTATCAGTTGCGGCCCGATCTCGCCTTCCGGTTGGAGTTGATGGACAACTTGGCGTTCGGTCAGAACGAGACCTCGACCCTCAACAATCTCACGATCACGACCGGGCTCGAATGGCGCTTCGGCGGGCGCCCGGAGGGTTATTGGGCCTGGGCTCCGCGGGGCGGGGCGTGGTAGCGTCGGGAGAATGCTAGCGACCCTCCGGCCCAGCCGCCCGCGACACGATGACGACCCCCCTCGCTGCCGCGCCGCCCGTCACGCCGCCGAGGGTGGCGATCCTTGGCGGGGGGATCACGGGGCTCGCCGCGGCCCTGCGGCTGCAAGAATCCGCCCTGGCCATCGACTGGCGGTTGTACGAGGCCGATTCACGGTTGGGGGGGGTGCTGCAGACCGTCGAGCGCGACGGCTACCGCGTCGAGCTCAGCGCCGACAACTTCTTGACCCGTGAGCCTTGGGCGAGGGACCTCGCCACGCGGGTCGGCTTGGCGGACGACCTGTTGCCGACCGACCCGGCTCGCCGCAGGGCGTTGGTGGTCAGCCGCGGCCGCGTGCTCCGCGCGCCGGAAGGCTTCGTGCTGATGGCGCCGCAACGCGCATGGCCGGTGCTCGCTTCGCCGGTGCTGAGCCTCGCCGGCAAGCTCCGCCTGGCCGCCGAGCCCCTCGTCCCGCCGCGGCGCGACACGGCGGACGAGAGCGTCGCCTCGTTCGCCCGCCGGCGCCTGGGCCGCGAGGTGTTCGAGCGGCTGGTCCAGCCGCTGGTCGGTGGCATCTACACCGCCGACCCCGAGCGGCTGAGCATGCAAGCCACGATGCCGCAGTTCGTCCGCCAAGAGCGCGAGCACGGCAGCCTGGTGCGTGCGGCGCTGTCCGGCCAAGACCGCACATCGGCACAGGCCAAAGCCGAACGCCACGAGACCGGCGCGCGCTACGGGCTGTTCGTCGCGCCGAGGCTGGGCATGCAGCAACTCGTCGACGCCGTGGCCGCCCGCTTGCCCGCCGACCGGCTCGCCACCGGCACGCGGGTCGGCGCGGTGACACGCAGCGACGGGGTGTGGCGCGTCCTCGACGACGGCCAGCGCGAGCTGGGCCAGTTCGACGCGGTCGTCGTGACGCTTCCTTCTCGCGCCGCCGCGGCGGTCCTTTCGGGCGTCGATCCCGCGCTGGCGGACGAGCTTGGGGCGATCGAATACGCCGGGTGCTCGGTGGTTTGCCTCGGCGTGCACCAGAGCCAGATCACGCGGCCCGTCGACGGGTTCGGGTTCGTCGTGCCGGCGGTAGAGAAGCGACGGCTGATCGCGGCGAGCTTCGCCAGCTACAAGTTCCCCGGCCGCACTCCGCCGGGGCACGTGCTGATCCGCGGCTTCGTCGGGGGCGCCCTGCAGCCCGAATTGGCCGACGCCGACGACGACCGACTCATCGCCGTGGTGCGAGAGGAACTGGCCGACCTGGTCGGGCTTCGTGGCGATCCGCAGCTAATGCTTGTCGCGCGGTGGCCGCGACGCATGCCGCAGTACCACCTCGGGCACCTGGACCGCGTCGCCCGGATCGAACAGCTCGCGAGCGAGCACGAGGGGCTCGAGTTGGCGGGCGCGGCTTACCGCGGGGTGGGCGTGCCGCAGTGCGTCCACTCTGCAGAGCGAGCCGCCGAGCGGGTGCTCGAGCGGCTCGCGTTGCTGCACAGCAGCGGAAAACGCGGCTAGGCCGCGGCGGCCTTAACGCTGCGCGGTACGCAGCGGGTTCACCGCGTCGGTCTGCGCCTGCTTCGGCTGCTCGGCCTCGCGTTGCGGCTGGCGGGCGAGGGCGGCCTCGCGGGCGTCGACCTGAGCGATCGCTTGGCGGCTGACGAACTGCAGGTCGCGTTGGCTCAGCCGCGCCAGCGGCACGGTGGCCACGCCGCCGGCGGGCTTGACGATGCGGACCGATCCGTTGTCGATCGCCAACAGCCGGCCCACGGTGGAGTAGCGGCCGGTGTTGTCGATCCACGTGCGGTCGGTCGTGCTACGCATGCCGCCCGGCTCGCCGAGGATCGCGCCGAGTCCGCCGAACAAGTCGTCGGCGTCTACTTCGTCGGTGTCGTCGGCGGGGGCCTCCTCGGCGGGGGCGTCGGCCGGCTCTTCGGGGGCGAACAGGTCGTCGCCGCCAAACAGGTCGTCGCCCGACTCTTCGGCCGGGGGCGCCTGGGCGGGTTCATCGGCCGCGGGAGCGCCGAACAGGTCGTCGCCGGCGGGGGCTTCGGCGGGGGGCGCCTCGGCCGGGGGTTCGGCGAACAAGTCGTCGCCGGCCGGCGCTTCGGCCGGCGGGGCGGCGGGCTCGGCGAACAGGTCGTCGCCGGCCGGTTGCTCGGCCGCCGGCTGCTCGGCCGGCGCATCGCCGAACAAGTCGTCCGCCGGCTCGTCGGCGGCCGGCTCTTCCGCAGGCGGCGCTTCGGCCGGGGGCTCGTTGAACAGGTCGTCCATCTCTGGCTCTTCGCTCGGCGCGTCGGCCGGCGCTTCTGGCTCAGCGGGGGCGCCGAACAGGTCGTCGTCGGCGGGCGGCTGGGCCGGCTCGGTCGGCTCGGCGAACAGGTCGTCCTCGGCCGGCTCTTGGGCCGGTTCCTCGGGCATGGCCGGCTCGTCCGCCGGCTCGTCGGTGAACAGCTCGGCCGGGTCGTCGGCTTCGTCGCCGAACAAGTCGGCCGGCTCCTCGGCGGGCGCGGGGGAGGCCTCCGGCTGGGCGGGGAGCGGTTCGAACGGTTCGTTGGCGGTCGGCGGCTCGGGAGCAGGGCTCTCGGCCGGTTGATCGAGTCCGGCGTCCCAGTCGTCGCTGGGCGGCTCGGCGGGCTGGGCCGGCGCGTCGCTGCGGAAGCCGCCGCCGAACGTGCTCGGCGGGTCGGCCGGCGTCGGCGATTGGCTCGGCGACGGCTCGACCGCCGGGGCCCGGTGCACGTCGTACTCGACCGCTTGGCCCTCGCCGCACGAAGAGCAGCCGCCGCTCTCGCAGCCCGATTCCATGCTCGTGCCGCACGGCTCGCTCACCGTGTCGCAGCAAGTGGTGGCTTCGCACCCGGTCCAGCAGTCAGCCGGCGGGCAAACCATCGGCTCACAGGGCGCGGGCGGGCAAACCGGCGCGGCCGCGGCCGCTCCCCATCCGCCCCAGCAGTGGCCCGCCCAGGAATGGGCGTGCAGCCACCGACCAGCAGCGGCGGTGTCGATCGCGAGCAACAGAGCAAGCGTCGCGGCAAGGCATCGGTAGGCGGGGTGTTTCATCATGGCGATAGGGCGGGCGCTGCGGTCGGGTCGGGACAAAGGGCGAAGACCGGGCCAGTTGGGCGGGTTGGACAAGGTTCCGATCTTAGCCGGGCAAGAGGGCGCCAGCAACAAATGGCGCGCCGCTGTGGCCGACTAGGGGGCAGATTCCCGGCTCAGATGCCCAGTGGCGGGAACTCCACGAAAAAGCGGCTCGTCAGGTAAGCGGCGGTCTCGATTGAGCGGCGCCGGACCAGCTCGGTCCGCTTACCAAGCTCCGCTTCGGTCTGCGCCCAAACGTCGGCCGCGGGCATCGAGCGGTCGCCGACTGGCTGGCGGGTACGCAGTTCGAGGGCGGTTTGCAGCGTGTCGGCCGCGTGGCCGAACCACTGACCAATGCGGACGCCCGTGCTGACCGCCTCGGGGTCGACGCCCTCGGTGTCGAGCAGCGCCACCGCGTTCTCGCCGTACTCGAGCGACCTGCGGCGAACCGAAAGCGCCCGAGATTGGTAGTCGGTGCCGGTGAAAGGGTTGACTCTTTCTTGCAAGGCGATCACTTCGAAGACGATCTGCGTGAGGCTGTTCCAGTAGGCGAGGGTGCGGTCGCGGAGGGCCTCGTCGGCGGGCGTGAGCGAGCCGCTCGCGTCGGCGGCGACGGCGATCTCGTTGCTGGTCAGCTTCGCCACTTCCAGGCGTAGCTGTTCGAGCTCCGCGCGGAGTCGGCGGTGTTCGTCTCGGCGGACTTCTTCGGGGTCGGGGCAGTCGCCGTCGGGGCAGTCCGGGTTGGGGGGGCGCCAGTTCTCTGGGATCCGCTGGAGCACGTCTGCTTCTTCCAACGCGACGTACGCCGCGTTGTGCAAGTTCAGGCCCAGGTACTGCGCCCCGATCCAGACGCCGCCGCCGATGGCGATCAGGCACCCGAGCAGTTCGATCTTCGACAACGCTTGGCGTTTGGCGCGGGACATCGGCGGGCCTTGCAGCGGGGGGCGAGTCGGGAAGCGGCGGCCCCCTCTCCCCGGCGCGTGTGGTCTGCACGCGCCGACCGGGGGGGCGCCGCCGCGCAAGGCTAGCTCACCTCGGCCGCCGCGCAGGCGTTTTCCTGCGGCGAGGGTCGGTCCGGTCGTAGCGGTCAGACCGACGCGGCGGCCAGCCGCCGGGACTCGCGGCGCCGGTCGGGCTCGCGGAGCATGAGCTTCCGCATCCGCACGTGTTTGGGCGTGACCTCGACGAGCTCGTCGTCGTCGATGTACTCCAGGCACATCTCGAGCGACATGTCGCGCGGCGGGCGGACCTGCGAGTTGTCGTCCTTGCCGGCGGCGCGGATGTTCGTCAGTTTCTTGCCGCGGACGATGTTCACCACCAGGTCGCCGGCCTTGCAGTGCTCGCCGACGACTTGGCCTTCGTAGACCTGGTCGCCGGGGCGGACGAAGAACACGCCGCGGTCGTCTAGCGCGTCCATCGCGTACGCGGTGGCTTGGCCCGGCTCGCTGGCGATCAGCACGCCGTTGGCCCTCAGCGTGACCGCGCCGCGTGGCGGCTCGAAGCCGAGCACCGTGTGGTGCACCACCGCGTTGCCCCCGGTGGCGGAGAGCAAGCGGCTGCGCAGGCCGATGAGCGACCGCGCGGGTATCGAGAACTCGAGGTGGACGAACGAGCCGCCGGCGGTCTTCTTGTTCATCTTCAGCAGCTGCGCGCGGCGGTCGCCCACGAGCGCCATCACGGCGTTCTGGTGCTCCTCGGGCACGTCGACCACGAGCAGCTCGACCGGCTCCAACCGCTTCCCGCCCTCTTCACGCACCACGACCTGCGGCTTGCCGACGCACAGCTCGAAGCCCTCCCGGCGGAGGTTCTCGATCAGGATCCCCAGGTGCATCAGCCCCCGCCCCGCGACGCGGTACTGCTCCATCGTGTCGCCGGGGGTGACCCGCAGCGCCACGTCGGAGCGGAGCTCGCGCTCCAGGCGGTCGCCGATCTTGCGGCTGGTCACGTGCGAGCCGTCGCGCCCGGCGAGGGGGCCGTCGTTCACACGGAACGTCATGTGGAGGGTAGGCTCGTCGACCTGGATCCTCGGCGCGGCGCGCGGCGCTTCGGCGGCCGCCACGGTGTCGCCGATGCCGATCGGCTCCAGCCCGACGATCGCACAAAGGTCGCCGCAGGGCACCGACTCGACCTGTTTGCGGCCCAGCCCCTCGAACGTGAAGAGCTGGCCGACTTGCTGCTGGGTGGCGACGCCGTGGCGGTCGATCACGGCCACCCGCTGCCGGTCCGCCAGTTTGCCGGCCATCACCCGGCCGATCGCCACGCGGCCCACGAAGTCCGAATAGTCGATCGTGGTCACCAGCACCTGGGTCGGCTCGTCCGGCTCGCCCCGCGGCGGGGGCACGCACTTGGCGATCTTCTCTAGCAACGCACGCATGTCGCTGGGCCGTTCGCCGGGCGATTCCGCGGCGAAGCCCTGTTTCGCGGAAGCGAAGACCACGGGGAAGTCGAGCACGTCGTCCTCCGCGCCGAGGTCCACGAGCAGGTCGAACACCTCGGTAACGACCTCGTCGGGCCGGGCGTCGGGGCGGTCGATCTTGTTCACCACGACGATCGGCCGCAGGCCCTGGGCGAGAGCCTTCTGCAGCACGAAACGCGTCTGCGGCATCGGGCCCTCGAACGCGTCGACCAGCAGCAACGCGCCGTCGGCCAGCGTGAGCACGCGCTCGACCTCGCCGCCGAAGTCGGCGTGGCCCGGCGTGTCGACCAGGTTGATCCGCAGGGTCTCGCCGGCGAGCGTCTGGTACTCGATCGCGCAGTTCTTGCTGAAGATCGTGATGCCGCGTTCCCGCTCCAGGTCGCCGGAGTCGAACACCAGGCCGTGCTGGCCCCCGGCTAACTTGTCGAGTTCGGCCGCGCGGTAGCGGCCCGACTGGTACAGCAGGCGGTCGACGAGCGTCGTCTTGCCGTGGTCGACGTGGGCGATGATCGCCACGTTGCGGAGCGAATCTTGCTTCATAGAAGCTTGGCGGCGGGCCAGCGGAGGGGGCAGGGCGGGGCAGCGAGCGAAACGGCGCGTCGGCCGACACTCGGCGGGGAGCCCGATAGTCTACGCGCCGGAGGGCTCGGGCGTCAGCGGAGCAACCGCACCATTCGGTGCATCGCGACGCGATCCGCGCCGGGACGGCCGCAAGGTGGACCGGACCGCTAAATCGCCCTGGATCGACAAACCCAAGCCGCCCGAAGCTACGTATTACAAGGGCTCGGTCGAGTTGTTTGCGGGTGTCGGTGTTCCTATACTCCGACCTGGGCGAGCGCTACGGCGGAAGTCCACCCCCCCGCCGGGGCCGCTGCACGGCGCGCGGCTGCGAACCCGAGTCGGCCCGAGGCGGCCGCTCCGCAGCCGTGGGCCGAACGCGACTGTGAGCCCCACCCTCCCTACCGATTGAAATGGACAGGCGTTCTTGTGTCTGAACCCGGCGTGACCCGCCGTGTGCCGCCCACCGCCGACCACGGCGAGCGGCCAGAGGTCTCGGCCCAGCGGAGCGCCCACAGCGGCGACGCGGCCGACGCGGCCGCGTCGCCGACGCCGGCCGCCGACGCGGCCGGCTCGGCCGAGTGTACCGGGCCCGAGGGCCCGCTCGCCCTGCTCTGCTTGTGCGACGACCCGCGCGACGCGGCGCGCCTCGCCCAGCGCCTGGCCGGCAAGACCGAGGTGACCGCCGTGCGATCGCTCGCGCGAGCGCTCAGCCGGCTCGCCACGGGCGAGTACGCCGGGGTCTACGCGGCGGCCGACCACTTCGGCCCGGCCTCCGACGCAACCCAGCTCATCCACAACGTCCAGATGCTCCGCGCGATGCCCGACGGCGTGGTGCTGTTGGGGCGCGACACGCAGGTCGTGTGGAGCAACGGCCGGCTGCGTGAATGGACCGGGCGCGACCGGGTCGTCGGCGAGAACTTCTACAGCGTGCTCGGCGCGCCGGAGATCCTCGGCCCCGAGTTCAAGCCGCTCGACGCGGCGCTCTCGTCGGGCAGCCCCGCCGCGACGACGCTCCGCTGCGAGGACGGCAAGTACTACCGGATGCACGCGGCGCCGATCGAGTGCTTCCAGGGCGAGAAGCCGGAGCACCTGGTCGTCACGATCCGCGACGTCACGGCCGAGCAGCTCGAGCAACAGAAGCTCAACGCGATCCACCAAGCGGGCATCGAACTGGCCGACCTCACGCCCGAGGAAGTTGCCGAGATGTCGGTCGAGGAGCGGATCGACCTGCTGAAGGCCAACATCCTGCACTGCACGCAGGACGTGCTGCACTACGACGTGGTCGAGGTCCGCACGCTCGACGAAGAGACCGGCGAGCTCTGCCCGCTGCTGGCGGTCGGCATCAAGCCCGAGGCCGAACGCCGCCCGCTGCACTGCGAAACCACCGGCAACGGCGTCACGGGCTTCGTCGCGGCGACCGGCAAGAGCTACCTGTGCGAGGACACCGGCGGCGACCCGCTCTACATCGAGGGCGCGCAGGGCGCGCGGAGCTCGCTCACGGTGCCGCTGCTGCTGCACGACCGCGTCATCGGCACGTTCAACGTCGAGTCGCCCGAGGCCGGCGCGTTCACCGAGAGCGACCGCCAGTTCCTCGAGATCTTCACCCGCGACGTGGCCGCCGCGCTCAACACGATGCAGCTGCTGGAGGCCGAGAAGGCGACCACCGCGGTGGCCAGCGTCGAGGCGATCCACTCCGCGGTCGCTATGCCGGTCGACGACATCCTCAACGACGCGGTCAACCTCATGGACCGCTACCTGGGCCAAGACCCAGAGATCGCCGAGCCGCTGCAACGCATCCTCCGCAACGCGCGCGACATCAAGAAGGTCATCCAAGAGGTCGGCCAGTCGATGGCGCCCGCCGAGGCCCGGCCGATGTGCGTGCGGGTCGAGGAACGCCCGCTGCTGGTCGGCAAGCGGGTGCTGGTGGCCGACGAGGACGACTCGGTCCGCTCGGCGGCGCACGAGCTGCTCGAGCGCTACGGCTGCGTGGTCGAAGCCGCGCACGACGGCAAAGAAGCCCTGGTCATGGCGCGCAACGCCGCGCGCGAAATGGGCGGCGGCGCCACGCCGTACGACGCGATCCTCGCCGACATCGCGTTGCCCGACGTCACCGGCTACGAGCTGCTCCAGCAACTCGAGGCCGAGATCGGCCCGCCGCCGCTGATCCTGATGACCGGCTTCGGCTACGACCCGGGGCACACGATCGTCAAGGCGCGGCAGGCCGGCCTGAAGGCCGTGCTCTACAAGCCGTTCCGGCTCGACCAGCTGCTAGAAACCGTCGAGCTGGTCGCCTCTCGCAACGCGGCGCCGGCTCAGTCGGCCGACGCCTAAACCCCTCTCCCGACTCTTCAGGCGCGGGGGGCGCGGCGATGGAAGCGCTGTTCTGGTCGCTCGCTCTGGTGGGGCACGTGGCCCTCTGGGTCGAGCTGGTCAACCGCCTGCACGGCCTAGGCTGGCGTCGCTCGCTGATCGACGCCCTCACGATGGCGTGCGGCGCGGCCCTCGTGGCCGCGCCCGCCGCCGGGCTTTGGGTCTTCTACCTGAGCGGCCGCTCTGCGTCGGAACCGGCGCCGCTGTTGTTGCAGGCGTACGCTTGGCTGGCGATCGGCGCGCTCGCCGTCGTGGTGGCCTCGCGGGTGATGCTGGTCTGCGACCCGCACCGGGACAAACGGACCCGACTTTCCCTGCGTGAGACGGTCGACCTGGCCGGCCGAGTCGGCGCGAGGGAAGTCTGTGCGGCCGGCGTCGACCGACTCGCCACGCTGCCGGGAAACGAGTTGCTCAAGCTGTCGGTCGAGCACCGCGACACGCCGATCGACCGGCTGCCGCACGAGCTCGACGGGCTGCGGGTGGCCCACCTGACCGACCTGCACATGAGCGGACGGCTGACGCAGCGCTACTTCGAGGAGGTCGCGTCGCTGGTCGCTGACTGGTCGCCCGACCTGGTGCTGCTGACGGGCGACATCGTCGAAAACACGCCGCGGCTCGAGTGGGTCGAGCCGACGCTCGGGCCGCTCGCTTTGGCCGGCGGCGCGTACTTCGTGCTCGGCAACCACGACGAGAAGGTGGACTCGGGCGAGCTCCGCCGCCGCCTGGCGGCCGCCGGGTGGCGCGACGCCGGGCGGGCCGCTTACTCGGTCGAGCTGCGTGGCCACGCGGTCACCGTCTGCGGCGACGAGCGCCCCTGGTTCCCCGCCGCCGAGCCGCCGCCGGAGCGCGACGCCCTGCGGCTCGCCCTGGTGCACACGCCCGACCGGTTCGCTTGGGCGTGTCGTTCGGGGGTCGACCTGGCGCTGGCCGGGCACAACCACGGCGGGCAGGTCTGCTTCCCGCTGATCGGCCCGCTGCTGTGCCCCAGCCGCCACGGCGTGCGCTACGCGGCCGGGACGTTCCGCGTGGGCGGCACGGTGATGCACGTGGGCCGCGGCACGGGGTCGCTCTTCCCGATCCGGTGGAACTGCCCGCCGGAGCTCTCGCTGATCACGCTCCGAAGGGGCAGCGGGAGATGAAGGCCCCGGCGGCGGAGCGCTCTAGGCCCCCGGCGCGATCCGCCCGATAATCCCCCGCATGAGCTCCCCAGCCCCGCCCGACGCCGCCGAGTCTGCGCCCGTCGGGCCGTTGCCGTCGTCCACGAGGGTTGCGGGCCAGCTGCCGCCGCTGTGGCGCGACACCTCGTTCTGGGGGATGTCGGTCACGCAGTTCCTCGGCGCGTTCAACGACAACGTGTTCAAGCAGCTCTTGCTGCTGCTGGCCACCCCCACAGCGGCCGAGCTGGCCGCCGCGAGGGCCGCCGGCGGGTCCGCGCCCGACCTGCAAGCGGTCGCGATGATCATCTTCGCGGCCGCGTTCCTGATCTTCTCCGGTTTCGCCGGTTGGCTCGCCGACCGCACCAGCAAGCGGACGCTGATCGTCGCCGCGAAGGTCGCTGAGATCGTCGTGATGGCGCTCGGCATGATCGGCTTCTTCTACTACGACCGGATCGGCTTCGCGGGGATGACCGTCGTGCTGTTCCTGATGGGCACACAGAGCGCGTTCTTCGGCCCGCCGAAGTACGGCATCCTCCCAGAGATGATCCGCGACCGCGACCTGCCGCAGGCCAACGGCGTGTTCCTGATGTTCACGTTCGTCGCGATCATCTTCGGCGTGGTCCTGGCCGGCGCGATCGGCGCCGACACCGACACCGCGTGGCGGGGCTCGGCGGTCTGCATCCTCATCGCGGTCGTCGGGACCGCCACCAGCTTGCTCGTCCGCCGGGTGCCGCCGGCGAACCCCGGGATGAAGCTGCGCGGGTCGGACCTGTTGGTACCCCCCGAAGCAATCGCCCTAGTGCGCCGCGACCGCGAGCTGCTGCTCGCGCTCGTCGTGACCAGCAGCTTCTGGCTGCTGGGCAGCATCGTGCAACAGAGCGTCAACGCGCTGGGCAAGACCCAGCTCGGCCTGGACGACGCCGCGACCAGCGTGCTCGCCGCGATGCTCGGCGTGGGCATCCCGGTCGGCTGCCTGATCGGCGGCTGGCTCTCGGCCGGGAGGATCAACCCACGGGTCGTCCGCGCCGGCGCGATCGGCATCGTCGTCTGCCTGTTCTTGATGGGCCTCCGCGGCGGCGACCAACGGCACCTGCTCGGGTTCTACGGCAGCCTCGTTGTGCTGTTCGCCGCGGGGGTCAGCACCGGCGTGTTCATCGTGCCGATCCAGACCGCGGTTCAGGCGCTGCCGCCGCCGGACGAGAAGGGCCGCATGATCGCGTTGATGAACCAGTGCAACTGGATTGGCATCATCGTCGGCGCGCTGTTGTTCCAGGCGTCGCTGTGGCTGTCCAACGCGTTTGTGCAGCCGCGCAACACGGCGTTTCTGGTTGGCGCCCTCGTGATGCTGCCGATCGCGTTGTTCTACCGCCCGGCGGAGCGGACCCTGTCGGACTAGCCGGCCGCGAGCGACTAATCCGGAGCGGTGCGCCCCCCCGCTCGCCCCCGGGCCGCTCCAGGCGGCGCAACCGGCACAGGGCGCCGCGCCGGGGTGCGGTTATGCGGGCCTGTCGGCTCGTGCGGGATCCGCGGCTTGGCGGGAGCTTGAAGCCCGGCCGGATTGGACCGCGGACGCGGCCTGCGCCACGCCGATGGCAATCGCTGAGGCGCCCCAGCGGTGACCCGCTGCGCCCCCGCGCTCGCATCCAGGGACGGATCGCTATGCCCCGTTGGTTGACCGCCGCCGTGACCCTCGCGACGCTCGGCGGCGCGGCGCTCGCCGAGGCGCAGCTGGCGGCTTACGGGCCCTACTACGAGCTCGAGGTCCGCGGCGGCGGCGTCACCGACGACGGCCAAGTCAACTTCTTCTTCCCCCTGCGGCAAGACGGGCAGAGCCTGCTGTTCGCCGACGTGCGCGCCCAGCTCGACGACCGCTCCGGCGCGCAAGGCACGTGGGGCGTCGCGTACCGCCGGCTGCTCGACATCGGCTGGATCGCCGGTGTGAACAGCTACTACGACCTGCGGCACACGACCGCGAACCAGCAGTTCTCCCAGTTCGGCGCCGGCTTCGAGGCGCTCAACCTGACCCAGGGGTTCCGCGGCAACCTCTACCTGCCCGAAGAGGGCGCCAAGACCACCGACCCCGGCGACGCGCCCGCCTCGGCCATCTTCTTGGACGACAACATCTTTATCTCCCGCCCGCGCGAGGTCGCCTTCCGTGGCTTCGACCTCGAGGCCGAGCAGCTCCTCTGGTGGAGCGGCCTGACCGGCCCCGAAGCCCCCGCCGGGCAACCCACGCCCGACGTCGCTTGGTGGGCCAGCGCCGGCGGGTTCCACTACACGCCGACCGTGGGCGAGCTGTCCGACCTGACGGGGCCGCGCGTGCGGACCGAAGCGCGCGTGTACGACCTGCCGATGCTGGGGCACGACTCGCGGCTGGTCTTCGGCGCGCAGATCGAGCACGACGACGTCCGCGGCACGACCGGAACGGCCACCATCACCGTGCGGATGGCGATCGGCCGCCCGCCGGAACGCGGGCGCCGGCTCACGTGGATCGAGCAGCGGATGGTCGCGCCGGTGGTGCGCGACCGGCGGGTCGTGACCGACTTGATCCGCGGCGCGGCGGGCGAGCTCGAGCCCGCGATCAACGCGCGGATCGACCGCCTGATCACCGGCGCGCGGATCATCGACGCGGCCAACCCCACCCCAGAAGCAGAGATCGCCGCGGCCGGCGCGGACAGCGTGGTCATCGTCGACGGCTCTTCGGGCGAGATCGTGCTCCCGTCGACCACCCTCGCGCTCGGCCAGGTGCTGATGGGCGGCCGCAGCGGCCTGCTGGTCCGCGGCGCCGAGACCGGCGCCACGGCGGTCTTCGCCGCGCCGGGCACGCGGCCGACGATCGATCTCGGCGGTGGCGGCCTGACGCTCGCCGACGACAGCACGCTGATCGGTCTGGGCATCGAGGGAGAGAACGCGGCTTCCAGCCCGCTGCTGGTGGCGTCGGATGTCGACGACGTGCTCCTCCGCGACGTGAACGTCGCGGCGTCGGACACGGCGATCCCGTTGGCGATCACCGGCGACAGCTCGATCGCGGCAGACGGCGTTTCGTCGTTCAGCGGCGAAACGGTCGCGGTTACCGTGTCCGACACCTCGTTGCTCTCGATGAACAACTCCGGCGCCTCTGCGCCGGTTAGCGCTCTGGTGTTAGAAGACCAAGCCGCCGCCTTGGTGCAAAACGGCTCGCGCCTCGCCAGCAATGTGGTGACCGTTCAACTCAACGACGATTCGACGGCTGTCATCAGCGGGTCTCAGGTCCTCGTCGCGCAGAGCGGTCCGACGATCGCTCCGATCGCTATCGTCGCGTCGGACACGTCGGACCTGGCGTTGATCAACACCCAGGTGTCTGCCGTCGACCCGTCGAACGGAGCGCTGCAGGGCGGGCGGGGCATCTTGTTCGCCGGTGAGACGCTGACCCTCTCGGGCGGGCAGGTCCAATCGACCGACGTCGCACTGCAGATCGCTCCCGGCCCGACCAGCACCGCGACTCTGTTGGTGCAGAACGCTTCGCTCGCGACGCTAGAAGCCCCCACGATTAGCTACGTTGGGGCCTCCGGCAGCACGGCGACTATCAATGCGACCATCCGGAACAACCAAGTCTCGTCCGGCGTGTTCAGGGAGCTCTCGCTCGACACCGATGCAAGCGACGACACGGTGAACCTGAACTTCGCTGGGAACTCCCTCTCCGGCGGAAACGGAACCGCGGTTCTCATCGGCGACATCAACGTGACGCAGTCCGCTCCCGGCGACGGCGCCCAGGCGATCGACGCGGTGAACAACCTGCCGGAGTTGGCGATCGAAGAGTCGCCGAGCGTCGAATTCGATCAGCTCGAGCCGCCGGAACCGTCGCTGCCCTAAACGGCCCAGCCCAGCCGCGGCGCCACCGCGGTCAGGTCGTGGCCGGTCGCTCGTGGTCGTGGTCGTGGGCGCCCTCTTCGGGGGCGGGGCCCGTCGCTGGGCCGGCGGCGGCATTGGCGCCCGCGTCGTGGGCGCCGGGGTCGTGCGCGCCGGGGTCGTGGCCTGCCGTGTCGTGCGGGCCCGGTTCGGCTGGCGGCTGTTCGTCGGCCGCTTCTTCGTCGGCGTAGGGCGACTCTTTGCCTTTGCCGAGTTGGTACGCGATCAGACAACCGATCGCGAGCCACGCGATATCCAGCGGCGCGCCGAAAGGGTCGTCCACGGTCTGCCGGGCGGGGCCGGTCTGTTCGAGCTGGACCACGGGCTCCGGCTCGGGGAGCGCCGCCCCGTCGCCCGCGACTTGCGGCTCGTCGGCCGGCGCGGCGGCCGCTTGGTTGGATTGAATCGTCACGGGGGCCGACGACTGGGCGGTGAGCCACTGGGCCGTCAGCATCGGACCGACCACCGCGGCGACTGCGGTCGCGGCCGCGGCGACGGCGCCACGCAGGTAAGTCGAAACCCTCGCGGCGCCCAGCGTCCTCATCGCCAGCCCGGCGAGCACGCCGGCCGGCAGGACGGGCCAGAGCGTCTTGATGCCGGGCAACGTGCTCAACGCGGCGATCAGGATCGCGGCGAGGAGAAAGCCGACGACCCCGCCCAGAATGACTCGCATCGTCGGGTCCTGTGCTTCGAGGAGCCGCTGCACCCGGTCGGCGCCGCCGCTCCCAAGTAGCGAGCGGAGGGCTCTGGCCGGACGCCGAGCGGTGTTTTGCGTTCTACGGTGGCGAAGCGAGCCGCGGCCACGCAAGCCGCGGTTCACTCCCCCCCGTTGTACCGTGCCAGCGTTCGGTGAGCGACTTCAATCTGGCAGTTTTAGCCGCCGGACGCCCAGAAAACGCCCGGCGACCGGCCCGTCAACGACCGCGGCCGAGCCGCCTCGTAGGAGGGGCGGCTCGGCCGCGGGGTGGTGTTGGTGGCCGAGGGCCGCTCTTCGGTCAGAGCTGGCTGATCTTGGAGATCAGGTCGACGGTGCGGCACGAGTAGCCCCACTCGTTGTCGTACCAGCTGACGACCTTCAGCAGCTTGTCGCCGATCGTTTGTGTGAACGGCGCGGCGAAGATCGAGCTGTGCGGGTCGCCGATGATGTCCGAGCTGACGATCGGGTCCTCGGTGTAGCAGAGGATCCCCTTCAGCGGCCCCTCGGCGGCCGCCTTCACGGCCTCGTTCACGTCCGACGGCGAGGCCTTCTTGGCGAGGTTCACCGTCAGGTCGACGACCGAGCCGGTCACCACCGGCACCCGCATCGCGATGCCGGTCAGCTTGCCCTGCAGCTCGGGGATCACCAGGCCGACCGCCTTCGCGGCGCCGGTGCTCGTCGGGATGATGTTCACCGCCGCGGCGCGGGCCCGGTACGGGTCCTTGTGCGGCAGGTCCTGCACGTTCTGGTCGTTCGTGTAGGCGTGGATCGTGGTCATCAGGCCGTCTTCGATGCCGAACGACTCGTGCAGGACCTTCGCGACCGGCGCGAGGCAGTTGGTCGTGCAGCTCGCGTTGGAAACGCACTTCATGTCGGCCGTGAGCTGGCTGTCGTTGACGCCCATCACGCAGGTGAGGTCGGCGCCGTCCTTGGCCGGCTGGCTCAGCACGACCTTCTTCGCTCCCGCGTCGAGGTGGCTGTCGTAGCCGGGCTTGCCGTCGGACTTGCGCGAGGCGAACACGCCGGTCGACTCGACCACGACGTCCACGCCCAATTCGCCCCACGGGCACTCGGCCGGGTTGCGGATGGCGGTGGCTTTGATCTTCTTGCCGTTGACGATCAGGTGCTCGTCGTCGTGCGAGACCGTGCCCGGGAAGCGGCGGTGCGTGCTGTCGTACTTCAGCAGCGTCGCGAGCATCTGGTTGTCGGTCAGGTCGTTGATCGCGACGACCTCGAAGTCGTCCGGCCTCTCGGCCAAGCCGCGGAATGTCAGCCGGCCGATGCGTCCGAACCCGTTGATTGCGACTTTGATGGCCACTTGCTTCTATCTCCTGCTATGCGTCGGTGAGACCGGTGAGTTGGCGGACACGCACGCGGCGGGGTTAGGGGGGGCGCCTCGCCGTGGGGTGAGGGAGCCGGCTTGAAACCCTTGCCGCGCAGCAAGTTATAGTGCGGCTTCGACACGCTCACAACCACCGGCGCAGGCCGCCGGGGCTCCGGCCCCGGCGCCGCCGGCGTCCCCAAGGAGGCCCCACCAGATGAACCCCCCCCGCACACTGATCACGCCGGCCGCGGCGATCACGCTCCTCGCCCTCGCGACAGCGGCGATCGCCCACCCCGACCACGGCCCGGCGGTCGCCGGCGCCGCGACGGCCGTCGTCGCCGCCACGGCGGCGGTCGCCGAAGCCGGCCCCGACGCGACGACCGGCTCGGGCGACCTGAGGTTCCGCTACCGGGCGGACCTCAGCCAGCTGCCCGGAGCGATCAACGCCAGCATCGAGCGGGCCCACGGCGGCTTCGCGAAGGCGCCCGACGGGTCGCTTTACTTCGGGCTCAAGGGGGTGGGGGTCGTGAGGGTGTCGGCCGACCTGCGCGAGAAGACGGTCGTCGCGGGCGACCAAGCGATGCAGCACGCCGGGCTGCACAACACGACCTACGTCGACCGCGACGGCGGCCTGCTCGTGCTGCCCGACAACGAACAGGCCAAGGTCTACGTCTTGAAGACCGACGGATCCAAGGTGGGCGAACTCGGCCGGCCCGCTGTCAACGACTACTACCGCGACGACTCCAACCCGTACCGGCCCACCGACACCGACGTCGGAACCGACGGCACGCTCTACGTGTGCGACGGCTACTCGCCGGGCAAGTACGTGGTGACGGCCGACCTGGGCGGCTTGGCGTACAACGATTTCTTCTTCGGCGGCGCGGTCAGCGGGCCGGGTCGGGAAGAGGGGCGGTTCAGCACCAACCACGGCGTCACCCGCGCGCCGTCGGAGGACGCGCTGGTGATCGCCGACCGCGAGCGGCAGTGGCTGCAGAAGGTCACGCCGAAGGGCGACTTCATCGAGGGCTACGACACGGCCGGCGGCGACGTCTGCGACGTCGACTTCGTCGACTTTGGCGGCCAGCAGCTGATGGTGGCCGGGTGCCTCAAGAGCGAGGGGGGCCAGGGGCCCGGCTTTGTGGCGATCCTCAAAGACGGCGAGGTCGCGTCGGTCTTGCGGCCGAAGCTCGACCTCGGCCTGGAACAGTTCCAGCACATCCACAACGCGGTCGGCGTGGTGGTCGACGGCAAGCTGTTCGTGCTGTGCTACGGCTGGAACCCCGGCTGCTACGCGGTGCTAGAGCACGTGGCCCAGTAGCAGCGGGGCGCGCCGCGGTTCAGTCGAGCAGGGTCGCCGCGAGCCACAGGTAAAGCGTCAGCGTCGACAGGTCGGTGGCCGTCAGCACGATCGGGCCCGACGCGATCCGCGGGTCGCAGCGGAGCGCGTGGAGCGTGGTCGGCACCAACACGCCGAGCAACGCCGCGATGACCATCGTCACGCTGACAGAAATCAGCAAGCACATCGCGAGCGCCCCGTCGCCCTGCCACAGCCCGACGGCCGCCGCGATGGTCGCCGCGCAAGACACGCCGAGCAACGCGCCGACGGGCGCTTCGCGGAGCAGCTCCTGCACGACACGCCGCAACCGCATGCGGCTCAGGCTGTGGTGCGCCTGGAGCGTGAGCGTCAGCGACTGGATGCTGACGCTCTCGGCCACGGCGAGGACCACCGGGATGAACAACGCGACCGCCACGATCCGGTCGAGCACGCCCTGGAAGAAGCCGGCGACCACCGCCGCGGCGATCCCCCCGGCGATGTTGCACAGCAGCCAAGGGAAGCGGGCCGCGAACGCCGCGCCGGGCCCCGCGCGGCGGACCTCGGCCAGGCGCACGCCGATCAGCTGGAAGAAGTCCTCGGCGTCTTCGCGTTGGGCTTCGGCGCGGGACAGCTCGCTCATCTCCTCCGCGTAGACCTCCACGTCGACCACGCCGACCAGCCGGCCCTGGGCGTCGACGACCGGCAGCGCGAGGAACCGGTGGAGTAGGAAGAACTCGCACGCGTCCATCAGGCTGGCCGTCGACGGGATGCTGATCGGCGGCGACATCAGCCGCGCGACCGGCGTGTCCGGGTCGCTCATCAGCAGCTCGCGCGTGGGAACCACGCCGACCAAGCGGCCGCCGTCGTCGACCGCGTAGAAGTACACGATCCGGCCCCCCGCGTCCGACTCCCGCGCGGCGCGCAACGCGTCCTCGACGCTGCCGCCCGCCGGGATGCTCACGAAGCGCGTGCGCGCGTGGCGGAGCACCGGCTCTTCCAGGTGCGGTGCGGCCACGGGGTTACTCGTCGTCGGGGGGGCGCTCGTCGTCGGGGGGGCGGTAGCCCCGGTGCGTCTGCACGGTGATGACGTTGCCCCGCTCGTTGAACGACACGTGGGCCATGTACGCGTGGATCAGCGCCATGCCGCGGCCGCCGAAGGACTCGAGGTTCTCGTCCTTGGTGCAGTCGGGCACGTGGTCGGGGCGGAAGCCGTGGCCCTCGTCGGCCACCCGCAGCCAGAACCGGTCGCCGCTCGCCTTGCAATGGACCCGCACCCGCTTGGACTCGTCGCAGTGGTTGCCGTGGCGGATGGCGTTGGTGAGGGTCTCTTCGAGCGTCATCTGCACGCCGAAGAAGTCGCGCCCGTCCCAGCCCAGCCGGGCGATCTGCTCGAGGACCTCCTCGAGGAAGGGCAGGTGCGCGCCGGAGCGGCTCGCGATCTGCTCTTCGGCGGACCAATCCCATCGCTCGCTCAAGGGAGACCTAGCCGGTTGCGGTGGGATGGGGTGTGGCTGGCGGCGGCTCACATGACCGCCAACGCGTCGGCCTCGTCTTCCTTGATCGTGAACAGCCTGGTGAGCTTGGTGATCGCGAAGACCTCGTGGATCTCCGGCCGGATGTTCGTCAGGATCAGCTGCGCCTTGTGGGCCCGGACGCGTTTCTCGAAGCTGATCAGCTTGCCGAGCGCCGCACTCGACATGAACTCGACCGCCGCGAAGTTCAGCACGATCTTCTTGCGGTCGTCCACTTCGACCAGGGCGATCAGCTCTTGGCCGAGCTCTTGGATCGCCTGGTCGTCGATGATCTTCGAGTCGTTGAACGTCACCACCGTGACGTCGCCCGACTCGGCCAGTGAGATGCGTTGCGGCGTGCTCATCGACGCTCTTGTTCGAGGGCGGATCGGGAGAGGCCCGGGGCCGCCGCTGCGGCGACCGGGTCGCTCGCGATGCTATCCCCTACGCCCGCCGTGTCAACGGCGCCACGCCACCGCGGCCCCGCCCGGTCAGCCCGGTTTGGACATCGTCAGGCTGTGAAAGAACAGCACCGCGCCGACCGAGATCAGGCACCAGCCGAGCCAATCCGGCGGCGACACCGATTTGGGCGGCAGGTTCGCCGGCAGCTCGGGCGTCGCGCCGGCCAGGCTGCCGACGGGGTCCGCCCCCTGCTGGGCGCGCTCGGCCAGGAAGCGCGTCGTCTCGGGGGTGAGCACGTACGAGCTGACCATCCGGAACTGCACGCCGAGCAGCACCAGGAACACAGCGATTGCGAAGAATTGGTTGCGGTTGAGGTCCATCGGTCGCCTCCTGCGCCGCCGTCGTCGAGGGCCCGCCGGCCGCGAGATCGGCGGCGGGGGGGGAGGCGCCACCGGCCCGGGCCGGAAGCGGTCGCCCCATCGGAACCGGATCGGCTCGCGCGGGTCCTTGGGCGCAGGGTTCGTCGCTAGCGTTGGACCCTGACGGCCGTACCGGTTGCGCGGGCCCGACCCGCCACGCGGTCCGATCCCCCGGCCGACCGCAGCGGCTCGTCAATGAAAGGGCCTCGGCCTCGGGCGGCGGCCCGAGGAGCGATTCAGCCTTACGCAACCCGACCGGCTCCCCGGCCTTACGGCCTGGGGCTCAGGCCTCACTTGCGAACCAACTTCGCGCGACGCTTCGTCTGCCTACGGGTCAGACGGCGAACGCCTCCTCGAGAGCCAGCTCCTCGGACTCGTCCTCTTCGGCCGCTTCGCCGTAGAACTCCTCGGGGCCGACCGGGGCCGGGTCGCCGTCCGGCGTGTCGTCGACCGACAGCAGGAGCAGCGCCGAGTCGATCGAATCGGCGTCCGTGGCGCCATCGGCCACCGGGGCGTCGGCGAGCGACTCGTCGACCGCCGACGAGCCGCCGCTGGGCAGCAGCATCAGCGACGACGCCGTCGCCAGCAGCGGCTGCTGCTGGAAGTCCTCGACCGGCATCGTGACCGGCCGCGGCACGTTGGCCGGCGACAGCGGCAGGTGCGTCAGGTCGACCACGCGGCTCGGCGCGGGGCCCGTCGTGGCGGCGAAGGCCAGCTGGCTCTGCTCGTACGCGTCGCGCCAGATCGTGAAGTCGGCCGCGTCGACACGGCCGTTGCCGTTGCCGTCCGCGCCGAGGATCGTCGTCGACCCGTAGTTCACGCGCCAGTACTGCCCGTCGGCCTCGTCGACGACCTGGTCGCCGTTGTAGTCGGCCGCCAGAGCCGCCACCTGGGCCGCGCTGCGGCGCGGCAGCAGGTAGTCCTCGACCTCGCCCGCGTTGGCGGCGCCGTCGTAGCTCAGCCCGAACGGCCCCCAGCGGAAGCGGGCCGCGTACGCGTCGGCGCGGGTGCTGACGGCCGCGGGCGTGTTCGCGACGAGGCGGATCGCCTCGCCCGTGCCCAGGTCCTCCACGTCGGTGAAGACCTGCTCGCCCGGGTCGTCCCAGTCGCCGTCGGCGTTGAAGTCGATCCAGGCGTTGAGCACCGCGCCGCCGCCGTTGGCGACGATGTCGAACTCGATCGTGCTGTTGGGCGCGATGGTCTGCGACACGAGCAGCACGCCGTCCTCGTCGTCGACGCCATCGAGGTCGTCGCCGAGGCCGTCGTTGGGGTTGAACGTGTTCTCGCCGCGGGTGGGTTGCTGGAAGCCGTTGTCGTCGATGTCGACCAGCGCCCCAAGCGACATGCCGGGGATCACCACGTGCCGGGCGCCGTTGTCCGACAGCAGCGTCGGGTAGCGGGCGCCGCTCACGCCGAAGTCCGGGTCGACGAACAGGTCACCGAAGTCGGAGTCCCGCGCGTCGAATGCGCCGAACTCGACGCCGGCGATCGTCTGGCCGTCGACCAGGTTGACCGTGATCCCGGCGCCGTCGGCCGGGCCGGTCTGCAGCAGCGGGGTCGACTCGGTGTCGAAGCGGACCTGCCGCGTGCCGGTGATGTCGCTCTCGATGACGAACGACCCGTCGTCGCGGGTCACGCCGGCCGGCTCGCCGGCGTCGTAGGAGCCGTTGTTGTTCGCGTCGATGTAGATCCGCACCGGCGTCGAGGCGCCGATGCCCGGCTCGCCCGGGTCGCGCGTGCCGTCTTGGTCCAGGTCGTTGTAGACCAGGCCGAGGACCTGGGCCGGCTCGCCGATCTCCAGTTGCAGGCCGAAGTCGGCGTCGACCGCTTCGCCCGGCGTGGCGGTGACGGCCTGCACGCCGCTGGCGGGCGAGGTCGTCACGAAGCCCTCGGGGAGCGTCGTCTGGTCGACGACGATGTTCACCTCTTGCGGCGAGAACAGCCCGCTCACGACCAGGCTGTAAGAGCCGGTCGAGTCGGTCAGTTCGAACGGCTCGCCCGCGTCGAACGAACCATTGCGGTTCACGTCGCGGAACACGCGCACGCCCTCGAAGCCCTCCTCGGGGCCGACCTGCTGGAGGCCGTCGCCGTTGCGGTCGCGGTAGACCACGCCCGACGTTTCGGCGTTGGTGAGGGCCGGGTCGACCTTGAGCAAGAAGTTGAGGCTCTTGATCTGGCTGGTGACGCCCTGGGCGATGTTCTCGGCGTCGTTGATGCCGACGTTGTAGAGCTTCTGCGAAGCGTCGAAGCCGACCACGCCGACCTCTGGCTGGTCGAAGTAGCCGATGCCCCCCTCGTCCTCGTTGGTGAGGATGCGGTCGTTGTCGACCCCGTCGAGCGAGATCTCGTACTCGAGCGTCGCCCCGACGTCGTTGAACCACGACAGGTAGGCCGGCGTGCCGGGCACGGGCGGCTCGGGGTTGGCCTCGACGTCGAAGTAGTAGTTGCCGTCGGCGCCGGTCGTGAACCGCTGCACCTTGCCGGTCGGCGTGCGCGAGACCGCGACGCCGTTCACGTCGTACTGGACCTCGTACTGCGTGGCGAGCACCGTCACGCCCGCCGCGAACGACTCTTGGCTGTAGTCGAAGTTGCGGTAGCTGAACGAGTCGGCGCGGAAGTCGCCGGGGAGCTCCCCGTAGAACCCGCTGTTGACCGCGTTGGCGACCGCCACGTTGTCCCCCGGCGTGGTGTACCGGTCGATCGACGTGAAGCTGGTCACCGTGTTCAGCACGAGGCCCTCGTTGCCGGTGGTCACCCGGAAGAACTTCTCGATCGCCGCGGCGAAGTCGTCGGTCACGACATCCGAGAAGTAATCGTCCTGGCTCACGACCGGGTACAACAGCTCCACGCCGGTGTCGGGCGCGACGGTCTTGTAGATCCCGTCGAGGCTGAACTCGTTCTCGGCGGGGGTCTGCGTGTTGGAGTAGGTGACCGAGTCGGTCGGGTCGTCGACCACGACCGACGTGTCGAACTCGACGATGAAGTCCTGCGCGGTCTCCGGAGTGTACTCGGGGTCCGACGTGTCGATCATCGTGACGGACACGCCGCCCAGGTCGATGTACCGATTGAAGTTGAAGTTCTCGTCGGCTTCGGTGCCGTCGATCCCTTGCTTGTTGTCGTCGATCCCGATCTTGCCCTGGATCCGGTTGCCCGTGGCGCGCGTGCCGTGCACGGTGATCTCGAACTGCCCGCCGACGGTCACCGCTCCGAAGCCGTGGTTCTCGACGATCAAGAACCACTCGTCGCTCGGGCTGATGCCGGCGTTCGGTCCGTCGTCGTCGACTTCGGCGTTGGCTTGCAGGCTAATCAACTCGCCCCAGTGGCGGTTGGTGGTCCACGTGTAGCCCTGGCCGTTGGGGAGGGGGTCGGTCTGGTCGGTGGCGACAACCTGGTTGGTCACCGAGCCGTTGATGAAGTCGCCGGCCCCGTCGATCGGGGTCAGTCCGACGTTCGGCGCGATCGACTCCTCGCCGGGGGTCTGCCGCCCCTGCTGCCCCTGCGGTTGCTGCGGCGCGAGGTCCGAGACAGGCGGACGCATCGCGTTGAGTTCCGACTGCGTGCCGTTCGGCGAGATAATCGCGAAACGCAGGTGGTCGACGTCGCCCCCGGAGATGTTGGTCGTCAGCTCGATCTGCTCGATCGACACGAAGTCGGTCAGCACCGAAGGGTCGAACCGGAAGGGGATGCGCGTGGGCCCGCGCTGCGACTGGGGCGGGTCGCCGTCCGGATCGAAGAACGGCGCGCCGGTGATCACCTCGCCGCCGCCGTCGCCGAGGCCGGCGTCGATCTCTTGCGTGGTGATGTCCGAGAAGAACTCGTCGTAGAAGGCCTCGTTGATATTCCCTAAAGAGATGCCGCCCGGCACGGTGAGCACCAGGTCGCCGTCTTCGTCGGTGATGTTGACCGCGGGCTGCAGCCGTACGCTCGCCGTGCCGCCGAGGATCGAGCTGGTGATCGATACCTGGTTGTCCAGGTAGAGGTCGTTGGTTTCCCAGGCCTGAGCGAGCTGTACGGCCAGCTCGGCGTCGAGGTAGCCGTGCCCGTAGGTGACGTCTTCCAGGCTGTTCCCATAGCCCTGGCTCACCGTGTAGCCGGCGCCGTTCTCGAACTCCAGCGGAACGGTCTGGAAGAAGTCGGTGATCGGGCTGATCACCGGCAGGAACCCGGCGTTGTCCGGGATCGTGTCTTCCTGGAACACGATCACCGGGTTGGGAGCGCCGGAGCGGAAGATGTTGAGCCAGTCGGGGCTGAGATCTGGGTCCGGATCGCCCACGAAGTCGGGCACTGGGAAGTTCCCGCCGACGATCGATACGTTCTTCCCAGCGAGGTTCAAGCCGTTGAGCGGTAAGGAACCCGGGGCGGCCTCGAACACCTGCTCGCCCATCTCGCCTTCCATTGCGTCGGGCGGGGGGTCTCCGAAAATGAGCGTGTCTTCGTCGTCGACCGCAGGAGCGTTCGGCCGGACGAGGTTGCCGTTCGCATCGTACAAGAGCACGGCGATCTCTTCCTGCATCTCGATAGGATCGCCACCCTCCATCTCCATGAAGACCGTGCGGACCCGAGTGAGCACGACCGGCAGGGCGTCCGGGTCGTCGCTCGGCACCGCGACGCCGTTCTCGTCGAGCGTCGCACGCCCGTAGAGGCTGTCGTCCATGGGGTCGGCGAACAGGCTCGCGTCCTCCCCGTCGAGGGGAAGGAAGCCGTTCGGGACCGCGAACTGCGGGAGGTCGTAGCCGTAGGGGCCGGTGAGCCCATCGAAGAAGCCGACCGGCAGGGGGGCGTAAACGAACGGCGCGCCGAGGTCGACGTTCGCGTTGCGGTTCGCGAAGAAGCCCCGCTCGGCGAGGAAGTCCTGCAGTAACGGGTTGTACTCGGGGTTCGGGATGATCGCGTTCTCGATGTCGGCGGTCCCGTCGCCGTCGGTATCGAGGTTGTACGTGTAGTACTGGGGGAGCTCGTAGTTGTCTTGGAACTCCTTCAGCTGGTTGACGATCCAGCTCTCGTCGAACTGGTCGTTCTGCCGCGCGGACATCAGCAGGATCTGCTGCACGTCGCGGTAGGAGAGGTTGGGGTTGGCCTCCAGCATCAGGGCCACCACGCCGGCGACCTGCGCGGCCGCGTACTGCGAGCCCTGCGCGGCGGTCGTGTAGTCCGTGTCGGCGAAGTAGTCGCCGTCGAACTCGAAGTTGAACACCGGCGCCTGGTTGAGGCCGTCGTCGCCGGCCGGGTCGGTCGTGATGAGGCCGGTCTGCCGGTTGACGAACGTGTTCAGGTCGACGTCTCGCGCGCCGGTCGGAGCGACCAAGAACACGTTGGCGCCCCCCTCGAATTGGCCTGTGAACGTGCCGGTGGCGTTGTTCTCGAACTCCCCGTCGTAGTCGACGCCGCCGACGGTGATCGTGTAGATCGAGTTGGCCAGCTGGTTGTACTGGCTCGACGCCATGTCCCCCAGCGGCGTGAACGGCGGGGTTACCTGATTCCGCCCGGCGTCGTCGCCCGCGGGGACGATGTGGATCGAGCCCAATGACCTGATCTCATCGGGCGAGATGATGCCGTCGGCGTGGATGTCGACGTACCGCGCCCGCCCGCCGATGGCCGTTTCGCGGATCGCGTCGACGATCGAGATCACTTGCAGCGGGTTCTCGGTAGAGAAGCCGACGGGCAGCAGGTCGACGATCCGGTCCTCTTGCAGGACGAGGTTGCCGTCCGCGTCGAACTGCCGCTCGATGAACTCGCCGCTGTGCAGGAAGATGTCGGTCACGAGCGACGGGTCCTGCGCGAGGATCGGCCGCCCCTCTTCGTCCAGCCCGACCTGGATCAGGCTGCCGCCGAGCACGTCGTCGGCCACGCCGTCGCCGTCGCCGTCTTGGATGAAGCCGGCTTGGAAGCGGATCGCGCGGTTGATCGCGTCGATCGTCGGGAAGATCGCTTCGAACTGACCCGGGTCGAGCCGGATCGGGATGATGTCCGACCCGTACGCGATGCCGATGATCCCCTCGCCGTTGTCCCGCGCGCCCACGATGCCGGCCAGACCCGTGCCGAGCGCGTCGGTCGGGTCGTCGTAGGTGGGATCGTTGTCGCCCGCGAGCAGGTCGAGCAGGGTGGTGAAGTCTTGGCCGGCGAACGCGTTCGCCAGGTCGGGGTGATCCAGGTCGAAGCCGCCCGCGATGATCGCGACCTGGATGCCTTGGCCCGTGAGGCCCAACTCCCACGCGGGGATGACGTTGATGTCCTCACCGGCGACCGCCAGTTGCTGGCCGAACGTGGGCGACGTCGGATCGAACTCGACGTTCTGCCCGTCGGCGTCGAGGTTCCACTGCTTCTTGAAGTAGGGCTCGTCAGTCGGCGTGCCGACCACGGCCATCATCTGCCGCGACTCGAGCCGCTCCACCTCGCGCCGACGCGGCGCGCGGCGGACCGGGCCTTCGGTCCGGCCGGTCAGGCGAGAGAAGAGGTTGCGGCGAGACCGGCGAGCGGGGCGGTTCTGGCGCACTTCGGCTGTTTCCTGAATCTAAAGCAAGTCGGGAGCGCCCGAGCGGCGGCCGGCGCGAATCAACACGCGCCGGGCTCTACGCTAGGGACGGCGGCCTGGGCCGCGGGGGGTTCCGGTTGGCAGGGCGGGGCGAGCCACGCCGTTTGGCTGAAAGCCGAGTCGCTGTGAGGGGTGAGCAGAGGCCGCAGCCGCCGCAATAACAGGCCGAGCCTGTCGGCCGCTGTCACTTGCGGAAGGCCGACTTGTCTGGGTGACGTGTCCTGGCTGAAGTTGCCCACGCAGCGTGGGCCACACAAGCGGCCGTGCTTGCCCGTTCCAGCCAAGCTAATCCGGCCGGAAATCCGCGTCAAACTTCTGGTTACGTCGATTCCCGAGAGCCGGCCCCCCTGCGGAGCCTGCAAAACTTTGCCGCTTGTGCCGGAAGGACTGATTCGCCCGATCAAACCGCTCCGATAGGTAATCTCGAACGAACCGTTTGCGCGGGCGCCGGGCCGGCGTCGCAGGCCTGCTGCGACGCGCCCAGGCTGCCGCGACACCGTTTGGGGGGGAATCGATGAGGACTCTTCGTGCGGCCGCTCTTGGGGCGGCTTGCGGACTGGCGACCGCCGGATCGGCCCTCGCCCAGAGCGGGCTCGTGCAGCCGGCCGCCATCGGCGGCCCGGCCGGGGCCGTGTACCAGCAGCCCGTCCAAGGCCCGCCGGCGAGGCCGGGCGACCTGGTCGACGCGCACGGCGACCCGGCCGTGCTGCCCTCGTCGTACGCCAGCCCGGTCGGCTACCACGGCGGCGGCTACGAGGGTGGCGGCTACACCGAAGGCGGTTACGACGGCGGCTGCTACGGCGCCGCGCCGGCGGGCGTCGACTACGGCCACGGCGGCGGCTACGGCGGCGGCTACTGCCCCGACGCGGGCTGCTACGGCGGCGCGGCCGGCGGCCCCTTCGGCGGGGCGTTCACGAACACCGACCAGTGCGGGCCGCACTACTTCGACATCTCCGCGGAGTACCTGTTCTACTCCCGCGACGACGACGCCGTCCGCCAAGACACGCTCTTCTCGACCCTCGGCTTCGTCAACGACCCGCTCAACATCCCCGACGGCAGCCGCGCCCTGTCCGGCGCCGACCTCGACCAAGAAGACGGCGACGGCTACCGCCTGACCGGCCGGATCGACGTGGGCGCCCTCAGCGTGGCGGAGTTCGTCTACAGCGACATCGAGTGGTCCGAGCGGGCCTTCGCCACGAACGACGGCACGACCCGGTTGTTCTCGATCTACAGCCTCTACGGCTCGGCGACCAACGGCCCGTTCGGCGTGGGCGGCTCGGCCGGCCCGCCGACCGGCGCGAACTTCGAAGAGACCGCCAACGCGCTGCGGCACGAGCTGGACTACGACAGCTCGCTGCAGACCGCCGAGGCCAGCTTCCGCCGCTACTGGGTCGGCTACGACCCGCGGGTGAGCGGCACGGTGCTGGTGGGCTTCCGCTACACGAACCTCAGCGAGTCGCTCGGCTTCTTCTCGTTCTCGAACGTGACGACCGACCCCGGCCCCCCGGCGACGATCGTCGGCAAGTCGTTGTCGGTCCTGACCGAAGCGGACAACGACCTGGCCGGCTTCCAGTTCGGCGGCGACGCGTGGATCACCGTCTTCCAAGGCTTCCGCGTCGGCGCCGAGGGCAAGCTCGGCATCTACAACAACGACTACAAACTGCGCCAGCGGTTCCAGGCGTCCGATGGCTCGCCGACGGCGGCGAGCGAGATCGCGTCGGGCGACCAGGTCGCCTTCCTGACCGAGGCCAAGGTGTCGTTCGTGGCCGACGTGAGCCCGTCGTGGTCGATCAAGGGCGGCTACGAGCTGCTCTACATGACGGACCTCGCCCTGATGCGGGACCAGGTCGCGTTGGCCCAGCCCTACGGCGACATCAACAACATCTCCGCCCAGGCGCCGTACCAGGCCCTCCAGCCTGCCACGGTCGACGGCGAGGTGCTGTTCCACGGCTTCCACGTCGGCCTGGAATACATTTACTGAGATTTTGCGGGGTGAACCCGTTCGCCAAACGAAGTGTCTTACCGCCCGCCGCCCCGGAGGCTTCCCTCCGCGGGCGGCGGTTTGCGTAGGCGCCTCGACCCTCCGGGATATACTGGGGCAGGCGGCCATCAGGCCGAAGCGCCCGGCCCGCCCGGCTGCCGACGCCCCGAACGAGGCGGCTGGCACGCCGCGTCAACACGACCCCAAGGAACCCGCGCCGCTTAATGGAAATCGATCGAAAGCAGAGCGTCCACAGCGAGGCGGCCGTCTTGGTTGGTGTCGACCTCGCCGGCAGCCCGACCCTGGCCGAGGCGCCGCTCGAGGAACTCGGCGGGTTGGTCGAATCGGCCGGCGCCGAGATCGTGGGCCGCCTGGTCCAGCGGCGCGAAACGCCCGACATCGCCACCTACATCGGCAAGGGCAAGCTCGAAGAGCTCAAGTCGCTGGTGGGCGCCGCCGACGCCGACGTGGTGGTCTTCGACAACGACCTCTCGCCGGCCCAGGTCCGCAACCTGGAGCAAGCGGTTGGGGTCAAGGTGCTCGACCGCACCGAGCTGATCCTCGACATCTTCAGCACCCGCGCCCAAACCCACGAGGCGCGCCTGGCGGTGGAGCTCGCGCAGCTGGAGTACTCGCTGCCGCGGCTCAAGCGGATGTGGACCCACCTGTCGCGGCTCAAGATGGGCGTCGGCATGCGTGGCCCGGGCGAGAAGCAGCTAGAGACCGACCGGCGGCTCGTCGAGAAGCGGATCAACGACCTGAAGCGCGACCTGGACAAGGTCCTCCACCGCAAGGAGCGCGAGGTCGCCGCGCGCAGCGACCGGATGACGGTGTCGCTCGTGGGCTACACCAACGCCGGCAAGAGCACGCTGCTAAACAAGCTGACGGACGCCTCGGTGTACGCCCAGGACCAGCTCTTCGCCACGCTCGACACCCGCACCCGCCAGTGGCGCCTGCCCGGCTGGGGCCCGGTCTTGCTGAGCGACACGGTCGGCTTCATCCGCGACCTGCCCCACCGGCTGATCGCCAGCTTCAAAGCGACCCTCGAAGAAGCCCGCCAGGCCGACCTGCTGCTGCACGTGGCCGACGCGAGCAGCCCCTCGGCCGGCGACCAGATCCGCGCGGTCTACGCGGTGCTCGAGGAGATCGGCATCGAGCAGAAAGACACCCTGCTGGTGCTCAACAAGGCCGACGCGGCCGACGAAGCCACGCTGACCGTGCTCGAGCAACGCTACCCCGGCGCCGTGCGGACCAGCGCGCGCAGCGGCGACGGCCTCGACCGCTTGGCCCGCGCGGTGAGCGACGCGCTCAGCCGCGAGTTCGTCGAGGTCGACGTCGAGACCTCCGTCGGCGACGGCCGCCTGCTGGCCTACCTGGCCAAGCACGGCGAGGTCCTCAGCCGCACGTTCACCGACGACCGGGTGACCGTGCACTGCCGCGTGCCGCGGAAGTACCTGGGCCGCGTCGCCGGCGCCGACACGGTCGTGCGGCCGCGGGCGGCCGACGCCGCTTCGCCCGACGCCCCGCCCAGCGGCGCCGCAGCGATGGGCGAGGTGGCGTGATCCGACTCGACGGCAGCCGAGCACTCGTGACCGGCGCGTCGGGCGGGGTCGGCCGCCGCCTAGCGGTGCGCTTGGCCGAGGCCGGCGCCGACGTGGTGCTGGTCGCCCGCCGCGAAGAGGAGCTGCACCGGACCGCGGAGCAGGCCCGCCGCGCCGGCCGCTCGGCCGTGGTGGTCGCCGGCGACATCACGCTTGCCGAAGACCGCTCCCGCGCCTTGCAGGCCGCGTCGGACGAGCTGGGCGGCCTCGACGTGCTGGTCAACAACGCGGGGGTCGGCGCCCACGGGCGGTTCCACGACTCCTCGCCCGATCGGCTCCGCGCGGTGTTCGAGCTGAACTTCTTCGCCGCGGCCGAGCTGACCCGCGCGGCCGTGCCGCTGCTCGAGAAGAGCGACTCTGCTTGCGTGGCGAACATCGGCTCGGTCCTCGCTTGGCGCGGCGTGCCGCACACGTCGGAGTACTGCGCGAGCAAGTTCGCCCTCCGCGGTTGGTCCGAGGCGATCCGCCCCGAGCTGCGCCGGCTCGGCATCCACGTGCTGCACGCGTCGCCCTCGACGATCCGGACCGAGTTCCGCGAGCACCTGATCGAACGCAAAGAGAGCGTGCCCTGGGGCGGCCGCGGCGGCGTGTCGCCCGACCGGGTCGCGCGGCGTGTCGTGCACGGCATCCGGCGCGGCCGCAACGAGGTCGCGATCGTCTGGGAGGACTGGGCCATCGTCCGCGCGGCCCGTGCCGCCCCCTGGCTCCTCGACCGCGCCCTGCGCCGATATGGTTAGCGCTGGCCGAGAACCCACCACGCCTGGTTGACTGCCGACTCTCAAAATGAGCCGGAGGGGACGCGGATAAACGCGGGTAGAGCGGATACGGGCTTAGCCAGCGTCGCTGGAGAAGCTCGCCGCCCGCGACCGGCGCCGCGCGGCCCGTGGCGTGATCCGCCGACACCCGTAGCATCAGCGTTCCTCCGCGTCCTATTCGGCCGCGGAAGCGACTGCTCTCTGGACACGCTATGCCGCTCGAGGTCCTCTACGACGACGGCCCCGTGCTCGTGGTCAACAAGCGGCCCGGCTTGCTCACCCAGGCGCCCAGCGGGATCGACAGCCTGGAGCTGTGGGTCCGCGACTTCTACCGGCGGCGCGAGCAGATCGAGGGCAAGTTCTATGTTGGCATCGTCCACCGCTTGGATCGGCCGGTGACTGGCGCGATCGTCTTCGGCCGCCACGCCCGCGCCACGCAGCGCCTGGCCCGGCAGTTCCAGGAGCGGACGGTCTCAAAGACCTACTGGGCGTTGGTCGAGGGGCGGGTCGAGCCGGACGAGGGGACCTGGCGTGACCACCTGCACAAGCGGCACGGCATGGCCCAAGCCATCGTGGTGCCCGATGACGACCCGCGCGGCAAGCACGCGGTGCTGCACTACGCGGTCCGTGAGCGTTTGGAAGGGGCCACGTGGCTCGAGATCACGCTCGAGACCGGCAGGACGCACCAGATCCGGGTGCAAGCCGCCAGCCGCGGCCACGCGGTGCTAGGCGACTCGCAGTACGGCGCCACGATGCGATTCGGCGAGCAGACCGCCGACGAGCGCGACCGTCAAATCGCACTGCACGCCCGCCAGCTCGCTTTCCGGCACCCGATGCGGGAAGAAACGGTCACGGTGACCGCGCCGCTGGGCCCGGCGTGGAGCGAGTGGGCCGGCTAGCCGATCAGGCCGCCGGCTGCCGCTCCCTGCTTGGCTCAGCCGCTGCCTGGCTCAGCCGCTGCCTGGCTCAGCCCTTCCGCCGACGGGCGGCTGTCACGAGCCCACCGATCGCCGCCCAGACCAGCAGCGAGCCCGGCTCGGGCGCCACTTCGGGGTTGTCGTCCGGGTCGGGCGTGGGGGGCTCCGGTGGGTTGTAGAGGAGCTTGTCGCTCCCTTCGCCAGCGTTCACTTGCTGGAACCGCACCGCGGCTTTGAGATGACTCAGATCGGTTGGCTGCGAGTTAAAACCCGTCTGCATAGCGAGGGCCAGTTCCATCGCGTTGTTGATAGCCGACGAGCCGGCATTGAGGCTAACAATTAGCGACGCTGTGTCACTGGCGCCTGCAGCCAACGCACCGTTGGCGTTTCCGCCCAGCAGATTGCCGTTATCGGCAATGGCGAGTTCGAACGAGCCGAAGGGCGGAAGCGAGGCGCTGCTGCTGTTCAGTAAGGTGTCGAGCTTAGTTCCCGGCGAGAACGTGCCGGATTGAACGGTCACGAAGTTGGGAAGGTCGATCGCGACCCCCGTCAGCATCGAAGCGGTCGCACCGGCCCCGAAGGTCGGGCTTCCAGTCGTGTTCGTGACCCCGAAGGTCAAGAGCACCGAACCACTCGTGGAGTCAGCGAAGCTGATGCTGACGCTCGCCGATGCGCCTGTAGCTGGCGAGTTGCTCGAAGTGCTCGATGCGTCGAACACCAGAGAGATTGGCTGGATCGACGCGTTAGCGACGGCCGACAGCGCGACTATGCAGCAAGCGAGACCGAGAGTGCGTGCGGGAGTGACCATCGCCTAATGCAGGGTGCGAAATTCTAGATGAGTTTCAGCTATCCGTAATCGAATCTACGCGGTACCCCTAGTCAATCGATAACCCTCAGGATTCTACAAAATAGGTCGAATGCGGTATCTAGCGATTCGCTAGGCGGCGGCTCTGCTCGGTCCGCGCACTTCCGGGCGGCCGGCCAGCAGCTCCCGCAACTGGTCCCGCAGGCCCTGACGCTCGGCGGCCCATCGCGCTTCGCGCTTCTCGTACTGCCGCTGTTGCCGGTCGAGCTCCCGCTCGCGGCCCTCTAGCCGATCGGCCGCGGCGCCGAACTCTTCGTGCCGCCGGCGGGCCCATTCTTGAAGCGAAACCCGCTGCGCTTCGAGTCTCTCGAACTCCTTCTCTACCCGAGCGGCCGCGTCGCGCAGGGCGCCCCGCTCCTCGGCGATCTTGCGGAGGGTCGCCCCGTAGTGGTCGGCGAGCTGGCTCCGCACCTTCGCGATCGACCGGGAGAGCGCCGCCGGCGCGAGCACGCCGGTCAGCTGGGCCCAGGTCTCCTCGGTCGCTAGACGCATCTCGAGGACCTCGCGCTGGGTGTTTTCTAGCTCGGTCTGCATCCGCCGGAGCGATTCGGCGCGGCGGTCGAGCTCGGCCTCGCGGCGGTCGGCCCGCGCGGCGGCCGAGTCGGCTTCGGCTTTCCAAGCCGCGCGGTCGCTGTCGACCGCGCTCCGCTGGTCGTGCTGGCGGGCCCGCAGCTCCTCTTCCCGACGCTCGACCGACGCCGTGCGGCGGGCCAGGTCCTCGCGCTCCTGAGCCAAGAGCCGCTCGGCCTCGGCAACGGCCGCGTCGCGAGCGGCGACCGCCGACAGTTGCTCCTGAAGCTCGGCCACGCGGCGCTCGCTCACGTCGAGCCGCTCGAACCGCTTGAGGGCCGTGTCGATCTCTTGCCGCCGCATCGCGAGCCGCTGCTCGCGGCTGGTGAGGTTCGCGTCGGCTTGCTTGCGGGCCTCGTCGCAGTGCTTGAGCTCGGCCACACGCAGCTGCAGCTCGGTCGCCCGCCGAGCCAGCTCGCGCTCGCGGTCGGCCAGGGCCGCCTGGGCCGAGGCGGCCCGCTGTGCCTGCTGGTCGACGGCTCGGCGCTCGGCGTCGAGCCGGTCGAGCTTCTCGGCGAAGGCCGCCTTGGCCTCGGCGAGGCGAGTCGCCTCGTCCGCCAAGCGGGCCTCGCGCTCGTCGAGCCGCTGCTCACGCTCCGCCACGGCCCGAGCCGCCGACTCGTCGGGCGCCGGCCGGTCGAGGGCCGCCTCGCGCCGCTCGAGCCGCTCGCGCTCGGCCTCGATCTCGCGCCGCGCCTCGGCCACTTTGGCCTCGAAGTCGATTTGCGAGGCTTCGAGCTCCGCGGCGCGTCGCTCGACGTCGGCCGAGCGTTGCTGCAGCCAAGCCGCCAGTTGCCCGGCGTGCCCCTCTGCCGCCGGCGCGGCGGCCAGCGACGGCGCGGCCGGCGGCAGCGCGGGCTCGGCTTCGACGCGAACCAGGCCGCTCGACAGCGGGGCCCGGGCCCCGACCGCACGGCCCGTGTGGCCCCCGTCGAGACGCGGCTTCGCTTGATTGGGATCGTTCATAGGGAGAGACCGCTGGTGTTGCTAGCCAGCGCAGGCCGCAGCGCCTGCGCAGTCCCCCCGATCCCTACCATCGGCAAGCGGGGCCCAGCGAATTAAGCGATCGACCCAATAAAACGAGCGGAGGCCGGGCTGCGGGCCCGGCCTCCGCTTGCGTTGGTTTGTTTGGCGCTTCAGCGGCGGGCGATCAGCCCTTGGCCGCGTCGAGGGCTTCTTGCAGGCGGTTCTTCGCCTGCACGCCGACGAAGCGGTCGACCACCTCGCCCCCTTTGAAGACCATCAGCGTCGGGATGCTGCTGACGCCGTAGGTCTGCGCGGCGCCGGGGGCGTCGTCGACGTTGAGCTTGGCGACCTTCGCCGAGCCGGAGTTATCGCCGGCCAGCTCTTCCACGACCGGGGCGATCTGGCGGCACGGGCCGCACCACGGCGCCCAGAAGTCGAGCAGCACCGGTTGGTCGCTGTTGAGGACTTCCGCCTCGAAGTTTTCGTCGGTGATTTCTTGCACGCCCATCTTGGTACTCCTGCGGGACTCCCGCTTTGGTCACGGCGGCCCGTGGCGGCGCCGTCTAGGTCGCTTCTACGCCTTGGCCGGGCCGTTGGATCGCCGTTGGTTCGGTTCGATTCGTCGCAGGAACGCCGCGGGGCTGGTTGGCTCCGGCGCAAGTGCCGACGAGGCGAGATTTTAGGTCCGCTGGCCGGGGTGTCAACGCACTACCGGCCGCTAGAGCCCCGCCCGGCCGCCGGCGGTGCGTTGACCAGCCGGGGCCGCCGCCGGTCTACTCGAGAGCCGACCACGACCCGCCCACCCCGCTTCGCCGGGTGATATCCCACTAGAACCCAAACGAGGCCCCGATGGTTCGCACCCCCAGCACGATGCAGCCCCTCGGCACGCCGGCCCCCGAATTCTCCCTGCCCGGCGCCGACGGCAAGACCTACTCGCTCGAGCATTTCAACTCGCCCGGCGGGCTGGTCGTGATGTTCATCTGCAACCACTGCCCGTTCGTAAAGCACCTGGCCGACGAGCTAGCGACCTTCGGCAAGCAGTACCAAGAGAAGGGCATGGACGTCGTCGCGATCAGCTCCAACGACGCCCAGAACTACCCCGACGACTCCCCCGAGAAGATGGCCGCCGAGGCCAAGGCCCGCGGCTACACGTTCCCCTACCTGTACGACGAGTCGCAGGAGGTCGCCAAGGCCTACCAAGCGGCTTGCACGCCGGACTTCTTCGTGTACGACGGCGACCACAAGCTGGCGTACCGCGGCCAGTTCGACTCGACCCGCCCCGACGGCGACAAGCCCACCGGCGAGGACCTCCGCGCCGCGTGCGACGCGGTCCTGGCGGGCCAAAAGCCCAGCGAGAAGCAACTGCCTTCGATCGGGTGCAATATCAAGTGGAAGGCCGGCAACGAGCCGGCGTATTTCGGGTAGCGGGAGGGGTTCGGGGTTCGGGCGTCGGGCTTCAGGCTTCAGGCTTCAGGCTTCAGGCTCGCTGTCCACCCTCCCGAAGCCCGAGGCCTGAAGCCCGAAGCCGCCGGCGAAGCCGGCCTTCGCTGCGGTGGCCCGGCCTGCTACGGTGCTCGGCGCTGGATTCTCTGCCTTAGCACGGATGCCCCTCATGCGCCTGCCGCTAGCCCTGCTGTTGTTCGCTTGCTGCCTGCCGCCGGTCGGCGAAGCGGCCGAGTTCCGGATCGAGACCCGTGTGTACGCCCCCGGCGAGGAAGAGCCCGCCAGCGAGAGCGTCACGCTGTTCACGGCCGGCGCCGCTTACGACTTCCGCGACAAGGCCGACCGGGTGACCATCTTCCGCCCCGGCGCGGGGGAGAAGCCGGGCCGGTTTGTGCTGCTCGACACGGCCGACGAGGTCCGCACCGAGATCACCGGCGACCGGGTCGCGATCGCCACCACGAAGCTCCGCCGCTGGGCCGCGCTGCAGAAGGACCCGTTCCTCCGCTTCATAGGCGACCCGGTCTTCGAAGAGCAGTTCAACGCCGACACCGGCGAGCTGCGCCTGACCAGCAAGCACATGAGCTACCGCCTGGTGACCATGCCGGTCGCCAGCCGCGAGGCGATGCGCGAGCTCCGCGCGTTCCTCGACGCGTACGCTCAGCTCCACACGCTGCTCGAAGCCGGCCTGCCCCCCGCGCCGCGGCTGAAGGTCAACGAGATCCTCGCCGGCCACGACGTGGTGCCGCTCGAGGTCGAGCTGTACAGCGGCCCGATCGCCGACGAGCCCGACCTCCGCGCCGAGCACCTCGTCACCTGGATCCTGTCGCGCAACGACCGCAACCGGATCGAGCAAGCCAACCGCCAGGTGGCCGAGTTCGCCGAGGTCGACAACGCCCACTTCAGCAAGTTCGCCGACCGACTGGCCGAGAAACAAGCGGCGGCCGCGAAGCGTTGAGCGGGAGGGCTTCCTCGGAAAAGTCGTGATCGCGTTTCGAGACAAACGCGACACGTCGAAAAACGCCGCGTCACGCTTAAACGTCACGAAACCGACGCTAAGTCGCCGCCGGCTAACGACTTGGTGAAGCGTTACGCGCCTGCCCGGTCGGCCCCGGTTGTAACGAAACGGCGTCGACAAGCGCAGTTCGCTACGGTCTTCAACGCCAATCGGCGGCCCTCCTTTGCCAGAACTAACCCCTCATTGTCGCCCCTGGCAGGCGGCGCCGATGCGATTTGGCCACCCGGCCGGCGTCGTAGCAGCGGCCGCGCGGCCTTTCAGTCCGCCGCGGCGGGCGCCTCGGCGGCGCCGTTGGCGGAGCGCTCGGCGAGCAGGCGGCGGAGCTTGGCGATCGGCACGGCCTCGGCCACGTGGCCGTCGCGGCCGGTGACCGTGTGGGCCTTCAGCAGCGCGTTGTAGATCGCCTCTTGTGTGGCGTCGGCTGCCGCGGTGAACAGCGGCGACAGCCCGCCGTCGGCGAAGTGCGGGCCTCGCCTCGTCAGGGGACCGTCGGCGGGGATCCGTGCCGACTCGGCGGTCGAGAACGCGATCGCGTAGTCGCCGCTGCCGTGCGAGAAGCTCGCGCCGGCCCGGGCCATGCCGACGAAGCACCGCCGCGCGAGCCGCCGCAGTTGCCGCGCGCCCAGCGGCGCGTCGGTCGCCACGACGATCATGCACGAGCCGTCCTCGCCGGCCGCGTCGACTGCCGACCGCTCGTCGCCGGACAGGCCGCTCGGCACGGCCACGCCGGCGATCGTGAGCCGCCCGCCGAAGTTCGTCTGCACGAGCACGCCGACCGTGAACCGCTGGTCGCCGGCCGCCACCCTGCGCGACGACGTGCCCACGCCCCCCTTGTAGCCCATCGTGACCGTGCCGGTCCCGGCGCCGACGGCGCCCTCCTCGACCGGCCCGCCGCGGGCCGCGTCGAGCGCCGCGTGGAAGTGCTCCGTTCGCAGCGGCCGGCTGCGGATGTCGCTCAAGTAGCCGTCGTTGGTCTCGCCGACCACCGGGTTCACCGAGCGGACCGCCTCGTTGCCCGGCGCGGCGAGCGTGCGCTCGACGAGCACCGCCGCGCCCTCCCACACGTTGAGCGTGTTGGTCAGCAAGATCGGGGTCTCGAGCTGCCCGAGCTCGTCGACCTGCGTGACGCCCACCAGCTTGCCGAAGCCGTTGGCCACCGCGACCGCGGCGGGGACCTTTTGTTGGAACAAGTCGCCACCGTGCGGCACGACGGCCGTCACTCCCGTGCGGACGCGCTCCCCGTGCACAACGGTCGCGTGCCCGACGAGCACACCCGGCACGTCGGTGATCGCGTTGTGCGGCCCGGTCGCCTCACCGCCGACTCGCACCCCAATCTCCCGCGCCCGCGGCCGCTCGGCCGCGTGGGCCGCCGCGCCTGAGGCCACGAAGGAAATGGCGAGCAGGACGGGCGTAAAGAACGGGCGGCGGCTAAGCATGCGGGCGGGCGTCGGGGCGGCGTGGCGTGGCGAAGGGACGCCCCGCAGCATAACTCAGCAGACGCCCGCACACGTTCGGCGCTGTCCGTAGGGCGGAGTCCGGCGGCGCCGCACCGCACTGACACATCGAATCGGATCAGTGTTAATTAGCGCGGATTAGCGTTCTCTGCGCCTGCCGACTGAAGGGAGGCCCTTCAATTCTCCGCCGACCTGATTGATCACTTCCTGACGGGCGCGGCGGAGGGGAGGGTGACGGGATCGGGAACGCTAATCGTCGCTGATCGACGCTAATCGGATCGGCGGTGATCAGTTGATGGCGGAGTCCGGCGGCGCCGAATCGCACCGCACCACGGGACCGACGGTGCGATTCCGCTTCGCGGGATTGCGCCCAACGGGACTTGCACCATCCTCACTTAAGGCGGCCCCCGTTGGTCGCTTCCTGACGGGCGCGGGTCGACGGCGGAAGACTAGCGCCTAGCGCCTAGCAACTAGCGCCTCCCCTCCCCCCCTTACTGCCGCACGTGCTTCTGGAACGCGTCGCGTAGGCGGGCGGTCATTTGGCCCGGTTTGCCGTCGCCGATGGGGCGGGAGTCGACTTTTACGACGGGCACGACCTCGGCGGCCGAGCCGGTCAAGAAGCACTCGTCGGCGATGTACACGTCGTGCTTGGTGAGGGCCTTCTCGTGCGCGGGGATCTCCAGCTCGGCGGCCAGCTCGAGCACGACCGCGCGGGTCACGCCGGCGAGGATGCCCGCGTCCAAGGGGGGCGTGTAGAGCTCGCCGTGCTTCACGAGGAAGATGTTGTCGCCGGTGCACTCGGCGACCTCGCCCTTGTGGTTGAGCATCAGCGCCTCGACGCACCCGGCCTGCGCCCCCTCGATCTTGGCCATGATGTTGTTGAGGTAGTTGAGCGACTTGATCCGCGGCGAGAGGGCGGCCGGGTGGTTGCGGATCACGCTCGAGGTGATGATCTCGAGGCCCTTCTCGTAGTGCTCCTCGGGGTAGAGCTGGATCGTGGCGGCGATGATGATCACCTGCGGGTCGCGGCAGCGGTCGGGCCCGAGGCCGAGCGTGCCGGGGCCACGCGTGACGATCAGGCGGATGTAGCCGTCGGTCAGGTCGTTCGCCGCGACGGTCTTCTCGACGGCCGCCGTCATCTCGGCCAGCTCGATGGGAACCCGCAGGCAGATCGCGCGGGCCGACTCGTAGAGCCGCTCGAGGTGCTCCGCCAGGCGGAACACCTTGCCCGAGTAGATCCGCATCCCCTCGAACACGCCGTCGCCGTACAGCAGGCCGTGATCGAACACGCTGACGGTCGCCCGCTCGGAGGGGACGAGCTCGCCGTTGATCCAGACAGGCATGGGAGGAGAGGCGGTAGGCGGTAGGCTGGAGGGTTTGCTGAGTCGCCCGCAGTTTACTGTGGACCGCGCCCGCTTGCCGAGCGGTCCCCGAAGCCCGAAGCCCGAAGCCCGAAGCCAGAGACCCGAAGCCAGAGACCCGAAGCCGGGGCCGTCCGGCCCCCCCCTCAAGCCTGCAGCCTCAAGCCGCGCGCCTCGTCAAGCGGGGATGTCCGTGGTGACGCTGGCGATGTTCAGGATCGAGCAACGCTGAATGCCGTCTTGCGTGCTGATGTGCAGGGTCTCGCCATGAATCATCGCTTGGTCAGGATGCCGCACCTCGTACTCGGCGCCGTTCGTCAGGTGGACGACGAACGGATGGAAGTCGCCGGCGCGGAACAGGTCGAGCAGATCGAGTGGAGTCACGGGGAAGCTTCAGGCTCTAGGCGGTAGGGTGGAGGATTGGCTCCGGCACAATCAGTCTACTACCCAACGTATCGGCCTGCCGACCGCTTCCCGAAGCCCGCAGCCCGAAGCCCGAAGCCCGAAGCCAGGCCGTCCGGCCCCCCCCCTCAAGCCTGCAGCCTCAAGCCTCGCGCCTCCTCGGCGACGCGGCCTTCGACGAGCGTGACGGTGCGGTCGGCGCGGGCGGCGATCGATTGGTCGTGGGTGACCATCACGACCGTCAGGCCCTCGGATTGGTTCAGGTCGCGGACCAAATCGAGCACGCCCTCGCCGCTGGCCGGGTCGAGGTTGCCCGTCGGCTCGTCGGCCAGCAGCAGGCGGGGCTCGTTCATCAGCGCGCGGGCGATGGCGGTGCGTTGCATCTCGCCGCCGGAGAGCTCGCGCGGCTTGTGGGTGAGGCGGTGGCCGAGGCCAACCCGCTCGAGCAGCTCGGCGGCCCGCCGCCTTAGGGCCCGCCGCTTGCCGAGGTAGGCGGCCACGCCGTAGCGGATCATGGCCGGCGCGAGCACGTTCTCTAGCGCCGAGAGCTCCGGCAGCAGGTGGTACGCCTGAAAGACCATGCCGAATTGGCCGTTGCGGAGCGCGTCGCGGCGGCGGCGGCCGAGGGTGTCGATACGCTCGCCGTCGTAGTGGACCTCGCCGGAGTCGGGCCGGTCGAGCGTGGCGAGCACGTGCAGCAGGGTGCTCTTGCCGCTGCCCGATTGGCCGACCACGGCGAGCATCTCCCCGGCGGCGACCTCCAGGTCCGCGCCCCGGAGCACGGGCGCCTCGACGGCGCCTTTGCGGTAGGTCTTGGTGACGCCGCGGGCGGTGAGCACGGGGGGGGCGAATGCGGAAGGCGGAATGCGGAAGGCGGAATCAGTCGTCACGGCTCGATCCTTCGACGCTCGCGGCTTGTTTGGGCTCTTGGTTCTTCTGCTCGCGCAACCAGTACGAGCTACCTTCCATGCAGAACGCATTCTCAGGTGGCTCCTCTAACGCCGCCCGAACCTCCTCAGGCGTCGCTTCGATTCTGGCAGTCCAGCCGTCGTCGCGGCGCGCGAATCGTTGTTCAACCCACAGGTTGTTCAAAGGGCGTAGCCGCAACGCATCTCTTCCCCGTTCAAGCAGCTGTATGGCGAAGCGATCGGCTACGGCGCCATTGGGGGCTGGCCCGAGTGATGCTTGCACATACTGGCGGCCTGCAATTTCGAACAGCACGAATTCCTCAGGGCTGGATCGGCTACCCAACCCGTCAACGAAGGTGAGTGCATACCCCGCTCCCGTTCGCGAGATTTCGACCTGGCGTCCCGTCGCGTACTTCTCAGCTGCCGAGCCGAACACCGTATCGATTTCTTTCCAACGCCCAACTAGCGAGTCGTCTTCTACTGGATCAGTCACTTCTTCTAGCGACGGAAAAGCGGGCATTCGCAGGCACCCTACTGCCGCAACGGCGATCAAGCCGACCGCAAGCCGCTTTCGAACCGCTGCTATTCCCATCGTAATGCCTCCACAGGGTGCAGCCCCGCCGCCCTTCGGGCGGGGAGCACGCTGGCTACCACGGCGATCGCCACCGCGCCGGCAACGATCCAGGCGACCGTGAAGGGCTGGACGATCGTGGGGATGGCGGCGAAGTAGTACACGGCCGGGTCGAACACTTCTTGGCCGGTGGCGACGGCGAGCAGGTCGGCGATCTGGTTGATGTTCGCGACGAACAGCAGCCCGCCGACCAGGCCCGCGCCGGCGCCGACGATCCCGAGCGTGAGGCCGTAGCCGAGGAACACGCCCATGATCCCCGACGCGCTCGCGCCGAGGCTCTTGAGCACGCCGATGTCGCGGGTTTTTTCGACGACGATCATGTAGAAGATCGCCAGGATGCCGAAGCCGGCCACCGCGATGATCAGGAACAGCAGCACGTTGAGCACGGCGGTCTCCATCTGCACGGCGGCCAGCAACGCGCCCTGCTTGTCGCGCCAGGTGCTGACCATGAAGTGGCGCGGGTCGAGCACGCCGGCGATGCGGTCGCGGACCTCGGCCAAGTTCGCGCCGGGCTTGCAGCGGATCTGCAGCGAGTTGAAGTTCGCGACGCCCGTCGACGGGTCGACCATGCCGCGGATCTCTTGGAGCTTCTCGAGCGGCACGAACACGAACGACGCGTCGTACTCGCTCATCTTGCTCTCGTAGAAGTCGACCACGGTGAACAGCGCGTGCCCGGGCTCGGGCGGGGTGGTGCTCATCGGGTAGGTGACCGCGACGTCGTCGCCGGGCTTGAGGAGGAAGCGGTCGACCCCGTCGGCGTCGCGGAAGCCGCCCAGCGCCATGCCGAGCACCAGCCCGGCGTGCTGTTCTTTCATGGGGTCGAAGGTCTCGCCCTGCGGCGCGCCCTCCTCGGGCGGGGCCTGGGCTTCGGCTTGGGCGAACGGGTCGGCCGAGCCGCCGGCGGCTTGTTTTTGGGAGGCCGCGAGGGCCTTGGCTCGTTGCTGGTCGACCCGCGCGCGGATGCGGCGCCAGGCCCAGCCGGCGTTCTCCATCTCGGGCCGGGGCGCGGCCTCGGCGGGGTTTTCGGCTTGGGGGTCGGAGGTCGGGTAGCCGCCGTCGCGGAGGTCGAACGAGAGCCGCTCCCGGTTCTCGGGGTGCTGCAGGTACTGGCCGAAGTCGCTGACCCGGCCGTAGGTGTCCGGCTCGATGCCGATCAGCATCACCGTCTGTTGGACCGGCTGGCCGTGCACGGTCGTGTAGTCCAGCATCGCATGGACCTGCGCGGTGGGGCTGATGCCGAGGACCTGGTCGCCCACTTCGTCGCGGATCAGCCGCATGTGCGTCGCCGCGTCCGGCGCGCCGTTGAGGCTGCGCGACTCGACGACCACGTCGCCGAGCACGCCGTGCAGGCGCTTCTGCATCTCGTGGGTGAAGCCGGCCATCACGCTGTTGACGACGATCATCGTCGCGACGCCGAGCGTGACGCTGATGATCGACGCCAGCGCGATCCAGCGCGTGCGGAGGTATCGCAGGCAGAGGACGAGCTTGTACATGCTAGCGGCGCCGGCGCGCCGGGAATCGGGCCGGGGGGGACACAGCGGCGGCGGACGTTAGCAGCGGGGGGCGCCTCGCCGCTAGAGAGTCTTGAGGCGCGAGTCGCGAGGCGCGAGTTATTCGTTAGCGAGTTCTATAACTCGCGCCTCGCGACTCACGACTCGCTCCTCTCCGCCCAGGCGCGGAAGTCCGCCTCCCGCAGCGTGACGCCCTCGCGCACCAGCTCGAAGGCCAGCTCTACGTCGGGCCAGCCCATGGTGCGGAGGACCATGTCGAGCGTTCCGGGGGGGCACTCGCCGGCCAGCTCGACGCGGTGCATCCGCGGCTCGTCGGCGCCGTCGGGCCGGAGCTCGTGCATGTGGCCGTTCAGGCGCCAGAACTGGCCTTCGGCCGTGCGCCCCGTGACGAGGAAGAAGCCGTCTGGCTCGCAGTCGCAGCGCGGCAACTCGGCCAGGCGCTGCTGCATGGCCTCGAACGTGACGGGCATCAGGTCGAGGAACAGCGGCGGCCCCCCGCCGGCGCCGACGAGCGTCGCCGCGTCCACGCCGCGGAGGGTACGCACGGGCCCGGCCGTGGCGGTCGGCGGCAGGGCGTACAAGTTGGCTTGGAGGCTCAGCATAGCAAGGGGAACCACGACGGGCACAACGGGCACGACGGCCTACTTGGTGGCGCCACATCAGAGAGGCGGCCGTTGTGTCCGTTGTGGTTAGTTCGAAGTAGGGATCTATCCGGCGAAGCCGAATCGCACCCTACGCTTTGTGACGCAATCGCTTCGGTCGTGGTTGGCTTCCTCAGCTACCCCGAAGGAAGCGTGTGGCCCATCTTGTCGCGCTTCGTGGCCAGGTAGGCGGCGTTCACTTCGTTTGCCGGGACGGCCAGTGGCACCTGGTCGACGACCTCTAGGTCGAAGCCGCCGTACACGACCGCGTCGAGCTTCTTCGGGTTGTTCGTCAGCAAGCGGATCTTCGACAGGCCGAGGTCTTTCAGCAGTTGGATGCCCACGCCGTAGTCCCGCGCGTCGGCCTTGAAGCCCAGCGCGAGGTTCGCCTCGACGGTGTCCATGCCTTGATCCTGCAGGGCGTAGGCCTTGATCTTGGCGGCCAGGCCGATGCCGCGGCCCTCTTGCGGCAGGTAGATGACGGCGCCGACGCCCTCGGCGCCGATCTGGGCGAGGGCCATCTGGAGCTGGTCTCCGCAGTCGCAGCGTAGCGAGCCGAGCACGTCGCCGGTGAAGCAACTGCTGTGCAGCCGCACGAGCGGCGCGTCGGCCGCGGCGAGGTCGCCGAACACGATCGCCACGGGCTCCATCGCCTCGTACTGCACCTTGTAAACGATGATCTTCGCCAGGCCGTTCCGCGTGGGGAGCGGCGCTTCGGCGGTCCGCTCGACGAGCTTCTCCCGCTGCCGGCGGTACTCGATCAGTTGCTCGATCGAGATCACCGGCAGGTCGAATCGGTCGGCCAGCGCGCGGAGCTCGTCGCGGGCGGCTCGGTCGCCGGACTCGTTGAGCACCTCGCAGAGCAGGCCGGCCGGCTTGAGCCCCGCCATCCGCGCCAGATCGACCGCGGCCTCGGTGTGCCCCGCGCGGCGGAGCACCCCGCCCTCCTTGGCGATCAGCGGGAACATGTGCCCCGGGCGGACGAAGTCGGTCGGCTTCGCGGCGTCGTCGCAGAGGGCCCGGACCACGGTGGCGCGTTCTTCGGCCGTGATGCCGGTCTTGGCGGTGTGGTGGTCGACCGAAACGGTGTAGTTGGTCCGCAGGGGGGCCGTGTTGAGCTCGTCGTCGACCATCAGCGGCAGGCGCAGCCGCTCGGCGACCGCCGGCAGGATCGGCGTGCAGAGCTGGCCGCGGCCGTGGGTGATCATGAAGTTGACGGTCTCGGCGGTGGCCTTCTCCGCCGCGGCGATGAAGTCGCCCTCGTTTTCGCGGTCCTCGGCGTCGACCACCACCACCACGCGCCCGGCGGCGATCGCGTCGACGGCTTCTTCGATCGTGTTAAAGCGGTTCGGCACGGGCGTGGGGCGTGTGGGGATTCGATTCAAAACTCGCTGGCGCCCTAGTATAGGGAGAAGGGGGCATCGGGCCCTAGCCGCCGTCGGCAGCCGGCGGACCCGTCCGCACCGCTAGAATCCATCGGCTGCCGCCGATGGCGGGGGCCGCTTGCGTGGAAGACGAACCGAAAGCGGCCGACGATGGCAACGCAGCCGAGGGGCGCGCCGCCGCCGAAGAGGGCAACGTGGCCCCGCTGGGCGTCGAGGAGTACGTCGAGCAGGCGCACTTCTTCGCGACGCTCGCCGAGCGGATCGCCGAGAACGCCCCCACGCAGGAGGTGCTGGCCTCGATCCGCGAGGAGGTGCTGGCCACCACCAAGCTGCCGATGGCGATCGACTACCTGCTGGCAGAGCTGCGTCACCTGGGCGTGATGGCCACCGCGATGCGGAAGCTGTCGCACTACTTCACGCCGCTGCAGGCGTACATCGTGGCGGAGGGCGAGGACGATCTGGGACGGTTCGACCTTCGATTGGGCCTCGCGGCGCTGGCCGCCGAAGCCCGGTACCGCGCGGGGCTGATCGAGGGCCCGACCGGTGAGCCGACGCTGCAGGGGCTGTTCTTCTACCAGTTCGAGGTCCTCTGCCGGAACCGCCTGGGCTACGACCGGGGCCTCGCGGCGATCGCGTCCGACCCGTCGTACCCGCCGCGGTGGCGCGACTGGATCCTCGCGACCCGGCACCAGGTGGGCATCATCGACTTCGCCGACCTGGTCTATGTGCAGAGCGAGCACGCGCGGCTCCGCGGCGGGCGGGGCGACGGGCCCACACTGTTCGGCGACCGCGAAGGCCGGATCGCGCTGGCGAACCGGCGGAAGGACCCGCTGTACCTGTTCAACTCGCTGCACCGGCAGCTGGGCTACCCCGCGCCGCCACGGCCCCAGCGAAGTGTCGCGCAGGAGTCGCTCGTGCCGCAAATGGCGCGGCGGCTGGAGCAGCTCGAGAAACGGATCAAGCTGCTCGAAGAGGAGCAGCGGGGCGGCTTCGATTTGACCCAGTTCTACGAGAAGCCTCCCGGATAAGCCGCTGCGCTAACGGGCCGGTCGAACAGCGGAAATACGAGAGATTTGCGGGCCGGTTGCGGTTCTCTACCCGGCGCGGCGGTGGTATTCTCCATTGAGTGGGCGTCTGCCGCCTGCGGGCCGCTGGTCGCGCTCGACCTCCGGCCGAATCTTTCGCCAGCAATGTTGCTCTGCCTACCGGGCGCCGCCCGTCTGCCGTGGACTTTCAGCTAAGTCTGCAATCGGAAACGATTCGGTCGATCTACCCCGAGTCGCCGGTGGCTGTCGAGGCAGACACGCCCGTCGAGGACGTGATCCGCTTGATGCAGGCCGGCAAGGCCGGCGCGGCGCTGGTTTGCGACGCGGACGACCTGGTCGGGATCTTTACGGAACGCGATGTGCTGCGGCTGTTGTCGCAGCGCGCCGGCCTTTCCGTGCCGGTCCGCGACGTGATGTCTGCCGACCCGGCCACCGTCACGGAGGCGGCCACCGTCGGCGAAGCGATCGCCTGCATGAGCGAGGGTGGCTACCGCCACCTGCCGCTGGTTGACGCTTCGAACCCGGCCAAAGCGGCCGGCATGGTCGATGTCCGCGGCGTGATGCGCTACCTGGTCGAGCACTTCCCGAACTCGATCTACAACCTCCCCCCCCACCCCGAGCGAGCCACCGCCGAGCGCGAAGGCGCGTAGCGAGCCCCCCCCCCGTGGCGCCCCCGAGCCGGTCGCCAGCCGCCCACGCACCGAGCCCTTCGGATTGAAGTTATGTCGACTGCCGCAGCCGTAGAGAAGCCCGTTGAATCGCTGTCCGACGCCACCGTCCGCTTCTGCGGCGACTCCGGCGACGGCATGCAGCTTGCCGGCACCCAGTTCACCAACACGTCGGCCCTAGCCGGGAACGACGTCGCCACGTTCCCAGACTTCCCGGCCGAGATCCGCGCGCCGCGCGGCACGAAGGCCGGCGTGTCGGGCTTCCAGGTGCACTTCTCGAGCGAGCAGATCTACACGCCGGGCGACACGGTCGACGCGCTGGTGGCGATGAACCCCGCGGCGCTAGCGACCAACCTGCAGGACCTCCGCGACGGCGGGATCCTGGTGGTCAACGAGAGCGCGTTCGACAAGAAGGGTCTCGACCTGGCCGGGTACGAGGGCAACCCGATCGAGGACGTCGCGCTGCACGAGTTGGAGCGGAAGTACAAGGTCTACAAGGTCGACATGACCAAGCTGACCCGCGACGCCGTCAAGGAGTTCGGGCTGAGCACCAAGGAGGCCGACCGCTGCCGCAACTTCTTCGCGATGGGCCTGGTCTTCTGGATCTACGGCCGCTCGCTCGACCCCACGCTGCGGTTCATCGAGGCCAAGTTCGGCAAGCGGCCCGACGTGGCCGGCGCGAACACGGCCGCCCTCAAGGCGGGCTACAACTACGGCGAGACCGTCGAGGCGTTCGACACGCAGTTCCACGTGCCCAAGGCGGAGCTCAAGCCGGGCAAGTACCGCAGCATCATGGGCAACACGGCCCTCTCCTGGGGCCTGATGGCCGCCGCCAAGCTGTCCGACAAGCGCCTGTTCCACGGCGCCTACCCGATCACGCCCGCCAGCGACATCCTCCACGAGCTCTGCAAGCACAAGAACCACGACATCATCACGTTCCAGGCGGAGGACGAGATCGCCGCGGTGACCGCGGCGATCGGCGCGTCGTTCGCCGGCGCGATGGCCGTGACCGCCAGCAGCGGGCCGGGCATCGCCCTGAAGGGCGAGGCGCTCGGCCTCGCGGTGATCATGGAGCTGCCGATGGTCGTGATCAACGTGCAACGCGGCGGCCCCTCGACCGGCCTGCCGACCAAGACCGAGCAGTCGGACCTCTACCAGGCCGTCTACGGCCGCAACGGCGAGTGCCCGATGCCGGTGATCGCCGCACGCAGCCCGGGCGACTGCTTCGACGTGGCGCAGGAAGCCTGGCGGCTGGCCTCGAAGTACATGACGCCCGTGTTCCTGCTGACCGACGGCTACATCGCCAACGGGTCGGAGCCGTGGCGGATCCCGCAGATGGCCGACCTGCCGGAGATCCCGATCAGCCACCCCGGGCCGCGCGAGGCCAACGGCGACGCGCCCGAGCCCTTCCTGCCCTACCAACGCAACGAGCGGCTCGCCCGCCCGTGGGCGTTGCCCGGCACGCCGGGCCTGGAGCACCGGCTCGGCGGCCTGGAGAAGCAAGACGGCACCGGCAACGTGAGCTACGACCCGGACAACCACCAGCACATGATCGACACGCGGGCGGAGAAGGTGGCGAGAATCGCCGACGACATCCCGCCCCAGGAGGTCGATGGCCCCGAGGGGGGCGACCTGCTGGTGGTCAGCTGGGGCGGCACCTACGGCGCGTGCCTGTCGGCCACCCGCCTGGCGCGCAAGCAAGGCGTGTCGGTGGCCCACGCTCACCTGCGTTACCTGAACCCGATGCCGAAGAACCTCGGCGAGCTGTTCTCCAGCTACAAGAAGGTCCTGGTCCCGGAGCTCAACAGCGGCCAACTCCGCACCGTCCTCCGCGACCGCTACCTGATCGACGCGATCGGATACAACAAGGTGCAGGGCAAGCCGTTCAGCGTCGGCGAGCTGGTGACGCGTATCGCCGAAATGGCGTCCTGAGCCCCGCGCCCTCCCCCGCTGCGGAAGCGAACCGACCCGTGTCGAAGCCCACACTATGAGAAGGCTGCTTGTACGTACGATGCCCCTCGTGGAGCCGTTGATCCGGCTCCGCAACGAGCGCGCGCTGCGGGCGTTCGCGAAGCAGAGCCAGGAAGCCGAGGCCTTGGCGAGCGCTCACACCGAGGCCCAGCGGGACCCGGGGGTCGCGGCGTCGGGCTACGTCAAAGCGATCGAGGCCGTCCGCCACGAGTACAGCCAACGCGACGAGCCGTTGGTCGACGGGACCCTCGGCGAGAGCGTGCCCTGGGACCAAGGGAGAACCATCGCCGACGCGAGCCGGGTGAGCCGGTCGCCGGACCACGCCGCGTACCTCTACCACTTGATCCGGCAACGCCGCCCGAAGCGTGTCCTCGAATTGGGCACAAACCTGGGGATCTCGGGTTCGTACATCGCCGCCGCGCTCAAGGAGCACGGCGGCGGCGAGCTCGTGACGATGGACGCCTCGCCGTATCGCCAACGGCTGGCCAAGGACCTGTTCGAACGGGTCGGGCTCGACAACGCCCGGTTCGTGCTCGGCGATTTCGCCGACACGTTCGACCGGGCGGTTCAGGAGCACGGCCCCTTCGACTTCGCGTTCATCGATGGCAACCACACGCTAGAGCCGACGCTGCACTACGCGGAGAGCGTTTGCGAGGCCGCCGACGAGGACGTCTGGGTCGTGTTCGACGACATCCGGTGGTCCGAGGGCATGGAGGAGGCTTGGCGGCGGCTCCGCAAGCACCCCCGGATGTTAGCCGGGCTCGACCTGTACCGGTTGAGCCTGTGCGTGATGTCCAGCGCCTCGGGGAACGGCGCCCCGAAGATAAGCCCACCGCTGTACGGAGCCTTCCGCTGAACCGTCCCGCTCCGAACGAACACCGCCGCCCCCGTAGCGGCGTTTCCTACCCAACGCGATAGACTCCCGAAATGGCCGTTACGACCGACCTGCCGATTCTCAAGCCCACCGACTTCGCCAGCGACCAAGACGTGCGTTGGTGCCCCGGTTGCGGCGACTACTCGATCCTCGCGCAGATGAAGAAGGTGATGCCGCAGCTGGGCATCCCGCGCGAGAAGCTGGTGTTCATCTCCGGGATCGGCTGCTCAAGCCGCTTCCCGTACTACATGAACACCTACGGCCTGCACACGATCCACGGCCGCGCGCCGGCGGTCGCGACCGGCCTGAAGACCGTGCGGCCCGACCTGACCGTGTGGGTCATCACCGGCGACGGCGACGGCCTTTCTATCGGCGGCAACCACCTGATGCACTGCATCCGGCGGAACATGGACCTGAACATCGTCCTGTTCAACAACCGCATCTACGGCCTCACCAAGGGCCAGTACTCGCCCACCTCGCCGCTCGGGCAGCGGACCAAGAGCACCCCGATGGGGGCGATCGACAACCCGCTGCACCCGCTGTCGATCGCCATCGGCGCGGAGGCCACCTTCGTCGCGCGGAGCATCGACACCAACATCAAGCACCTCGGCGAGACCCTCGAGCGCGCCGCCCACCACGCGGGCACGGCCTTCATCGAGGTCTACCAGAACTGCAACGTGTTCAACGACGGCGCGTGGGACTACGCCAAAGACCGCGACACGAAGGCCGACACCACGCTGACCCTCGAGCACGGCAAGCCGCTCGTGTTCGGCAAGGACGGCGACAAGGGCATCCGCCTGAACGGGCTGGAGCCGGAGGTCGTGCAGCTCGGGTCGGGCATCACGAAGGACGACCTCTTGTTCCACGACGAGAAGTCGCCCGAGCCGAGCCTCGCGTACCTGCTCAGCCGGATGCGTTACGAGGACGGCTTCCCCGAGCCGATCGGAGTGTTCCGCGCGGTCGACGCGCCGCGCTACGACGAGCTGGTCAACGACCAGATCGAGCTGGCGACCAGCGAGAGGGGGCCGGGCAACCTCGACAAACTCTTCAGCGCCGGCGACACGTGGACCGTCGAGTAGACAGACGGGAGGCCGGAGGCCCGAGGCGGGAGGAAGCGCAAGCGACTCACGCAAGGTAGCCTCCAGCCTCCAGCCTCCAGCCGCCAGCCTATTGTGCTCGTTTGCCCCTTCTGCGCCGCCGATGACTTGATCGAAGGGGACGACGTCTGCGGCCATTGCCAGCAGCCGTTGACCGACGCGTTCATCCGCGTGCCGGCCAGCTCGGTCGAGGCCGACTTGCTGCACGACCTGGTGCGTGACCTGCCCCACCACGAGCCGATCGTCGTCGGGGCCGATTCGACCGTCGGCGAGACCCTCCACCTGATGGTCGAGCGGTCGGTCGGTTGCGTGCTCGTCGTGGTCGACGACCGGCTGGCGGGGATCTTCAGCGAACGCGACGCGCTGTTGCGCCTGGGACCCGAGGGCGTCGATCTGCACGACGACCCGATCGTCAAGTACATGACGCCCAACCCGGCCGTGGTGGCGTCCGACGACAAGATCGCGTTCGCGATCCACAAGATGGACCTGGGCGGCTACCGCCACCTGCCGATCCTCGAGGGCCACCGCGCGGTGGGCCTGATCAGCATACGCGACGTGCTGCGGTACCTGACCGAGCACAACCGCCCCCGAAGGTAGCGGTTCGCTGCGCGCCCCGGCCGCGAAGAGCGCGTGGGCTCAGCGGTCGAGGACCGGCGGCAACAGCCGCGGCGGGCCCGACACGCCGGCAGTCTCCGCAGGGGTGTAGGGCAACGACCCCAGAGAGTCGGTCGACGCGGGCGGCTCGGCGCCGGCGGGCGTGGGCTCGTAGGTCGGCTCGCCCGCCCACCGCGGCGCGGCGGCGACCTGCGCGGGGCGACGCTGCGGGGCCGACGCGAAGCCGCTCGGCGCGCCGGCGGGCGGCGCCGGCTCGCGGTCGGTTTGGCCGCCGGCGGGCGTCGCCGCGGCGGAATCGGCGTAGTCGGCCCCGTTCTCGAGCCGCGCCAGCGCGTCGCGGCTCTGCTGGAAGCTCGGGTCGAGCTCGAGGGCCTGTCGCAGGTGCGTGGCCGCGTCGGCCGCCGCGCCAGACCGGACCAGCAGCAGGCCGAGGTTGTGGTGGGCGGCGGCGGGCCGATAGGCGGTCTTCAGGTGGGCGAGGGCCTCGCTCGGGCGGCCCAGCTCGACCAGCACCGTGGCGATGTTGTTGCGGTACAAGGGCTTGTCGGGCCGCATCGTGATCGCCTGGCGCAGCATCGCGGCGGCCGGCTCGAGCTTCCCCTGCCGCGCGAGGCACAGCCCCAAGTCGTTCAACGCGGCCGGGTTGGTCGGGTCGGCGCCGATCGCCTTGCGGTACAAGCGCTCGGCCTCGACGAGGTCCCCCTCGCGGTCGCGGGCGTGGCCGAGGTCGCGCAGGGCTTTGGGTTCGGTCGGGTCGGGCTCGACCACCGGCGGGGCGGCCGCGGCGATCAGCTGCTCGTCGATTGTGAAGCCGGTCGCGGCCGGAGCGAGCGACGGGGCCGGCGGGAGCGGCGCGAACGTGGCCGCGCCCATCAGCGGGTTCGTCTGACGCAGCGGGGCCGCCCCGGCCGGGGACGGCGCCGAGCGCCAGTCGCCGTAGTGCGCCGCGACCGGCGGCGCGGGCCGCGCCTGCGCGGCCATCGCGGTGGCGACGGCCGTCGGCTGGGGCGGCGTCGGCTCGGCGCGGAACCACTTGGTGGCCCAAGAGAAGGGCCCCTGGTCCTCGGCCTGCGGCTTATCTTCGCACGCCTGGCTGAGCGATTGCATCATCGAGGACGGGGCCGCCGGAGCGACCGCCGCCGCAAAGCACAACCCGGCCACATAGGCGATAAATGGAACGCGTCGCACGGCTCTCCCCCCCGGGATCGGCCGCGCTGGGCGGCCTTGCTTACGCTAGTGGTTGTTCGTTGGCGCCGCGGCTCGCCCGCGGCGGCCCGCGCGGCTCACTCCGTCGGAGCGGGCGCCCCGCCCTGCGGCAGGGTCGGGATCCGCATGTTCTGCTGGTACTGGGAGTTCACGAAGTCGACGACCGTGGCCGGCCGCCCGTCGGACAGGATGTGCGTGTCCTGGGCTTGCGGCGCGACGCCGGCGAGCACGATGGTCGACGCGAACGCGTTGGCCGTGTCGATCCGCTGCTGCGTGACCTCCGCTTCGAGCGAACGCTCGACGAAGATCTGCCGGTGGTCGGGCGGGGTCTGGGTCAGGATGTACTGCACACGCAGCTCGCCCGCGCGGGTCAGCTCGGCGCCGTCCTCGGTGAAGTGGTGGCTGCCCAGCAGGTTCTGCCGGCGCCAGCCGTTGCGGACCATGATGTCGAACGGCGCGGCCGCGTTGATGCGGTCTTGCTCGATGTACTGCTCCGGCCAGCGGTTGTTCTCCGCGCGGTGCGTCTCCAGGTAGCAATACAGCTCTTCGAACCAGAACGCACCGGCCGGGGCGGCTGCCCACAACGTGGCTACGAGCACCAGGGTCCGCTTCATCACGATTCGCTCCGTCGCTTGCGGTCGCGTCGGGCGCCGCGGCCCGCGGCGTCGGCCGTCGGATCGGCTCGCGCGGCGCCTCGGCGCGGGCGGAGTCCCGCCCCTGGCCTGGAGTATCGACCCGCGAAGACCGTGTCTGCGGCGCATCGGGAACGGACCGATCTCCCGACGCAGCTTTCCCATCTTCGGGGGCGCCGGCGCCCGCTTGCTGCTAAGCAGGCGCGCCGCTCAGCGGGCCGCGGCGCCGGCGGCCGCGAACCGCGGCGGGGATCCGACGAGCGTCGCGTCGGTAGAAACGAGCCGCTTGCGGCCGTGGCTGTCTACCAGCCGCACCCAGACCCGCAGCGGCGCGCCGGTCGGCAGCCCCTCGGGCAGCGCGAGCGGCAGCTCGATCCGCAGGTGGCCGAGGTCGTCGCCGAGGGTGCGCGCGGCGTCGACCTCGCGGGAGCTGAAGTCCCAGCGGGCCAGCTTCTGCGGCCCGTCGCCCGCGGTGGGGTCGACCAGCAGGACCGACGCCTCGCCGGTGAAGCCCGCTAGCGACGCGCGGCGGGATTCCCGAATCACAGCGGATCCCCTGCCCGGCTCGCTCGACTCGACCCTCACGGCGATCCCGTCGGCCCCCTGAGCCGATAGGGCCGCTTCGGACTCCTCGACAGCCGCGGGCAAGGGGAGGGGGGTCGCCTCGGCGGTGAGGGGGAACGGCTTGGGCGGCTTGACGCCCGGGTTGTGGCCGCTGGTTTGGGCCACCGGGTTCGGCTGGAACACGCCCAGGCCGGCGTCGGCCGGGCTGGCGGCCGGGCGGCTCGCGCCGAGGCCGGGCTGGAACGGCGGCGCCTCCTCGCCGGGAGGGGGAGCGGCGCCCGGCGGCGGGTCGGGCGTGGTCGCGGGCGTCGTCGCGGGCGGCGCGACCTCGATCGCGGGCTCGCCGAGCTCGTCGGGCGTTTCGATCAGCGCGTCCGGGTCGAGCGGTTCGTCCGGTGGATCGTCGGCCGCCCCGTCGAGTTCTGGCCCGGCGGGCGACGGCTGCAGCGCCGGGGGCGGCGTGGTGGCGCCGCGTCGGGAGCCGAGCGGCGGCCTTTCGAGGTCGAGCGGCTCGGGGAGGGGCGCCGGCGGCTTCGCGTCGGCGGCGGCCTCGCGGGTCTCGGCGAGCTCCTTCTTGAGCTGCTCGACCTCGGAGCGGTAGTTGCGGATGATCGCCTGGTAATCCTCGATGTAGTCTTCGAGGCGGTAGATCTCGTCTTCTTGCAGGCGGAGCTCGCGTTGGAACAGCTCGGTCTGCACGCGCCGCTCGCCGGAGCGGCAGCCGGCGAGTGCTAGCAGGCCCAGCGCTGTCAGGCCCAGCGCGGCCGGCGGCAGGCGGGCGTAGCGGCGCGCGGCGTTGGCCCCAGAGGGTCTCATGCCGGCTAACTAGAGGAAGGGGCCGGCGCCGTCAATCGCGACCGCTCGAGCGGGCGCCGGCGGTTCGGCTGGGCGACGCGGCGGGCGAGCTGGGCGACGTAAAGTCGTCGGTGGGAGCCAACAATCGACCCGTCGCCGGGCGGGGGCTCGCTGCAAAGAACTTGCGCCGATAGCACTTCGAGCCACGAGGGCTGAAGCACCCACGACCGACGTCGTGGGCTCGCTGAGAGTCATCAACACCAGACTGCTAGCGGCCACCGATCCCTAGCCACGAGCAGCGAGCCAAGCGTCACGCGTGCATGCTCTCGATGATCTTGTCGACCATGTGGTACTCGAGGGCTTCCTCGGCGGACATGAAGTTGTCGCGGTCGGTGTCGTCTTGGAGCTGCTCGAGGGTCTTGCCGGTGTGCTTGGCGAGGATGCTGTTGAGCTTGTCCTTGGTCTTCCGGTACTCGGTCGCGTGGATGAGGATGTCCTCGGCGGTGCCCTGCATGCCGGCGAGCGGCTGGTGGATCATCACGCGGCTGTTGGGCAGCGCGTGGCGCTTGCCGGCCGTGCCCGCCGCCAGCAGCACCGCGCCCATCGACGCGCACTGCCCGAGGCAGTAGGTGGCCACGTCGCAGGTGACGAACTGCATCGTGTCGTAGATCGCCATGCCCGCGGTCACGCTGCCGCCGGGGGAGTTGATGTACAGGTGGATGTCGCTCTTCGGGTCGTCCGACTGGAGGAAGAGCATCTGGGCGACGACGTTGTTCGCGACCTCGTCGTTGATCCCCGAGCCGAGCATCACGATCCGGTCGACGAGCAGCCGGCTGTAGATGTCCATCGCCCGCTCTTCGCGGCCGGACTTCTCGATGACGTACGGGATCAGGGGCATGGGGGGCGTCCGTAGGTTGGGATCCGCTGGGTTCTTCCGTGGGCGGGGTCTTCCGCTGGTGGTGCGGCCGAGCGGGGCAGTGCGGGTAGGGCTACTTGAGGGGGTCGTGGCCCCAGTTCATCAGCGAGTGCCGCCACGGGGTGTCCGCCGGGTCGCCGCTGGGGCCCTGGGCTTTGTGGCGGTGCACGTAGCCGACGACCTTCTGCATGTGCTGGTAGTCGCCGTCGGTGAGGTCGGCCTTCTTCTTGCGCTTGATCTCGACGATCCGCCGGCCCGACTTGTGGCCCGTCGACTCGCCGGAGTCGCTGTCGCCGACCGCCTTCGAGTGGTCGGTCTCGAGCCAGTCTTCCAGCTCCGCGGGCTGCATGTTGACCGCGTCGTAGAAGTCGTCGTAGACGGATTGCTTCTGGTCGTCGTCCATGGCGGCGGGGCGGGTCAGTCGTCGTCGCCCTCTTCGGAGCCGGGCGGGCGGACGAGGATGTCGTCGACCAGTCCGAACTCCTTCGACTCGGCGGCCGTTAGGTAGTAGTCGCGGTCGCAGGCCTTGTGGATCTCGTCGATCGTGCGGCCGGTGTGGTCGGCGAGGATCTGGTTGAGCGTCTCGCGCGTCTTGATGATCTCGTTGGCCTGGATCTCGATGTCCGAGACCTGACCGCCGACGCCGCCGTGCGGCTGGTGGATCATGACCTTGGAGTGCTTCAGGGCGTACCGCTTGCCCTTCTCGCCGCCGGCCAGCAGCACGGCCCCGCCCGAAGCGGCCAGGCCCACGCAGTAGGTGGCGACCGGGCAGGTGATCATCTGCATCGTGTCGTAGATGGCGAGCGTCGCGGTGACGCTGCCGCCGGGCGAGTTGATGTAGAAGTGGATGTCCTTGCGGCGGTTCTCGCTCTGCAAGTACAGCAGCTTCATCACCAGCTCGTTGGCGTTGCCGTCGTAGATCTCCCCCTGGAGGAAGATCACGCGGTTCTCCAGCAGCAGGTCGCCGAGCGTCATCTGACGCTGCCGCTGGTACTCCCGCGCGGCCCGCGGGTCGACCGGCGCGGCGGCCCCCGCCATGCGTGGGGCGGCAAAGGGTCCGTCCGTGGGAGCGAAGAGATCGCTCATGGGGTGCTCCGTCGAATGAGTGGGCAGTAGGCAGCAGGCAGAGGGCAGTCGCTGTCGCGTGAGCCCGGAAGACTCAGGCCGCGAGCGACTGTTTACCGCCCTGTGTTCAGTCCTCGGACTCGTCCTCGGCCTCGTCGCTCGCGTCGGGGATGTCGCCCTCGGCGCCGCCGGCGGCGAAGTTGATCGCCTCGACCGACTTGACCGGCGGCTCGTAGGCCTCGTCGTCGAACTTGGCCTCCGACTGCACGAGCTCCATCACCTTCCGCTCGATAATCTGGTTCCGCAGAACGTCCATCAAGCCCCGCTTCTCGAGCTGCGCCCGCACCCGGCGGGGCGACTCGCCCGACTGCATCGACATGAGGAGGATCTCGCGGTCGTAGTCGCCGTCGGCCACGTCGAGGTCCTCGTCCTCGGCGATCCGCTCCAGGATGAAGTGCTCCTTGAGCGCGTCGGCCGTGGCGGCCCGGCTGTTCTGGCGGAGCTCGTTCTCGCGGGCGCGGATCTCGGCCTCGCTGAAGCCGCTGCGGCGCAGCTCCATCACGGCCCGCTCCAGCTCGCGGACGCTCTGCCGCTTCAGCAGCGCGGGGGGGAGCTCCCAGTTGGCCGACTCGGTCAGCAGCTCGCTGATCTGCTCGCGGTAGCGGCGCCGCTGGGTGTACTCGAGTTGCCGCTCGAGGTCCTTCTGGACCGCGTCGCGGAAGTCGCCCTCGGTCTTGAACGAGCCGATCTCGCCGAGGAACTCCTCGTCGAGCTCCGGCAGCCGCAGGCGTTTGACTTCGAGGATTTCGATCTGGAGGTCGACTTCCTCGCCGCGGAGCTCGGCGTTGGGGGCGTCCGGCGTGAGCTTGACCTTGGCCTGGAACTTGTCGCCGGGTTTCGCGCCGTCGACCAGCTTGGCGAAGCCCTCCACGCGGCCGTCGGCCAGGCTGAGCGTCTCGCGGATGCGGACGACGCGCTCCTCGTCGGTCGACACCTCGCGGCCGTCGTGCGTGCCGCGGAGGTTGACCACCAGGTAGTCCCCCTCGGACGCCGGCTTGTCGTGCTCAACGAGCTGGCCGTAGCGGGCGAGCATCTGCTCGATCTGGCGGTCGATGTCCTCGCCCGTGAACTCGTGCACGGGGCGCTTGAGCTTCAGGCCCTTCCACTTGGGCAGCTCGAACTCGGGCCGGACCTCGATGCTGAACTCGAAGGTCAGCGGGCCCTCCTCGGGGACCTCGACCGCTTCGAGGTCCAGGTCCGGCTCGCTGATCGCCGCGAAGTCTTCCTCCTCGCTCACCTGCGCGAGGCTGTCCATCAGCAGCGATCCCTTGACCCGTTCGGCGACGTCGTCGCGGAACTTCTGCACGACCAGCTTGCGCGGCGCGCGGCCCGTGCGGAAACCGGGGACCGACGCGTTGGGCATCAGGTCGCTGAACGCGTCGTCCATGTACCGGTCGATGTCCTCGCGCGATATCGTGACCGTGATCCGGCGCTCGCACGCGCTGGGCTTGGCCACGTCGACGTCGAGCGACAGCTTCTGCGGCTCGTCGTCGGCGCCGTCGGCCTCGTCCGCAACCGCGGTTTCGGTCGAGAGGGCTTCGTCTTCCTGTTCGTCTGCCGCCATGGCTCTCGCGTCGTGTCGGACTGGGGGACCCGGCCTCGCGGCCGAGCGATTTTTCGGGGCTGGGGCGCCGCCGGGCAGTCGCGCCCGCAGCGAAGCACGTGAGGATACCGCCATAGGGCCCCCGGCGAGAAGGGGCGATCCCGGCGCGTGCGGGCGCCGCGGGGGCTAGGATAGGGGGGACGCCAACCGAGAAACCCCGCCCGGCCCGCCCGCCATGCCGCCGCTCCGCCCCCTGCGACGCGTGCTCGTGACCGGCGGCGCCGGGTTCATCGGCAGCACGCTGCTGCGCCGGCTGCTCGAGCGCCCCGCGACACGCGTGCTGAACTACGACGCGTTCACTTACGCGGGCGTCGACGCGTCGGTCGCCCCTTTGCGGCCGGATCTCCGCTACGAGGAGGTCCGGGCGGACGTGGTCGACGCGGCCGCTTTGGCCTATGCGGTGGGCCGTTTCGATCCCGACGTGGTGCTGCACTTGGCGGCCGAGTCGCACGTGGACCGGTCGATCGCCGACCCGGAGCGGTTCGTGCGAACCAACGTGGAAGGGACCGCCACGCTGCTGCGGGTCTGGCGGGAACACGTCGGCGGCCTAGGGCCCGGCGAAGCCGCGCGGCGGCTGCTGGTTCACGTGTCGACCGACGAGGTCTACGGCCCGATCAGCCCGCCCAAAGCCGCGCGGGTGGGCGACCCGTACCGGCCGAGCTCGCCCTACTCGGCCACCAAGGCCGCGGCGGATCACCTGGTCGGCGCGTGGCGGCGGACCTACGGCCTGAGCGCCGTGATCGTGCACCCGACGAACAACCACGGCCCGCGGCAGTTCCCGGAGAAGCTGGTCCCCGTCGCGACGCTCAGGGCGCTGCGTGGCGAGCCGATCCCGCTGTACGGCGATGGCTCGCAGGTGCGGGACTGGCTCCACGTGGACGATTGTGTGGCCGGGCTGATTGCGGCCGCAGAGCGGGGCGAGCCCGGCGCGACCTACCACCTGGCAGGCGGCCCGGGCGACGGCGCGGCGCCGACCGAAGAGTGGTCCAATCGCCGGGTCGTCGAGGCGATCTGCGACGCGGTCGACCAGGTCGCGCCCGACGGCGGCGCGTCGGGCGGCCCGCGGCGGCGGCTGATCGAGCACGTGGCCGACCGCCCCGGCCACGACGCCCGCTACGCACTCGACTCCGCAGCGAGCCGCCGAGAGCTCGGGTGGCGGCCGCGGGTCGCTTTGGCCGACGGCCTGGCCGCTACGGTGCGCTGGTACGCCCAGAACGCCGCTTGGGTGGCGGAGGCGGCTCGGGCGGGTGAAGGGCCGCAGGAGCGGCGTGTCTGAGCGCTAGGGGGCTCTCTCAGACTAGCGTTTGACGACGGTCATTTTCCTTCGATCGCCTCGAACTCGAGCGGTTGCTGGCTGTTAGGGTCGCCGATGCGGATCGACTTGCGGCCTTCGAGCAGCTCGTCGATGAGGTGGCCGATCAGCTCGGCGCGCCAGCCTTGGGCGAGCGCTGGGGGGTCGGTCTGCGACTTGTCGAAGCCCAGGCGGTAGCTGATCAGTTCGCGGAGGTCGGTCGCGGTGCACGCCATCGCCGAGGCGATCTCGGCCCGGTTGCAGAGGCTGGTGATGGCCGGCGCGAGGAACTGGCCGAGCAGGTTGAGCTGCGGCGGCGGGGGCTTGCGCCGCGCGCCCTGCAGGTCGCCGGTGGGGGCTTCGAGGCCGCGGCGGACCGCGTCGGCGATGTCGGGGATCGATTTCTTGAGCTGCCCGTGCAGCATGCCGCGCACCGCTCGGATCTTGTCCTGGCGGTCGGTCTTCTTCTTGGCGAGCTCAACGATCAGGTCGTCGCGCAGCACGCGCTTGGGGGGCAGGTCGCGGCGCTCGGCCTCCGCCTGCCGCCAACGCCACAGCTCGCGCACGATCGCCAGGCTGCGGACCGGCAGCCCGCCGGATCCGGAGACCTTGCGCCACCGCTCGCGAGTGCGGGCGTCGAGCACTTCGCGGACGAAGGAGTCGGTCTCTTCCTCGAGCCAAGCCTCGCGGCCGAGCTCGCGCACGCGGGTCATGATCCGGTCGTGCAGCGGCAGCAGGTAGCGGACGTCCTCCAGCGCGTACTCGATCTGCGCGTCGGACAGCGGGCGGCGGCGCCAGTCGGTGCGTTGCTCGCCCTTGCTGGGGCGCTGGTTGAGCAGTCGCTGCACGACCGAGCTGTACGCGGCCGGGTACTCGGGGCTGCAGAACGCGGCGGCGATCTGGGTGTCGAAGAGGTTCGCCGGCGGCTTGCCGATCGCGTTCACGCAGAAGTTGATCTCCTCGCGGGCCGCGTGCGCGATCGTGACGTGGGGGCCATCGGCCAGGGTCTTCCAGAACCGCGTGAGGTCGCCGATCGGCTGCGGGTCGATCACGGCCAGCAGGTCGCCGCCGGCGCCCCCCTCGGCGACCACCTGCACCAGGCACAGCTCGGGGCGGAACGTGTCTTCGGACACGAACTCCGTGTCGAAGCCGATCCGCGCCGCCCCCTCGAGCCGCCGACACAGGTCGGACAGGGCGTCGGCGGTAAGGATGGTCTCGTGGCTCACGGCGCGCGGGGCTGGCGGGGCTAGGAAAGCAACGAACGTAACGCGGCGGCCGGCCGAGCGACAGGTCGCCGCCGCGAGATCACCCCAGCCGCAGCCAGGCGACCAGCGCGAGGATCGGCAGCAGCAGGACGACGCTGTACAGCATGTAGCCGAAGAACGACGGCATCCGCACGCCCGACGACTCGGCGATCGCGCGGACCATGAAGTTGGGGCCGTTGCCGATGTAGGTCATCGCGCCGAGGAACACCGCGCCGAGGCTGATCGCCACCAGCCGGGGCTCGGCCACGCCGGCCACCACGCCGTGGCCGTCCATCGGCGGCAGGGTGCGGGCGGTCTCGAAGAACACGACGTACGTCGGCGCGTTGTCGAGCACGCTCGACAGGCCGCCGGTGATCCAGAAGAACGCCATCGGCGAGGAGATCCCGAGCTGCGCGCCCTGCGCGTTGAGGATCTGCAGCGCGGGCTGCATGCAGATGAAGATGCCGCTGAACAACGCGGCCACCTCCAAGATCGCGTGGTAGTTGAAGCGGTTCTCGTCGCGGACGCGTTGGCTGCCCAGCCACAGCGACAGCGCGACCAGCCCGAGCTGGGCCACCTCGCGAAGGTACATCCACGGGTGCCAGTCCGTCCCCGGGATCGGCTTGGAGGGGTCGAGCAACGCCACGGCGAGCACCACGCCCAGCAGCAGCGGACCGTTGACCGCCAGCCCCTGGAACTTCAGGAAGCGGATGTTGCGGATGTCGCGGGTGATGTCGGCTTCGGTCTCGCGCCGGTAGTAGACGATCTCGTCGAGCAGCAGGTAGAGCAGCAGCAGCAAGCCGTTGCACGCGGCCCACGACTTCCAGAGGTTGAGCGTCCAGAAGAAGTCCACGCCGCGCAGGTAGCCGAGGAACAGCGGCGGGTCGCCGATCGGCAGCAGGCAGCCGCCGCAGTTGCACACGATGAAGATGAAGAACACGACCGTGTGGACCACGTGCCGGCGCTCCTGGTTGGTCTCCAGCAGCGGGCGGATCAGCAGCATGGCGGCGCCGGTCGTGCCGATGAAGCTAGCGAGGATCCCGCCCACGGCCATGAAGAACATGTTGGTCGCCGGGTTCGCTTGCAGGTCGCCGGTGATGCGGATCCCGCCGGAGATCGTGTACAGGCTGAACAGCAGCACGATGAACGGGATAAACTCGCCGAGGATCGCGTTCTCGAGCACCGTGCGGACCACCGGCCAGTTGAAGGCCGAGTCCGCCCCCGTCACGACGCTGTGGGCCGGCCAGTGGCTCTCGATCGGTTGGCCGTACATGAGGCCGTAGTACAGCAGCGTGAGCACACCCAGCCCGGCCGCGACCAAGAAGCGGTTGCGGTTGGACTCCCACCAGTGCTCGGTCGCCGGGATCAGCGGCAGCACGGCGATCGCCAACAGCAGGAGGATGAACGGAGCGACGGTCCACAGCTCGGGCTCGCCCGCGGGCCCGTGGGCCGCGTCGCCGTGCGAGGCGTCGGGGTCCGCGTGCTCGTGGTCGTGCCCGTCTTCGGTTTCTTCGTGCAGGACTTCGACTTCTTCTTCGCTGAGGTCGACCGCCTCGGCACCCGGCTCGGCGTGCTCGTCGCCGTGGGCGGCGCTCGCCGCGGCGATGATCTCGGTTCCCCGTTGCGGCAGGCCCAGCGCCAGCGAACCGGCGTAGACCAGCACAACGGCCAGGATGGCGCCGACGACCGGACCGGCCGAAGGGGCGCCGTGCGACGAGTCGCTCATTTGTCTCGGGTGAAGGAGGTTGGAAGGCGTCGGGGGAGGGGAGGGGCCGCGACCGGCTGGAAGGCGACCCGGCTTTCGCGTACGCCCTGGGAGGGTAGAAAGCGTGCGGAGCGTAGAAAGGTAGCCCTGACAGGACGGACCGTCTATCGACCCGCCCGCTGCGGATTGGCGAGCCGTCCCCTGCCGAGCGATTTACCGTTGTGACCCCCCTCACCGCCGACACGCCGACGCCCCCCCTGACCGCCGGCGGGGCGCCGCGGCTGCTGGTCAGCGTGCGCAGCCCCCGCGAGGCCCTCGACGCGCTGGCCGGCGGCGCGGCCATCGTCGACGTGAAGGAGCCCGCGGCCGGGCCCCTCGGGAGGGCGCCCGATCGGGTCGTCGCGGAGGTGCTCGCCGTGGTCGCTAGCCGGGCGCCGACGACCGTCGCGCTGGGGGAACTGGTCGATTTCGCCGGCCAGCCGCCCCCGCCGGGGGCGGCTGTCGCGAAGCTCGGGCTGGCTGGCGTGGCCGGGGAGCGCTGGTGGCGGCCCTTCGCACGCGCCGCCGCAGCGATCGCCTGCCCGGCGGGCCTCGCGCCGGTGGTCTACGCCGACGCGCACGCGGCCAGCGGCCCTGCTTTTTCCGAAGCGGCCGAGGTCGCGGCCGACGTCGGGAGCCGGTGGATCGTGCTCGACACGTACGGCAAACGAGGCCCCAGCAGCCTGCGGCTGTGGGGCGAGCAGCGCATCGCCGAAGCGATCGCCGTGGCGAGCGGGCACGGGCTCCGGCTGGTGCTCGCCGGCGGGCTGGGCCTGCACGAGCTGCCGGTCGCCGCTGCGCTGGGGCCCGCGGCCGTCGGCCTGCGCGGCGCGGTCTGCGGCGGCCAGCGCGGCGGCCGCTTGCGGCGCGAACTCGTCCGGCAGGCTGCGCTGCGGTTGGCGCCCCGGCCTACAATCGCGTAGCGTACCGCGACCGCCCCCACGCCAACCCTCTGCGGAAACGATGCCGAAGTTCGATCTCAGCGTGCCCCACTCGCTCGGCCGCGAGGCCGCTCTGGAGCGGTTGCAAGGGTTCTCCGACCAGCTCCGCGAGAAGCACGGCGACAAGGTCTCCGACTTCCGCCAAGAGTGGTCCGGCGACCGGCTCGACTTCGGCTTCAAGACGTTCGGCATCGCCATCGACGGCGGCCTCACCGTGCGCGACGACCAGGTGAACGTCGACGGCAACCTGCCGATGACGGCCGCCATGTTCAAGGGCCAGATCACCAGCGCGATCCGCGAACAGCTCGAAAAACTGCTGGCCTAGCCCCCTCGGGCCCGGTGAAACCTCGGCCTGCGCGGCCTTTTTGACAGCGCCCGTCTGTGACCTACGTTTCGGCGTGCGAAGCGGCCCGCGGGCCGCGACGCGCCGACGCCGAGACCACCGGAGCCAGATCAAGATGGGTGCACGCGTACTAGTCGCCGACGATTCCAGCACCATGCGGAAGATCATCCTCCGCTCGCTCAGCGCCGTCGGCGTGCCCACCGCGGTCGAAGCGGCCGACGGCGAGGAGGCGATCAACCTGTTCGAGGCCGGCAAGTTCGACCTGGTCCTCACCGACTGGAACATGCCGCGGAAGAACGGCCTCGAGGTGATCCAAGAGATCCGCAAACAAGACGGCGACGTCACCATCATCATGGTGACCACCGAGGCCGAGAAGTCGCGCGTGCTCGAAGCAATCCAGGCGGGCGTGTCCGACTACCTGGTCAAGCCGTTCACCGCCGACATGCTCCGCGAAAAGCTCGAGAAGCACGGCTGCTGAACCGCCGCCCGATCGCAGGCGACGACGAACACACCAAGGGAGCCGCTTCGGGTAGTCGCCCGTGGCGGCTTTCCTATTGCGCGTTGTGCTCACGGCGGCGCCGTGATCACGAGCACGCCGTCGGCGACACCGACCGAAACGCCGCCCGCGGCGCCGAGGGCTCCGAGCAACTCTTCGCGTGTCGCGCGGTCGACCGACACCGTGATCCTCTTGCCGAGTCGCCCCGCGGGCAGGCGCGGGTCGGTCCGAAACTCGAGGCCGAGCTGCGCAGCCAACTGCTCGGCGACCGCCCCCAGCGGCTTCTGATCGATCCGCAACGAGTATCGCGTGTCGCTCTCGTTCGCGGTGGCCGCGCGGGGCTCGGGTAGTCGCGGCGCGGGGCTCGGCTCGGCGGGCGGCAGGTCGACGAGCTCCACGGCGCCCCGCGAGCCGCGCGCCTCGCGCCACGTGAGGTCGAAGCCCACGAGCAACAGGCTCAGGTGATCGGCCGTCGGCGCCGGCGGCGCGCTCCACGCCGGGAGCAAGTCGTGCGGCAGGCGCTCGGGGTTCGTTAGCCGCAGGCCCGCGCCTTGGACCAGTTGCCTCGCTTGGTCCCGCGGCGTGGTCAGGCGCGGCCAGTGGACGGCGCGCGGCTCGCGCAGCGGGCCCGACGCCCGTCGGCGCCCCGGTCGCGCCGCGAGCGCGGCGGCCTTTTCGGGAGGGCCGAGGTAGACCGCTTCGCCGACCGTGCAGGCGCCGAGGCCCGCCGCGTCGGCGATCTCGTTGAGCAGCCCGGCGAGCGTGGTCCGTCGGGCGGTGAGCCGCAGCGGGCGAGTCGGGTCGACACCGCGGTCGAGCCAAAGGGGGACCTCGTGCACGGCCGCGACGCGCTGCAGCGCGTCGCCGAGGGCGCCGCCGCGCCACACGCCGGAGGCCGGCCGCGCAAGCTTCTGCGCTAGCGGAGTCGCGGCCGCGGCGCCGAGCGGCAGAACCACTACGCAGCACAAAGCCGCTATCAACGGGCGCGGCCGAACGGTCGGCAGGGCGCGTCCGGTGTCAAGAAGAATCATTGGCATTTTGCGCCCGTGCTGTGGCGAGCCGCCGCGCCCGGCTTTTTCGTTGAGCGGATAGGCCGCCTGATTAAACTGCAGGGCAACCCGAGCGACCAACGCCGCCTCGCGTCGAGGAAAGCGGGGCGGGTGGTCGAGCGGCCGGAAGGGCGAACCAGTTCAGGCTCGCCCTTTTTACCCGATCCTCGGCGAAGCGCGTGGGCGACGGATCGTCTCGCGGTCGCGGCAATCCACCGCCCGACGGGCGCCACGCGGTTATGGAAGATCGAACCTTGCGGCCGCCGCTGATCGTGTCGGCTTACGAGCGTTACCTGAACGAGCAAGACTCGGCGTCGTTCATCCGCGACGTGTCGCGGCACTACACGTGCGCGACGCTGGAGCGGCTTGCGCAGATGGCCGACCGGGCCGGCCGCCGCGCGGCGGTGCTGGCGCTGGGCTTCATGAGCGACTACGGCTCGAACGCCATCGTGGGCCGCGCGCTGACCGACCGCGACCGCGGCGTGCGCACCATCGCCGAGAACGCGATCCGCGAGTTGTGGCTACGCGTGGGCAGCCGCGAGCAACGGATGACGCTCAAGAGCATCGAACGGCTGAACCAGTCGAAGCGCTACGACGAGGCGATCCGCCTCGCCACCGAGCTGATCCACGAGTCCCCCTGGATCGCCGAGGCGTGGCGCCAACGCGGCGCCGCCCACTACCACCTGTCGCAGTACGAGGCCGCGATCCGCAACTGCCATCAGGCGCTCGAGATCAACCCGTACCACTTCACCGCGGCCGCCGGCATGGGGCAGTGCTACCTCATGCAAGAGAACCTGGTGGCGGCGCTGGAGTCGTTCCGCCGCGCGCTGCGGCTGAACCCCGGCCTCGAAGAGGTCCGCGCCCAGGTCGTGCGGCTGCAGCGTTCGATGCGCGACCAGTGAGGAGCGGGCAGAGGGCAGAGGGCAGAGGGCAGCAGGCAGCAGGCAGCAGCTTGTGGGCTGAAGCCCGAAGCCTGACGCCCGGAGCCTGAAGCCCTTCCTCAGCGGACGATCGTGCCGCCGGCCGGCAGTTGCGCCACGCGCTGCGCGCCTTGGGCGTAGGTCCCGGGGTCGGTCCAGAACTTCTCGAGGTTCTCCTGGCTGGTGAACAGGTAGAACCTGCCGCTGCCGGGCGGGTACTGGACGGCGAAGTCGCGCTTGCCGTTGGCTTGGCGGCGTTGGTCGACGGCCGCCACAACGTCGGCGCCGGCGAGAACCGGGGCGTACTTGTCGGCGGCGCCGTCGGCGAGGAACTCTTGCTGCGCGGCGGCGCTGGCGAACAGGTAGGTGCGCCCCTCGTGGATCGCGCCCCAACGCACGTCGCCGCGGACCCATCGCCACTCGTTCTTCATGGTCACCGGGCAGTAGCCCTCGAAGCCCAGCGGCGGGCTGCCCGGGGGCAGCTGCGGCGCCGCGGCGACGGTCGCGGCCGGCTGAGCGGCGGGTGCGGCGGCCGTTTGCGGGGCGGGCTGCCGGCTTGGCTGCTGAGTTGGCTGCTGAGTGGCGGCGGCCGACGCGTAGGGGTTGTCGGTGCGCGAAGCGGCCGGTTGGGCGGTCGCGGTGGGCGGAGCGGCCGGCGCGGCGTCCGCCGAGCGCGACGTGGCGAGGCTGGCGTAGGCCTCGTTGATCGCGGTCGTGCGATCCCGAGACCCGGCGCCGCCGGGCAGCGTCGCAGAGGGCATCGGCGCCGACGCGACCGCCGAAGCGAACGGCCCGCCGCCTTGTGTCTTGTACGCGGCGGCGACTTGCGACACGTAGCCGATGTACTCCATCGGAGTCGCCGGGCTGACGAATTGTTTCACGAGCTGGCCGTCGGGCGCGACGACCGCGTCGGTCGGCACCCGTGTCACGCCGTACGCCTGGGCTATCTCCCGCGACTGTTCGGCGTTGATCTTCACGGGAATGAACTGCTCGTTCAGGGCGATCCCGACGGCCGGTTGATTGTAGACCCGTTGGTCGAGCACCTTGCAGGGTCCGCAGCTCTCGGTCCAGAAGTGGACGAGCATGAGCTTGCCGGTCTTTCGGGCCTCGGCCTGCGCGGCCTGGAAGTCGCCGCGCCACTGGATGCCGGTCGACTGCGCGGCGGCCCCGGCCGCCAGCAGGACGGCCAAACTGAGCGAGGCGAGGCGAGTCAGCGAGTTTTTCATGGTCGACGCCGTGTGAGGGTCGTGTGCCAATCGAGATTCCACCGGCGGCGCAACGCCGCCTTGGGTTGAGATCGACCGCCGGCACGGCTGCGCTTTGAGGCAATTTTGCGGATTGGGCCGGTTCCGCCGGATTTCGGGGTGGAGCGAGCGGGTGGGCGGGCCACTGAGAAGGTTTCGCGAAGTAGGCAGAGTCCGCTTGACAGGCGCTGCTGAGCGGGAAATACTCCCAACAGTTGAACACAACGCCCTTCCGAGGCGTTTTGACTTCAGCGGGGTCAGTTTGGCAAAGCGGCCCCGCATTTGCTGATGCTGAGGGCGATGCCCGCCATTGCCGTGGGCCTCAGCCGCATCAGACCCCTCGCCCCGCGAGCGTTTTGCTGAGTGGGCGGAGGATCGGCGGCAATGGCCAGCTGCAGCGGGCTGTCGCATCGTGGCGACCAGCGGCTGAGTGAACTTCACCGAGCAAGATGTCGGGCCGCCTGCTGCGGTCCGAAAAGGGGCTGGTGAGATCCACCACGGTGGTCCCAAGCGGCCCGCCAGGGCCACGGATCGTGCGGAGCCCGAGCTTAAAGGCCGGCGGCCAGAGCGAGTTGTGAGCGTTCGAAGCAGCCGCTCTCAGCCCTCGGATTCGCCGCTCCCCGGACTGCCCGGATTCGCCGCTTCCCGGACTGTAAGCCGAAGGTTTTCACCCGCCTCGAGGACGCCACTGCCGCTGACCGTCGATTCGGCCGCAGCCGTCGGACCGCCGTGGCGGCAACCCCCCTCAGCACGAGCCCCTCAGCAAGAGCCAGCTACGGTCAGCCGGCGCGATCGCCGGATGACACGGTTGCCTGAATCCGGGCGATCGGATTAAAACCCAGCGTGCCGCCAAGCGGACGAGCCCACCCTGGTGGGTTCGCTGTGGCGGCCGTGACCCAGGACGCGGCGGACCACGCCGCTTAGCAACTGAGCCTTCCCGGCGACGAGATCGCCGAGCGTCTGGATCTGCGGCCCTCGTTTTTCGTGGGTCGATCCACGCCAAAGATTCTCAGCCGCGGAGGGCTGCCTCTCTCAGCGACCGGGCACGACGCCGCGGCCTCGCCTGAGGGTAGAGATTTCATTTCATTTCGTCGCCGTGGCTGGTCCGCAGTCGGGCCGCCCCCGCGACGACCGCTCCAACGAAGCGGCACCGGCAATTTAAGGAAGCCCCCAAGAAAGCGGCCCTACGTGGTCTCGATCGACTGGTCTTGATCGGCCCCGGCGCGAAAAGGTCGGACGCCAACCACCGCGGTCTGCTACTGCCTCTCTCGAAGACTCTCTGAGCATCGCCGCTCCATTCGGATCGGCGTCCCCCACACGCAACGCGAATCCAACTAGGAACGAATCGGCCTGCCCTATCGCCACGGCGCTTGCGCTGTTGCGGTGGGCCGCCTGGCGACGCCCGGCGGTGGCCCAGCAAGCGACCCTAAAACATGACGATGGCAAGCAAGAAGCGATCTGGCGGTCGGTACCGCGGTCGGAACAACCAGAACAACCAGAACAACCAAAACGGTCGCGGCAACTACCGCGGCGGCGGACGCAACAACCGCCGGCGTGGCCAGGGCGGCGACCAGCGGCAAGACCAGGGCCCCGAGTTCAAGGTCTCCGACGAGCTGGCGCCGGCCTCCGGTGTGCTCGAGATGCACCCCAACGGCTACGGGTTCCTGCGTGACCCGTCGAGCAACTTCACCCGCGAGCGCAGCGACCCGTTCGTGCCCGGCACGATTATCGACCGGTACGGCCTGCGGGAAGGCATCTTGCTGAGCGGCTTGGTGCAGCAGCAACGACGCGACCAGGGCCCACGGATGCGCGAGCTGCTCGACGTGGAGGGCATGACCCCCGACGAGTACACCGAGGTCAAGTCGTTCGACGAGCTCACCCCGATCACGCCCGAGGAGTGGTACCGCTTGGAGACCGGCCCGGAGCCGCTGACCACGCGGGTGATCGACCTGTTGTGCCCGCTCGGCAAGGGGCAGCGCGCGTTGCTCGTGGCGCCGCCGCGCACCGGCAAGACGGTGCTCACGCAGCACATCTCGAACGCGATCAGCCAGAACTACCCGTACGTGAACCTCATCGTGCTTCTCATCGACGAGCGGCCCGAAGAGGTCACCGACATGCGGCGCAGCGTCGAGGGCGAGGTGCTCGCCAGCAGCCTCGACTGCGACGTCGAGTCGCACGTGCGCCTGGCCCAGCTCGCCGTGGAGCGTTGCAAGCGTCTGACGGAGATGGGCAAGGACGTGTTCCTCCTGATGGACTCGATCACGCGGCTCGCCCGCGCGTTCAACAAGTGGGTCGGCAACACGGGCCGCACCATGTCCGGCGGCGTCGACATCAAGGCGATGGACATCCCCAAGAAGCTGTTCGCGACCGCGCGGGCGTTCGAAGAGGGGGGCTCGCTCACGGTCGTCGGCACCGCGCTGATCGACACCGGCAGCCGCATGGACGATCTGATCTTCCAGGAGTTCAAGGGCACCGGCAACATGGAGGTCGTGCTCGACCGCCGCTTGGCCGACCGCCGCGTGTGGCCGGCGATCGACATCGAGCAGTCCGGCACCCGCCGCGAAGAGAAGCTCCTCTCGCCCGACATGCTGCACGCGTCGACGATGCTCCGCCGCACGCTCAGCAGCATGCACCCGGTCGACGCGATGGAGCAGCTCACCACCAAGCTCGCGAAGTTCAAGAGCAACAGCGAGTTCATCGGCCTGATCCAAGGCGCCGGCGCGACCGACTGAAGCCGGCTGTAGGCGGGAGACCGGAGGCCGGAGGAAGCGCCGGGGGCGTCGCCCCAAGCACTCCCTGCAGCCTACGGTCTACGGCCTGTAGCCTCCCAACACGCCTCGACGTGGCTGTCGCCACGATCTCGTCTCGGGCTGGGTCGCTGCCGGTCTCGACGTGGCTGTCGCCATGATCTCGTCTCGGCTGGGTCGCTGCCGGTCTCGACATGGCTGTCGCCATGATCTCGTCTCGGCTAAACTCTTGCCCCGTGAGCGGAAGCTCACCAGCGGCGCGGCGAGATCTTGGCGTAGCCACGTCGAGACCGCCCAGAGACCGGAGGGTAAGCGAATTGGCTAGCGGCCTGATTGGAATTCAGGTGCCGGGCAACCGGTTGCGGGTTCGAGTCCCGTGCCCTCCGCTGGGTTTTCGGCGGTCTCGGGTTGGCTCCGCCAACACCTCGCCGCGCAGGCTTTCCGGGCGGCCTCGGCTTGGTTACGCCAAGACCTCGCCGCGCAGGCTTTTCAGGCGGTCTCGGCTTGGCTCCGCCAAGACCTCGCCGCGCGGGGGCGGCCCGCGTCCTAGGGCGGGCGGCTCGCCAGCGTGATCGTGCGACCCCACGCCCCACGATCAAGCTCCGCCCCCGGCGCGTCCTACGGCCTACAGCCTGTAGCCTACGGCCTCTCCGGCGGTCTCGGCTTGGCTAGGCCAAGACCTCGCCGCGCGAGGGCGGCGCGCGTCCTACGGCGAGCGGCTCGCCGGCGTGATCGTCGCGTCCCTTACGTTCCAGCACGAACCGACGCCCCCGGCGCGTCCTACGGCCTACAGCCTCCGGTCTACAGCCTCCCCTTCAAGCCCTTCTTCGCGCGTCCGCGCGTTTGCGTGATACTCTGTCGCGACCGCCCGCGGGATCGTACGGGTCCTCGGAAGACACGAGCACAGAGCGAGCCCGGCGATGGCAAGCGACCAGCGGCTGCGACGCGAGATCGACGACCTGGGCCGCGCGTTCGGCGAGACCGTCCGCCGGTTCGCCGGCGAGGACGCGTTCGACTTGGTCGAGCAAGTCCGGGCGCTGGCGCGGCAGTTTTGCGACGGCGACCTGTCGGCCGCGGACGAGCTAGACAAGTTGCTCCGCGGCCTTTCGGCGGACCAGTTGCGGATCGTCGTCCGCGCGTTCGGCACGTTCCTCGAGCTGGCCAACCTCGCCGAGGACCGCCAGCGGGTCCGCGCGCTCCGCGACCGCGAGCGGGCCGAGCACCCCGAGCCGCGCAAGGAGTCGATCCTGGCCGCCGTGCGGCGGCTCAAGGCGAGCGGCCTGTCGGACGACGCGATCTGCCGCGCGGTCGAGCGGGTCGCCGTCGAGCTGGTCTTCACCGCCCACCCGACCGAGGCGAAACGCAAGAGCCTCCGCGCGCAGCTGCGGTCGCTACGCGAGCTGCTCAGCCGGCTCGATTCGGAGTCGCTCACGCCGCGCGAGTCCGAAGCGCTCCGCGGCTTGGTCCGTCGCGACATCGTCAAGCTCTGGCAGACCGACATCATCCGCCCGACTCGGCCGACGGTCCTCGAAGAGATCCAGCGCGGCCTCGCGTTCAAGACCGTCATCTGGGACACCGCGCCGCAGGTCGTGGGCGAGCTCCGCGACGCGGTGCGCGAGGTCTGCCCGTCGGCCGAGCCCGACCTGGGCCGCGTGCTCTCGTTCGGCAGCTGGATGGGCGGCGACCGCGACGGCCACCCCTACGTGACCCCCGAGATCACCGAGCAGACGCTCCGCTGGCTGCGCGGCGCGGCGATCGAACGCCACCGCGGCGTGTGCGAAGAACTGCTCGGCTCGCTGAGCATCTCGGTCCGCCAGGCGCCGGAGTGTGCGGAGCTGTTCGAGCCGATCGCCGCGGCCTGCGCGCAGTGGCCCGGGTGCGCGGAGCTGCTCGAAACCATCCCGCCGCTGGAGGCCCCGCGCCGGTGGCTGCGCGTGATCGCTTGGCGGCTGGATCAGACGGCCGCGTCGCCCGCCGAGGGGGCGCCCGCCGCCGGCGCGTACCGCGTGGCCGACGAGCTGGCCGCCGACGTGCGCCGCCTGCACGCGGCGATCACCGCGGCCGGCGACCACGCGGTCGCGCGGACCGAGGTCCGCCCGTGGCTCGACCAGATCGCCACGTTCGGCCTCCACATGGCGCGGCTCGACGTGCGGCAGCACTCGGGCGTGTACGGGGAGGTGATGCTCGAGCTCTGGCGCGCGATCGGCCTGGTCAAGGAGGGCGAGCAGATCAGCGAAGAGCGTCGCTGCGAGCTGCTGGTGGAGACCCTGCCGATCGCGGCGAACATCGCGCCGGTCGGCCTCTCGGAGACCGCGCGCGAGACCCTGCAGCTCTTCCGCGTGCTGCGCCGGTCGGCGCGCCGTTTCGGCGGCGCGTGCCTGGGCGGGCACGTGGTGAGCATGACCAAGCAGGCCAGCGACCTGCTGACGGTGCTGTGGCTGTGGAGCTGGAGCGAGCGGGTCGACGGCGGCCAGCCGGAAGACGCGTCGCTGCACCTGCCGATCATCCCGCTGTTCGAGACCATCGACGACCTGCAACGCGCGCCGCGGATCCTCGGCGGCGCGTTCGCCACGCCGGCCTACCGCGAGCACGTGGCCCGCTGCGGCGACCGCCAGACGGTCATGATCGGCTACTCCGACAGCACCAAGGACGGCGGCTACCTGACCGCCGCGTGGGAGCTGCACCAAGCCCAGATCACGCTGCACGAGCTGGCCCAGCGCGAGGGGGTCGACGTGGTCTTCTTCCACGGGCGGGGCGGGTCGCTCGGCCGCGGCGGCGGGCCCGCCGCGCGGGGCATCCTCTCGCTGCCGCCGGAGACCTTCTCCGGCTCGCTCCGCCTGACCGAGCAAGGCGAGGTCCTCGCCGAGCGCTACGACGACCCGGCCATCGCGCACCGCCACCTGGAGCAGGTCGTGTGGGCCGTGCTGATCGCGTCGTCGACTCAGCCACCCAAGCCCACGAGCGAGTACCGCGAGCGGATGCAGCGGATGGCCGACGCCGCGCTGGGGGCTTACCGCAAGCTCGTGACGCACCCCCAGTTCACCCGATTCTTCCGCCTTGCCACGCCGATCGGCGAGATCGAGGCCCTGCCGATCGGCTCCCGCCCCGCCAAGCGCAAGAAGGGCGACGCCATCGAGGACCTGCGGGCGATCCCGTGGGTCTTCTCGTGGACGCAGAGCCGGTGCCTGCTGCCCGCGTGGTACGCGCTGGGCGTGGGGCTCGAGGCCGAGCTCGACCAGCCCGACGGCGCCGAGTCCGTGGCCGAGATGTACCGCGAGTGGCCCTTCTTCCAGGCCACGCTGAACAACGCCGAGCTGGCGCTCGCCAAGAGCAACCTGCCGGTGTTCGACCGCTACGCGCAGATGGCCGGCGACGACCCGGCGATGCGCGAGATCGCCGCCATGCTCGACGCCGAGTACGACCGCGCCCGCAGCGCCCTGCTGCGCGTGACCGGCCGCGACGAGCTGCTCGACGGCGTGCCGTGGCTGCAAGACTCGATCAAGGTCCGCAACCGGTACGTGGACCCGCTCAACCTGATCCAGCTCGAGGTGATGCGCCGCATCCGCGACGCGAACCAGGCCGACGGCCCGTCCGAGGACCTGAAGCACCTGTCGCAACTGTCGGTAAAGAGTGTTGCCGCGGGCATGCGGACGACGGGTTGAGGGGTAGCCGCGGGCGGAGACTGGCTAGCCTTGCGGAAGCGTCCCCGCGAACAAAGGCGGAGTGGGGAGTGGGGAGTGGGGAAGCGTCTTGCTTAGCCTCGACGCCAACACGCAGCAGGTTTCCGGCGTTTGCCGTCGGGGTTTCCGTTTTTCTGAGATAGCTGAACGAGAAATGAGCGGAGCCCTCTTGCTAATCGAATCGGCGCTGGTGGCCGCGGTGCTGACCGCGTGGTGCCGTTTGGCGGCGACGCCCGCCGGCCAGACCGACCCGGCCGCGGGGCCGATCTTGGTCGTGGCCTCGCTCGCCGTGGCGGCGATGCTCGGCGCGCGGCTCGTGTACAGCTGGAAGCGGCGGACCCTGTCGGGCGGCTGGTGGGGGCTCGACGCGGCCGTGCGGCAACTCGCCACGCCCGTGGCGATCGGCGCGGCCGGGGCGCTCGCCGCTTGGGCCGTGTGGCGGGCGAGCGAGGGGGAGAAGCTCGGCGGCTACGGCAGCCTGCTCGTGCTGCTGCTGGTCACGGCCTCCGGCGCAAAGCTCGCCGCGGAGACCTACCTGTTCGCCCAGCTCGGCGGCGACCCGTCGCCCCGCCAGGAGTCGGCCCGCGCGCTCGTCGGCCCCAAGTCGCTCGTGGCCAAGACCCGGTACGCGCTGGGCGTGATGGGCGGGATCGTGCTGCCGCTGGGCGCCCAGATCCTCGCCGGCGGCGCGAAGAACATCCCCGCCGTGGCCGACGCCGCCGCCCCGGCGACGCTCGCCGTGCTGTCGCTGGTCTGCCTCCTACCCGGCGAGCTGCTCGAGCGCCGGCTGTTTTGGAGCGACGGGGCCGCCAACTCCGCTACCGCGGCGCGCGAATCGGCTCCGAACCGGTAACCCGCCCCAGCGCAAAGCGGCGGCGCCGCTGCGCCCTCCGGCCTTGCCTCACGCTCCGGGCCGCCGCTACCGTCTGGCCGCGCGCCAGACGCGGGGTCTGGGGCGGGTGATAGCGGCCCGGAGGGTGAAGTGTTCCTGATAGCTCTGCTAGTGGGCCTGGCGGCCGCCGGCGCGGCGACCGCCCAGGCGCCGGATGCGTCGGCCGAGGGGCCGGCGGCGGCCGAGTCTTCGATCGCCGTGGAGGTCCAGCGGGGCGAGCCGCGCGAGCTGCTCGACGGCATCGGCTGGGTCGTCGGCGTGCCCAACAAGCTGCTGCTGCTCGACCGCCGCGCCGACAACCACGACGTGTCGCCCGAGACCGTCGCCGAGACGACCGAGCTGCTCGCCGCCCGCGACGTCGACGGCGTGATGGTGCGGGTCAACCAGTACGACCCAATCGGCGAGTGGCGCCGGCTAGCGAAGAACGACCGCGTCGGCCTGCCGTGGCGGGCCACGGTGGGCGTGGTCTACACGCTCGGCTACTCGGTCCTCCCCGGGCGCGTGTTCGGCGGCGACTGGTACAACCCGTTCACCGACACGGTGCACGTGTACTCCGACGTGCCCGCCCTGGCGATGGAGCAAGCCGCGCAGGCGTACGACACGCACCGCCGGTCGCACCCGGGCCTGTACTCGGCCACGAAGCTGCTGCCGCTGGTGGGCCTGGTGCACGAGGCGCGGGCCAAGGAGGTCGTGTTCGAGCACGTCGACGAGCACGGCACCCTCGAAGAGCGCGCCGAAGCCCGCCGCGTGCTCACGCCGCAGCTGGGCCGCGAGGTCGGCGGCCAAGCCGCGTTGTTCCTGCCGCAGGGCGACGCGCTGTTCTCGCTCACCGGCGCGGCGATCGGCCACGTGGTCGGCCGGATCCAGGCCGACCGGATCGACCCAGACGGCCCGCCGGGCGACATCGAGTTCTGGCTGCCGTCGCTGGAGGAGATGAAGCCGATCGACGCGGCGGCCGGCGCGCCGCTCGGCGAATCGCCGCTGGGTGACCCGCCGCTCGGCGGCGCGCCGCTGGGGGAGCCGCCGTTTGGGGATCAGCCTTCGGGGTTGACCCACTCTTGGTAGGCGTCTTCGAGGAAGCCCTCGCCGTGGATGATCTCGCCGCCGATGTGGCCTTCCCACGCGACCGCTAGCGCGAGGCCGATCAGCCCGAGCCGCCAGATCACGCCGAGGGTCTTGCTCTTCTTGGCTTGATTGACGACCGCCAGGATCGACAACACGGTCGACACGAAGAGCAACGCAACCGCGGTCCAGCGGTGCTTCACGAGGTGCTCGGAGAAGTCTCCTAGCTCGTCGCCCCAGGTCCACATGTCGCCGTACACGTGCTCCGCGTACCACCAGCCGGTGGCGGTCGCGGCCACGGAGGTGATCGTGCCGAACAGCAGGCTCGCCAGCGGGATCTGCGTCCGCAGCGACGGCACGACCACGCCGATCACCACAAACACCGCGCCGAAGATCCACAACGCGATCGGCAGGTGGACCGCCGCGTGGTGCATCAGCGCGAGGAACGCGGGAGCGCGCTCGGCGAGGCCGGCCCAGTCGGTTCCCGCGGGGGCCTCTTCGTCTGCGTCTGCTTCGTCTGCGTCTGCTTCGGCAGCCTCGTCTTCGGCGGCCTCGTCTTCGGCTGCGTCCTCTTCGGCGGTCGCGGCGTCTTCGGCGGCGTCCTCCTCCGGTGTGTCGGCTTCAGCGGCGTCGGCCGAGGGCTCCTCCGTAGTGGGCGGCTCCGTAGCGGGCGCCTCTTCGACGGGCGCCGATTCGTTGGCAGGGGGATCGTCGGTAGCGGGATCGTCGGTCGCCGGCGGCTGGTCTGCCTCGGCTTCTGGCTCACCAGAGGTTTCGGCCGCCTCGGCGGCTTCGGCTGGTTGCTCTTCGGCGGTCGCCGGTTGGTCCGCTTCTGCGGCCGATCCTTCGGGCGACGGCTCGGCCGTCCCTTCGGCCGCCTCGTTGGTTGCAGCCGGCTGGCTGTCGGACGTGGCGGCATCGCCCTCGGCGGTCTCGGCCGGCGCCTCGGCGGCGGGGCTCTCTTCGACCGCATCGGCCTCTTGCGCCGGCGCGTGGGTCGCGACGAGCAGCAGCAGGGCGATCGACGGGCAGGCAAGTAGCAGACGCACGGCAGGGCTCCTCCGCCAAGGAACGGGACTCAGACTCGGATTGTCTGAACATCGTAACCACCCGCGCCCCGCCGCGGCAGCCGGTCGCCCCCTGGTCGCTCGGCCGCATCGGCTTAGCATCCCGCATGGCCGGATCGACCGACACCAGCGGCGGCGCCCGACGCCCCGACGCCCTGCACAGCGAACCTCTGCGTCGCGACTTTGCGGACCGCGACGAGCTTGTCGCCTACTGCCGCGACGTGTTCCCGGCGGCCGCCGAGGTCGACGACCACGTGTCCGCGACCCGCGGCGGCCCGTGCGCGGCCGAAGCGCGCCTGGCCGAGGTCGACCCGCCGCGGTACGGCCGCACCCGCAACGCGCTTGATGGCGCGGTAACGGGTCTGTCGCCGTACCTGCGGCACGGCGTCGTCGGCCTCGCCGAGACGCGCGACCTCGTCATCGAAACCGCCGGCTCGCCCCGCGCCGCGTACAAGCTGCTGCAAGAGCTCGCCTGGCGCGACTACTACCGCCGCGTGCTCGACGACATCGGCGACGATGTGTGGGACGACCTCGAAGAGTGGAAGACCGGCTACCACGCCGACCACTACGCCGACGAGCTGCCCGAAGACTTCCTGCGCGGCGAGACCGGCAACGACTTCGTCGACCACACGGTCCACACGCTCCACGAGACCGGCTACCTGCACAACCAACTGCGGATGAAGATCGCCGCCTACGTGGTCCACTGGCGCCGCGTGAAGTGGCAGGCGGGCGCGGCGTGGATGCTGTCGCACCTTCTCGACGGCGACCTCGCGTCGAACAACCTGTCGTGGCAATGGGTCGCCAGCACGTTCGGCCCGAAGCCGTATCTCTTCAACGAGGAGAACCTTGTGAAGGTGACAGGCGGCAGGTTGCAGGGCGTAGGGCCGGGAGGTCAGCGGCCGTTCGCGGGATCGTATGACGAACTGAACGAGAGGTTGTTCGAGAGGCGCTAGGCGCTAGGCGCTTGGCGCCCACCCGCGCACGCGGCGTCGAACGCGGCTTCTCACCACCCTAACAACTCGCGCCTCACGCCTCGCGCCTCATGCCTATCACCTGGCTCCACGACGAGATGCTCTCCCCCGCGTGGCTTCGGGAAGGCGTGCCGACGCTCTTTGTTTTCGACGAAGAGTGGATCGCGCGCGAGCGGCTGTCGCTCAAGCGGATCGTGTTCCTGTACGAGTGCCTGCTCGAGCTGCCCGGCGTGGAGATCCGCAAGGGGGACGTCGTGACCGAGGTCCGCGCGTTCGCCGAGAGGCACCACGCCGACACGATCCAAACCGCCCGCTGCCCGCTCCCACGGATCAAGCGGCAGGGAGAAGAGCTCGGCGCCCAGTGGCTCGACCCCGAGCCCTTCGTCGAGCTGCCCGGCCGCGTCGACCTGAAACGCTTCAGCCGCTACTGGCGCAAGGCCGAGAAGCACGTGATCGGCTGAGCCAGCCGGTGGCCGCCTGAGCCGAGGGCATCAGCCCTCGGAGCGAACCACGGATGGCACGGATTCCACGCAGGGGTGGACTAGCAATCAAGCCGGGGGGAACTCGTCTTTTGCGAGCGGAGGTTGACCGGGGCCTCGAATCCGGAGGATGAGGATCTCGTCGCCAAGAAATGTGTAGACAATCCGGTAGGGAAGGCCGTGATGGGTTTTGAAGAAGACCTCGCGAATCTCGATCTCGGCAAGCTCATCTTCAGCGGCTTGACCGCCCGACAGTGGCTGTTGAGCCAGCAGGGCGACCCGGGACTCGAACGCGTCACGCCAACTCCGCGCGCCGGTTCCGGAACGCTGTTCGATGTAAGCGAGAATGCTCCCGAAGTCCGATTCCGCGCGCGGCAGCATCCGAACCGGGAGCGTCACGAAGCATCGCCCCGAGCGGCGTCGAACTCCCGCAAGAACTCGGCTACGGGACGTCCCCGCTCGCCCGCTTCGACGTCACGCACCGATGCCATGACCGCCGCGGCGTCGACGTCTCGAAACACCTCGGTGCGCCACTCCAGGTACAGGTCGTCGATCGACGCCTTCCGTTGTGCCTGCAGCTGGCTCATCGCGAAGTTGGCGAAGTCGGTGATTTGGCTGGCGGTGTCCATGCCGCGATTGTACCGGGGGTGGACCCCGACTTTCCAGCGAAGCCGTCGGATTCCCAACCACGGCGAACGCGCCTGGGCCGAGGGCGTCCGCCCTCGGAGCGAACCACGATTGGCGCGGATTCCTCGGAGGGCGGTGTGCCCACGAATCAAGCGAATCGACGCGAATAAAGGCTCTGCGGTCCGCGCCGCTTCACTCCGCTCGGTTAGACTGTCGCCACGTAAGTAGCTTGACGGTGTAGACCAATCGGCACGGGCCGCTGGAAATGACTTTGACAGAGAAAGACCGGCAAGCCATCTCGGCGGAAGCTCTCCAATGCCAGCCTGACCAGTCGAAGGCGAACAACGTGAGTTGGGCTAGCAGTGTCCTGTGCCTGGGCCTGGGCTGCGCCAGCTTATTGATGGGGCTCAGGTCCAACGAGTCGTTACGTACCGCGAGCTACCCCATCTGCTTTGGAGTTGCGCTTCTCCTTTTGAGCTTGCTCCATTGGCAAGGTTGGCGGCGGCGCAAGGTGTTGCTGGTCCTGCGCGAGCAGCTGGAGCGAACTTCCAGGGACGGTTCGTCGCAGGCCAAAGTCACTTCGGACTGGCCCGCGAATCAAGCGAATTGACGCAAGTAGCTACGAGACGAGGCGAATCACGAACTAGCGCCTAGCGCCTCCCAACTAGCACCTCCCCGACAATTCGCCACATCCTCCCGCGTCAGCCCCGCCCGGCGCGCCTGCAGCACGCCGTAGCGGAGCACGTCGAGGCCCGCCGGGCTGTGCGCGTCGCTGGAGATGACGATCGGCACGCCGGCTTCTTTGGCGGCGGCGCAGTGGATGTCGTCCAGGTCGAGTCGCATCGGGTTGGCGTTCAGCTCTAGCAGCTTGCCGTGCTCGGCCGCCGCGGCGATCAGCTCGTCGACGGCCACTTCGTACGGCGGGCGCCGGCCGATCAGCCGTCCGGTCGGGTGGGCGATGATCGACACGCTCGGGTGCTCGACCGCGAAGAGCAGCCGCTCCATGATCTTCGCGCGGGGCTGGTTCTGGCCGTAGTGCAGGCTGGCGATGACCCAGTCGGCCTCGGCGAGGACGTCGTCGTCGAGGTCCATGCCGCCCGACTCGAGGATGTCGCACTCGATCCCCTTGAGCACGCGGAACTCGGCGCCCTCGACCGCGAGCTCTTCGTTGACCCGATCGACCTCTTTCCACTGCTCGCGGAGCCGTGCGGCGTCGAGGCCGCTGGCCATCGTGACACGCTTCGAGTGGTCGGTGATCGCGATGTACTCCAGGCCCCGCTCGCGCGCGGCGGCGACCATCTCGCGCAGCGTCGCCTTGCCGTCGGTCGCGCTGGTGTGCATGTGCAGGTCGCCGCGGAGGTCCCCTAGCTCGATGAGCCGCGGCAGCTCTCCCTCCTCCGCCCACTCGAACTCCCGCCGGTGCTCACGCAGCTCGGGCGGGAAGAGCGGCAGGCCGAGCGCCGCGTAGACCTCCTCTTCGGTCTCGCCCGCTACGCGCTCGTCGCTTTCCCCTTTAAACACGCCCCACTCGCTGACCTTCAGGCCCTTAACGCGCGCGCGGCCGCGCATCTCGACGTTGTGCTCCTTCGAGCCGGTGAAGTACTGCAGCGCGGCGCCGAACGACTCGGTCGGCACGCACCGCAGGTCGATCTGCAAGCCGCCGTCCATCCGGACGGACATCTTCGTGTCGCCGCGGGCGATCACCTCGGCCACGCCTTCGAAATCGCCGAAGCGGTCCATCGCTTGCGCGACGGCTCCGGGGTCCATCTCGCGCGGGCCGGTCTCCGGGCCGACATCGACGAGCAGGTCGAGGTCGCCGACGGTCTCCTTGCCGCGCCGGTAGCTGCCGGCCGGCTCGCGGCGGCGGATCGCGGGGCAGCCGTCCATGTGCTGCAGCAATCGCCCGACGACCGCGTCGGCGTCGGCCCAGCGGGTCCGCTCGCCGGCTTTCTCGGCGTGGGCGATGCCGGCGAGGATCGTCTCTTCGGTCTTCTTGCCGAAGCCCTTCAGCCCGCGGACCTTCTCTGCTTCGCAGGCGGCCTTGAGCTGGTCGAGCGTCGCCACGCCGAGCTCCTTGTGGATCGCGGCCGCCTTCTTCGGCCCGAGGCCCGGCACCCGCATCAGCTTGAGCACGCCGGGCGGGACCTGTTCGCGGAGCTCGTCGAGCATCGCCAGCGAGCCGGTCGTGGCGAGCTCGGCGATCTTCTCGGCCAGGTCCTTGCCGACGCCGTCGATCTCGGTCAGCGCCGCCGGCCCGGACTCCTCGACCACGGCCAGCAGCGACTGCGACGCGTCGCCCACGCGGCGGGCGCCGTTGCGGTAAGCACGCACGCGGAACGGGTTCGCCGCTTGGAACTCGAGCAGGTCGGCGACCTCGTCTAGCGCGGCGGCGATTTCTCGGTTGGTCATGTTGTGGAGTCTAGCAAGCGGGATTTGTTCGTGGTCAGTGGTCAGTGGTCAGGGGCTCATAACCAATCCGCAATCCGCATTCCGAATTCCGCACTTCCGTTCCGTCTATGGTCACGGGCCGCTGGGCGGCTTAGAAAGGCGGGGTCTGAGTCCGTTCCTGTGGAGCCGCCGCCGGTATGTTTGCCCGAAGCCTTGTCGCCGCTGCTTGGGTTTGCTTGTTCACCTACCCCGCGGCGGGGCAGGACTGGCTGCAATGGCGGGGCCCCACAGGCGACAACCACGCGCCCCCCGGGGCGACCGCGCCGGCCGAGTGGTCGGCGACCGAGAACCTCGCGTGGCGCACGCCCGTGCCCGGTCGCGGGCACTCGTCGCCGACGATCGTAGGCGATCGCATCTACCTGACGACCGCCGATGAGTCGGCAGAGACCCAGTCGCTGCTGATCTTCGACAAAGCGTCTGGCGAGCTGCTGCGCGACGCGCCCGCGCACCGCGGCGGCTTGCCCGAGCAGATCCACGGCAACAACACCCACGCGAGCCCGACCGTCGCGTCGGACGGCGAGCGGGTCTTCGCGCTGTTGCTCAACTCGGACGCCGCTTACGTGACCGCTTACACGCTCGACGGCGAGCGGCTTTGGCAGGCGCGGGCCGGGGGGTTCGACCCCCAGCAGTATCAGTTCGGGTTCGGCTCTTCGCCGCGGGTGGTCGGCGGCAAGGTCGTTGTGGCGACCGAGTACGACGGCCCGGAGAGCGGCCTCTACGCGCTCGACACGCGCACCGGCGAGCCGGCGTGGACCCGGCCCCGCCCCGACGGGCTCAGCTACTCGAGCCCCGCGGTCGCGCAGATCGGCGGCCGCGCGCAGCTGTTGATGAGCGGCAATGGCCGCCTCGCCGCGTACGACGCGTCGACCGGCGAGCCCCTCTGGGAGACGCCCGGCTCGTCCCGCGCCACGTGCGGCACGATGGTGTGGGACGAGTCCCTCGGTCTGGCGTTCGCGAGCGGCGGCTACCCCAACCCGTTCACCCTCGCGGTCGAACTCGACGGCGACCACGACATCGTGTGGCAGAACAGCGTGAAGTGCTACGAGCAATCGCTGCTGCTCAGCGATGGCTACTTGTACGCGACATCGGACCGCGGCACGGCCTACTGCTGGGACGCACGGACCGGCCGGGAGATGTGGAAGCAGCGCCTGGGCGGCGCGTTCAGCTCCTCGCCGCTGTTGGTCGACGGCAAGGTGTACGCCACCAACGAAGGCGGCACGACTTACGTCTTCCGGGCCACGCCCGATCGCTTCATCGGCGTCGCGGAGAACCAGCTCGGCGACAGCGCGTTCGCCACGCCGACGCCCTCCGGCGGCCGCTTGTACCACCGCTACGGCGTCACCGAAGGGGGCCGGCGGCAGGAGTATCTCGTGGCGATCGGTGAGTAGAGTAGTAGCTAGTAGCCACGGTTACTGACTACTGGTCACTGGATTCGCGATTAATCGTTCGTGGAGCTTTCGCCGATGCGACGCCTAGCCGCTATCGCGACCCGGGTGCTTGTCGTTTTCCTGAGCCTGCGAGCGGCCGGCGCGTTCGCCGACGAGGGGGCGTCGTTCGACTTGTTTCCTGGCGGCTCGTTCGACGAGTGGACGCTCTCGGGCGGCGGCCGGCCCCCCGGCGGGTGGCGGTGGTGGACCGAGCGGGGCGAGTTGCACCTGGCTGCGCCCAGCGGCGGGCGGAACTCGCTTCTCACCCGCCGGGAGTTCGGCGACTTCGACCTGGCGTTCTCTTGGCGGAGCCCCGACCGCGGCAACAGCGGCGTGAAGTACCGCGTCCGGCGGTTCGGCCACAAGTGGCTCGGGCCCGAGTACCAGATCCTCGACGACGCGGCGTTCGGCTCGCCGCGGATCGCCGGCGCGGCCTCGCTGTACCTGATCTACGCGCCGCCCGACGACCGCCCGCTCCACCCGCCCGGCGAGTGGAACGCCGCGCGGATCCGCGTCGAGCGGTGCCGCGTGCGTCACTGGCTCAACGGTCAGCCGGTCGTCGACGGCCGGATCGGCTCCGACGCTTGGCGCCGCCGAGTCGCCCGAACCAAGTTCGCCGACTTCCCCGGTTGGGGAACCTGCGAGGACGGGCGGCTCATGCTGACCGACCACGGCTCGGAGGTCTGGTACCGCGACCTGCGTCTGACGCTCCTCCCGCCTGGGGAATCGCCGACGGCGGCGCCGAGCCGGCGGCCGGGGCCGAGCGGCCAACCGACCCCCTGAGCCGCGTGGGCCACGCGGCGGGGGACGCGTTGCCGAACCACCGGAGAAAAGCTACGATTCGAGACCCTTGGGAAGAGCACACCCGCGGCGGCGAACCCACGCCCGCCGCAGCGGTCTGCTCCCCTGTCGGCCGGTGGCTGAAACCACCCGCGCCGACCGCGGCGGCGTAGCTCAGTCGGTTAGAGCAGCGGAATCATAATCCGCGTGTCGGGGGTTCGAGTCCCTCCGCCGCTACCTTGAGGCCTTTCTGTTTGTTGGTCGACCGCGGCGGTCGCGCGATGGGGCTCGCCTCGGGGCGGTCGCAGGCGGAGCGTTGGGCGGCCAAGTGCGTGCGCACGGCCGGGCAGGTGCTGAGCCCCATCGCGCGTTGGTACGCGTCGGCTGCCTCGGCGGGTCGGCCGGCGCGGCGGAGGGCGTCGCCGCGGACGGCCCAGTACGGCTGGAACGACGCCAGCCGCTGGCCCCACTCCGGCGCCAATCGGTCGAGCTCCTCGAGGCACTCCCGCGGCCCCGTGGCCTGCGACACCGCGGCCGCCCTGCTCACGGCCGCCCCTACCGACGGAGCAACGGCCATCAGCAGGTCGTAGAAGCCGACGATCACGGGCCAGTTGGCGACCCCCGACCTCAGCCGCGCGACGTGCGCCGACTGGATCGACGCCTCGAGCTGGAACCGGCCGGGCCTGCCGGCCAACGTCGCGCGGCGTAGAAGGGCCTCGGCCTCGGCGATCCGCTCCGCGTCCCAGCGGGCGGTGTCTTGCTGGTCGAGCGGCGCGTAGCGCCCGGCTCGCCCGGCGTCCTGGACCACCCATCCGGCCGCTACGAGCTGGGCGTCGATGCTCTGGCGGGCTTTGGGCTCTGGCGGCACGGACGTCGCGGTCGCATTGGCGGCAAAGTGCGAAACCGCCAGTATATCAGCGGTAACGCCGGGAATCCCCAGGGCGCCGTACGTGACGGAGCAGAGTCGGCTGCGCTAGCGTTCCGCCTTGGGCAGCTGGGTCACGCAGAGGCTAACGGAGTCAGTCCCGAAGCTAGCCGAAGGACCTCGTTAGCCTGCGGGTCCAGCGTGCCGCCGATTGTCACCGTCACCTGCGACATCTGGCCCTGGTTGTCGTACTCGTACTCGTACGTGTCCCCGTCGATCGACTTCGTGGCCTGCTTCGTCTGCTTCGTGCCAAAATCGCTCAAGCCGTACTCGTACGTTGTGCTCCACGCAGTCGCTCCGGTCGTCGACTCAAGCAGCAGGCGGTCGTCACGCCGGTATCACTCCCGACGTCGCGCCGCTCGTCAAGCAGCCGGCCCAGCTCGTCGCATCGAGGAATATGCTTGACTACCCGGCGGCTCACGCGGAGGATTAAACGGACCGCAACCTTCTGCGAAGGGCTCAATCATGGGCGACGATCCGCTTTACGTAGATGACCCCACGTTTGGCCGCCTCCACTTCGATTACTCTGAGTGGGTCGGCCACGTTGAGTTGCCCAGTTTTCAGCGTTTAGCTGAGCCGATGCACGAGGGCCCTTTCGAGTTGCGGATCGATATCGAGGAACACGACGAGTTACGCCCGTCCGCAAAGGCATTGGAGTTCCTCGCGAACGAGTTGCACTACGAATCGCGTTACGGCGAGATCGTTCCGCTCGCGGTATTGCAAGACCTAACTGGCGAAGGACCCAACTCGCGCAGCGCGTGGTTTGGCGCGCTAGCGCGGCGAGAGGTCGGATGTCTTAAGCATATTACCCCCGAGCAGCCAGACGACTTATACCCTTATCTAACGTTCGGCTGCCTGCACTGCTGTCGCGACTGGCGGGGCGGCCTCATCCTGAACTTCCAGTTTAGTTCCGCCTGGGAGAGCGAACACGGTGGTCCGTCCGTCCTGGTTTGCGATGGGGAGATTGTCGGGCTTGATTACGGCGAACAGCCGCGGCGTTTTGACGAGCCGCCGACGCCGAAGCTCACGGTTAACCCGTTCACGGGCGAGCCCCTATAAAAGTGGGCTATATGATTTCGACTTGCGCGGCGTCAGCACGTCAGCGGTCAAAAAACAAAGTAGCCATGCGGCCTCAACCAGGCTCTTGGACTAACGATTGAGATGATTCTCGCCTGTCGCTCAGTTGTTTAAATGCAACGGTACGTTGGCACTAATCGATGTCAGTCTTCGAGCCTTTGATCAGAACCGTTTCGCGGCGAGTCGTTTGTAAGCGATGAGGGCGGAGGCGAGTTGGACGAAGGCGTCGTAGTGCTTGGCTTTGCGGTCGCGTCGGACGCCGACGGCCCGGTGCTGCTTGAGCCAGGCGATCGCCCGCTCGACCGGCCAGCGGCGTTTGCCGAGCCCCTTTGGGGCGTCATCACCGCGTTGGGGGATCTCCGCCCGGACGCCGCACGCATGAAGCAAGGTAAGCAGGTCTTTCGAGGTGTAACCCGTGTCGGCACACACCAACGCGGGCTTCTCGCGCGGCCGGCCCGGCGCGCCGCCCAAGCGGGGGAACTCGCAGAAGACCAACGGCAACAGGAACCGCACGTCGTGGTCGTTCGCCGCGGACACGATGACCGCCAGCGGCGTGCCGTGGCGGTCGGTCATCACGTTCAGCTTGCTGCCCGAGCGGCCGCGGTCGGTCGGGTTGGGGCCGGATTTTCGCCGCCGCAGGGCGCCTTCAGCAGGCCGCCGTCGATCAGCACGTCGGCCAGTTCGAGCCGCCCGTCCGCTTTGAGTCGTGAAAGCAGCCGTTTGACGATCGCGTGGAACAGGCCCAGTTCGGTCCACTCCTTCAGCCGCCGCCTTGCGGTGCACTGGCTGGCGCCCATCTCGGTCGGCAGGTCGCGCCACCCGAGTCCGGTCTTCGCGCGGAACACCAGCACGGTGAACACCGTGCGGTTGTCGATCGGCTTCCGGCCCCCGTCGGGCGAGGGCCTGTAGACCGGGAACAACGACTCGATCTCTTCCCACAAACCATCCGGCACAAGGCGTCCGGCCATGGCGACTCCGTCCGTGGGTCCAAAAAGCCGCTATTGTCGCCATCGCCTCGAATCGACCAAGATCAGTTCTGATCACTGGCTCTTCGATAATTCCTCCACAGCCCGCTTCGCCTTGTCGCGCATCGAGCTCCATTCCGGTGCGTTCGCTAGTGCGTCGTTCGTGTAGAATTCCCAACTAGATGGGCGCTCGTTCATCTTGTCGAACTCATCAAAAACTTGATCAATTGCGCGACGCTGTCGATCGGTAAGTTGCTCTAGTGCATTGCCGTTCTCCGCTTGTTCTTGAAGTGTCGCCATGCGGGTAATCGAATCAGCGTAATCTCCACCCAAGACACTCGGCGTAGCAAGGTGCTCAAGGTAGGCCAGCATCGCCGCTCGATACCTTTCAATTACCACTTCCAACTCCTCGGCTAATCAGAGAGTGTTTCGCTGATACGACTTGCCTACGGTGTCCGTAAGCAGCTGATAGAACTGCACTCCTCCTGTGTGGGTAAACGCAGTGTGTGTGTCCTTGTCGGTCAACTCCATTACCCCCAGAATCTCGTTGTGATGCCAAAGATAATTTTTCACCAAGCCTTTGTTTGAGACTCCATTGCTCGCCAGCTGACGAATCTGCGTCTCCGCCAGTCTCATGGCGCTCAAGATCGATTGCTTCGCGTTCTCGAACGTCAGCCCCGAGAAACTGAATCCAAGCAGTGTGGTGGCGAACGACAGCCTTCGATCATTCGCATAGCCACCGGTCATCGGAATCCATGTCGTTGCTAACGTTGTCCCCTTGCGCGCGTTCCCGAAGAAGTCCGTTGGTTCGCCAAGAGAATCGATCCCCGCGCCTCGAAGACGATCCGCACCACTTGGAAGGGCGCCTAGGTATCCGATGATCTTCGGAATCGCTGCATTGAGCCGTACCTGACCGTTCCTGCCACGGTACTCTTGCTGAAAACGGTAGAGCAAGTACGCGTTGTAAGCTGCCATAGGCGCTTGAAACTTTTCGATCGCATCGATTCCACTTGCCAGACGCTGCATCTCGAGAAGTGCTATCGCCACAAGGCCTTTGGCGGTTGTGGCGCCAACGCGCACACCGTTGTTCGCTGATTGCAGTTTGGTCTGGCTCTGCGTTCTCGTTGTGATTGAGAGTTCTGTCAGATTCGTCAACCCGCTTGGATCACGTCCGTTGATCGGGTCCCCATTTGCGTACAGGTACTTGTGTAGCGACTGCGGGTCGTCGCTGTTGCCCGCGAAGTCGTCCATCCGTAGGAACCGGCCCGTGCGGAAGTCGTACGGGCGGGCGCGGAGGTAGTCGAAGCCGTTGGCGTCGCGGCGTTCGGCTCGGTAGAGGTGGTCGGTCGCCGCGGAGTGACCGTCCAGCCGCACGCCGTAGGCGTCGTAGGCGTAGACCTCGTCGTTGGCGATCGCCCCGGTGGCGTCGAGCACGGCGCGGGTGGAGCCGCCGCCGTCGGACAAGAGCGCCGTGTACGCGGCCAGGGCGCCGTCGCGTTGGCCGAGGATCGCGTGGCCGATCAGGTACGCCCGCTCGACGTTCTGGGTTCCCAGGTCTTTCTGTTCCAGAACCTGGGCGTAGCCGGTCGGGTTCTGGCGGTCGAGCAGGAACAGCTTCGTGTCGCTCGATTCGGTCCGCGAGACTTGCAGGCCGTTGTCGTCGTACTTGTAGGTCGTTGTGTCGTCGACAATGGTGTCGCCATCCGAGTCGATCTCGACCTTCGACAGCCGCCCGCGGGCGTTGTACGAGTAGGTCGTTCGGTCCTCGGCAGTAAATCCAGACCCGTCCTCGGTGTCGGCGTTGTAGGTCGCCTTGCCCGACTGCCGCACGCCGGCGTACGAGTAGACGATCGACTCGTTGACCGAGCCGTTGGCCCCGGCGTCGGTCTTCTCCCACAGCAAGTGGTCGTTCGCGTCGTAGCCGTAGGTGACCAGCCGATCGGTCCCGGTCAGGCTATCGTGCTTGTATCGCAGCCGGTTGCCGGCCAGGTCGTAGCCGTACTTGTCGGTGTAGTCGTCGAGCGTTGACGAGGTTGAGGTAAGCGTCTCCGTCGTGAGGCGGCCCGCCTCATCGTATGTCCAGTCGAACGTGTGGGTCTCCAGCGTGGACACGCCGTTGCTCTGGTAGAACGTCTCGATCGCCTGAGAACGCTTGCCATCATCTCTGACAGCGTACTCGAACGTCGCGATCAGGTCTTCGCCTCCTTGGCGCCCCTCGGTCGCGTCCTCCCGGTACTGCGTGAGCTCCGTCAGGCGGTAGAGGTCGTCGTACTCGTACTGGCTCGCTTGGTCGGGCCCGAGGACGTACTCGACATTGCCGACCTTGTCGTACTCGTACTCGGTGTCACTTCCCGCCGAGTCGCCGCTCCGGCCAGCGGCGTCGCTCAAGCCGGCTTGCGGGCGACGAAGCAGCCGTAGGCCATCGCCCCGCTGCGGTACGCGTCGAGGATGGTCTGGAACCGGTCGAGGAAGACGATCTGCCCCCGGTCGACCAGCCCCGCGACTCTGTGGATACCGAACCGCTTCACCCGGTCGCGGCAGATCTCCCACGTGCGATCGACCCGCCGTGTCCAATCGTCGGCGACCGTGAGCTCGAGCCCCGCGTCGGCGAGCCAACCTTGGTAGTCACTGCTCGTGCCCAGCGACGGGCAGAAGAACCCTTCGCACACGTCCTCCACACGGCGCCGCTGCGCGGCGTCGAGGTTCTCGCCGGCGAGCCACGCGCAGATCGCCACCCCGCCGCCGGGGCGGACCCACTCGGCGGCGCGGCGGAAGAAGGCCGGCTTGTCGAACAGGTGCTCGGTGCACTCGACGCTCCACACGAGGTCGGCCGACTCGGGATCGAAGTCGACGCGTTCGGCGTCGGCGCAGAGGAAGTCGGCTCGGCTGCCGACCCGATCCCGCCACGCCGCGGCGGCCGCCCAGCGTCGCTGGAAGCGGCTGATCGTCACGCCGGTCACCCTGCAATCCAGCCGCTGCGCGAGCCGACGCGACGACCCGCCCATGCCGCACCCGATGTCCAGCACACGGTCGCCCCGTCGCAGCCCCGCGGCCGCGGCGAGGCGGTCCGTCAGCTGTTCCTGGGCGACCGACGGCGACTCGTCCGCTTCCCAGTAGCCGTGGTGGATGTGCCGCCCCCACAACAGCCGGTAGAAGAGCGTCGACACGTCGTAGTGCCGGCGGATGACGTCCTTCCGGACGGTGGGGCAAGAGATCATCGGCGATCGAATAGAAGAGCGAGGGCAGACGCCGCGGAGGGGCCGCTGTGCCGCTCTCGCCGGTCCCGCCCGGTCCGACGCGCCTGGGTTCAGCCGGGCGCCGCATCTGGTAGGTTCTAAGCGGGGCACGGCGCTTTATCGGTTCGTCGGGGGCGTATGGCTAGTAGCGGCGGCGATCCTTCGCGGTTCTTTCCCCTGGCGTACCAGCCGTCGCGCGACCGCTTGCGCCGCGCGGCGGAGGCCGCGGGCCTGTCGGTCCACGAGCTGCCGATCGGCGCGGCCGGGCCGGACGGGCGGCCGCTGGCGATCGACACGGTGCTCTGCGGCGACGCGGCACGCAAGGCGGTCGTCGTGAGCAGCGGCGTGCACGGCGTCGAGACGCCGCTCGGCGCGGCGATCCAGACCGCTTGGCTCGAGCGGCTGGCCGGCGGCGAGCTCCGGCCGCCGACGGGCTGCACGCTGGCCCTCGTGCACGCGGTGAACCCGTACGGCTTTGCGTGGGGGCGGCGGTTCAACGAGGACAACGTCGACCTGAACCGCAACTTCTTGCTCGACGGCGAGGCCTACCGCGGCTCGGCCCCAATGGTGGAGGCCTTCCGCTCCGCGTTCGTCGGAAGCCGGCGGCTGCCCGGCACGAGCATGCCGATGGCCCTGCTGGCCGCCCGCCACGGCCGGCGCGCCTTCTGGGAGACCCTGCCGCCGGGCCAGTACGACCACCGCGACTGGATCTTCTACGGCGGCAGCGAGCTGTCGGAATCGGGGCAGCGGCTCAAGGAGTGGCTCCCGGATGCGCTGGGCGCCGCGGACGAGATCGTCTGGCTCGACTTCCACACGGGGCTCGGCCGGTTCGGCCACGGCGAGCTGCTGCTGCCCGAGCGGGCGCCGGCCGACGAGATCCAGTGGTGGCGGCAAGCCTTCCCGGCGGCGCCGATCGTCGCGGCGACGTCCGAGCACCGGTACGCGGTGCAGGGCGGGTTCGGCCCTTGGCTCAAGGCCGTGCTCCCCGGCTCGCGGCTGCACTACGCGACCGCCGAGTTCGGCACGTACCAGGGCTTCCGCATGCTGCGTGCATTGATCGAAGAGAACGGAGCGACCCGCCGCGACCCTACGATCGGCCCGGACCACCCCGCGCGGAAGCGCCTCGCCGCCGCCTTCGCGCCGCGGAGCCCGCGTTGGCAGCGGCAGACGTTCGCCCAAGGCATGGACTGGGTGCAGAGGGCGATGGATCGGCTCGCTGGGTGAAGCGGTCGGTCGGCCAGGCTCTTGCTTGCGCGGCGGGATCGCTTCTCATTCGGGCTGCCAGTTCGCGACGATCCGCTGGAACTTATTGCCGTCGGAGTCGGGGCGGAGCTCGTCGACGAGCCTCAAGTCGAAGTCGACGACGTGCTTCAGGCCGCCCTCCTCCAAGAAGCGGTCGACCTCGCGCTCCAGTTCCTCTGCGTCGACCGCTGCGTCGTCGAGGGGTTCGACCTCGATAGCGACCCGCCCCGGCTGGTTCTGGGTCAGCCGGAACTCGCGCACGCCGGTGCGGCCGCCGATGGCTTGTTCGAGGACCACGGGATGGAATGGCCGCGGGTCGCCGTCGCTGCGTGCATAGAAGAGGTCGGAGGTACGGCCCTCGATCTTCTCGATCAGCGGCAACCGGCTGCCGCAGCCGCACTCGCTTTGGGCCATGACGACGGCGTCGTCGACCTCGTAGCGGATGAAGGGCTGCACGCCGTTGGCCAGGTTGGTGACCAGCACCTTCGCGCTCCGCTCGCCGGGCGGGACCGGCCGGTTGTCCGCGTCGACCGCTTCGACGATCGCCCAGTCGGCGTTCACGTGCATGCCGCCGGTGTCGCGGCAACCGTTGGTCAAGAAAAGGCACTCGCCCATGGCGTAGTCGTCCAGCACGTCGGCCGAAAACAGCTCGACGTACCGCCGGCGCGCCTCGGGAGCGAGGGCCTCGCTGATGTTGGTGATCTGCCGCAGGCTCTCGCCCAGGCGGGTCTCGCCGGCCTCCTCGAGCCGCGCCAGCTCGTGCAGGATGCTCGCGTACGTCGACAGGTGCGTCGGCGCGAACTCACAGAGGCGCTCGACCCAGTCCGGTTCGCTGAACGCCAGTTGCTCGACCTCGATGAACCGCCGCACCTCCGGCGGCATGTAAGAGAACGCGGAGCCCGACGGGTAGAAACCCGGTTGCATCACCACCGCGGCCAGCCGGACCGGCCGGGCCATCTTCGCCACCAGCTGGCGGAAGTTGAGCTCCTCGCTGTTGCCCCGCGACGCCTGCAACGCGAAGAGCAGCTCGACGTCGCGCTCGTCCTTCACGAGCAGCAGCGGCTGGCCGGTGCTCCCCGACGTGTGGCTCACGACGAATCGGTCCCGCAGCAGACGGCCCAGGTTCGCCTCGTCGTCCATGAATCCCTCGACCTCGCGGCGCGACACGTCGACGGTCAGGTACTCGTCGAAGTGCTCCATGATCTCGCCCTTGCTGACCGTCGGCAGGTCTTCCAGGCGAGCGTCCTCGGCCGAGAAGCCGGCGTACTTGTCGGCCAGGTAGCGCGAGCCCCGCTTCGCACGGTCCAGCAGCCTCCGCAGCCGCCGACGCTGCAGCGCCTGAAGCCGCTCTGGCGACTCCCTAGCGGTTGCCTTCAGGTTCAACGCGCGGGCGCCGAAGCGGATCGGCCGCCAGAGCCACGCCGCGGCCGCCTCGACCGGGTCCGGCGCCTGGGGGGGAGAAGTCGACATGGGCCAAGAGCTTGGGCAGGCGGGGTTCGGCGGATCGACGCCCCGGCGGGCGATCCGCTGCGGGCGAAGCAAACTCCGTGCCCTGCCCGACCCGCCGCAAGGTGGCCGCGTCGCGCCCCCGGCCGGGGGCTTTCGCTCCCTGCCTGCTTGCCGGGGTCAGGTCGGCGGCACTGCGCAGGTCGAGCCGCCCGCCACTGCGGGAAAGCTAGCTCTTCGGCATGTGGTCGCCGTCAGACCAGTCGGTTGCCGGTGGCGATCGCCGCGTAGGTGGCCGCTGTCAGCACCAGCAGGCCGACGCCCACCGTCAGCTGCGAGCCGACCAACAGGCCGAACCCCGCTACCCCGACGCCGAGCGCTCCGCCCAAGCGGACCAGCACCGCCGAGTCGTCTTGTACGCTGTGCTGCTTCATCGTTGGGGCCCTCCGAGGCCACGTCACGGGCGACGGCCCCCTGCCACGCCCTGCGTGGTCTTCGCACTCATTGTATCACGGCGGGCCGGCGGGGGTGCGCCGGGGTGACGGCGAAATTTGAGCTACCGCGCCGTCGTGATTAAGCTAGCGCGGCTCTGCCCGCCGGCGGGTGGGGCCCAGTTTCGACCGAGAGCCTAGCTCCCCGGGGCGCCCCGATGCCGCCAAGCCCGACCCTGCGATCCGGCCGCCTGACGGGCGCCGCGTTGGCCGCTTGTTTGTTGGTCTCGCCGCCGGCGCTCGCGGCGATTTGGTCCATCGACGAGACCATCGTGCGCGGCGAGACCGAGCTGTTCTGGACCTCGCCGTCGGCGGTCGCGCTCGGCGCGAGCGGCTACAGCTGGAGCTACGAGGTCGCCGCCGTGAGCGCCACGGTGCTCGGCGCCCCGCTCGAGGTGACCGAGCTGATCGGCGATTCCTTCCCGCTCACGCTCTCCGGGCAGAGCGGCGGGCTGCCGTTCTTGCTCGTCGATCAACAACTTGCCGAGCCGGCAACCGGCACGGCGGCGAGGGTGCGGATCGAAGTCGACGCGGCCGGCTTCGGCCGGGCCGCCATCACCGAGGCCGTGTTCGGCTCGCTCGACCTGGGCGGCGGTTCGGTCATCGACATCGACGCGATCCGCATCGAAGCGACCGTCACGGTCGAGCCCGCCGCCGCCCCGCCGCCCGGCGACTACAGCGGCGACGGCTCGGTCGATGTCTACGACTACGTCCTCTGGGCGTCGGCCTACGGGTCGAGCGATCCCCAGACCGACGGCAACGCCGATGGCTCGGTCAACGCGGCCGACTACACGGTCTGGCGCGACGCCGCCGCGTCGGCTGCTTTCGCGGCCCCGGAGCCCTCCGGCGCGCTCCTGCTGGCCTGCGGCCTGGCTGGACTCGGGCGCCGTGGCGAGCGTCGCCGGTAGTAGCAGTGTCGCCTCTCTTGCGTCGTCACGGGCCGCCGCGACTGGCGCCTACTGCTGCTGGCGGGTTTCGAGACAAACGCGACACGCATCGCAACAACCCCCACTGTAACGAAACCTGTCACGAAACGGCGCCTAAGTCGCCTCGCCGCAATCGCTTAGCGTTTCGTTACACCGGTTGCGGCGCGACGCGCCGGCCGCTCGCCCCCGAGGCCATCCGGCGGGCGGCTGTGGGCGTCAATTCTCGCACAAAACGTGCGCCGGCTGGCTGAATCGGCCATGGTTGGCGCGCGGCGGGTGGGGGGGCGTTTCGGCCGTGTGTTGGCACACAAAATGCCCCCGTGCGCCGCCGCCAACCAGCACGGTCGCCCGTGTCGCGGGGCTTGGCCGTGGAAGTCGGCCGGCCCGCGCGCCGGCGCCAACCAGCACCCCGGGGGCGGACGATGGATATCTCTCTTGCCGGCAGAACCGCCTGGGTGACCGGCGGGAGCGAAGGGATCGGCCGCGCGATCGCCCGCCAGCTCGCCGAGTGCGGCGCGCGGGTCGCGCTCACCGCGCGCGACGCGGCCGACCTGGAGGACGCCGTCGGTGAGCTCGAGAGGTCCGGCGCCGAGGCCATGGCCGCCGCGGCCGACGTGTCTTCGCCCGACGAGATGAAGCGAGCCGTCCAGCAGATCGTCGACCGCTGGGGCGGCCTCGACACGGTCGTCGCCAACGCGGGCACGAACGGCACGTGGGCGCCGATCGACGAGCTCACCCCCGACGAGTGGTCGCAAACGATCGCCGTGAACCTGACCGGCTCGTTCCTCACCATCCACGCGGCCGTGCCCCACCTGAAGAAGAGCGACGGCGCGAGCGTTACGCTGATCTCGTCGGTCAACGGCACGCGCGTGTTCAGCAACGAGGGGGCCTCGGCCTACGCCAGCAGCAAGGCGGGCCAGCTCGCGCTCGGGAAGATGGCCGCGCTAGAGCTCGCCCAGTTCAAGATCCGCGTCAACGTGGTCTGCCCCGGCGCGTTCGACACCGGCATCCACGAGAAGACCGACAAGCAAGACCTCGATAAGATCGACACGCCGATCGAGTTCCCCGAAGGGAGCGTGCCCCTCACCCAAGGCGACATGGGCGACCCGAGCCAGATCGGCAAGCTCGTCGCGTTCCTCTCCAGCGACGCCGCCGGGCACATCACCGGCACGCCGGTGTGGATCGACGGCGCGGAGAGCTTGTTGCAGGGATGAAGGGGGGGAAGAGGGAAGAGGGAAGAGGGAAGAGGGAAGAGGGAAGAGGGGAGAGGGGAGGGAGCCCCGCGGCGTCAGCCCGGGGAGCGCATACAAAAGGGAGGGAGCCCCGTGGCGTCAGCCCGGGGAGCGCATACAAAAGGGAGGGGAGCCCCGTGGCGTCAGCCCGGGGAGCGCATACAAAAGGCTTCCGCGCGCGGAACAACAGCTACACACACCATCGGCCGCCGACAGCGCGGCGTTCGCTTACTTAAGGGGCATCGGCTCGCATCATGGAGGAAAAACCGAATCGTGGGTTGGCGCCGCCGCCGGGGGAGATCGAGATCCACACGCCCGACTGGGCGAAGCACGCGGTGTTCTACCAGGTGTTCCCGGACCGCTTCGCGCGGAGCTCGCGGATCCGCCACGCGCCGGGGCTGAAGTTCCAGCCGTGGGGGAGCGAGCCGACGCTCGACGGTTTCCAGGGGGGCGACCTGCTGGGGGTGGTCGACAAGCTCGACTACCTGGAGGAGCTCGGCGTGAACGCGCTGTACCTCACGCCGATCTTCACGTCGGCCTCCACGCACCGCTACCACACGTACGACTACTTCTCGGTCGACCCGCTCCTCGGGGGCGACGCCGCGCTACAAGAGCTGCTCGACGCGGCCCACCGCCGCGACATCCGCGTGGTGCTCGACGGGGTGTTCAACCACACGGGCCGCGGGTTCTGGCCGTTCCATCATATCCTCGAGAACGGCGGCAACTCGCCCTACATCGACTGGTTCACCGTGCACGACTGGCCGCTGAACCCCTACCCGAAAGACAAGGACACGCCGTCGAACTACTCGTGCTGGTGGGAGCTCGCCGCGCTGCCGAAGCTCAACACCGACACCCCCGCCGTGCGCGAGTACATCTTCGAGGTCGCCCGCCACTGGGTGCGGATGGGCATCGACGGCTGGCGCCTGGACGTGCCGCACGAGATCGACGACGACGACTTCTGGCGCACGTTCCGGCAGGTGGTGAAGGGCGAGAACCCGGAGGCCTACATCTGCGGCGAGATCTGGTCCGAGGCGCGGCGCTGGCTGCAAGGGGACCAGTTCGACGCGGTGATGAATTACGTGTTCACCGGCCCGGTGATCAGCTTCTTCGCGGCCGACACGTTCCGACAGGACTACCTCCACCCCCACCTGCCCTTCAAGGCCACGGAGGCCGACGGCCTGGCGAAGCAGATCGACCGCATGTACGGCCTGTACGACTGGGAGATCAACTTCGCGCTGATGAACATGCTCGACAGCCACGACATGGCGCGCCTGTCGTGGATCACCCAAGACAAGTCGGCCGTGCGGCTGTGCGTGCTGTTCCAGATGACGATGCCCGGCGCGCCGTGCCTGTACTACGGCGACGAGGTCGGCCTGACCGGCGGGCCCGACCCGGAGTGCCGCCGCGCGTTCCCGTGGCACGACGAGTCGCAGTGGGACTACGACCTGCTGAAGTTCTACCGCCGCGCGGTCGCGCTGCGGCGCGCGCACGAGACGTTCCGCGTCGGCCGCCTCTGCACGCTCAAGGCCGAGGGCCCGATCTACGCGTTCAGCCGCGAGCTAGGCGACTCCCGGTCGGTCGCCGTGTTCAACGCGTCGACAGAGCGTCAAACGGTGCGCCTGGAGTTGCCGAGCCGGGTTGAGAAGCGTCTGCAACAGGTGTGGCCGCTGGAGACCCACGAGGAGCACACGGTGGACGGCACGAGCCTGTCGTGCACGGTCCCCGCGCGCGACGCGATCGTGCTCGTGCAAGAGGACTGAGCCGAACGCCCGCCGGCGAGCCCCCGCCGTGAGTCGGGGGTGGGAACCACGAAGGAACGACGGAACGAAGGGGAGGTGGGAACCACGAAGGAACGAAGGGCACGAAGAAGGAGCGGGGCGCCATGCCCACCTCCGAAGGAGATGGGCATGGCGTCCGGCGACTTCAAGGGACTTCGGATTAAGACGTGCGTCCGGTGCAGCGCACACCGGTTGATGCGGGGTAGAGACAACTTGCGTCACGAAGAATCAGTTTGTCAACACCTTCGACGTTTGCAATATCCAGAATGCCTTCGAACTGCAACTCAGCGCAGCCGTGGGTGGGCATGTACTCACGCAATTCTATATTTACGCCATCCGACGTCTTAATTTCGGTTGCGAGAAGATATTCATCGCCCTTGCAACCGGGTTCGCCTTCCGCCCCTTGGTTGAGCTTTGCCGTACCAGTGGGTTGCGGTGTTATCCTGGTGGGATGCCGAACTGTGTATAGTAGGCGCTGGCCTTTCAGTTGGTGAAGTAAGCCACGGTTCTCGCCGTTCTGAAGAAGGGCCGCGGGATCAATCAAGAGCGGCGCCCACGAGTGAGATATTATGTATTGGTTGTCTCTTATCAGCGCAAAGAACTCTCCAGCCTTCCATAGTTCGAAGTATTTGTGGTAGACCAGCCGGTTCGAACTCCCGGCGATCTTTCTTACGTGGTTGCTCGTGATGGCGCGATCGCCGTCCGTCAGGGGGAAAGACAGAGCTCCCACAAGTTCAGAACCACGGTCTGGCCAGTGGCGGTGGAATACACCAATCCCGCAACGGTCGTATGGAGTTGTGTTCTTTCTCGCAAGGTCGGCATAATAGCTACCGCGACTGTCTCCGCCCCCTTCTAGGCTGTAATGCGCGTCGGCGAGGCTAAGCGGGTCGCCGGGCTTTATCACGTCGTGGCTTATCGGGAAGATCGAATCCTCGATCAAACTAATCGGCGGGTGTGTTTTGTTGCCTGGAGCAGGCGGCGTGTCGCCATCGATGGCCGTCGTGTCAGCTTTCCCCGGCGGTTCGGCCGGAGTGTCCGCTGATCTAGTGAAGATGGAAACAAATGCGGCGCCGCCGCACCACGCAAGTGCGCCACCAAAAACCAGCATCACCAATCCAGCAACGGCGCAAAATACAGGATGCCAATCAGACCAAGTCTGTGGGCTGAAGTACTTTTGCAACAAATCGAACTCAAGGAACTTCATTCGGTTCGAATGGGTATTTATGTTCCGTGGCGCCCGGCTCGAAACCAATCGGCATTGTAGCCCAGCGAGGGCAACCGACTTTCATCCCCAGCTGCAGGGAACTCAGGTTGTGAAGCTGGCTCTAGTTCTCAAGCTGACCCAGACGGCCTAGCGGCACCACACCTTTGGAGGTAACTTGGACAACCTCACAATCCTCTCGGTAAGCAGCAGTGGGCCTCAAGATCAAGTCCCGCGCATACACCTGCCTGCCGGACAGAGGGCTCAGGATTTGATAATAGTCTCTAATCTCTAGGCGAGAATCTTCTGCGGCCGCTCGCACTTCAATGAGGTGCAGCCGAGCCCAGGGCGGGTGCGGCTTCGGTGTCACTAATAGATACTCTTCTCCGCCGTGCGAGACAACCGAAACTTCCACTGTCTTTCCGCTGGTGAGGCGGAACTCCGACATAGCGTTCACCCGAGTGATAGCCCATATGGCAAGGAACAAGAGGGCCCCAATTACAACGACAACGGACACTCGTGGCAGCTTGGCAGTCACGCGACTCATGACTCTTCTTGGATTCAACATCGGAGTCTGTAGTCTGTAGGTCAGGCTGTGCCTGACGAGGTTCGGGCGACGTATGCCGGTTCCCCCGCAAACGCGTGTCAGGCACAGCCTTGCCTACGGCGGGGCGGAGCCGGTGGCGCGTGCTCGTCGCCCGCGGAATCTACCCGAAAACGCCAAACGCCGCGAATCGGGCGAAAGGCCCTGTCGCGGCGTCGGCGTGGGTTGGTCGCTCCCTAACGGTCGCGGCTCGGGCGCTCAACTGGCTGCTTCGCTGGTCTCTAGCGGAGTGGAAGGTAGAGCACGCGCCCGTCGACGTCGGCTTCTTCGCAAGCGGATAGCACGAGGTTCAATTCGTCGACCAGTGGGCCAATCCCGAGGCTCAGTTGGTGAGCGAAAAGAATCCCGCGGAAGGGCTTTCGGTCGCTCTGCCAGCGGGCGGCGATCCTCAGCAGGTCGTCGTCTTGGGTGAAGAGGACGCGGCCGAGTGCGTTCGCGCGGGCCAGCAGGTCGTCGTCGGCGAGCCGGTCCGCGCCGTCGGCTTGCGCCGTGAGAACATCGTGGCCGAGCCGCCGCAGCCCTTCGGACACAGCGGCCGGGACGTGGACGTCCATCATCTCGGCGAGGGCCACGGCGAATCCTCTGCGCGAGAGTCGCTCGGGCCCCCGCGCGAGAGCAACTAGGCTCGGGAGAGCGCTTGCCCGGCGCGGGAGGCTTCCGCCGCCGCGGCCGAGGCTCGCAGCGTGGCGAGGATCGGATCGCGGTGGTCGTAGAAGTAAGCCAGCGCAGAGTACACCTGCTCGGGCCTCAGGTCCGGGTGTTGCCGCAGCAGCTCTTCGGCGGTCCACCCGTGCTGGTAGTGCTCGGCCGCCAAGTGGGCGACCTTGTACCGCGTGCCGGCGATCCGCGTTTCGCCCGGCGTGGTCGCGGTCAGGTGGGGATAAGCGGTCGTTGATGGCATGGGCTCGCACCGTGTCGGTCTAGACTCACGCAAAGTATAGCCGGCGGCAATCGCCACGGGGGCAAGCCGGTAAGCCCCGGGGAACGACCCAGAAAACGCCAAACGCCGCGAACAGGGGGGGAGGCCCTGTCGCGGCGTCGGCGTGGGTTGGTCGCTCGCTGAGGCGTCGCGGCTCGGCGGGGGCGTCAGCTTGCGGTTGTCGGCTCCCAGCGCTCGCTGTCTTCGACGAACTCGACATCGGCGGCGATGACCAGTTCTAGCTGCACGTCGGTCTCTTCCCACGCCAGAGCGATGGCGTCGCGCACCATGTAGACGAGCTCGTCGAGAGTTCGTCCTTGGGTGGAGATGCCGCGGCGGTCGAGCACGGTTCCGACGTACCAGCCGTCTTCTTGCTCAACGCGTACGTGATAGAGCTTCATGTGATCTCTCGCTCGAAATCGGACCAATCCGCGCCGGCGTCGGCCGCGATCCCGCGGGCCGTGCCGCGCTTGATCTCGTTGTGTCGCGGAACCGCGATACGATCGTCTTGGGCGTTCGCAAAGATTGTATGCTTGCCGCCCTCGCGGATCACGTCGAACCCGAGTTTCTTGAGCGCTTTCAAGATCTTGCGGCGTTGGTAACTCATCGCGGCGTTGGCGTGGGTTGGTCGCTCCCTGACGGTCGCGGCTCGGCGGACGAGTTCCCCCGTCCCCCGTCCCTAGTCCCTAGTCCCTAGTTCCTAGTTCCTCACCCCATCTTCTCCACGATCGCCTCGCCGAACTCGCTGCACTTCAGCAGCGTCGCGCCGTCCATCAGGCGCTCGAAGTCGTAGGTGACGGTCTTGGCGGCGATCGCTCCGTTGAGGCCCTTGATGATGAGGTCGGCCGCTTCGTTCCAGCCCAGGTGGCGGAGCATCATCTCGCCCGACAGGATCACGCTGCCCGGGTTCACCTTGTCTTGGTCGGCGTACTTCGGCGCGGTGCCGTGGGTGGCCTCGAAGATCGCGTGGCCGGTCACGTAGTTGATGTTGCCGCCCGGCGCGATGCCGATGCCGCCCACGCACGCGGCGAGCGCGTCGGAGATATAGTCGCCGTTGAGGTTCAGCGTGGCCAGCACGCTGTACTCGGCCGGGCGCAGGAGGATCTGCTGGAGCATCGCGTCGGCGATGACGTCCTTGATGACGATGTCGGTCTTCGCGCCGTGCTTGCCCTTTTTGATGATTTGCCAGGGGCCGCCGTCGAGCGGCTCGGCGTCGAATGCGTCCGCCGCCAGCTCGTAGCCCCAGTCCCTAAAGGCGCCCTCGGTGAACTTCATGATGTTCCCCTTGTGCACCAGGGTCACGCTGTCGCGCTCGTTGGCGATCGCGTACTCGATCGCCGCGTGCACCAGGCGCTGGGTGCCCTGCTTGCTGACGGGCTTGATGCCCACGCCGCACTGGAGGCTGGCGTCGGAGCCGTGGCCGAGTTGCTCTTTCCACGCGGAGGTCTTGTCGATCGTGCCGAAGCGGATCTTCTCGAAGCTCTTGGGGAACTCCTTGGCGAGGAAGTCGAGCACCTTCTTGGCGTCGTCGGTGCCGGCGGCGAACTCGACGCCCGCGTAGATGTCCTCGGAGTTCTCTCGGAAGATGACCATGTCGGTCAGCTCCGGCTGCTTGACCGGCGAGGGCACGCCCTCGAAGTACTGCACCGGGCGGAGGCAGACGTACAGGTCGAGGATCTGGCGGAGGGCCACGTTGAGCGAGCGGATGCCGCCGCCGACGGGGGTGGTGAGGGGGCCCTTGATGCCCACGAGGTACTCGCGGAACGCGTCGAGGGTGGCCTCGGGGAGCCACTCGCCGGTCTCGTTGTAGGCCTTCTCGCCGGCGAGGACCTCTTTCCAAGCGATGCTCTTGCCGCCGCCGTAGGCCTTCTCGACGGCCGCGTCGAGCACGCGCCGGCTGGCGCGCCAGATGTCGGGCCCGGTGCCGTCGCCCTCGATGAACGGCACGATCGGCGCGTCGGGCACGACGAGCTGGCCGTCTTGCATCGTGATTCGGGTGGCGGACATGGGGGGCGCTCCTGCGTCGCTAGGCTGTAGGCGGGAGGCGGTAGGCGGGAGGGCTCGCGCCGGGAGCGGGATTGTCCGCCAGCGCGCCCTTTGGCCGTGGGGCCTCGATGAGTGGTTTGTTGGGAGGGTGGATTCTCGGTAGGGGGGTCGGGGGGGTCAACGGGTTGGTAGAGGGACGAGGGACGGGGGACGGGGGACGGGGGAAGCGGGAGGCGGGAGGCGGGAGGCGGGCGCCGTTGATTCCCCACTCGCAACTCGCAACTCCCCACTCCGCCGCTCCTTCCCGATTGCACGCGGGCGGCTGGCGGGCGACGATAGGGGGTCCTCTCTTTGGTTCTCTTCCGCTGCCGCCTGTTGTGAGGTTGTTGCTATGCCCGCCCGAGACTTGCCGCGCCGTCGATTCCTGCAGACCGCCGCCGCCGGGGCGGCCCTGGCCGCCGCGCCCGGGGGGGTGTGGGGGGCCGAGAAGAAGGTCGTGCCGTTCCGGATCTCGCTGGCGGAGTGGTCGCTGCACCGGAGCCTGGGCCGCGATGGCGAGGACAACCTGCGGTTCCCGCGGATCGCCAAAGAGGAGTTTGGCATCGACGCGGTCGAGTACGTGAACCAGTTCTTCAAGGACAAGGCGACCGATTCGGCTTACCTGGCCGAGCTCAACCAGCGGTGCGACGACCTGGGCGTGCGGAGCCTGCTGATCATGGTCGACGGCGAGGGCGCCCTGGGCGACGCCGACGAGGGCCAGCGGAAGCAGGCGGTCGAGAACCACAAGAAGTGGCTCGAGGCGGCCCGCACGCTGGGCTGCCACTCGATCCGCGTCAACGCCCAGTCGAGCGGGAGCTACGCGGAGCAGCTCGCGCTGGCGGCCGACGGGCTGGGGCGGCTGGGCGAGGTCGCCGACCAGTACGGCCTCAGCGTGCTGGTCGAGAACCACGGCGGCCTGAGCAGCAACGGCGCGTGGCTGGCCGGCGTGATGCGACGGGTCGGGCGGCCGAACGTGGGCACGCTGCCGGACTTCGGCAACTTCTGCATCAGTGGCCGCGGCACGCCCGACGCGGTCTGGTACGACCGCTACCAAGGGATGAAGGACCTGATGCCGTTCGCGAAGGCCGTGTCGGCCAAGAGCCACAACTTCAACGAAGCCGGCGAGGAGACCGATTCGGACTACGCGCGGATCATGAAGATCGTGCTCAACGCGGGCTACTCGGGCTACGTCGGGATCGAGTGGGAGGGGGACGAGCCGAGCGAGTACGAGGGGGTCCGGCTGACCAAGCAGCTTCTGGAGCGGGTCCGCGACCAGATGGGATGAGCGGGGTTGCTAGCGGTCGGGCCCAGCGGGGCCAACCGCGGAATCTATCCCGACCCGCACGCGTTCATCGAGCCCGGCAGGCCGTTCGGCCCGCCGGGCTTTTTTCTGCCTTTCGCCAGAAACCCGGGCTTTTCGCTCAAGTCCGGCGGCGGAAAAGGCACTGGACACCCTCCGAGGTGGGAAAAGTGGCCGTGCTCAGCTTTTGGGCGCCGCGGGCGTGCCCGTCGATTGGGCAGGGGGTGACGAGATATAGGCAGTTGGCCGCGATCGCTGTAAATGCTGGCGCCATCACGGGCTGAGGTGGGGCGTTTGCTGGCTAGGGAGAATGCCAGCGTTACGTGGGGCTGGAGTTGGCCCCGCTCCCCGCACGACTGGACGGAGACGGACCCCGTGCTGACCTCCCCTGCTACAGAGAACGCCGCTACGAACCACCAAGCCCCCGCTCAAACGACCGCTCCAAAGCCTGAGTACCAGCAATTGCTGCAGGTGGCCGAGCGGCTCTACCAGCAGTCGCCCGACTGGGTGACCTTCTTCCGCGAGGTGATGGGTATCGACGGCATCGTCCGTCGCACGTTCCCCAACTTCGACGACCTGACCGAGTTCGAGCGTTCGCCCGAGTTCGCCCAGATCCAGAAGATGCTGGTGAAGCTGCGTGAGAGCAAAGCGACCGCCGACAGCGACAGCGAGCCGACCCGGGTGATCACGGTCCGCTTGCCCAAGAGCATGCACGAGTACCTGCGGACCGAGGCCCACGACCTGCGGACCAGCATGAACAAGCTGTGCATCAGCAAGCTGCTGCAGATGATCGAGCAGGACCTGATCCCGGCCGACCAGACGGCCCTGCCGAAGCGCCGCGCGGCCTCGCCGGCGCCGCAGCCGCAGCAGCCGCCGCAAGGCTCGCCCTCGCTGACCGGCGCGCCGGCCCCGGGCCACCACCACGGCAACGGCCAGTCGCCGCTGGGCGGAGGGTTCTGAGTAAAGGCTGGAGGCTGGAGGCTGGAGGCTGCAGACCGGAGGACGCGGGGCGCCTCGCAAGCGAGTCGCCGGCTTGACTCTGGCTGTGCGTGCACCTCGGGCTCCGAGCCTATAGCTGTCAACGAGCCGCCTCGGCCTGGACGGGCCGGGGCGGCTTTTTCGATTGCGGAGTTCGGATTGCGGATTGCGGAATACCCGCGGCACAAGCTCCGCTTGCGCTTCATTCCGCAATCCGCAATCCGCAATCCGAAATCCGCAATCCAAAATCCCCCGAGAGGACCTGTAAGCCGGGTTCTGTTCCGAGCCTTTCGGCTCGGCGGCGACCATTCCTCTAGGGCGACGGTTGCCCGCCGCCTCGAGCGGCCCACCCGAGGGTCGTAGCGAGCCGGAACCAGCTCTGCCCTCTGTTTGGCCTTGCGTCGGGTGGGGTTTACCTAGCCGAGCGAGTCACCCCGCCCGCTGGTGCGCTCTTACCGCACCGTTTCACCCTTGCCTGTGGGGTGAGGAGGGATGAGGGAAGCGGGAACAGGGAAGAGGGAAGTCGCACGGCGAAGCCGTCTCTGCTTTTCCCTCGCCCCTCTTCCCTCGTCCCTCAACCCTCCTCACCCCCATCGGCGGTTTGCTTTCTGTTGCACTTGCCCTAGCCTCGCGGCCGGTGGGCGTTACCCACCACCCTGTCCATCGACGCCCGGACTTTCCTCCCGCGGCGGATCGCTCCGACGCCGGCGGCCGCCCGGTCCTCTCGGGGGAGGTTGCACTCTACCAGATCGCCGCGTGGCTCGCCGCGGCGGCGCGGTATCCTATGACCGCGGAAGAAGTGAGTGGTCAGTGGGCAGTGGTCAGTGGGCAGTGGTCAGTGGTCAGTGGTCAGTGGTCAGTGGTCAGTGGCCAGTTTTTGCTCGATGACCGTTTCTTGCTTCGATCGTGCGATAGGTGGCATCCGTGGTCTTAACAGGAGCTGGCATAGGAAGATGACACGCCTGATGTCCGCCATCGCGACCTTCTTTTTGATCGCCGGCGGAGCCGCGGGCGACGAATCGCTCGACGCGGCGATCCAGAGGGTCGTCGACAAGGCGGTCGCCGACTCCGGCGCGCCCGGCATGGTCGCGGCCATCGGCGACTCGAGCGGCGCGATCGCCACCGGCGCGGCCGGCGTCCGCAAGGCGGGCGACAAAACGGCGCTCGCCGCCGGCGACAAGATGCACCTCGGCTCGTGCACCAAAGCGATGACCGCGACGCTCCTCGGCCTGCTCGTCGACGAGGGCAAGCTCGCCTGGGACAGCAAGCTGGTCGACGCCGCGCCCGAGTTGAAGCCGCGGGTCCACGACGACTATCACGATGTCACGCTGTGGCAGCTCGTCACGCACCGGGCGGGCTTCCCGGCCAACGCCAACTGGTGGGGCAAGCAGAGCCTGCCGATGCACGAGCGGCGCGTCGCGCTCGTCGGCGAGGCGCTCGCCGCCGCGCCGACCGAGCCGATCGGCGAGCACCACTACTCGAACGTCGGCTACACGGCGGCCGGCGTGATGGCCGAGGCCATCACCGGCAAGACCTGGGAAGAGCTGATGCGCGAGCGGCTGTTCGAGCCCCTCGAGATGTCCTCTGCCGGCTTCGGCCCGCCGGGCGCGGCCGGCAAGGTCGATCAGCCGTGGGGCCACCGCAAGGGCTGGCTCGGCTTCGGCGGCTGGACCCCCGACCAAACGGACAACGCCCCGGCGCTCGGCCCGGCGGGCACGGTCCACTGCTCGATCGAGGACTGGGCCAAGTTCCTGGCGCTTCACCTCGGCCAAGGGCCGGACCCGACGCTCAAGCCTGAGACCCTCGCCAAGCTGCACACGCCCGAGGAGGGTGATGAGGCTCAGTACGCGGGCGGGTGGCTGTTGCAAGAGCGAGCCTGGGGCGAGGGCGAGGTGTTGTGGCACAACGGCAGCAACACGCTGTGGTACGCGCTGGTGTGGATCGCGCCGAACACCGACCGCAGCTACATGGTCGTGACCAATTCGGCCGACGGCGGCTCGCATTCGGTCTGCGACGGCGTGATCGCCGAGATGATCCGCCTCGACCGCGCGGCCGGCGACAGCCCCCCGGCGAGCGAGTGACTTCGCGCCTGCCGCCCCGCTCGCCATGGCCGTCCTGTCACGCGGCGCGGCGGGCCGTTAGCCTCTCACAGAGCGCGGGACCCGCCCGCACCGCTACTGCAACTCTTCACGACCTCGGCATGCACCCTTTCTTCCTCGGCTGGTTCCTCTGCCTGATGGGCGCAACGCTCGGCCACGCGCAGCACCTGATCGCCCACCGCGGCGCGTCGCACGATGCGCCGGAGAACACACTGGCCGCGTTCAGCTTGGCTTGGGAGCAGGGGGCCGACGGCGTCGAGGGCGACTTCCACCTCACGGCCGACGGCCACATCGTCTGCCTGCACGACAAGGACACAGAGCGCACCGCCGGCGAGAAGCTGGTGGTCGCCGACAGCACCCTCGCCGAGCTCCGCCGCCTGGAGTACGGCGGCTGGAAGGGCCAGCGGTGGCGCGGCGAGCCGATCCCGACGCTGGGCGAAGTCATCGCGACCGTGCCGCCCGGCAAGCTGTTCTTCATCGAGATCAAGTGCGGGCCCGAGATCGTCGGTCCGCTCGCCGATTGCCTGGCGGAGTCCGGCTTGGCAGACGAGCAGCTCAGCATCATCTCGTTCGACCGCGACGTGATCGCCGCGTGCCGCGAGCGCCTGCCGGGCCTCGCCACGCAGTGGCTCACGGGCTGGCGCGAAGAGGCCGGCCGCTGGACGCCCGACGCGGCCAGCGTGATCAACACGCTCCGCGGCTGCGGCGCCGACGGGCTCGGCTGCAACGCGAAACCGCGGGTGTTCGACGCGGAGTTCGTCGCCGCGCTGGCCGACGCGGGCTACCCGCGGTTCGGCGTGTGGACGGTCGACGACCCGCCGACCGCGCGTCACTACCAGCGGCTCGGCGCGGCGGCGATCACGACCAACCGCCCCGGCTGGCTCCGCCCCCAGCTCGACGCGGCGCGCGATTAGCAGCGGCGTCCTGCAGCACGTCTGCCGCCGCGAGCGAACGAGAGGACAGGAGTCATGGGCGAAGCCGCGACCGTCGCTCTGCTGACCCTCGCGGCCGGCGCGATGATGGTCACCGGGGCCGCGCTGGCCCACGTTCGACTGTTCGGCGACAAGCCGTGGCGCGCCGACTTCCGCCACGGCGTGGTCGCGTTCGGCGGCGGCGCGTTGTTGGCGGCCGTCGCGCTGGTGCTCGCGCCGGAGGGGAGCCGCGAGCTGCCGATCTGGGGCGTCGTGCTGTCGATGTCCGGCGGCGGTGTGGCGTTCATGCTGTTATCGCGGTGGCTCGACAAGAGCCAGCGGCCGGCCGGGCAGCTGGCCGCGATGCTCGCCGATTTCCTGCCCGAGGCGCTCGCGCTCGGCGCGGCGTTCGCGCGGGGCGACTCGTCCGGGCCGTTGCTCGCTTTGTTGATCGGCCTTCAGAACCTGCCCGAGGGCTTCAACGCGTACCGTGAAATGGTCGCCGAGGGGCCGATGTCCGCGAAGCTGGTGCTGTGGTCGTTCGCCGCGATGGCGTTGCTCGGCCCGGCGGCCGGCCTTACCGGCCTGTGGCTGTTGTCGGACATGCGACAAACAGTCGCCGTGATCATGCTGGTCGCCGCCAGCGGAATCCTCTACCTCACGTTCGAAGACATCGCCCCCGGCGTGCCCCTGAAGAACGACTGGATCCCGCCGCTGGGAGCGGTGGCCGGGTTCCTGTTCGGATTGATCGGGCACATGGTGATCGGGTGATCCGGTGAGGACACAACACGCGGCCGGCCGGCGGGTGACCCAATGAGCAAGAACACCTGCGCCGGTTGCGGAGCGAAACTGCGTGTCGATGGCCGATTGGTCAGCCGGTCGTACGCGACGGGCGCCGCGCACCAAGCCGGGCAGCCAACTAAGGGCGAATGGCTCTTGGTCTGTGCGGAGTGCGAGCGGCGGCGGAGCAGCACGACCCGCGTGCTGATGATCACGTTGGCGGCGCTCTTCGGCGCGCTCGCGGCGGCCGGTTTGGTCGGGAAGCTTGCGTCTTGGATCGCCGATCCCGGGCCGTAAGTCACAACGGCGGATAGTTGACCACCGCGGTCTGCCCCCTTACAGACAACCAGCAGGCCGCGCGGCCCGGTCGCCACGCGCCGGCTGTTCATTCCTTCCCCGAGGGAGCGCCATGATCCGTGCCTACGCCGCCCAGTCGCCCGAGTCGCCGATCGAACCGATCGAGTACGACCCGGGCCCGCTGGGGCGCGACGAGGTGGAGGTCGCCGTCGAGTTCTGCGGCATCTGCCACAGCGACCTGAGCATGCAGAAGAACGAATGGGGGATGACCCAGTACCCGTTCGTGGGGGGCCACGAGATCGCCGGCCGGGTGGTCGCGGTGGGCGAGGGGGTGCAGAGCGTCGCCGAGGGCCAGCTGGTGGGCGTGGGGTGGACGGCCGCTTCGTGCCTGGCGTGCGATCAGTGCTTGTCGGGCTACCAAAACCGCTGCGCGTCGGCCAAAGGGACGATCGTCGGCCGACACGGCGGCTTCGCCGACCGGGTGCGCGCGCAAGCCGCTTGGACGCTGCCGATCCCCGACGGGGTAGAGGCCGCCGACTGCGGGCCGCTGTTCTGCGGCGGCCTGACGGTGTTCGCCCCCCTGTACGAAAACAACATCCGGCCGACCGACCGGGTGGCGGTCGTGGGGATCGGCGGGCTGGGGCACATGGCGCTGCAGTTCGCCAAGGCTTGGGGCTGCGAGGTCACCGCGTTCTCGACCTCGCCCGACAAGGAAGAGGAAGCGCGCGAGATGGGCGCGCACCACTTCCTCAACTCGCGCGACGCGGCCGCCCTCGAGAAGGCGGCCGGCTCGTTCGACATGGTGCTGGTCACGGTCAACGCGCCGCTCGACTGGGACGCGTACATCGCCACGCTCCGCCCCGGCGGCAAGCTGCACCTGGTCGGCGCCGCAGAGAAGGTGACCGCCACGGTGTTCCCGCTGATCATGGGCGAGAGGTCGATCGGCGGCTCGCCGACGGGGAGCATCGTGCGGGCCGCGCAGATGCTCGACTTCGCCGCGCGCCACGGAGTGAAGCCGCTCACGGAGCGCTACGCGATGAGCGACATCAACGCGGCGATGGAGCGGCTAGAGAGCGGGGCGGCGCGGTACCGGGTGGTGTTGGAGAATGCGTGAGTCGAGTTTTAGACAAAGCGCGGTCGGTGTCAGGCACAGCGCAAACAATTGGGCTGACGTGCCGGGGGATCGCCTAGCGTTAGATACTGTCGAACGGCCTGGCTCAAATTGAGCGAGTGGGACCTTCGTTCAACGTTTGAAGTGTCTGATAAGTTCCACTAGGCCGTAAGAAAACGCGGCAAGTGCAAAGAACGGAACTGACCGCCGTACCCCAACCCATATACTTAGCAGAAGCTGCTCCACCTGCGGAGGAGGACCGCCAGTCCGTAGGTCAGGCTGTGCCTGACGCGGTTCCTCTGCTTCACACCCCCGACTTACGTCGGGGGCTCGCGGCTGCCCCTTGGTTCCGTCGTTCCTTCGTGGTTCGCCTTCTTGTGGCTCGCTCCCCCGGCTGACGCCTGGGGGCTCTCTTTGGGGGTTGGTGGGTCAGTCCGGGAAGCCGGTGTTGACCGCGGCGGATTGGTAGATCGGCAGGTAGCGGTAGTAGACCTCGAGGGTCATCGTGGCCAGGGCTGTTGTGTACAGGCGGCCGCCGCGGCGGTTGTGGGTGTCGTCGACGTACCAGCTTCCGCGCTCGTGGCCGCGGTCGGCTTGTTGCTCGAGGAGCTGCTCGCGCATCCGGTCGTTCCACTCGCGCCACAACGCGCCCTCGCCGGCGGTCTGGTGGAAGATGACCTGGGCCGCGTAGTAGTTGAAGTAGTAGTCGGTCTGGCTGGGGCCGCGCTGGGCGAGGTACTCGACCCCTTTCGCTAGCCGCGGGTCGCCCTGCTCCCAGCCGAGGTACATGCGGCACAGCAGGCCCACGGCGGTCATCGAGGCCGTGCCGTCGTAGGCCGCGTCGACCAGGCCCTCGATCTCTCCGCGGGGCATGTAGCCGTAGCGCGAGCCGCCGGCCGCGGAGACCGAGTCGAGGAAGCCCTCCGCGCGGCGCACGACGGTCGTCGGCGTGGCGATGCCCGCTAGCGAGCCGCTCTTGAGGGCCATGATCTGCCACCCGGTGACCGACGTGTCGCCCGGCCGCTGGGGGCTGTAGCGCCAGCCGCCGCCGGCCGGGTCTTGGGCGGCCGACACGAACGCCAGCGCGGCCTCGGCCGCGGCGCCGAGGCGGCGGTCGCCGGTTAGGCCGTAGGCCTCGCTGAGCACGATCGCGTTGATGCCGTGCGCGTACATCCGCCCGCTGTCGCGCCACGACAAGCCGGGCAGGCTGGCGTAGTCCTCCTCGACACGGCCGAGCCGCGCGAGCGCGCCGAGCCCGGCGGCGACAACGCGCTTGTAGCGCCCCGAGTCTTGTGTCTGGCCGGCGCCGAGGAAGGGGAGCAGCGCGAGGCCCGTGGCGCTGGAGATCGACGCGCCGAACGGGTCGTCGCCCGGCACGCGGCCGGGGTTCGCGCAGCGGCCGCGGCACGCGCCGGCGGTGTGCACGAGGCTCCAGGTCCCGTCGGGGTTCTGGTGCTCGGCGAGCCACTTCAGCGCGCGTTGCACGGCGGCCTCGCTCTCGGGCGAGCCCCCCTTGGCCGCGACCAACGCGGCCCGGCTGGCCGGCGAGCGGCCGTCGGTCCCCGTGCCGGCGATCTCCGAGAGGGAGGGGCTGATCGGCGCGGTCAGCGCCGGCGTGGGGGCGAGGGACGACAGGTCGAGCGCGGCGACCGGCTCGGCCGCCGCTAGCGGCGGCGCGGGCGCGTCGAGCGGCGTGTCGGTCTCGGGCGCGTCGAGCGGCTGGGTGAGGGTCTCCACGTCGAGGTCGACGAGCGCGTCGTCGAGGTCGAGCGTGTCGGCCGTGTCCTCTTCTAGGGCGGGCTCGCCGAGCAGCGAGAGGGCTGCGGGCAGAGGCAACGGCGGCAGGGTCCACGCGGCGAGCAGCAGCAGCACCGCGGCGTGGATCAGCAGGCTCGCCAGCCAGCCGGCCGCCTCTTGCCGCGCGCCGGCGGGTGGGGGGCTCTCGGCGGGTTGCGTGTCGCTGGTGGCTTCGGTTGGAGGCAAGATCGCGAGCCTGGCGGACGAATTACCGTGGCGAGCCCTCGCTGCGCCGGACGCTTCACCATCGTTTCAGCCTACGACACGACCGGCGGGGAAGCCACGGCTTGGTCGGATCGGCACGCAAAGCGGCGCTGCTCGGTATAATCGCGGCGCGGGTTGGGTCGTCGGCACGGCCCCTGGCGCACGGGAGTCAGCACATGGAGAGCGGTTTGAGCCAAACACGGCGTTGGCGGTTGGCGGCGGCAGCCGTTGCGGCGTTGGTCGCGACGACGCTCGCGGCGCCCGCGTGCGCCGATGTCGCCGCCGGCGAGGAGGCCCCAGCCCCCCCAGCGCCGGCCGACGCGCCCGCGGAGCAAGCCGGGCCGGAATCGCCGGCGGGCGAGGCGGCCGGCGAGCGGGCGGTGGCGACGATCCGGGTGCGCTTGCCGCTCACGGGGTCGGAGGACGCGGCTTACCAAGGACGGATGCAGCGGGCGGTCGATCGCTTGTTGGCCGAAGCACGCGCCGGCGCCGACCAGCGGCCGCTGCTAATCCTGCGGCTGTCGGCCGATCCGGACGGGGGCGCCACGGAGTTTGAGCGGGCGTTGCGGCTGGCGCGGTTCCTCGTCAGCGAGCAGATGGCGCGTGTCAAGACGCTCGCCTACGTGCCGGAGACCATCGAGGGCCACGCGGTGCTGATCGCGCTGGCGTGTGAGGAGATCGCGATGGCGCCCGACGCGGAACTGGGCAGGGCGGGGATCGACGAGGACCCGTCGCGGCCGGTCGAGCCGGGCATCCGCGCTTCGTACGAGCAGATCGCCCAAGCGCGGCGGACCGCGCCGCCGGCGGTGGTGCTGGCGATGATCGACGCGTCGGTCGAGCTGGTGCGGGTCGAGACCGACAGCGGCGTGGAGTACGTGACGGGCGGCGAGCTCGAAACGCTCCGCGCGGAGCGCGCCGTGGTGGCCGAGGAGGTGCTCGCGCCCAGCGGGGCGCTGGCCGTGTTCACCGGCCGCGAGGCGCGCCGCGAGGGGGTCGCCAAGTACTTGGCGGCCGACGAGGCGGCCCTCGCTAGGGCCCTTTCGGTTCCGACCGAGGCCCTGCGCGAGGACGAGGGCCTCACCGGCGAGTGGCGGCCGATCATGGTCGACCTGACCGGGCCGGTCACGAATAGCTCGGTGCGTCGGCTCGAATCGCTGCTCGGCGACGAGATCGACCGCAACAGCGTGAACTGGATCGGCGTGCGGATCGACTCGTCCGGCGGCGACCCGGCCGCGGCCGTGCGGCTCGCGCAGACGCTCGCCGACCTCGGCGCGGGCGAGGCGCGCACGGTCGCCTACGTGCCGCGGCGGAGCGAGGGGCCGGCCAGCTTGGTCGCGCTGGCGGCCGATCAACTCGTGATCCAAGAGGGCGCCGAGCTGCGGGGCGTCGACGCGCCCGACGCCGCGCCCGCCGAACAGCCCTTGGGCCCCGACGCCGGCGAGGACGCGGGCGACGACGCCGGCGCCGACGCGATCGATTCGCAGCTCGACGCCGCCGTGGCGACGGTGCGCGAGTCGCTCGCGCAGCAGACGTCGCGTGGCTGGTCGCTGCTGGCCGCGACGATCGACCCGTCGATCGAGCTGGCGGTCTACAACCACCGGGAGACCGGCGCGGTGCGGATCTTCTCGCCGGAAGAGCTGGACGAGCAGCCCGACGCCCAGGCGTGGCGCCGCGGCGAGCGGGTGAAAGCAGCCGGAGAGCGCCTGTCGCTGCCGGCTGCGCGGGCGGCCGAGCTCGGCGTGGCGTGGCAGACCGTGCAGCAGTTCGACGACCTGGTCGCGCTCTACGGCTTCGAAGAGCCGCCCCGCACGGCCGAGCCGAACTGGGCGCTGGAGCTGGTCGAGGCCCTGGCCTCGCCCGGGCTGGCTGCTTTGTTGCTGGTGATCGCCGTGGTGGGGCTCTACATCGAGCTGAACACGCCGGGCCTGGGGGTCGGCGGGTTCATCGCCGCGGTGGCTTTCTTGCTGTTCTTCTGGAGCAAGTTCCTCGACGGCACGGCCGACTGGCTCGAGGTGATGCTGTTTGTGGCGGGGCTGGTGTTCGTGCTGATGGAGCTGATCGTGCTGCCGGGATTCGGTATCTTCGGCCTCGGCGGCGGGCTGCTGATCATCGCGTCGCTCGTGCTGGCGAGCCAGACGTTCATCCTGCCGAAGACCGACTCGCAGATGGTCGAGCTGCGGAACTCGCTCGCGACGGTTGTCGGGGCGGGCTTCGCGACGATCGCCATCGCCGCGGTGCTGCGTGCCTACCTGCCCGAGTCGACGCTCTTCCGCCGGATGACCCTCGCGCCGCTCGAGGAAGCCGACCGCATCGAGCAAGAGCGCCGCGAGCAGCTCGCCGACTACGAGCACCTGGTGGGCAAGACCGGCGCGGCGACCACCACCCTCGCTCCGACCGGCCGCGCGGAGATCGACGGCGAGCCGGTCGACGTGATCACCCGCGGCGAACTGGTCGAGCGGGGCGAGCAGGTCGAAGTCGTCGAGGCGCACGCCAACCGAGTCGTCGTCCGCCGCCTGTCCACGTGAGCCCCACGAGGTAAAGTCGAAGCACCGCCTCCGCTTCCTCCAGCCTCCCGCCTCAAGCCTGCAGCCTCCCCTTGAACGCCCTCGACGGAGTCTCGATCGCCGTGCTGCTCGCTGTGGTCGGCAGCTTGCTGATCATCGCCGAGGTGTTCGTGCCCTCGGGCGGTGTGTTGGGGTTCCTCTCGGCGGCGGCGTTCATCGGCGCGGTCTACAGCGCTTACAGCGAGGGGGGGTGGACCTACGGGCTGGGCTTCGCGGCCGGCGAGGTGCTGCTCGCGCCGGTGGTGATCTACCTGGCGCTGCTGTACCTGCCGAAGACGCCGATCGGCCGCGTGCTGGTGGGCGCTGCGCCGCGCGAGGACGAGGTCCTTCCGCGCGACGAGCGGGACGAGCTGATCGGCAAGATCGGCGTGGCGCGGAGCAAGATGCTGCCGGCGGGCGCCGTGGAGGTCGACGGCCAGATGTTCGACGCGCTCAGCCAGGGGCAGGCGATCGAGCCGGGCGAGTACGTGAAGGTCGTCGAGGCGACCCGCACGCGCATCGTGGTCCGCCGCGCTCCGGCGCCGAGCGACCAGGCCGCGACGCCCGCGGCGGACGCCGACCCGCTCGCGCGGCCCGCGTCGGAGCTGGGCCTCGACACGCTCGACTTCGATCCGGGCGACGACGAGCCAACCTGAGCGCCAGGGGTCAGCCCCGAGCCGTCAGCGGGATCCGTTTAGGCGCCACTCCCCGGGGCTGACGCCGCGGGGCTCAGACGCTCTTTGGTTGGCGAACCCACGCTGCGCGACCCGGCGATCCGCCGGCGGCGGGTTGAGGCCGAAACTTGTGTCGCGCGGCGGTCCGCCCTACAACAACTGTGTCGCCGCACCGGCGGCCCCTCCCCCCCGTTCCTTCAGCCGTTCGGCCGATATGCCGCAGCCCGTTTGGATTGTTCTCTTTGCGATCGGCGGGCTCGTGTTGCTCGCGGCGTTCGCGATCGTCGCCCGCTTCTTCCGGCTCTACATCCAGTCGGTCACGACCGGCGCCGGGATCGGCATCTTCGACCTGCTGCGGATGACCTTCCGGAAGGTCAACCCGACCGTGATCGTGCGCAGCAAGATCATGGCGACCCAGGCGGGGCTGACCGACGAGGAGGGGGTCACGACCCGCGCGCTAGAGGCCCATTACATGGCCGGCGGGAACGTGCCGCTGGTGATCCGCTCCATGATCGCCGCCCGCAAGGCGAAGATCATCGAGCTCGGTTTCAAGAAGGCGACGGCCATCGACCTGGCGGGGCGGAACATCCTCGAGGCGGTCCAGACCAGCGTGTATCCGCGGGTCATCGACTGCCCCGCCAAGAACAGCAAGCGCCCGAGCCTCGACGCGATCGCCAAGGACGGCATCCAGCTCAAGGTCAAGGCGCGGGTCACCGTGCGCGCGAACCTCGACCAACTGATCGGCGGCGCCACCGAGGAGACGATCGTCGCCCGCGTGGGCGAGGGGATCGTCAGCACGATCGGCTCGGCCGCCAGCCACAAGGACGTGCTCGAGAACCCGGACCGGATCAGCAAGGCGGTGCTCGCGCGGCGGCTGGATTCGCAGACGGCCTTCGAGATCGTGTCGATCGACATCGCCGATATCGACGTAGGAGACAACATCGGCGCCCGCCTGCAGGCCGACCAGGCCGAGGCCGACACGCGGGTCGCGCGGGCGAACGCGGAGGGCCGGCGGGCGATGGCCGTTTCGCAAGAGCAGGAAAACATCGCCGGCATCGAGGAGATGCGCGCTAAACTGGTAGAGGCCGAGGCCGAGGTCCCCCGGGCCATGGCCGAGGCGTTCCACACCGGCAAGCTGGGGATCCTCGACTACTACCGGCTGCGGAACGTGCAGGCAGACACGGACATGCGTGAGTCGATCGCCACGGCGAAGTGAGACAAGCAGTCGGGCGACGGTAGAGGGCTACGCATCGGCGCCGGACGCGCCGCCTTCCAGCTTCCGCTTTCCTCCTTCCCCAGACCGATCCCCAACCGGCTCCATGCCCGAAGCCCTGCTCCACCCGCCGCCGGTCGCTTGGCTGCAAGAGATCGGCTCGATCGTCGTGCTGTTGATCGTCGTGGCGCGGCAGGTGATGGTCGCGTTCAAGGAGCAGAAAGAGGCCGAGGAAGCGAAGCGGCGCGCCGCCGAGCGGGCCGAGAAACGGGGCCAGCAGGGGGGCCAGCAGGGGGGCAGGCCCGTCGAGCTCCCGCCGCGGCAGGTGGTGCGCGACCAACGGGCCGACGCGCACGCGGGACGCGAGCGCCAGGCCGAGCCCGTCGAGGCCAAAGCCGACCAAGGCGAGCTGCGTTCGGAGGTCGAGGAGTTCCTCCGGCGGGTCGGGCAGATGCAGGAAGAGCAAGCCGTCGGCCCGGCGCGGCCCGAGCCGGACGAGCCCCCGCAGCGTCCTCGCCGGCGTGGGCCGTTGGACCCGTTTGAAGAACCCCCCCGCCGCAAGCCGACGGCGAGGCCGAAGCGGCCGGCCCCGGAGTCGCAGATCGAGCTGCTGGTTGACCCCGACGAGGCCGCCAGCCGGGCCGACGAGGCGATCCAGCAGCGGCGGCTCCAGGAGCAGCGCGACCGCCAGCGGCAGCTGCGCCACCTGCCGGAGAGCCAGCTCGCCGAACAAGCCGCGCACCTGGGCGAGTCGATCGCGTTGGCGGACGACCGGCTCGAGGAGCGGCTGCAACAAACGTTCGAGCACCGACTCGGCCGGCTGGGGTCACGCCCCGCAGCGGCCGCCGCCGAGTTCGAGGCGCCCCGCCCCGCGTCGACCGCCGCTCGCATCCGGGCCCTTCTCAAGACCCCCGCCGGCGTGCGCGACGCGGTGATCCTCAGCGAAATCCTCCGCCGCCCGGGCGAACGCCCCTGAACTCCGATGCGTATTCCTGACGTTGGGGCCGCGCTGGCGGCGCCGTGAGGCTATCCAGAGAACCGTTCACCGCTTACCGAAAGCGTCCGAAGATGCCGCTGTACGAGTACCTGTGCGACGACTGCCAGAAAGACGTGGAAGTGCTCGTGCGTAACGAGTCGCAGCGCCCGGCTTGCCCCGATTGCGGCGGCGAGCGGCTGAAGAAGCTGCTCAGCGTCCCGGCCGGCCACAGCTCTTCCAGCTTCGGGGCCTCGGGCGGCGGGGCCAGCGGCGACCCGCCTGTTGGCCCGTGCGGCTCGGCGTGCGGGTGCTTCCCGCAGTGACGCTACGCGACCGCGCGTCCGCTCCTGGGGAGGGGGCCGCGTTGCCTGGGGGCCGCGTTGCCTTGTTGCTCGCCGATTGGGGACCCGTCGGCTGGTCCCAGTCGGACCCACGACCGGTTACCGGGCCTGCGACGCTTCGCTTTGAGCCGGTTTTTCGGGTAGAGGCAGGCGGGTTGTCGTAAGTCGCGTATCGCAACGAGATTACGTAAATAGCGTAAATTGACACCCGTTTTCCGGGCTAGCTATACTGCCGGAACGCCGTTCGAACCTGGCCCCCTTCGAGGCAGTGTTCAAACGGTCCCGCCACGCGTCGATCGCTCGAATCGGGCGGAATGACGCCGGAACGCTCCGAGCGGCCCCCGAGCCGCCGGAGAGACTTTGTCGCAGGGAAAACCGCATCGATGAATCTGCTCGGCAAGATCCTCGTCGTGGCGCTGTTCGTGTTGAGCGTCATCTTCATGACGCTGTCGGTGGTCGTGTTCTCGACCCACCGCAACTGGAAGCAGATGCACAGCCAGGTCCAGCAACAGTACCAGGACGAGCGGCAACGCTTCGAAGAAAAGGTGCGTGAGTACAACGCCCTGGAGAGCCGCCTGTCGGCCGAGGCCGAGGCCGCGCTGCAGCAGGTCCGCAAGCTGGAGACCGAGTCGGCGCGGCTGGCGGAGGAGAACTCGGCCATCCAGCGGCGGCTGAACCAGTTGAGCGAGAAGGAACGGGGCGCCGTAGCGGCCGTCACCGCGACACAGCAGGCCAACAACCAGCTCGCCGACGAGGTGGGTCAGCTCCGCGACAACATCAGCGAGGCGATCGCCAAGAAGGACAAGAGCTTCGACACCGCCCTCAAGGCGACCGAGGCCCTGCAGTCGGTCCGGAACGACCTCGAAACCGCCCAGGAATACAACCGCGAGCTGCTGGTCGACACCGGCCGGATGACGCGGGTGATGGAGGCCAACGGCCTCGACCCCGAAGCGACCGCCGAGGGCGTGCCGCCGCGGGTCGACGGCCTCGTGAGCCGCACCCAGCGGCGCGACGGGCGTATGCTGGTCGAGATCAGCATCGGCAGCGACGACGGCCTCCGTGTGAACGACACCGTCGAGGTGTTCAACGGCAGCCGTTACAAGGGACGCCTGAAGATCCTCCGCACCGCGCCCGACCGGGCCGTGGGGAGCGTCGACGTGCGATATCAAAAGGGACCGATCCAGGAGGGCGACCGTGTCGCAACTCGACTCAACCTCGGCTAGTGGCATGGCGCCGCCCGCGTCGCGTGGCGTCGTCAAGAAGCCGCCCACGTCGATCTATACGGTGATGATGGCGATCGCGACGGTCGCCATGGCGCTGGGGTGCCTGTTTTTGGCGCTCGAGAAAGCCCGGTATCTTTGAGGCTCCCGGTATCTCTGAGGCTCTGGGCCTCGGGCTTCAGGAAAGGGCGGGGTCCGATCCGGTTGGGCCGGCCGATGCGCGCCAGCCAGCGGCGTAAGCCGCCGGATTGCCTCGCGGCTGATCTTATCGGGGCGGCTCTTATCGGGCGGCCGCCCTCGCCGGGGCGAGCGGCCTCTGCGCAGCAAGAAACGCGCGGCCTACGGACCGATAAATCGGGCGGAGGCCACGCGTTTCTGCGGGGTGGATCGGTTTGTCGTTCGGTTCAGCGACCGTTGGTATGGCCGCCGTGGACTGCGAACGTTCGGTTGCTCGTCGGCGGGTTGCTCGTCGATGAGTTGCGAGGCGGGGCTGCCGCTTCGCTGCTCAACTGGCCGCTCATCGCTTGGCAGGCTGCCTCGCAGCGATCTGTCTTTCAACCTGCCTTGCGATAACCTGCCTTGCGAATCAGTGGGCCCGACTGGAGTCGAACCAGCACGCCCTTGCGGGCACATGCCCCTCAAGCATGCGCGTCTGCCAATTCCGCCACGGGCCCGGATGCTTCGCCCACGCGAAAACCAGCTGGACGCTGCACTCCATAAATTACCCCCGGCGGGGCGGCCGTCAACCTCCCTGGGACGCGGCCGCCGGAGTTCTCCAGCGGCGGGCGGGCGGTTTGTAGACAGAACGGGCCCGTCCGGGCACAATGGGAAGAGCCGCCTCGCGAATTAAACTCCTTTAGGCAAAGCATTTACGCCGCTTGAGGCAATAAACGCCCGCCGGCAATGCGAAGCCAGGCGGTCGCCAAGCCCCGATCAGGGCGGTGGGAATGCCGCAAAAAAAATATCCCCTCCCGGACCGATTTTTGCGTTAAGCCGACCGCTCCGACCCGACAGGACCCCAGAAAATGCGTCGCCCCTTCGCCCCGTCCGGGCCATTCCGAGCCGGCTTCACGCTCGTTGAGCTGCTGGTGGTCATCGCCATCATCGGCATCCTGGTCGCTCTGTTGCTGCCCGCGGTGCAGAACGCGCGGGAATCGGGCCGCCGGACGCAGTGCGTGAACAACCTAAAGAACCTGGCGGCGGCGATGATGAACTACGACTCGACGCAGCAGGAGCTGCCCGGGTACGCCAACGAGCTCCCCTACCAGGGCGCCCAGAAGACCCCCAACGGAGTGTACGTGGTGGGCCGGCGGGGCAGCTGGTCGGTGATGCTGTTCCCGTACATCGAGGAGCAGCCGCTCTGGGACCAGTGGACCAAGAGCTTCGATGGCGACGGCAGGATCACCGAGGCGTTCACCCCGCAGCTGAGCGTGATGGAGTGCCCCAGCGACCCACCGGAGATCCCCGGCACACCGGCGACTTCCTACGTGGCCAACGCGGGGTGGGCCGAAGGGGATGCCTCGAGGCCGGGCGGCCCGATGCGGCACTTCGAGTACGCGGCGAACGGCGTGTTCTTCGACGTCAACCGACGCAACAACCAGGACCCCGGCTCCGGCTGGGTCAACAACCCCGACGTGCGCGACGCCGAGGGCCCCGGCTCGAGCGTCGACGCGCCGGTGCTGCAGTCGTCGATCAACTACGTGAGCACCGGCGACGGGACCAGCAAGACGATGATGCTGACCGAGAACATCCACGCGGTCAGCTACACGTACACGGCGGCCGAGCAGCTGTTGCCGGACGCGAAGCACCACTTCGGCTTCGTGTGGCACAACGAGCTGCCCACCACGATCCAGACCGGCACGATGGGCCCCTTCACTACGAGCACGAACCCGAACGTGCAGTCGATCATGCGGGTCAACGGCGGCACGGCGCGCGAGATCGTCACGCCCGACTCGATCAGCACGATCCCCGAATGGCTCGCGTACCCGTCGAGCAACCACCCGGGCGGGGTCAACGTGGCGTTCTGCGACGGCCGGGTCGCCTACGTGAACGACAGCATCAGCGACCGGGTCTACGCCCAGTCGATGACCAGCAAGAGTAAGCGGTCGAAGTACTACGACCGTTCCGTCACGCCGGCCAACCAAGCCAGCGACCGCTTCCTGCCGCAGCCGACCGACGCGGATTTTTGAGCCGCTGGGGACCTCACGGCGGAACGACCGCGGCTCTTCCAGAACCGGCGTCACCTCAGGCGCGGGAATAAGGGGGGCGTCTGCTGCGCGTAGCGGGCCCAGTCCTCGCCGAACCAGCCGGCCAGCGCGTGCTCTTCTTCGCGGATCCGGTGCGCCAGGGCCGGCGCGCCGATCGCCGCGGCGACCAGCAGGCTCGCGAGGCTCATGAAGCAGAGCGGGTAGCCAACGAGGAAGCCAACGAAGCCCGTGTAGGCCGGGTGGCGGACCCAGCGATAGAGGCCCGTGGTGACCAATTGGTGCGAGTCGAACGTCTGCACGAACGCGCTGAAGTTGCGACCGATCGTGACCCGAGCGGCGAGGCGAACGACCAAGCCGACGGCTACCAGCACGACCCCGATCCAGCCGACGGGCGCCCACGCCGGCGGGGCGGTGGTCCAGCGGACCAGCGACGCGTCCAGCCAGCCGACGATAAACGTGCCGAAGAAGGCCGTCTGGAGCCACGTGAGCCCGGCCCGGCGGCCCTCAGGGCAGGGGGGCTGAAACAGCCCCCGGGCGTGGATCGCGCCTTCGGCGAGGGCCCAAGCGATGTAGAGCATCAGGCCGAGCCAAGCCGTTAGCGGCGTGTCGCCCATGGGGGAGCGTGCCGGGGGCTAGAGCCACAGGTGGAGCCTGCCGTCGAGCAGGTCGGGCAGCTTCTTCTTGACCATCCGCTCCACCTGCCGCGCGTTGTACCGCGTGCTCAGGTGGGCGGCGATCACCAGCTCGTTCTCGAAGAGCGCGGCCCGGTCGACCCAGTCGTCGAGGTGCATGTGGCCGTGCTTGTGGATCTTCTCTTTGCGGTGCTCGGGGGCGACGAACGTCATCTCGGCGATCAAGATTTTCGCCCGGTACATGGCCGGCGACGCGTCGAGCCCCTTCGGCGAGCTGTCGCCCAGGTACGCGACGATCGGCTCGCGGACCTCGCTGCTGACCTCGGTCCCGGCCAGTCGCAGGTCGCGGATCTCGTGCCCCTCGAGGCCTTGGTACTCGGGCTTGAGCTTCTTCCGCCGGTCCCACACCACGTAGCCGAGCGAGGGCACCGTGTGCGTGGTCGCGGTGGCGGTCACCACCAGCTCGCGCGAGAGCTCGACCTCGGCGCCCGGCGCTAGGCCGATGAGCTGGCAGGGCAGCCGGCCCCGGTCGAGCTTCGTGATGGCGGCGAGCAGGTGGTTGACGCCGTCGACGTTCTCTTCGGGGAGGTAGATCGTGGGCGGGTCCATCTTCATCATCCGCCGCCGCGCCACGTAGACCGGCAGGGCGGCGATGTGGTCCAGGTGCGCGTGCGAGACGAACCACGTCTCGGTGCCCATGAAGCCCCATGGCTGCACGCCGAGGTCGAACCCGAGGCTCATCTCGGGCACCCGCCAGTAGCTCTGCACCGCCGCGCGGCTGTAGCCCTCGATCGTGAGGTCGCCGTGCTTGAGCGTTTTGACCGGGGCGTTCTTCGGCAACGGGGCGTCGCGGGGCGGGGGGCGGCGATCGGAGAGCGTAGGGCCGTGACGGCAGTCGCACGGGCGGCCTGGGGCGGTCGATTATCACCGCGGCAGGCCAGAGAGGAAACCGGCGGGGGGCGTTGGTCGCCTGAGCCCCCGAGCCGTCGCGCTTACGCCGCGACGGCGTAGGGCGTGGGGCCGGGGAGGAGGGCGATCGGTCCAAACCGCTCCGACTGCGAGGCGAGCGCGTGGCGGTAACGGACCAGCTCGAGCACCGCAAGGAACACCGCCACCAGCGTCGACTTGTGGACCTCGCCCTCGGGGAAGAGGCACTCGAAGGGCGTCGGCTCACGGGACTGCCGGAGCTGGCGGTCGACGCGTTGCATGTACACGTGGATCGGCGTTTCGTCGTAGCGGACGGTGGCCGGCTCCTCTGGCGGTTGGAGGCGGTCCCGCATCACCCGCGCGAACGCGCTGACCAGGTCCCACAGCTCGACCCCTTCGATGGGGCGCTCGTCGGCGGGGGCGGCGGCTCGGCCGGTCGGCTGCACGCGGACCCGGCGCCGCGACCAGTCAAGCCGCGCGGTCTCGAGCCGGGCCGCGGCGTCGCGGTACTCCTTGTACTGCAGCAGCCTGGCGACCAGGTCGCCGGGCGACTCGACCGGCGCTTCGTCGTCGGTCGGCTCGCCGGCGCTCGCCTCGGCGTCGGGCAGCACGCTCTGCGACTTGATGACCAGCAGCGTGCTGGCGACCTCGAGGAAATCGCCGACGGCGTCCGGGTCGAGCCGCTCCACGAGCGCCACGTAATCCAAGTACTGTTGGGCCAACTCGGCCAGCGGCAGCTGGGCGATAGGCAACTCGGCCTTGCGGACCAGGTAGAGCAGCAGGTCGAGCGGGCCGTTGTAGGCGTCGAGCTGGACACGGAAGGCGGGCATGCCTCGGCTCCGGACCACCGGGGGGGAACGAGCCCGGAGGCTAGCAACCCCCGCCAGCGGCCGCGAGGCCGACCGGCCCCAAGCCGCCCACAAAAACCGCCGCGCACGGCGCAAACAAAAACCGCCGCCCCCCAGCAGTCGGGGGGGCGGCGGTCGGCGACTCGTTGCGCTCGGCGGCTTCAACCCCGGCGGGCGGGGCTACAGCCGCGTGGGCGGCTCAGTGGCAGCAGCCGCGGTGACCGCGGAGGCGCGAGAACAGGCCGCAACGCTTCTTGGCCGGCTCGCAGCAGGTCGGAGCGGGCTCGCAGCAAGTGGGCTCGGGCTCGCAGCAGGTCGGCGCCGGCTCGCAAACGGGGGCGGGCTCGCAGCAGACCGGGGCGGGCTCGCAGACCGGGGCGGGCTCGCAGCAAGTGGGCTCGGGCTCGCAGCAAACGGGCTCCGGCTCGCAGCAGGTGGGCTCGGGCGCGCAGCACGAGTCCTTCTTGAAGCAGTCGAACAGGCCCGCCTGGGCTTCGACGGCCGACGACAGCACGACCGCAGCAGCGGCCACAACAGCGAAGTGAGCGAATTTCATCAGTGGATTCTCCAGACACGGACGCCGCACTCAGGCGGCTGTAGAAAGGCAGGTGGCGTCGGCAAAAACGACTTGCACGCGGCGACGCACTATGGGCGGGGTCCGAAGGATCGCCGAGCAGCCGGCTCGGCCGCGTTCCTCCGATAGGCTCCTCCCGCCGCGGGCGTCGCGCCACCGTGGCGCGGCTGTGTTCGCGGTGAGAGGCTTTCAGGCGGCTTGCGAATCCTGCGTGGAATACACGGATTGCATCGACCTTGCGGCCTGGGCAGAAAAAGCTATCAGGGTGCGGCAGGGTGTAAAGGGGCCGTCCGGAGAAAGTCAAAAAAAAGCGACCGCCCGACGGCGGCCGCTTGATGTTGCTTAGGTTGCCTATTCTGCCGATCTTCAGGCGCTCAGCGGATCGCTCCGCCCGTTTGTTCCGTAGCGGTCCGCTCATCTGGGGGCGACGCCCCATCCACCAGCGGCTGCGTGCCTGGCTGGGCGGCGACGGGCGCCTCGAAGTTGATAACCACTGGATTGGCGCCGTCCGAAGCGCTGGCGAGCCCGCAGACCCGCCAGAGGTCGCCCTCGCGTTTCATCAAGCAGCCCAGCTCGGACGCCTCGGCGGCGCCGGTCTCGGTCACCAGCACCTGGACGCCCGCCTCGGAGTCGTTAAGCAGGCGGATCTCGCCGACCAGAACGCTCTGGGTCTCGAGCCCCATGGTGGGCAAGATCGACGGGTCGCTGGCGTAGCGCGTCTGTGCCGCGGAGGTCAGCAGGTCAGCCGCGCCGGCCGGGTCGCCGCCGATGACCGAACGGACGAACCGCTCGGCGACCTGGGCGATCGCCTTCTGATCGGTCGATCCAGCCCCGGCGGCCTTCACCCCCTGGGGAGGCTGTGCTTGTGGCTCTTCGGGCTGTCCGCAACCCGCCGCGGCGGCGGCAAATAACAAGGCGACGAGGACCCGGACCATGCTCGGCAAACTCCCAATCGATTCTGGCAACCGCGCCGCCCTCGGCCATCGAGAGCGGCGCGGCGGAGCGTTGCAGAGGGGGCCGGGAGGGTCAACGCCGGTCGGCGGCTTGCCCACGGCGGAATGGGGAAGGCGGAACGCTGCGCAAGCCACTGGCAGGCGTTGACGCGAGGGCCAACCGCTCAGGTCGCGGCGAGGCCCCGATCGATCGAAGCTTGTTCGCGCGTGTAAACAGCGAGGACCGCTTCGAACGTGTCGGGTTCGATCCGCCACGCGGGGTCCGACTCGGTGTGCCGGCCGCAGTGGGTCGTGATCAGGCGGAACAGAAACTTGAACAGGTGCCGCGGCGTCCGCAGGCCGCGCATTGCTTCGGCCAGGCGCGCGTCGGAAACCGCCGGGTCGATCAGGGCGCGCAGCTTCGGCGGCGGCGACTTGTCGGAGCAGGCGGCCAGGCGGGCGTTCGCCAGGTCCTGGAGGGAGTCGGCTGTCCAGTCGAGCGACGGCACCACGTTCTGCTTGTCGAGCCGCGCCCGCTGGTGGAAGTCGCGGTCCTCGCGGTTCAGGTGCTCGAGCAGCTCCGCGGGCAGCAGCAGTTTGAACCCTACGCCGGGCTGGCGGAGGAACTTGTTGTCGAGCATCGACCACACGAAGTCGCGGATGTGCTCGAGCCGCCCGCCGAGCAGGTGGGGCTCGTCGACGCGGTCGACCAGCACCACGACGCCGCCGTACCCGAGCGACCGCAGCACGCCCTGCAGCTTGGCGAGCAGCTCGTAGCGGTCGTCGGTCCGCTTTCGTTCGGGCAGTGGCTGGTTCTCGAGGTCGCTCGCCGGGATCCGCATGAGCATCCCCGAGAGCGTGCCACGATCGCGGCGGAGCACTCGCACGTTGTTGGCGATGCGGACCGCGCGGTACTTGCGGGTGGCCCATTTGGTGACCCACGGCGCCCAGCCCGCGGCGATCGCCACCCAAGTCCAAGGCCACTGCAGCCAATCCCACGCCCGCCAGCCGATGATCACGCCGAGGATCACGAGCGTGATCGCCAGCCCCAGCGTGAACCAGCCGCCGGCGCGCCAGATCGGGTAGCCCACCGCGCGACGCAGCCGCGCCCAACGCTCGCTCTGTGGCTCGGCGGTGGAGTCGTCGTAGCAGGCGGCGAGCAGCAGCAGGTCGCGTTGCTGGGCGTGGTCCAGCCCCCGCGCCTGACCGCGGTCGATCCGCCCGGCGAGCAGGCGGTCGACGAGGTCCGTGACGGCGATGGCGAGCACGCCGTCCATGTGGTCCCACAGCTTCCACTCGCCGAGCACGCGCGACGCGTCGCGGCCCTTGCGGGCGGGCAGGCGGTCGGCGAAGCGGTCGAGCAGCGGGTTGTAGTCGTCGTAGTCGACGACCCACACGCGCTCCCCGGTGGGCGACGCGGCGTTGTGCTTCTCGATCGATTGGACGATCTGCAATCGCATAGCGGTCTTGCCGGCGCCCTTCTCGCCGAACACCAGCGACGTGGCCGGGTCGGTCGGCTCGCCGTAGACCTTGTCCCACGCGGGGTGGTGGATCGTCGAGCAGAGTGCCTTGAACACGCGGTCGGTCTGCGCGTCCTCCTCGGCGAACGGGTTGCGCGAGACGCCGTGGTGGCTGAGGAACTGGTCGGTTTGCATAGCTAGGTCGGTGACGTGTTGCGTTTGGGCAACAAAACATACGCCCTGGCGGCTGAAGTGGGGCGTGGGGTCGTCGGAGCGGGGAAGTTTCCGGCCTCCACCGGGGGCCGATGCCCCTGGGCTCGGGCGGGCGCCGCCACGCCGCGGGCGCCGGGCGTGAGGATGTCCTATAATCGGGTCATGCCGGACAGCCTGCCCCCGCTGAAGACCGATCCGAAGTACGGCTACTTTCCTTGGTGGCCCGAGGACGGCAACGACTGGGTCCACCCGGAGGACGTCCAGGCCGCCCGGCAAATGATCCCCAGCCAGCGAATCTGGCGCCGCGACGGCGCCGTGGGGCCCGAGGGCGAATACGTGGTGATGCACTACGGCGACACGCGGCTCCGCGTACGCCGCACGCTGTGGCGCGACGTGCGCCCCGAGGGCCTAGAGATCGGCCAGTGGGTGGAGGTCGTCAGCCACGGCATGGCGGCCGAGCCGCACACCGGCCAGATCGCCGAGATGCGTTACGACGAGCACGCCGGCGTGATCCGCTACTCGCTCCGCCTAGCAGACGGCACGCCGCTGGAGCGCGCCTACGAGGCGCACGAGCTCAAGCCGATCGAGCGCCCCACCGTCCGCGAAGAAGCCCGCCGCGAACCGCCGGCGGAAGACCCGGGTGACTTGGATATCATGGAGCCGTAGTCGAGACTCACTCCGCCACCGGCGCTCGCTCCTCCAGGCCCAGGCGCTTCATCTTCTTGTAGAGCGTCGTGCGGTTGATGCCGAGTTGGTCGGCGGTCTCGTTGCGGTTCCAGTGGTTCAGCTCGAGCACCTCGAGGATGATCTGCCGCTCGGGGCCCTCGAGGGCCTCTTTGAGCGTCTGGCCCGCGTAGTAGCCCGCGCCGCCCGCCGCGCCGCCGGCGCCGGGCACGCGCAGCTCGGGGGGGAGTTCGTGCAGCGGGATGAGTTCTTGCTTGCCCAGCAAGACGGTCCGCTCGACCACGTTCTGCAGCTCGCGCACGTTGCCAGGCCAGTGGTAAGCCTGCAGGGCCGCGATCGCGTCGTCCGAGAAGCCGCGTACGTTGGGTCGGTTGGCGTCGTCGCGGACCTCTTCGAGGAACTTCTGGGCCAGCAGCGGCACGTCGCTCGGCCGGGCGCGGAGCGGGGGCAGCTCGAGGTTGATGACGTTGATGCGGTAGAACAGGTCCTGGCGGAACTTGCCCTCGGTCACGTTCTTCGCGAGGTCCTCGTTCGTTGCGAGCACCACGCGCACGTCGACGCGGTGCGTCTGCGTGCCGCCGACCGGCTCGAAGGCCAGCTCCTGCAGCACGCGCAGCAGCTTGACCTGCATGGCGGGCGTGGCGGTGCCGATCTCGTCGAGGAAGATGGTGCCGCCGTCGGCCTGGAGGAACTTGCCGATCTTGTTGGTGGTCGCGCCGGTGAACGCGCCGGCCACGTGGCCGAACAGCTCGCTCTCGAGCAGGTTCTCCGGCAGCGCGCCGCACGCGACCTCGACGAACGGCCCGCTGCGGCGGTCGCTGCGGGTGTGGATCGCGCGGGCGAGGAGGCTCTTGCCGGTGCCGCTCTCGCCGGTCACCAGCACGGTGGCCCGCGTGTCGGCGACGCTGTCGATCACGTCGAACACGCGCATCATCCGCGGGTCGGCGCCGATGATGTGGCCCATCCCGTGCTTGCGGTCGAGCTGCTGCTTCAGCTCGGTGTTCTCCGAGAGCACCTTCCGCTGCGAGAGGGCGCGCTCGATCGCCATCAGCAGCTCGTCGTCGATGAGCGGCTTCGTCAGGTAATCGAACGCGCCGGCGCGGATCGCGTCGATCGCGTCGTCGGCCGCGCCGTAGCCGGTGATCAGTATCACCTGGGCGCCGGGGCGGCGGCGGAGCGTCTGCTCGAGCAGGTCGAAGCCGTCGCCGTCACCCAACCGAACGTCGCTGAGCACCAGGTCGTACGACCGCGCGATGAGCCGCTCGACCGCGTCGGCTTGTGTCGAGGCCGCGTCGACCGAGTAACCCTGGTCGCGCAGCCAGTCGGCCATCGATTCCAGCACGTGGAGGTCGTCGTCGACCAGCAAGATCGACGCGGCGGCGGTCTTGACGCCTGAGGGCATGGGCGGCTGGGGCGGCGGGGGAGCGGCGGCGGAGCTCGACACGGGGTGTCGCCAAATACCTACGTCACAGGGGCCTTGTGTCAAAAAACCACAGCGCGGAGGCCCCCCAGAGCCGACCATCGCGCCAATCGGAACCGGCGGGTCGTTACAATCGGCCCCCGTAGGCGATGCTCGTCCGGCGACTCCTCTGCTTTTATGGGGCCCTCCCGATGCGATCGATCAGCGTGCTAGTCGGTCTGCTTCTCGCCGGCGCCGTTTCGGCCGCGGTCGGGGCCGAGCGGCCGCCGAACATCGTGCTGGCGTTCGCCGACGACCTGGGGCGCTACGCGAGCGCGTACCGCGCGGCCGACACGCCGACCGTGAACGACGTCTTGGAGACCCGCCACTTCGACCGGGTCGCGCGCGAGGGTGTGCTGTTCGACTGCGCGTTGGTCAGCGCGCCCAGCTGCACGCCGTCGCGGGCGGCGCTGTTGTCGGGGCGGCACTTTTTCCGCAACGGCAGCCACTCCCAGCTGCACCACCCTTGGCTAGAGGGCGAGCCGGACCCGTGGGACAAGGTGCAAGGTTTCGCGCTCGCGCTGCGAGGGGCGGGCTACCACATCGGCTGGTCGTACAAGATGCACATCAGCGAAGACCGGATGGGCGGCGGCCGGCGAAACTACACGCCTGCCGGCAGGCGGTTCAACTCGTTCTCTCAGCACGCGATGGAGGCCGACGACCCCGAGGCCAAGAAACGCGAGCTGCTCGACGAGGTCCGGCAGAACTTCGGCGCCATGCTCGCCGACCGCGACACGGGCCAGCCTTTCTTCTACTGGTTCAATCCCACGAACACCCACCGGCCGTGGGTCCGTGGTTCCGGTAAGGCCCTCTGGGGAATCGACCCCGACGAGCTCGAGGGCCGTCTGCCCGGCTTCTTGCCCGACAACGAAACGGTCCGCGAAGACTTCGCTGACTACCTCGGCGAGGCGCTCGCGTTCGACGCGGCCGTCGGCGTGCTGCTCGACGAACTCACCGAGCGGGGCGAGTTGGACAACACGCTGTTCGTGGTGAGCGGCGACCACGGCGCGCCCGGCTTCCCCCGTGGGAAGACCAACCTGTACGACTTCGGCGCCCAGGTCCCGCTGGCGATCCGCTGGCCCGGCCGGGTGGGCGCGGGCCGGGAGGTCGCGGCGCCGGTCAGTCTCGTCGATCTCGCGCCGACGTTCCTCGACGCGGCCGGCGTGGCGCCGCTGGACGAGATGGACGGCCAGAGCCTCTTGCCGGTGATCCGCGCCGAGCAGCCCCGGGAGGAGTCGACGCTGCGGGGCTGGGCGCTCGTGGGTCGCGAGAACCACGTCCGCGGCGCCCGGCCCGCCGGTTTGCCCTATCCAATGCGGGCGATCCGCACGGCCGACAACTTGTACATCCGCAACTTCGCGCCCGACCGCTGGCCGGTCGCCGAGCCGCCGCTCGCCGCCCCGGTCGTGAAGGGAATGCTCCGCCGCGATGGGCGGCTGGTGCGGCGGACCGACATGGACTTCGGTCCAACCCGCGACTGGTTCGCCGAGCACGAAGGCGACCCGGCGATCGAGCGCGAGTGGCGCCTGGGGTTCGCGAAACGGCCCTCCGAAGAGCTCTACGCCATCGGCGGGGATCCCGATCAGACGAAGAATCTGGTCGACGACCCGCAGCACCGGGCCGAGCTGGGTCGGCTGCGCGACCTGCTCATGCAGCAGCTGCACGAAGGAGAGGACCCGCGGGTTACCGACGACGGCCGCGCTTTCGACGAGCCCCCCTTCGCGCCGGACGATCCGATGCTGGGGCGGGTCGCCGAACCGTCGACCTGAGGCGACGCGACGCTCAAAAGAAGGGGATCGTGATCGGGTACTTCCAGAGCTGGCCTTTGGACGCCTTCACCGCCCCGACGATGGGGAAGATCACGCCGAGCGCGCCGAGGACCGACAAGAAGGGGATCCCGATTGGCAGGAGGATCACGGTGACGCACATCGCGATCCCCAACGCCCAATAGATGAGCTGGCTGAGGGACCAGTTGGATGCGGCGCGGCCGTGCGCGTCGTACTCCGGTGACTCGTCTTTCATGACTTGCCAGAAGATGATTGGCGCCACGAACCCGGCCAGCGGAGCGATGTAGCCACAGAACTGCGACAGGTGCATCAGCGCCAGCATCGTGCGGTCGGCGGGGGGCGGCGTGTCGTAGGCCGGTTCTTCCATCGGGGTTCTCCTCCGGGAGGTCTTTCGCCCGCGGTGAGCTCATCTTGGTGAAAAAGACGCAGCGAAACGCCGCCTTCGTTCCTCGGTTCCTTTGTGGTTGGCTGCCGAACCCGAGCGGCCGACTTTAGCGGCCCTTCATCCGCGGGTCGAACGCGTCACGCAGGCCGTCGCCGAGGAAGTTCAGCGCGAACAGCGTGACGCCGATCGCCAGGCTGGGGAACACGATCAGCCACCAGTAGGTCTTGACCGGGGTGATGACTTGGATGCCCTCGTTCGCGAGCAGGCCCCACGACACGTCCGGCGGCTCGACGCCCAGCCCGAGGAACGAGAGGAACGCCTCGAAGAGGATCACCCGCGGGATCGTGAGCGTCAGGTACACCAGCACGATGCTCAGCAGGTTCGGCACGAGGTGGCGGAACACGATCGCGGCCCGGGACACGCCCAGGGAGCGGGCGGCCTCGATGTACTGCTCGTTGCGGAGCGAGATCACCTGGCCGCGGACCACTCGGGCCATCGTCAGCCAGTAGATCGCCCCGACGACGAAGTAGAAGATCGTGATCCGGTCGATCCCGTAGGTGGCCAGCCGCTCTTTGACGGAGTCCTCGCTGAGCACGCTGATGATAAAGATCACCAGGAACACGAACGGGATGCTGTAGAGCACGTCGACGACACGCATCATCGCGTCGTCGACCCACCCGCCCGCGTAGCCCGACACGGCGCCGTAGGTCACGCCGATCACGAGCGACACGAGCGTCGCCACGAAGCCGACGATCAGCGACACCCGCGCGCCCCAGAACACCCGGCTGAGGATGTCGCGGCCGAGCTTGTCGCGGCCCCAGACCGAGTTGACCTGCCACTCGCCGAACGCCGCGTGCCGCGCGCGCACCATCCACCGCGCGAGCGGGTCGAGCCGCGGGTAGCCCGCGTCCGCGTAGGGGCGCTGGACGAGCGCGGACACGCCGGCCCGGGCCTGGGCCAGCTCGCGGTAGAGGGCCTCGGCCTCGTCCTCGGTGGGCGACTCGGCCGCGCGGAACTGCCGCCGCGCGGCCCGCAGGCGCTCGCGGGCTTCGGGCATGAGTTCCTGGCCGGCTTCGATCAGCGCCGGGTCGAAATCGAACGTGTCGACCCACAGCGGCGAGAGCGTGGGCTCGGCGAACATCAGCGGCGTGTTGTCCGCGTCGGGGGGCTGAAGCGGCAGCAGCGGCGTGAAGAACGCCAGCACCACCACCACGACGAGCGTCCACAGGGCCGTCATCGCCGGCCAGCTCCGGCGCAGCCGCCGCCAGGCGTCTTGCGTTAGGGAAACGCCGGTCTGCTTCGGGCGGGCGGGGGTGGAGGTCATGCGGCCTCCTCGTTGGAGGCGCCGTGGAATGCGGAAGTCGGAATGCGGAATGCGGAATGAAGCGCTAGCGCGGCTGGCAAGCACTTATTCCGCATTCCGACTTCCGACTTCCGCATTCGGTTCATCTCCACTCCACGCGCGGGTCGAGCACGCCGTACAGCAGGTCGACGATCAGGTTCATCGTGTAGAGGAGCGTCGTGTAGAGCAGCACGAGGCCCATCGCGATGGGGTAGTCCTTGTCGATCGCCGCCTGCACGAAGTGCCAGCCGAGGCCGGGGATCGCGAAAATGTTCTCGATCACCGGGGAGCCGGTGAGGATGCCGGCCACGGCCGGTCCGAGGAACGACACCACGGGCAGCAGCGCGGTCGGCAACGCGTGCTTGGCGACCACGGTGAAGGGGGAGAGGCCCTTCGCGCGGGCGGTGCGGATGTGGTCTTGTCCGAGCACGTCGAGCATGCCGGTCCGCGCGATCCGCGCGACGTAGGCCGCGTACGGCGCGCCCAGGCACAGCGCGGGGAGCACGAGCTGCTCGAGCGAGCCCCATCCGGCGGCGGGGAGCCAGCCGAGCGTGAACACGAACAGGATGATCGCGAAGCCGGCCACGACGAAGTTCGGCAGCGCGATCCCGACCGTGGCGATCGCCATCAGCCCCACGTCGGCCACGCCGCCGCGGAACACGGCGGACACCACGCCGGCCACGAGGCCCACGGAGAACGCGATCGCCAGCGCGAGCAACCCCAGCGCGGCGGAGACCGGCAGGCCCTCGGCCACGAGGCGGTTGACCGTGTAGTCCTTCTTCATCGACGAGCCGAGTTCGCCGCTGGCCATCTGCCTGAGCTTCAGCCAGTACTGCTGGCTCAGGGGCAGGTCGAGGTTGTACTCCTTGCGGATGTTGGCCTCGATCTCCGGCTCCAGAGCGCGCTCGGAGTCGTACGGCCCGCCGGGCACGGAGCGCATCAGGAAGAACGAGACCGTGAACACCACCCACAGCGTCACGAGCATCCAGCACAGCCGCCGCACGAGGAACGCGGTCAACGCTCGTCCTCCTCGGCCGGCAAGCTCGGCGGGGTGAGGGCCTCGGCGGCCGCTTCGCTCGGCGTGTCGGCCGCTTGGGGGCGGAGCACGATCGGGCGGATTGGTTTGCTCGACATGAAGTCGTTAAGCCGCGGCCGGCCGCGGTCGATCGACAGGCTCCAGAGCGGGTGCCGGTCCTCGAGGTTGTTGTGCCAGCCGTACACGTACGGCGCGACCATGCTGCGCGACACGTAGTAGTAGATCGGCATGACCGGCAACTCGGTCATCAGGATCCGCTCGGCCCCGGCGAGCAGCTCGAGCCGCTTGGCCGGGTCCGACTCGAACTTCGCGTCGCGGATCAGGCGGTCGTACTCCGGGTCGCCCCAGCCGGTGTTGTTGTTCTCGCCGCCGGTGACGAACATATCGAGGAACGTGTTCGGGTCGAGGTAGTCGCCGATCCACGCGCGGCGGACCACATCGAAATTGAGCTGGCGGGTGCTCGCCAGGTAGGTGCTCCACTCCTCGTTGCGCGTGGCCACGTCGATCCCCAGGCCGCGGCGCCACTGCTTGCGGATCAGCTCGGCGATCGTCTGGTGCTGCTGCTCGTAGTTGTACAGGATCTCGATCTTCGGGAACCCCACGCCCCCGGGGTAGCCCGCTTCGGCCAGCAGCTGGCGGGCGCGGTCGAGGTCCATCCCCGCGCACTCGGGCGCCTCGTAGTCGGGCAGCCCCGGCGGGGTGAGCGAGCGCGCGGGCAGCTCGCCCGCGCAGGCCGTGGTGACGATCTCTTGCCGGTCGAGGGCCAGCACCAATGCGCGGCGCACCCGCGGGTCGTCGAACGGCGCGCGGGTCGTGTTGAAGTTGTAGAAGTAGGTGCCGAACTGCGCGTCGGGGTTGAAGTCCTCTCGCGGCGGGGTCTGCTCGAACAGCTCGCGAGCGATCAGCGGGGTGACCTTCGTGATCCAGTCGACCTCGCCGGTCTCGTAGAGGTTGAACGAGGTCGTGAGCGACTGCACCGCGAGCGCGTCGATCGTCTCCAGCGCGACGTTGTCGCGGTTCCAGTAGTGGGGGTTCTTGCGGAGCCGGATGCGGTCGCGGATCCGCCGGAACTGGAGCATGTACGGACCGTTGGTGACGATGTTGCCCGCCTTGATCCACGCGCCGGGGCCGTGGGTCTCGACGCACTCGCGCTTCACCGGAGCGAGCGGGTAGAAGCCCAGCAGGTTGAGCCAGTAGGGGGTGGGGGCTTCGAGCTCGGTCTGCACCGTGTAGTCGTCCAGCGCGCGGAAGCCGACCTGGTCGAACGCGAGCGTGAGCTGCTTGGCGGGCGACGCGTCGGGGAACGGCCCTTCGCCGACCCGGAAGCGGCGCCGCTCGCCGTCGATCTCGACGAGGAACGTGCGTAGCTCCGTGTAGCGGGCGGGGTCCTCCAACTCCTGCTCGGTCGCGCCGGGCAGGGTCTCGACCGCAACCAGTTCGCCCCGCAGCAGCTCGCCGCGGGCGAAGGGGAGGGCGCCGGGGGGCAGCTCGTAGAGCTCGACCTCGACCGGGTCGCCCGGCCGCACCCCCCGCGCGGCGCGGCTGAAGCGGCGGGCGTTTTTGATGTACCAGGCTTGGTACGCGTACTCGGCGAGGGTCTGCGGGTCGAGGAACCGCCGCATGCTGTAAACGAAGTCCTCGGCCGTGACGGGCGAGCCGTCGCTCCACTTGGCGTCGCGCCGCAGGTGGAACGTGTAGGTCTTGCCGTCGTCGGAGACCTCCCACTCTTTGGCCACGCCGGGGATCGGCTTGCGGTCCTTCGGGTCGAGCCGCACGAGCCCCTCGTAGAGCTCGTCGATGATCCGCCCTTCGGGCTGGCCCGTGACGACGGCCGGGTCGAGCGACTCGACCTCGGTGTCGTTGTTGAACGTGAAGTCGGCCGGGGGGAGCTGCCCCTGCCGCACGATCACGATCACGCCGGCGGCGAGGCCGGCTAGGATCACAAAGGCGGTCAGCAGGCGGGGCGGCATGCGGTGCAGCTTAAGATTCGAACCGCCGCGACGCCAGGAGAGGCCTGCGGCCTGAGGGTTGAGCTTGAGGCTTGAGGCTTGAGGCTTGAGCGGTGAGGCTTGCGACCGTGGTTCCCCCCATTCTTCCTCAAGCCTGCAGCCTCACGCCTCAAAGCCTCCATGCACCACGTGCGACACCGCCCGCCGCGAGAGCTCGCCCGGCCCCGGGAGCTGGTCGTGGTGTGCGCGCCGCTGCGGTCGAGCGTGAACTTGTCTCGGATCGCCAGGGCGGCCGGCTGCTGCGGGGTGACGCGCCTGATCGCGACGGGCCGGCCGATGAAGCTCGACCCAGAGATCGCGCGCGACGCCGTCGAAGCGATCCGCCTGGAGAACCGCCGCTCGCTCGGTCCGGTCTTAAAGAGCCTCCGCAGCGACGGCTACCGCTTGGTCGCGCTGGAGCAAACGACCGACTCGGTGGACATCCACACGTACGCGTTCCCGCGCCGGGCGGCGCTGGTGGTCGGCAACGAGCGAACCGGCCTCACCGACGAGGACCTCGCCCACGTGGACGACGCGGTCGAGATCCCCGTGTGGGGCCCGCCGCACAGCTACAACGCGGCCACGGCCACCTGCATGGCGCTGTACGAGTACTGCCGGCAATGGCCGGACGGATGAAGCAAGCGATCAGAGTTCAGCGGTCAGCCTTTGTCGGACTGGCGGCTGATCGCTGAGGGCTGATCGCTGACGGCTGACCGCTGATCGCTCGGTGCTCACGCTCCCTCGATCTCGTAGCCCTCGCGGTACGGGCGGGAGAGCATGGAGTTGGCTTGGTCGTCGCCGGTGATCTGCTCGGACTCGGCGTCCCACTGCAGCGGGCGGCCGAGCCGCGCCGCGATGCCCGCCAGGTGGCAGATGTTGAGCATTTCGACGTGGGAATGCACGTCGGAGATCGGCTCTTTGCCCTCGCGGGAGCAGTAGAGGAAGTTGGCCCAGTGGGCCTTGCGCTCGTCGTGCTCCACGGGCAGGCCTTTGTAGACCTTGCTGATCGCGTCGTCGGGCAGCGGGTTCTCGACGAGCTGTTCGACGGGCTCGCCGGTCAAGCGGCCGCGGTTGACGAAGATCTTCCCCTTGTCGCCCTCGATGAGCACGCCGTTGTCGGTGTCGTGCCGGATCACCAGTTGGGTGTCGCCCGGGTACTTCACGGTGAAGTGGAACGTGGTCGCGGTGTTGTACTGATCGTGCCGGGTGGGCTCGCCATCGCGGAACTCGACGGGGTGCTCGGCCGTGCCATCGATCGAGAGGGGCCCGTCGGTCTGTCCGTTGAGCCGCAACGCCCAGTTGCAGATGTCCACGTGGTGCGCGCCCCAGTCGGTTAGCTTGCCGCCGGAGTACTCGTACCACCAGCGGAACTCGTAGTGGCAGTTGGTGAATGCGCGGCCGTCCTCTCTGGAGAGGACGCGGTAGTCGGCCTCGGGGGCGGGGCCGAGCCAGCGGTCCCAGTCGAGCTCGCTCGGCGGAGCGGCCACCGGGATCACGGGGCTGCTCGGCCCGCCGCCGATGGCGGCTTGCACGCTGTGGATCTTCCCCAGGCGGCCCTCGGCGACGATCGCCATCGCCTTGACGAACAGGTCGAACTGGCTGCGCTGCTGCGTGCCGACCTGCACGATGGCGCCGGTCTCCTTCTGCACCTGGCGGATCAGCTTGCCCTCGTCGATCGTGAGGGTGAGCGGCTTCTCGCAGTAGATGTCCTTGCCGGCGCGCATCGCCTCGACGAGGGGCTTGGTGTGCCAGTGGTCGGGCGTGGCGATGTGGAGGACCTTGATGTCGTCGCGGTCGAGGATCGCGCGGTAGTCCGCGTGCAGGCTCGCCTTGCCGTCGGCCAGGTTCTGGTTGAACGACTCCAGGTGGCCGCGGTCCGGGTCGGCGATCGCGACCACGTTGAGCCATTCCTTAGCGGTGGCGATGTTGCCCCCGCCCATGCTCCCGGCGCCGATCACGCCGATGTTGGTCTTGTCGGCGGCGAGCTCTTGGCCGAGCGACTTGGGAGTCCAGAAGAAGTACGGCGCGGCGAGGGCGCCGCCGGTCGCGGCGGCCGATTTCAGCAGGTCGCGGCGGTTCATGCTGGTGTCTGGCACAGCGGTCTGTCCGAGGAGAGGAGGAGCGGCTTGGGAGGAGGTTGGCCATCGTAGTGTACTTGCCTGGTCCCCGGGTCGCGACGAGTGGCCGGCGGTCAGGCGATCAGGCGATCAGCCGGCCCGCCGCGACGCGTACGGGCGTGGCGTCGACGAACCGGCCGGCCTCGCCGCCGACGACGGCGAGTTCGACCGGCGCGTAGCGGCACGACGAGCCGGCCACCCGCCCGTCGGCCAACCGCGACTCGACCAGCACTCGGAGCGGCGAACCGACGAGCGACTCGTAGTACGCGTCGCGCAGCTCGGCCTCGACCTCGGCGAGCCGGTGGATCCGCTCTTTCTTGACCTGCTTGTCGACCTGATCGGGCATGTCCCAGGCGGGCGTGCCGCGGCGGCGGCTGAAGGGGAAGCCGTGGATCTTCGAGAAGCCGGCCGCGCGGCACGTGGCGAGGGTCTCTTCGAATTCTGCTTCGGTCTCGCCGGGGAAGCCGACGATCACGTCGGTGGTGATAGCGGGGCGGTCGAGCCGCTCGCGGAGCAGGCCGCAGCGGTCGACAAAACGCTGCGACCCCCACCGCCGCCGCATCCGACGCAGCACGCTGTCCGACCCGCTCTGCATGCTGATGTGCAGGTGCGGGCAGACCCGGTCCGGGTGGTCGGCCATCACGTCGATCAGCTCGCGCGTGACCTCGGTCGCCTCGATCGAAGAGAGCCGCACGCGCCAGTCTCCCGACGGGCCGGCCGGCAGCTCCGCCAATCGGCGGACCAGGTGGGAGAGCCGGACCCAGCTCTCTTTGTCGCGCGGGCGCTGGCGATTCCAGTCCACGCCGTAGTGGCCCAGGTGGATGCCGGTCAGCACGACTTCGCGGTAACCGTTTTCGGTCAAGCGGCGGACCTCCTGGACGACCTCGTCCATCGGCCGGCTGGCGAGGTTCGGCCGCACGTGGGGGATCACGCAGAAGCTGCAACGCAGCAGGCAGCCGTCCTGGACCTTGACGTACGCGCGGCTCCGCGACCCGAGGCCCGACACGCCGAGCGGCACGTCGGTCACGCCGAAGCGGCCGAGCAGGTCGGGCAGCTCACGCTTGTCGGTAACGACCTCGGTCACGCCGGGCAACGCACGGACTTCGTCTGGCGCGCGGGTCGCGTAGCAGCCCATCACGACGATCTTCGCCGAGGGGTTCTCGCGGGCGAAGCGGCGGATGACCTGGCGGCTCTTGGAGTCGCCCTCGGCGGTCACGGTGCACGTGTTGACCACGCAAAGGTCGGCCGCTTCGCCCTCGGCCGCGTCCGCCCAGCCGATCGACGCGAGCCCCTCGCGCACGTACTGGGTCTCGTACTGGTTGACCTTGCAGCCGAGGGTGTGCGTTTTGAGTTTCACGGCGAAAGGGGAATGCGGAAAGTGGAAATTGGAAAGAGCGAGGTTACGGGTCAGCTAGGCGGTGACCTCAGTTTACGGATGGACGCCACGGTGATTCGAATTAGCTCGTCAGTCTCGGCCCGCAATGGCTCCAAGCGTTGAGCGTCGATGATCTGAGCATCGGCTAGCAGTTCCAGCCACAGCAGAGACTCATCCAGCTCTTGCTCGACGATGCCGAGTTTCGACCGCACCTCGGCGCGGCTGCGTCCGCGCGACGCCTCTCGGTAATTCGCCGCCACGCTCGTGCCGCTACGAAGCAACTGCTTGCCGATTACGCTCGCCTCACCCGTGTTCGGCAAGGCCTGGAAGAGTCGAACAACACGCAACGCGTACTGTTTGGTCCGCTCACGCGAGTCGTCGTCCTTCCGCATTCCCCTTTCGCCTTTCCCCTTTCTTCAGTCTGCCGACTCGATCGTTGCGGTCATCGAGCCGGCGCAGCCCTCGATCAGCTCGTCCTTGCCGTAGGCGTGGATCTGGTCGCGTTTGAGTTCGGCGTGTTCCTTGGTCGTGGTGAGAACCACCACGCGGCCCTCGGCGTCGACCTTCTTCGCTAGCTGGAAGCCCTTCTCTAGCGGGTGGCCGAAGAGCTCCTTGAGCATCAGGATCACGTACTCGTAGGAGTGGTCGTCGTCGTTCCAGAGGATCACGTGCCAGCGGGGCACCTCGCGGCGCTTCTTTTCCTTCTTGGGGCGCCGCTTAGGGCGGACGATTGTCACGGTTCCGTCGGACGGGCCTTCTTGCTGCGGGTCATCCATGGCGCCTCCGTGGGAACAAGCCAGCGGGTCGAGGCGGTAGTGGCCGCCTGTCTGCAGCAGTATATTGCGGCGTTTAGCCCACGGCCAATGCGACCACCCCCCCCGATGACGCCCCCGCCCAACGCCGCCGACCCGACGACCGCCGACCGCCGCGCGGCGCACGAGGCCGCGCTCTTCGAGCTGCTGCGGATCCCGAGCGTCAGCGCCGACTCGCGGCACAAGGCCGACGTCGAGCGGGCCGCCGACTGGGTCCAGTCGCGACTGGGGGGCATGGGCCTGGCCGTCGACCGCCTGCCCACGCCCGGCGCGCCGATCCTGTACGCGGAGTCGCCGCCGGTCGCCGGGGCGCCGGTCGCGCTCGTCTACGGCCACTACGACGTGCAGCCCCCCGACCCCCTCGACGAGTGGCAGAGCCCGCCCTTCGAGCCCACCGTGCGCGACGGCAACGTGTACGCCCGCGGCGCGACCGACGACAAGGGCCAGATGCTGACGCACGTGCTGGGCGTCGAGACGCTGCTCGCCAGCGGCGGGCCGCTCCCCTTGCAGGTGAAGTTCCTCATCGAGGGGGAAGAGGAGGTCGGCAGCGAGCACCTCGAAGCGGCCGTGGCCCGGCACAAAGACCGCCTGGCGTGCGACGTGGTCGTCGTCAGCGACAGCTCGCAGTTCGCGCCGGGCGTGCCGGCGGTGACCTACGGCCTGCGCGGCATCGCGTACTACGAGTTGCTCGTCGAAGGCCCCAAGCAAGACCTGCACTCCGGCACGTTCGGCGGCGGTGTGACGAACCCGGCGAACGTGCTCGCGAAGCTGCTGGCGGCCTTGGTGGACGATTCGGGGCGCATCCGGGTCCCCGGCTTCTACGACGACGTGCGTCCGCTCTCGGAGCGCGAGCGCGACGAGTTCTCACGGCTGCCGTTCGACGAGGCGCGGTTCAAGAAGCAGTTGGGCGTCGAGGGCCTGTCGGGCGAGGAGGGCTACTCCACGCTCGAGCGCCGCTGGGCGCGGCCCACGTGCGACATCAACGGCCTCTGGAGCGGCTACCAAGGGGAGGGCGCCAAGACCGTTCTGCCCGCGCGGGCCGGCGCAAAGGTGAGCTTCCGCCTCGTGCCCGACCAGGACCCGAAGAAGGTGACCGCCGGGCTCCGGGAACTGCTCGACCCCCTCGTGCCCCCCGGCGCGAGGCTCACCATCAAGCCGCACCACGGCGCGCCGGGCGTGGTGTTCCCGCTCGACAGCCCGTACATGGAGGCCGCCGCGTCGGCCATCGAGCAGGGCTTCGGCGCCCGGCCCGTGTTCATCCGCGAGGGGGGCTCGATCCCGATCGTGAACACCTTCGCCCGCGAACTACGGGCCGACGTGCTGCTGCTCGGCTGGGGCCTCGACGACGACAACACCCACAGCCCGAACGAGAAGTTCAACCTCGGCGACTTCCACCGGGGAGTCCAGGCGAGCGCCGCCCTTTGGGCGTCGCTCGCGAAAGGCGAAAGCGGACAGGGGAAAGGCGAGTAGCCGAACCCTTCCCCTTTCCGCGTTCCACTTTCCGCTTTCTCTGCAATGCTCGACAAACGCTTCGTTCTGGATAACGCCGAACTGGTTCAAAAGAACTGCGCCGACCGTGGCGTGAAGGCCGACCTGGCGCGGTTCGTCGTGCTGGAGACCCAGCGGCGGGCGCTGCTGCAAGAGGCCGAAGAGCTCAACCGCCAAGCGAACGCCGTCAGCAAGACAATCGGCAAAGCCCAGGACGACGCCGAGCGCGAGGCCCGCAAAGAGGAAGGCCGCCGCCTACGCGAGGAGAAGGACGCCAAGCAGTCGGAGGTCGACCGCGTCGGCGCCGAGGCCGACCGGATCCTCCGCTCGCTGCCCAACCTGACCCACCCCGAGTCGCCGCGCGGCGGCGAGGCCGCCAGCCGCGAGCTCCGCCGCGGAGAGATCGCGCCGCCCAAGTTCAACTTCCCGGTGCTCGACCACCTGGAGCTGGCCGAGCAGCACCAACTGGTCGACTTCGACGCGGGCGGCCGCGTGTCGGGGCACGGGTTCTATTTCTTGAAGAACGAAGGCGTGCTGCTCGAGATGGCTCTGCAGCGGTACGCGATCGACCTGCTGATGCGCGAGGGCTTCACACCGATGATCACACCCGACCTCGCGCGGGGCGAGGTCGTGCAGGGGGTCGGGTTCATCCCCCGCGGCCCCGAGACCCAGATCTACAGCATCGAGAACCACGACTTGAACCTCGTGGCGACCGCCGAGATCACCCTGGGCGGCCTCCACGCGGGCCAGGTGCTCGACGAGGCCGACCTGCCGATCAAGCTCTGCGGTGTGAGCCACTGCTTCCGCACCGAGGCGGGGGCCGCCGGCCGCGCGAGCCGCGGCCTGTACCGCGTGCACCAGTTCACGAAGGTCGAGATGTTCGCCTTCACGACGCCCGACCAGAGCGAGGACATGCTCAACATGTTCCTCGATCTGGAGTGCGAGATCTTCAACGGCCTGGGCCTGCCGTTCCGGGTGCTCGACATCGCGTCGGGCGACCTGGGTGGCCCGGCGTACCGCAAGTTCGACCTCGAGGCCTGGATGCCCGGCCGCGGTGAGCACGGCGAGTGGGGCGAGGTCACCAGCACCAGCAACTGCACCGACTACCAGGCCCGCCGCCTGGACGTGCGCTACAAGAAGCCCGGCGAGAAGGGCACTCATTACGTCCACACGCTCAACGGCACCGCGGTCGCTTGCAGCCGGGCGATGATCGCGATCCTCGAGAACTGCCAGCAAGCGGACGGCTCCGTGATCGTCCCCGAGGTGCTGGTCCCGTACGTGGGCAAGACCCGCATCGGCGCCGCCGGCGACGAGAGCGATCAGGCGCTGCCGGCCCGGCAGTAGCGGCGGCGTCGAGTTTGAGGAACGGGACGCGTGGAGCGGCGCGCCAGAAGGGAGCCCCAGGCCGTCAGGCCGGGGAGCTAGAGCGCCGGCTGAACTTTCACTCACTCCCCCGGCCCGATCGGGCTCCCTGCGTATCGGCGGTCCGGGTGATGGTTACGGATTCTCGGCGCGCGCTTTCTCGGCGTGCGCTTTCTCGCGGCGGGCTGTGGCCGGGTGGGGGCCGATAGGACCGGCAAAACCGGTACGGTCGCCGCGACGGGCGGGAAAGCTGGGGTATTTGCGTCGGCGGGCGAAAGGAGTCCGGTCGGGTCGTCGATACCGAGGACTGAATCGACCGAGCGACGATCGCTGCTCACCGCGGCGCTGGTTGCTCCGGCGCCGGGCATTGGCTGCGGCCAAGCGGGCGTCGGCCGCCGGCGTGTCGGTCGAACAGAGCGTGCATCCCCCTCCCCCCGTTTTGCGAAGGAGTCTCTCAATGAATCTGCGTCTGACCGCGGCAGCCTTGTGTATGGGCGCCGCCCTCGTTTCCGGTGGCGCCTCGAGCGCCAACGCTTTCGGCTTCGGCCTGCTTGGCGGCCACGGCTGCGGCAGCTGCTGCGAGCCGGTTTGCTGCGAGCCGGCCTGCTGCGCTCCCGAGCCCAGCTGCTGCGTTGCCGAGCCCTCGTGCTGCGACCCGTGCGGCGGCCACCGTGGCTGCGGCCTGTTCGGCGGCCTGAAGGGCCTGTTCAAGCGTCACAGCTGCTGCGCGGTGGACTGCTGCGAGCCGAGCTGCTGCGTCGAAGAGCCCGCTTGCTGTGCGCCGGAGCCCTCGTGCTGCGCGCCGGAGCCGAGCTGCTGCGTTGCTGAGCCCTCGTGCTGCGAGCCGGCTTGCTGCGACCCGTGCTGCGAGCCGCGTCGTGGTTGCCGCTTGTTCGACGGCCTGAAGGGCCTGTTCAAGCGTCGCCACAGCTGCTGCGCGGTTGAGTGCTGCGAGCCGACCTGCGGCGTGGTCGAGCCGAGCTGCGGCTGCCACTGAGAAGTGTCCGCGGCCTGCCGACACCAAGGCGGTCCGCGAGAGTAGAAGAACGCCAAACCGCCGCCGGGTCCCGCCCGGCGGCGGTTTTTTTATGGTCGCGTGGCGAGCGGTCACATGGCCACGTCGGTGGGCTCGTCCGACTTGGAGGTCGGCGAGCCGTTGCTCGTCGGCGTGAGCGGGTCGCCGGCCTCAGCGTGCTCCGATTCGGGTCCGCCAACCCGGTTGCGGTGCGCCTCTTCGGCGTCGTGCGCCGCGAGGTCGTCCAACGCGGCTGCGACGTTCGTGGTGTGCTTCTTGTAGAGGAAGTACAGGCCGACCCCCATGAGACCCAGGATCACGACCGCGGTGGCGACCTCTTCGGCCTTGCCCACGAGTTCGGCGATGCCCCGGCCGAAGCGGTACGCGAGGCCGAACACGACGCCGACGACCAGCGTGGCGCTGATGAGGTCCCACAACAAGAAACGCAGGTAGGGCACCTTGGCCGCGCCGGCCGCGTAGTAAACGGGCCCCCGCACGCCGACGAGGAAGCGGGTCAGCAAGAGGACTTTGAAGCCGTGCGCGCGGACCGCGTGCTCGAACTTCTCTTCCTTCTCGGCGTCGATGAAGCGCTCGACGAAAGGGTGCTTCGTGAGCCAGCCGTGCCCGAAGTGGCGCCCGATCGCGTACATGATCGAGTCGCCGAGCACCGCGCCGGTCAGGCACGAGATGAACGCGAGCCACGGCTGCAACGCGCCCTGGCTGCTGAGCCATCCCGCCATGACCAGCGGCACTTCCTCCGGGATCGGGATGCCGCAACCGCACATCGCCAAGAAGAGGACGATGCCAAGGTATCCCAGGTGATGATCAACGAAGAACTGGAGCACGTCGCCAACTGCGTTTCTTCTGGTCGGGCGCGTCGATCGCGGCGAGCGACCCTCGTGAGCTCCGTACAACGGCTGCTCCCCCCGTGTGGCGGGGGATGCGCTGCGACCGGGTCGGCATTGTAGCCCCCAACGGTCTACGCCAGTAGCGAGGGGCCGCTCGCAGGCGGAGGAGTCAAATGGCACTTGCCGGCGGCTCTCGGTCGCTCAGCCCCCGACCCTCACGATGCGCGCGTCGCCGTCGTCGATGCCGACCATCAGCGCCGTCGCGCCGGGCCGCCGCCGACACAGCCGCCGCGTCCCCTCGACGCCCAGCACGTACGCGGCGGTCGAAAGGGCGTCGGCCTCGGCGGCCGTGGGGGCTACGACCGACGCCGACCAGAGCCCCTCGGCGGGCTGCCCCGTCCGTGGGTCGATCACGTGGCCGTAGCGGCGTCCCTCGTGCTCGAAGAACTGCGTGCCGGCGCCGCTGGTGCTGAGGGCCTGGTCCTCGAGCGTGAGCACGTCGAGGCGTTGGGAAGGGTCGACCGGGTTGGGGATACCCGCGAGCCAACCGTTGATACCCGCGACCAAGTTCCGCCCGCGGCCCAGCAGCGTGCTCCGGCCGCCGTGCATCATCCAGTCGGTCACGCCGCGTCCGGCCAGCAGCTCGCCGGCCCGGTCGAGCGCGTAGCCCTTGCCGATGCTGTTCACGTTGATCTCGAGCCCCGGCAGCTCGAACCGCACGGCCCGCCGCACCGGGTCGAGCCGCACGTGGTTCCAGCCCACCAGCCCTCGGGCGGCGTCGATCTCGCTCGGCGAAGGGAGCCGGCCCTCGCGGCGGTGGAACCCCCACACGCGCGACAGCGGCCCACCGGTGGGATCGAAAGCCCCTTCGGTGTCGCGGTGGAGCCGGTCGCAGGTTTCGAGCAACGCGAACAGCCGCGGCTCGACCTCGACCCAATCTTCCGCGGCGCGGCGGTTGAGCGCGATCAGTTCGCTCTGGTCGCGGTAGATAGTCAGTTGATCCTCGAGCCGCTCGACCAAGTCCATCGCGGCCATGCCGGCCGCGGTGTCGTTCTGATCGCGCGAAACGCACAGCCGCAGAGCGAAGTCGCACGCCATCGCGCGCCGCGTGAGCGTCAGCACGCGCCACGCGGCGCGGGCCGTTTCGGGCGACTGGCCGCCGGCGAGCCGCGCGGCCGGGGTCGGGTCGCCAAGCACCGCGTCGACGGCCGACTCGATCGCGCCGGCCGCCTCGGACAGGGCGGCCTTGCCTCGGAGGAAATCTCGGCGGCTGTGGTGCAGATCGGCCATGCCCCTACTATACGCGCCCTCGAGTAGAGCCGCTCCCGCCCTCGCGGTAGAACTGTCGCCGGCTGGCCCCCTCACCCCAATCCCCTGATCTTGCGAAATGGCCGAACCGATTATCAGCGTTTCGGGCCTGCGTGGCGTGGTTGGTCACACGCTCACACCCGACACGGCCGTTCGCTACCTGGCGGCGTTCGCGGCGACCCTGCCCGAGGGGAAGGTGCTCATCACACGCGACGGCCGCGCCACCGGGCCGATGCTCGCCGACGCGGCCCGAGCGGCGATTGCCGCTGTGGGGCGCACGCCGGTCGACGCCGGGGTGGCCGCCACGCCGACGGCCGGCGTGCTGGTTCGGAGCGAGGGCTGCGTCGGCGGCGTGCAGGTGTCCGCTAGCCACAACCCGGCCGAGTACAACGGGCTGAAACTCTTCGGCGACGATGGCCGGATCATCCCCGCCCCCCGCGGCGAGGAGGTCAAGCGGCGATACCTGGCCGGCGAGACCCGCTACGCGGCCCACGGCCAGGTAAAGCTGGCCGAGACCCTCGCCGACACGACCAGCGAGCACCTCCGCCGGGTCGAGGCGATCGTCGAGCCCCGCCGCATCCGCGACCGGCGATTCCGCGTACTGCTCGACGCCAACCATGGCTCGGGCGCTGTGCTGGGCCGTCCGCTGCTGGAGCGGTTGGGATGCGAGTTGACGGTCCTCGGCGGCGCCCCCGATGGCCGGTTCTCCCACACGCCCGAGCCGACCGAGGCGAACTTGGCCGAGGTCGCTCGTCAGGCGGCTGGTGGCGGGTTCGACGCGGTCTTCTGCCAGGACCCCGACGCGGACCGCCTGGCGATCATCGACGGCGATGGCCGCTACCTGGGCGAGGAGCTGACGCTCGCCCTCTGCGTCGACCACCAACTCCGCCAACAGCCGGGGCCGGTGGTCTCTAACTGCTCGAGCAGCCGGGTCACCGAGGACTTGGCCAGCCGCTACGGGGCGCCGTTCTATCGGTCGGCCGTCGGCGAAGCTAACGTCGTCGACGCGATGCAGGCGGCCGGGGCGGTGCTCGGCGGTGAGGGGGCGGGCGGGGTCATCCATCCTGCCGTCGGCTGGGTCCGCGACAGCTTCGTTGGCATGGCGATGGTGCTCGACGCGATGGCCGCCCGCAGTTGCTCGCTGGCCGACCTGGCCGACGAGCTGCCCCGTTACTCGATCCACAAGACAAAGGCGCCGCTCGAACCAGAGCGGTTGGCTGTGTCTCTCGACCGGCTCGAAACTCATTTCTCTGATGCTGCGGCGAGCCGGCCCGACGGGCTGCGGCTCGATTGGGAGGACGAACGCAAATGGCTGTTGGTGAGGGCCAGCAACACCGAACCGATCGTGCGGCTGATCGCCGAGGCGCCCGACGCAGCGGCGGCTCGCCGCATCTGCGACGAGGCTGCCGCGTTGCTTTCGTGAGCAAATCGTAATCGCGGCGCGGCTTGGCATCCGCGCTGCGTAGCGATAGCTTTCGTAAATGAACTCGGACGCGTCCGACCCCGCCCCGGGGGGGCGCCTTTCTTCGGTTTGGACGCCTCGCCACTATGCTCGCCGAGCGGTTCGCTAGTCTGATCAACCGCCGGTGGCTGTGGCTGCTTGTCGGCTGGGTGCTGCTGGCGGGCGGGTTGAAGCTCGTCGCCCCGTCGTGGGACGAGATCGCCAAGGACGGCGACCTGGAGTACCTGCCGGCGGAGGTCCCGAGCCTCCGCGGCGAGCGGCTTCTGCAAGAGGCCTTCCCGAACGAGAAGGCCCACAGCCAGATCGTGGTCGTGCTGTCGCGCGACGGCGAGCAGCTCAGCCCCGAAGACCGGCGGTTCGGGATCAGGATCGCCGAGGCGTTTCGCCAAGACCAGACGCTGCCGCTGGTCGACGTGTGGGACGAGACAACCAAGGTTGTCGGCGACATGCTCCTGGCCGACGACGGTCGGGCGTCGCTGGTCGTGGCGCGCCTGACGGCCGGCCTGATGGACGTGGGCAACGTGGCGCTGCTGCGCCGGACCGAGGAGATCCTTAATCAGTTGCGGGACGCGCGGCCCGAAGGCCTCGAGGTCGGGCTCACCGGCTCGGCGATGATCGGGGGCGACCTGCGTGCGTCGATCGCCGAGAGCCTGGCGAACACCGAAACCACAACCGTGTTGCTGGTCCTCGGCTGCCTGGTGGCGATCTACCGCGCGCCGGTGCTGGTCCTCATCCCGCTCGCCACGATCGCCCTGTCGATGTCGGTCGCCACCGACGCGGTCGCCTTGCTGGCCCAGAACTTCGGCCCCGAGGCCTTCGAGTGGTCCGATTTCAAGATCTTCACGACCACGAAGATTTTCGTGATCGTGATCCTGTTCGGCGCGGGGACCGATTACTGCCTGTTCCTCATTGCGAGGTACAAGGAGGAGCTAGCCGGCGGCGTGCCCAGGGCCGAGGCGGCCGGCCGTTCGCTCGCCAATGTCGGCGAGGCCCTCGCCGGCAGCGCCCTGACGACCATCCTCGGCCTGGCGACGATGGCCTTCGCCCAGTACGGCAAGTTCGTCAGCAGCGGCCCGATCGTGGCGGTCTGCTTGTTCGTCGCGCTGATGGCGTGCGTCACGTTCGCGCCGGCGTTGCTGCGGGCGCTGGGGCCGATCGTCTTCTGGCCGTTCGGCCGCAGGTTGTTCGAGGGCGCCGGCGACGACCCCAGCCGAGACGACGAAGACCGGCTCTGGAGCTGGGTCGCGGACTGGGTGATGCGACGGCCCGCGACGATCCTCATGCTGTCCGTGTGGCTCGCCGTGCCGCTGGTCTGGGTTGGTCTCCGCGTGGCGGTCACGCACGACATCATGGCCGACTTGGCCCCGGACCGCGTGTCTGTCAAAGGCGCCGAGACCGTTCGGGAATACTTCCCCCAAGGGACGATCGCGCCGATGACGGTCGTCGCGAGGCTCTCGGACACGGTCTTCGAAGCGGGGGGCGACGACGGCGGGGGGCTCGATCTGACGTCCGACGACGGCCGCTTCGCGATCGCGCCGCTGCACTCGATGCTGTACGAGCTGCCGCCCGTCGCCGACGTGCGGAGCCTCTACCTGCCCACCGGCGGCGACCCACGCGACCGCAAGTTCCTCGGCGGCGGCGCCATCCGCGACCTGGCCGCCGCCGGCAGCCCCTTGTCCAAGGACGCGTTCGTGTCGAACGAGGCGCCGCAGGCGGGGCGCGTGACTCAGCTGTCGGTGGTGCTGGCCGACAACCCCTTCAGCCGCGTCGCCCGCGAGAAGATCCCCGAGATCGAGGCCGCCCTGGCCCGCTTCGCCCAGCAAGAAACTCTCGACGGCGAGCCGAACCCCTGGCGCAACGCGCGGTTCGAGGTCGTCGGCGTCACGCCCGGCATGCGCGACCTGGAGGTCGTCACCAACAGCGACCGCACGCGGATCCAGGTGCTCACCGTCAGCGCGGTCTTCCTGGTGCTGGTGGTGATCCTCCGCCGACCGATCGCTTGCGCGTACCTGATCGTGACGGTGCTCGTGAGCTATTGGGTCACGCTGGGCGCGACGGACTTGTTCTTCGCGTGGCTCTACGGCGACACCTACCGCGGCCTCGACTGGAAGGTGCCCGTCTTCTTGTTCGTGATCCTGATCGCGGTTGGCCAGGACTACAACATCTACCTCGTGACGCGGGTCTTCGAGGAGCAGAAGCGGCTGGGGCTCCGCCGCGGGTTGCGGCACGCGATCATTCAGACCGGCGGCATCATCACCAGCTGCGGCGTGATCATGGCCGGCACGTTCATCTCGATGGCGACCGGCACGCTGCGCGGCATGATCGAGCTGGGCTTCGCGCTGGCGCTCGGCGTGCTGCTCGACACGTTCTTCGTCCGCACGGTCGTCGTGCCGAGCTACTTTGCGCTGCTCGCTCGCCGGGAGAAGGGCGACCCGCCCACCGACCCGCAAGACGGCGCCGCCTCGCAACCGGGGCCCCACGGGAAGCAGTCGTCCACCTCGGCGTCGGTCGCGGCCGCGAGCTGAGTCGGCTGCGCCGCAGCGGGCCGGCCCCGATCGCGGCCCACCCTTTCTCGGCTCACCTTTCGCGGTTCACCCGTTCGCGGTTCACCCCTTCGCGATTCAGTAGTGCGGCGGCCGCTCGTCCGGCAGGTCCTCGGCGCCTTGCTCCGCGTCGGCCAGCCGCCGCACGACCGGCTCGATCGTCTTGACCCGCCGGGCAGCGGCGTCCAGGTCGTCGCGGGTGGCGGTCAGCACTTCGTTCAGTTCGTTGACGAGGTGCTGCTGGTGGGTGATCACCTCTTCGAGCCGCACGACCTCTTCGGAGAGTGACGGGCCATCGCCCGCGGGGGATCGGCGGCCCGTCGCAAGCGCCGCGACGGCGATCGCGACCCAGCCGGCGATGAGCCCCGCGCCGCCGATCGGCACGACCGCCCCGAGCCACCGCCACTCCTCGCCCGCGACCGAAAGCGCGTAGAGGCAACCGCTGAACACCGCCGCGCCGCCCGTCAACAAGCCGCCCGCGGCGGTCCAGTAGCGGCCGCCGGGCGCGGCGAGGCCGATCGCCAGTAGGGCGGCGGCCGTGCTGAGTTGGTAGCGGGCGCCGGTCTGCAGATTGTCTAGCCGCTTGGCGGCTTCCTCGGCCGTGTAACCCAGGTCGCCCGCGAACCCGACGAACCCGTGCGCGGCGAACGCCCCCAACCCGATAGCCAAGGCGCCGTACACGCCGGCGATGATCAGGAACGAACGCATGGGTGGCCGAAGGCGGAAGGCGGAACGTCTGGCGCCAAGCCACTGTAGCACAACCGCCCTAACACGAGCCACGAGCCACGAGCCACCGGCCCCGACCCCCGACCCCCGAGCCACTGACCACTGACCATCGGCCACCGGCACAAAAAAAGGCCGCCGGCGAGCAACTCACCGGCGGCCATTCGGATTCTTGGCGAAGAGCAACAGTCGCGTCAGCCGCCCGCGAGGCCCTGGCGCGCTTCCTCCTCTTCCTGGATGATGATCCGCGGCGTGACCATCAGCATCAGGCTGTCGGTCTCGCGGCCGATGCCGACGTTGCGGAACAAGCGGTTGATGTAAGGCAGCTTGGAGAGCAGCGGCACGCCGAACTCCCGGCGTCCTTCGCTCAGCCGCTTGATGCCGCCCAGCAGCACGGTGCCGCCGTCGGGCACGCTGACGGTGGTCGACACGCTGATCTGCTGGAACGTCGGTTGCTGGACGGTGGTGCCGGCGATCGTCCGCTGCTGGTTCTGCGAACCGGAGGCCGACTCGTTGGTGCCGTCGTCGTCCGAGTCGGTCGCGTCCGAGCTGCTGGAGGTCGTGGTCGTCGTCGAGCCGTCGAAGGTGAAGGTCTCGACCTGGCCGATCTCGCTGAAGAACGGGATGACCGTCATCCGCACGTAGCGACGGTCTTCGGAGACCACCGCCTGGATCGAGGTGAACGTCCCCTCGGACAGCACCACGATCACCGGCTGCTGCGCGGCGGCGAACTCGCCCACCACGGGGATCACGCTCAGCACGAACGGCCGCTGCGACTGGTCCGCGACGAACGCCTGCTGGCCGTTGAACAGCGTGACCTTCGGGGCGTTGAGCACGTTGGTGCGGCTGTCGCCCTGGGCGGCGTTGATGAGGAAGTAGGCCTCGATGTCGCTCAGGATGGCGAAGCCGAACGTGGCCGCCGAGTCCGGGCTGAACCCGCCGAACTGCGGCTGCGCGACCGGGAAGCTACCCTGCCGGAAGGGCAGGTCGAGGTCCGCGGTCACGGTCGCCAAGCTGCCGGCGATCGGCGCCTCGACGCCGACCGTTGCGCCGCGTCGCGTGCGGGCGATGCCGTCCGGCGAGTTGACGACCTCCTGCTGGAAGGAGCCGGCCACGGCCGCGGGCGCGCCCGTCTGCACGAGCTCGTCGGTGCCGAGGATGTTGTCGTTGATGTTCATGTCGAAGTCGATGCCGATCCGCTCGAAGAAGTTGTCGTTGAGCTGGATGAAGCGGACCTCGATCGTCACCTGCAGGTCTTGCAGGCGGCGGAGTTGCTCGAGCAGGTCGGCGATCTCCTCGTGGACGCTCTGGGTCTGGCTGATGACCAGGCTGAGGTTCGTCGGGAAGGGCCGGATCTCGGCCGTGCCGCCGCCGTTCTCGGCCCACGTGTCCGACGCGATGGTCGACGTGATCAGCTCGATCAGCGAGTCGAAGTCGGCCGCCGCGGCGCCGCCCGGGCCGGCCGGGTTGGTGTTGAGGACGCCGCCGCCGAGCTGGCCGCTCGGGCTGAAGTTCTGCGCGAGCACGTTCGGGTTGGCCGACGGGTCGCCCATGCCGGGCTTCGCCCCGGCCAGCCCCATCGCGCCCGGCGCCGCACCGCCCCACGTGCTGTTGCTGGCGACCGCGAGCGCGTCGTTGATCAGGCCCTGCATGCCCGTGTTGCTGCTGGGCACGAAGTTCGGGATGGGGATGACCAGGTCGGCCACGTAGTAGACCTTCTCGTAGACGTCGCCGTCGCGGAGCGAGCTGCTGGTGATCTTGAGCACCTCGTCCTTGACCACGTGGCCGAGGTTGAGGTCGTCGAGGATCAGGTTCAGCGCGCTCTCGAGCGAGATGTCCGCCGGGATGTTGATCGTGACCGGCGTGTCGCTCGACACGCCTTCCTGGCTGAGGCCGCGCGCGTCGAGGTAGATCGGCACGTCGGCCATACGCGACAGGCCCTCCATCACCTCGGCGAGCGGCCGGTCGGTGTAGCTCACACGGACCGGGGTCTTGAGCTTCTGCTGGATCTCCACCTCACGCGGGCTCATCCGGCCACGGCCGGAGCCCAGGCCCGGCCGGTCCTTGATCTGGTCCCAGTCCTTTCCGTAGACGAGGTTCCTGTCGTCGCCGACCAGCGGGATCGCCGAGGTCTCGATGTTGTATCGCATGTTCCACAACGCTTCGTCTTTCTCGTCGAGCATCTCGTCGTTCAGCAGGTTGCGGCGCGCGAACTTCGAGTACTGCCAGAGCTGCTGAACCGTCGGGTCGTCCGGAGCGAGCTCCTTCAGCCGCTTCGCGACCACCTCGGCCTCGGCCACCCGCCGCTCGTCCATCAGGTCGTTGAACCGCTCGATGTCTTCGGAGATCTTCGACCGCGTGCGGGCCTCGACCGCGTTCTCCCGGTCGATCTCGGCCAGGACCGCCGCGTTCTGCTCGTCGAGCTCGATCTGCGCGCGGTTGTCTTCGATGTAGCGCTTCGTCTCGCTGATGGAGCGGTCCACGCGTCGCACCAGTTGGTCGCGGTAGTCCTTCGCCACGCCCGACGCGGTGATCTCGGCCTTGGTCTTCTCGAGCATCTCGAGCGCCTCGCGGGGCGCCGACTCGCGGAGCTCGCGGGAGTCGACCTGGGCGCGGCCCACGGCGGCCGCCAGCTGTCGGGCCAGCACCTGCTGGTCCGCGTCGGCCGCGTCGATCATCGACGCGTCGATCGCCCGGTCGGGCGCGGCCGAGTCGCCGCCGGCGAGCATCCGCAGGTGGTCGTCTAAGCGGCGGGCCGCCCCGGCGTCGAGGCCGGCCCGGTTGCGGTCGGCGGCGCGGAACCGCTCGAGCGCGCCGTCCAGGTCGCCGTCGCGGAGCTTCTGCTCGCCCTCGGACAGCAGCACGAGCGCGGGCACGCTCCGAGCCGGTTCGACGCGCTCGGCGGGCAGCGGCAGCTGCGCGACCCGTGTCGGCTGGCCGCCGACCGCCGGGCCAACCAGCGCCGCGGCCGGTTGCACGGCGCCGCGGCCGCCGTCACTCAGGTGCAGGGCCTGGCTCGCCATCGCGGCTTGCCCGGCCGGCGAGGCGCCGCCGGCGGTGACCACCGCCGGGTCGAGCCGGTACCGGGCCGCTTGCAGCTGCAGGGCGAGCTTCGAGGGGGTGTCTTCGTTCTCGGCGAACGCGGTCTCGGGCACGCCGAGCTGGCTCGCTTGCGCGGCGAGCCGCTCCGCGCGGGTCGTGTCGCCCTCGGCCAGCGCGGCCCGGGCGGCGGAAAGCAGCTGCGACACGGCCGCCTTGGCCGGGGTCGCACTCTCGATCGGCGCGGCGCCCGGCTTGGGCAAAGCGCGGGGCGCGCTGGGCTCGCTGGCGTTCTGTCCGTAGGCGGCGCCCGTCGCGAAGGCCCCGAGGGCCACAGCGAGGGTCAGCAACTTCCGTGTCGCGTTCAACTCAACTCTCCTTGTTGCGTTGGATAGCTTTTCGGGCGGCCGCGGGCGCGAGGTCGGCGCGCCGCCCAAGGCCTTCCTGGCTGGCGGGCGCGTCCGGTCGTCGGTTCGCGTCGGTGTTCTCGTTCGCGTTGTTAATCCGGCTCCCCAACAGCCCGGCGGGCCATGTGGGCGCGGGGCGGGTCGGGGAGACGAGCGGCGGGTGATTAGCCCATCCGGCGGGGGCGGTCAACGCCGATCCCAAAGAAAAAAGGCTCCGCCCTCGCCAATCGGGCGGGAGCGGAGCTGTGTGTCGGCTCGTGGAGAGGTTTTTCGCCGGTGCTATCGCCGGCCGCCGAACTCGCCGCCGCCGAATTCGCCACCGCCGTACTCTCCGCCGCCGTACTCTCCGCCGTAGCCCCCGCCGCCGTAACCGCCGCCGAAATTGCCCTGGTTGGTTTCGGAGTAGGCGTCGCGGTGCCGCTGGATGGCCTCGGCGTCGTCGAGCGAGTTGTGCGTGATCAGCTTGCCCGACGCGTCCATCAACAGCACCGACACCGGCTCGGTGTGGTCACCCGGCAGTTCTTTGCCCCCGCGGAAGTCGCACAGGGTGAGGTCGGTGCGGAACTGGAAGTCGTCGTGCTGGACGATCCAGCGGCCGTCGGAGCTGAGCACCTCGGCGTCGGCGGTCAGGTTCATCACGCTGCCGAGGAAGAAGCTCTCTTCGGTGGCGGCTTTGATCGCGCGCCGCGACTCGTCGAGCTTGTAGGTCTGCACGAGCAGGTCGACCGTCCCCTCGCCGCTGCGGGCGCTGGCGGGCTTGGCGCCGATGACGAACACGTCGCCGGCCATAGGCACGCTGACCACGCTGGTCGGTTCGCTCCACTCGGTCTTGCGGTACTCCCGTTGGCTCGTGCTGAGGTCCTTGCGGCGGTCGATCACCTCGCGCGCCAGCGCGCTATCGGGCACGTTGTGGTTCGGGTCGCGGAGCACCAGCCGCACGCGGTACACGTACTGGCGGCCGGGCTGCACGTTGAAGTCGAAGATCCGGATCATCTTGAAGGGGATGTCGGGGTCGTACCCCTCGCCGAAGGCCATGGCGCCGCCGCCGCCGCCGTACTCGCCGCCGCCGAACTCGCCGCCGCCGTAGCCCCCGCCAGGGCCGCCGTAGCCGCCGTACTCGCCGCCGCCGAATTCGCCGCCGCCGTAGCCCCCGCCGCCAAAGCGGCCGCCGCGCCCGCCGGCGGCGTCGCCGACGACGATCTCTCCCTCGGGGGTTTCTTCGGTCGCTTCTTGTTGGGGGTTGCGTTGGGCCTTCCGCTCGGCGAGGTCGGTCTCGGCCTGCAGCGGCGCGTCCGAGTGGACGACCTCCGCGGGTTTCCAGGCCTGGCCGACCAGCGGCGGGAGCGGCATCGTCAGCACGCGGTGGCCGTAGCGGCTATCGACGAGCTGCTCGGGCCACGGGATCCACTTCTGGAACGCCCGCTGAAGCGTTGCGCTGGCGTCGAGCACCGCGCGGCCTTCCCCGCGTACCGCGTCGCCGAAGCGGACGGTTTCCCACTTCAGTTCGGCGTCGTCGTCGCCGGTGACCTCGGCACGCTCGGCTTGTAGGGCGATGTAGTCGGGGTAGTCGGCGCCCGGGTCGTAGCCCTTTGCCTCCTCAAGCGTTTGCTGGAAGATCGCGAACTGCTCCTTGCTGGGCGCCTTGGCGACGACGCACGCGACGCTCATCGCCTTGAAAAGCTCGTCGCCTTGGGTCGGCACGCCGGCCGGGCGGGTCATGCCCGGCGCGGGGCGGCGTTTGCGGCCTTGCTCGTCGACGAGCTCCTGGCCGGGCATCTCGCCGCCGGGCCCGCCACGGCCGCCGCCGAACAGCTCGCCCCCCTCTTTGCGCTGCTGCTCGAGCTCTTTCGCGCGGCGCTGCTCTTCGCGTTGCCGCTCGCGTTCGCGTTCCCGCAAGGTCTCCTCGTCGACGAACGCGAAGATGCCGGTGAGGGCCGTCGCCTCGAGGTCCTGCGGCGGGAGCAGCTTCGGGTCGGTCCGGTCGATCACCGGCGGCACCGCTGGGCGGCTCAACCCGCGTTTGTCGGCCGACGCGTACGCGCCCGCGGGCAGGTCGGCCAGGTTGCCCGAGTCGATCGGGCGGAACTCTTTCTTGTTTTCTTCGGGCGCCGACGCCCAGCTCGCACGCTTGTAGGCTTCTTCCGTGTTGGAGACCAGCTGTGTCAGGTCCCCCGGGGAGTCTTCCATGCCCTCGACGCCCATCGAGGCCCAAACGAGGTAGGCCGCCGCGAGCGCCACCACGGCGATCACGACCTTCTCGACGTGCGCCAGTGCGAGGCTCTTGATGCCGCCGCCTTTGTGATTGCCAGCCATGGTCCTACGCCCTGTGCTAGGGAGAGCAGAGATTTTGTGCGATTGTCGCCCGGTGGCCCGCGGTTACTCCGCCGCGTCGAGTTGGGCGACCGCCGGGTCGGGTTGGTTGAAGATATAGACGATCCCGTGGAGGATCACGGTCCCCACAGTCGGCCGCCGCTCGAAAGCGGCCGCCGCGCCGGCGCTTGCGTTGAACGACCTCCCGGCGCGGGCGCCCTCGCCCGGGTTGAAGCGGACTTGCTCGATCTCGACCTGCAGCGGCGCGTTGGCCAGTTCCCACATCAGCGTGGGCAGCCAGCGGGTGTCCATCTCGAGGACCATCCTCACCGGCAGGCGTTTGAACTCGCGGCCGAAGCTGTAGTCGCCGGGCGTGACGGTCGTGATCGGCGCGCCGGCTTCGTCGAGGTAGCGGCCCGCGAGCAGCGCGGTCTCTGGGTCGGCGCCCTCGGGCACGGCCGCGCCGCCGCCGAACTCGCCGCCGCCGTAGCCACCCCCGCCGTACTCGCCGCCCATTCCGCCGCCGAACTCGCCGCCGCCGTACTCTCCTCCGCCGAACTCGCCGCCGCCGAACTCGCCGCCGCCGTAGCCCCCGTACTCTCCTCCACCGAACTCGCCGCCGAACCCGCCGCCGCCGCTGGCGACCTTCTCTTTCTCGGGCGCGACGATGCGTTGTTCTTCGGCGTTGCTGGGGCCGGCGGCTTGGCCCACTTTTAGCTCGACGATGGTTTGAACCGCTGCCCGTTCGCGGCGGGTCGCTCCGGTCGCTTCGTTCGTGTCGGCGATCGCTCCCAGCACGCTGGTGTAGACCCACAGGTCTTCCTGGAGGACCCAGACGGTCAACGCCGACGGCGTGGTGTCCAGGTCCAGGCGTTTCCGCAGGTCGAGCTGGTCGAGCCACTCGACGAGGTGGGTGTCTTCCGGCTCGCCATCGACTGGCCCACCGGGGCCGAACTCTCCGCCGCCCATCCCGGGGCGGGGGCCGCGGGCGCCGTCGGCCGGGATCAGGCGGGCGTCGACCTTCGCGACGAGCGACGGGAAGGCCTCGCTGATGTAGTTCTGGTAGGCGTTGCGGTTGGTGCTGCTGATCGGGTCGCCGAACCTGTCGCCCTGCACGGCGTTGATGAAACGCGGGCCGAGCTCCTCGGGCCAGATCAGCGTGGTCTCCTTCTGGATCTCGTAGAGCTTGTTCCACTCGGCGAGGACGTTCTCCGCTTGCTTGCGGACCTCTTCGCGTTGCTGGCTGTTGATGCCTTCGTTCGGCTTGAACGACGCGGTGCTGTGGGTTTTGACCTGCTGGAACTGACTCTGGATCGTCGATTTGGCCGAGTCGGTCGCGCTCGCGACCGACGCGGAGCCCGAGTACCACACGCCCGTCGCGGCGCCGACGACGATCACGGCGAGCACCCAGAAGTGGTGCTTCTTGAGCCAAGCCAAGGCGACTTTGATCTGGTCCATCGTGCTTCGTTTTGGTGGTTTGGGAGGTCGCTGCTCGGTTTTCGCTTCACGCCGGTTGGCTGGCGGGTCGCCGGCGGCTCAGAAGTCGGTCGCTAGACCTGCCGGGTCGCCCTCGGCGCCCGCGGCGGAGTCGGGGTTCATCCGCGCGTGCCGCGGCGTGGGCTTCCAGACGAACTGGACCACGAAGTCGTAACGCTGCAGCTCGATCATTTTCGGCGCCTCGGCGCCCGGCTGGTCGCCGGCGCCTTGGGGGCCGGGGCGGCCCACGGGGCCCATCCGCCGGGGGCGGCCGCCCATGGCGCCGCCCCGCGGGTCGACCTCGATCGCTTCGGGGTCGTAGACCACCGTTTCGATGCTCTTCTTGGTGACGATCACCGGGTAGCCGATGCCCAGTTCGCTGAGGGGAACCTCGACCATGGTGGGTCGCCCGTCGGGGCCGGGCGGCCCGTCGGGGAGCATGATCGAGCCGTTCAGGAGGTTGTCGACGAGCGTCTTGTTGACGAACTCGGGGCCGTTGATGTCGCCCTTCTTGTTGTGGAAGTGGTGACCGACGAGCTGCACGACCCACCCTTCGCCCGACGGGCCGCCAGCGGCGGCGCCTCCTGCGGACGGGTCGCCGAACTCGCCGCCCCCGCCGAACTCGCCGCCGCCCAAGCCTCCCTCACCGCCGCCGAATCCGCCTTCGCCCCCCATGCCGCCCGGCACGCCCCCCTCGGCGCCGGGCGGGGGGCCGCCGGCCATCGCGCCGGGGTCGCCGGCGGCCGCGCCGTCGGCGGCCTCGGCCTCGGCGCCGTCGGCCGGGGCCGAGGCGTTCTCTTGGCGGGCGCGGTCTTTTTCGGCTTCCTGCCAGATGTCGCTGACGCCGGCGAACCAGGTCGACAGGTCGGGGTAGAACTGGCAGTCGAAGGAGGTGATGTGGACCTCCTCACGGGCCATGATGTCCTCGGCGGTCGCTTCCCGCTCGCTCTCGGGGCGGGTGTCTTGCGGGACGGCCGACACGACGCCTTTCCAGAGCTCGAGCCAGAGCAGCCGGCCATCGACGTTGCTGGCGAGGTTCTCGCCGATCTGGCGTATCTCTTCGAACTTGGCGGTGACCGTGTCGTTGGCGCTCTTGAACGTTCCGACCTGCGAGTCGAGCTGCTTGGCCTCGTTCATCGGCCCCTGCCACTCGCCGTCGACATCGACGGTGCTGTAAGCGGACACGTACTGGCTGTAGTTGAGCGCGAGGCCGAGCATCAGCAGCGCCGCCGCCGCCACTGCCCAGGGCTTCTTCGAGCGGACGATCCGCTCGGTCACGATGTCGTCGGGCAGCAGGTTGGTGCCCATCTGGCCGCGGCCCAGGCCCTGCACGCAGAGGCCGTACGCAACCGGGAAGGCCAAGCGGTTCTGCTGGAACGCGGGCTGCGCGGTCACGCTGCCGCCCGACAGGTGCTCGAACTCGTCGACCAGCTTGACCGGGATCTCGAGGTTCTGGGACAAGAACCGCTGCAGGCCGGGCAGCTTCATCGCGTTGCCGATCGCGACGACCTCCTTGAGCTCGGCGCCGCGGTTGTTGCTGGTGAAGAAGCCGATCGACCGCTGGACCTCGGCCACCAGGTCGCTAAAGACCGGCCGCATCGCTTGGAACACGGCCTTGGGGTCTTCGGCCTTGGCGGCGTTCTTCTTGAGGTGCTCGGCCTTGGTGAAGGTGAGCTTGAGCTCTTTGGTGAGCGCCTTGGTGAAGTGGCTGCCGCCGATCTGGATGCTGCGTTGCCAGACGCGGAAGCCGTTGGTGATCACCAGGTCGGTCGTGTCCACGCCGAGCGACAGCAGGACCGTCGAGGGCGGGGGGTTCTCCGGGTCGAACTCCTCAGCGACCGTGTCCGAGAGGAGGTCGAAGCACGCGTAGTTGTACAACGCGAGCGGCGCAAGCTGGATGAAGTCGACCTCGATGCCCGCGCGCTGCAGCGGCTCGAGCGACCGCGCGACCTGGTCGCGCTTCATCGCGAACAGGCCGATCTCGGTCTCCAGGGCGAAGCCCTCGTCTTGGCTGCCGCCGGCCAGCGGCTGGTAGTCCCAGACCACGTCCTCGAGCTGGAACGGGATCTGTTGCCGGGCCTCGTACTTGACGATGTCGGGGATCTTCTTCTGCTCCACGGGCGGGAGCTTGATGAAGCGCGCCAGGCCCGCTTGGCCCGGGACGCTCATCGCGACCCGGTCGCCCTTGAGCTCGTTCCGCTCGAGGAAGGTCTGCAGCGCGTCGGCGACCAGCTGCTCGGGCTCCGCGTCGGGCTGGCTGAGCAGCTTCGGGTACTCGATGTACTCGAACGCGTCGACGACCAGGCGCTCGCCCGACTCGTGGGGGCGGCAGCGGAGCGCCTTCAGCGCACTCTGACCGATATCGATCCCCCAAACCGCTCCGGATTTCGCCATCGCTCGCTACGCCCCAATTACTTGTGAAAGACTGCTCGGCCCGAGCCCCGCGGGCCAAACCGCATCGCCTGCCCGCGCCGCGTTGCGATCCGGCGAGGCAGCGGGCGCCGCTCGGCACGCGTGCGGAGCGTTAGAGAAGCCGGCGCTGCGGGCCGCGGGCTGGCTCTCCCGCGAAACCGGACCCCGGTATAGCCGCGATGCCTCGGTCCTGCGCGCCGTCGCCGCTTCTCTGCTCTCCGGGGTTATCCTACTCAACCCGCGAGAAAAATGCAGCTTTCTGCCGCCCCGGGCGGGCCGCGGAGGCCCTCGCGGCCCGCAGAACCGGTTTTCCTGCTCCCCGCCCGTCCGGGACCCGCCGCGCGCGGCCGCTGGCGGGTCACTGCGGCGCCGGGTTACGATGCGGGCTTTCGTCCCGGAATAAAGCCGTTTGGTCGACCCGGATGACCCGCCCGGGCGGCGGGTTCCGCGTGGGGCGCGGCCCGGGCGGTCCCGAACTTGTCGGACGCCGCGTACAGCATGGTTGTGACCATCGACGGCCCCGCCGGCGCGGGAAAGAGCAGCGCCGCTCGGGAGCTGGCCCGGCGGCTGGGATTCCGCTTCCTCGACACCGGCTCGATGTACCGCGCGGTCACGCTCGCGGCGATCGAGCGGGGCATGGACTTGCGCGACGCGCGGTCGCTAGAGCGGGTGGCCGACGAGGTGACGATCGAGCTGGTCGATGAGAGGGTCCTGCTCGATGGCCGCGATGTCACGAGCCAGATCAGGACCGTCGAGATCACCAACGCGGTCCGGCACGCCGCCGACAACCCGGGCGTCCGCGCGCGCTTGGTGCGGCAGCAGCGGCAATTCGCCCAGGGCCGCGACATCGTCACCGAGGGGCGCGACCAGTCGACGGTGGTCTTCCCCGACGCCGGGTGCAAGATTTACCTGACCGCCAGCGAGGAGGTCCGAGCCGAACGGCGGTACCTGGACCTGGTGGCCCGCGGCGAGCACGTCACCCGCAGCGGGGTGCTCAGCGCCCAACGCACCCGCGACGACGGCGACGCCACCCGGGCGGTCGGCGCGCTGGTCAAGGCTCACGACGCGATCGAGGTCTCGACCGACGGCATGACGCAAGAGCAGGTCGTCCAGCGGCTGATGGAACTCGTGAACGACCGGCGGCAGGCAGGAAACTAGATGAGTCGCACGGGGCAAAAGGCCGGCGACCCGCCGCCCACCTACCGACGCGGGCCGCTGAAGGCCGCTTGGTACTGGCTCAGCAGCGTGGCGCTGTGGACCGCCTTCAAGCTGCTCTACCGGCTCCGCATCGAGGGACAAGCCAATGTCCCGCTCGAGGGCCCGGTTGTGTTGCTGGCGAACCACACGAGCCACTTCGACCCGGCGATCATCGGCGGCGCCACCCGGCGGCAGCTCAGCGCCCTCGCCCGCGACACGCTCTTCGTCGGTCCCTTCGGCTGGCTGATCCGGTCGTACGACGCGGTGCCAGTCGACCGCGAGGGGGCGAGCCTCGCCGGCGTGCGGGCGACGCTCAAGCGTCTGAAGCAGGGCGGCGCGGTCCTGTTGTTCCCCGAGGGGACCCGGTCCGCGGACGGCGAGCTGCAGGCGTTCAAGCCCGGGTTCGTGGCGCTGGTGCGGCGTTCCGGAGCGACGATCGTGCCGGTGGGCATCGCCGGCGCTCACGAAGCGTGGCCCAAGCACCGGTCGCGGGCTCGCCTGGGCGAGCGGATCGCCGTGGTCTACGGGGCGCCCCTCAGCAGCGAGCAAGCCGGCGACTGCGACGACTCCCGTTTGGTCGAGCTGAGCCGCCAGCGAGTCGAGGAGGCGCTCGACGCCGCCCGCCGGCTCGGGGGCGGTGGCTGAGCCGGATCGGTGACCGACCGGTTTGTCTCGGGGCCGGATGGTCTCCGGCTGCGGTGCACACGCGCCCGCGTGCGGTTACGATGAGCCCGGCCGCGGCGATCTGTCTTCGGCTGCGCCAGCCGACCCGCCACCTCCCCCAACGCGACGCCATTATGAAGGCCATTCTCTTCGCGGCCACGCTGTCGGCGCTGGTGCTGGCGGCCGCCGACGCCCGCGCCGGCTTCACCGAGGCGGGGGCCGCTCTGTTGGGCGCGAACCACGACAGCCGCAGCGCGTCGCTCGCGGACTTCGACAACGACGGCGACCTCGACCTGTTCTTCCAAGGGGGAGGGGAGTCGCAGCGGCTGTACGCGAACGGCCTCTACGGCGGCGCGGGGTTCGGATTCTCGGACGCGTCGGGCCTGCTGCCCGCGGGCCTGAGCCCGTCGTGGAGCGCCGCGTGGGCCGACATCAACGGCGACCGCCGGGTCGACGTGTTCGTGGGCCAGTCGAATATTTTCGACACCGGCGACGTGCTCCTCAATCAGGGCCCTTCGGGCTTCGCGAACGCCAGCCCGTTCCTCGGCCTCGACGACCCGGGCTTCCACCAGAACGTCGCGTGGAACGACATCGACCGCGACAACGACCTCGACCTGCTCATCGGCATGGAGGGGCCCGACCAGAAGCACGAGATCTACCTGCAGCAAGCGTCCGGCGCGTTTACGCCGGTCGGCGCCGCGGTGGGCTTCCAGCCGGGCATCGGCACGAAGGCCTACGGGATGGCCCTCGGCGACACCGACGGCGACGGCGACACCGACGTGTACATCTCGACCTGCCGCGGCAACAACTTCATCGAGAACCACTTCCTCGAGAATCAACTCGCCGAGACCGGCACGCTGAGCTTCGTCGACATCGCCGATAGCAACGGCACGCAGTTCGTCCGCAACAGCTACGGGACCTCTTTCCACGACTTCGACGACGACGGCGACCTCGACCTCTTCATGGTCGGCGCCGACAGCCAGCTGACGAAGATCTTCCGCAACGACGGCGGCAACCAGTTCACCGACGTCGACCAGATCAACGGCCACCCCCTGCTCAGCGACACGTCGGGCGACCTCAACGGCGGCCGGGCGGTCGACTACGACAACGACGGCGACCTCGACCTGTTCTTCCACGACAACCAGCCCAAGAACGGCAAGAACGCGGCCCGCAAGCTGTACCGCAACGACGGCGACTGGACGTTTACCGACGTGACGGTCGCCGAGGGGCTGCACGAGCTAAATCGCGGCTCGTACGACAGCACGTGGGGCGACCTCGACCGCGACGGCGACCAAGACCTCGTCGCCACGACCGACGCCGCCTGGAACGAGCGGATCTACCTCAGCGACGAGTCCGAGAACGGCGCCCACTGGCTGTACGTCGAACTCGAGGGGCCCGACGAGAACTCGACCGGCGTGGGCGCCACGCTCTACGCGACCCTCGCCGCCGGCACGCCCCACGAGCGCACCCTTCGCCGCGAGGCCAACACCAGCGCCGGCACGTTCAACCAGAGCGACCTGCCCGTGCACTTCGGCCTCGGCGGGTTCGACGAGGTCTCCCAGCTGCGGGTCGTATGGACCGACGGGCGCGTGCAGGTGATCGCGGGTGTCGAGGCCAATCGGTACCTGACGGTCGACTACGCCGACTTGCTGCCGGGCGACTACAACGGCGACGGCCGCGTCGACGCGGCCGACTACTCGGTGTGGCGCGACCAAGAGGGGTACGCGATGGCCGGGGCGGCCTCGGACAGCAACGGCGACATCCGGGTCGACGCCGCGGACTACGGCGCCTGGGCCGACAACTACGGCGCCGCGTCGGGCGTGGCGGTCCCCGAAGCCGCCGCCGCCACGCTCGGCCTCTGGGCCGCGTTGGCCGCGTCCGCCGCGGCCCGACGGCGTTCGTGAGGCCGGCATCAGCCGGCGTGGCGGGGTGGGCGTGGTGACATTGTGCTAGCGAGCGGCGCGCGTTAAGCTCGCGGGCTTAACCGAGCCGATTCCCCCGGAACGTCTCCGGTGGGCCGCGTGTCGCGCTCGCTTGCTGCCTCTAACCCTCTACTGCCGCCGGCCCCATCTCTGCCGCGGCGACGCGCCTCCCCGTGTTTGGAAGTGTCTCCCCCAGCGCACCGCTGCGGGGCGAGGTCGTGTCGCGCTGGATCGCCGGGAGTGTCGGCCCGAATCTTTATGGTCAACCGAAATCTGCTGCACGAGTACGACGTTTCCGACGAGGACTTGGTCGCCGTGATGGGCGCCGAGGACGCGATCGACGAGTCCGCCTGGCTCGAGGGCGAGGACGTGTCGATCAACCAGATCGTTGAGGGGCGGGTGATCCGCGTCGACAACGAGTACGTGGTCGTCGACGTCGGCTACAAGAGCGAAGGCCTCATCCCGTTGTCGGAGTGGGAGCCGGAGATCGAGGAGGACCCGTACGGGCACGACCCCGAAGCCACGGAGATAGAGCCGCAAGAGACGCCCGAGCCCGAGCCGCCGCCCGAGCCGGGCGACATCATCCGCGTGCTCGTGGAGGACGTGGAAGACGTCATCGGCCGGCACGACGACCGTGGCATGCTGGTCCTCTCCAAGCGCAAGGCGGAGCGGATCGAGCAGTGGATGAGCGTCATGTCGGACGTCCAAGAGGGGGACGTCGTGAGCGGCTCGGTGATCCGCAAGATCAAGGGCGGCCTGTTGGTCGACATCGGCGTGAACGTGTTCCTGCCGGCCAGCCAGGTCGACATCCGGCGGCCGCACGACATCGGCGAGTACATCGGCAAAGAGATCCAGTGCATGGTTCTCAAGATCGACGAGGAACGCCGCAACATCGTCGTCAGCCGCCGCAGCCTGATCGAGCAAGAGCGCGCGAAGAAGAAGGCCGAGCTGCTCAAGACCCTCGCCGTGGGCGACGTCCGCAAGGGCGTGGTGAAGAACATCGCCGACTTCGGCGCGTTCGTCGACCTGGGCGGCATCGACGGCCTGCTGCACATCACCGACATGAGCTGGGGCCGCATCTCGCACCCGAGCGAGATGGTCAAGATCGAGGACGAGCTGGAGGTGATGGTCCTCCACATCGACTACGAGCGTGAGAAGATCGCGCTGGGCCTGAAGCAGAAGTCCCCGAGCCCGTGGGAGAAGGTCCCCACCACCTACCCGGTCGGCACCCGCGTGAAGGGCCAGGTCGTCAACGTGATGAGCTACGGCGCGTTCGTGAAGCTCGAGGACGGCATCGAGGGCCTCGTGCACATCTCGGAGATGAGCTGGACGAAGCGGATCAGCCACCCGAGCGAGCTGGTGCAGGTCGACGACGAGGTCGAGGTCGTCGTGCTCGGCATCAACAAGGAGAAGCAAGAGATCTCCTTGGGCATGAAGCAGACGCAGGACAACCCGTGGGACAAGGTCGCTGACCGCTACCCGCCGGGCGCCGACGTGGAGGGCCGCGTGCGGAACCTGACCAACTACGGCGCGTTCATCGAGATCGAGGAGGGCATCGACGGGCTGCTGCACGTGTCCGACATGAGCTGGACGCGCAAGGTCAGCCACCCGAGCGAGGTCGTCGAGAAGGGCCAGATGCTCAAGTGCAAGATCCTCTCGGTCGACACCGAGCGGCGCCGGATCGCGCTGGGCATGAAGCAGCTCGACGAGGACCCCTGGACCAGCGACATCCCCAACCGCTTCCAGCCGGGCGACCTGGTCAAGGGCAAGGTCACGAAGATCACGAACTTCGGCGTGTTCGTCGGCCTGGAGGACGGCCTGGAGGGCCTGCTGCACGTGTCCGAGCTGTCCGACCAGAAGATCGAGAACCCCGAAGAGGTCTGCAGCGTCGGCGACGAGATGGAGGTCAAGATCCTCCGCGTCGACACCGACGAGCGCAAGATCGGCCTCTCCCGGAAGCGGGTCGATTGGGCCGAGGAAGAGGCCGGCGCCGGCGACGACTCGACCGTCGCCCAGGTCACCCCTTCCGCATCGGCCGAGAACCTCAAGGGCGGCATCGGGTCGGGCGAGGGGCCGCTGTTCAAGGCCCCCTCGGCCCAACCGAGCGAGCCCGAAGAGGGCGACTCCGAGTCGGCCGAGAAGCCGCAAGAGTAAGCCGGACCGACAGGCCGGGCGGACACACGCTGCGACCGTCAAACGCGTCACAAAGGGCGCCGCGGGGACAACCCGCGGCGCCCTTTTTCTGTTTCCCCGGCCGCCCCGCGCCACGCGACCAGCTCAGGCGGCTGACCCGCACAAGCGGCGTAGCGGGCGCGGTTTCTCTATGCGTGCAGGCTTGCCGCGGGGGCGAACGATAACACCAGCTAGCACCCGCCGCCGGTCCGCGCCCTCCCCACCCGAACCGCTCGCTCCCCGCTCGCTATGCCCGCCGCCGTAAAGAAACGCGCCGTGAACGATTCGGCTGTCCAAACGCCGCTCGAGACCTACCTGCGCGAGATCAACGAGACCCGCTTGTTGACCGCCGCGGAAGAGAAGGAGTTGGCCGTGGCGATCGGCAACGGTGACCTCGCCGCCCGAGACCGGATGGTCCGGGCGAACCTGCGGCTGGTGGTGAACATCGCGCGGGGCTACGCGGGCAAGGGCCTCGGGCTGCAGGACCTGATCGAGGAGGGCAACCTCGGCCTGCTGCGGGCCGTGGAGGGATTCGACCCGGCGGTCGGGACCCGCTTCAGCACCTACGCCAGCTACTGGATCAAGCAGTCGATCAAGCGGGCGCTGATCAACACGGGCAAGACGATCCGCATCCCGGCCTACATGGTCGAGCTGCTGAGCAAGTGGCGGCGGGCGTCGGCGCGGCTGACCGAGGAGCTCGACCGCACGCCGACCCCCGAGGAGATCGCCCGCGTGCTGGGGCTGCCGAAGAAGAAGCTGCCGATCATCAAGAAGGCGATCAAGATCTACAACGCGACGCCGCAGACCGACCAGACCGAAGCCGGCTGGACGCTGGGCGACATGGTCATGGACGAGGGCCAGCTCTCGCCCGACGAGCGGATGGTCGAGTCCGACAGCCTCCGCCACGTGCTCAAGATGCTCGACCGCATGGAGCCGCGGGAGTCGACGATCCTCCGCTTGCGGTTCGGCCTCGGGGGGGTTGAGCCGAAGACCCTCAAGGAGATCGGCGAGCAGCTCGGTCTGACCCGCGAGCGCGTGCGACAGATCGAGACCGAGGCCCTGGCGAAGATGGCCGCCAGCCTCGACGACCCGCGCGACGCCGCGCGGCTGTTCGGGGCCGATCTTGCGGACGACGCGGGCTGAACCGCCCCCCGCGGCTTGCGAGGGTCACGGACAGCCGGGGGGACGCCGGGAGGGGTGAGGCGGCGGGCCGGTGGGGGGCGCGGCCCGGAGGCCGCGCCGGCGGACGGGCTACGCGTACTGCGCTTCGACCGCGCGGTACATCGTCTTGACCCGCACGAAGCCGAGCGACTCGTACATCCGCACCGCGGTCGCGTTGGTGGCGGTCACCTCGAGGGTCGCGCGCAGCAGGCCCGCTTCGCGGAACGCCACCAGCGCGGCGGTGACCAGCGCCGCCCCCAGCCCCAGCCCCCGCGCCGACGGCGCCACGCCGACGTTCTGGATGCTGCCGTACCGCGGCGTGACGCGGACCGCCTGGATCGTGCCGACCGGCTCCGCCACTCCGGTCGCGTCGGCGCGCTCGGCCAGCCACGTCGCCTGCGGCATGAAGCCCGGCTTGCCGGCGATCTCTTCCATCAGACGCAGGCAACCGTCCTCGTCGGCCAGGCAGCCGAACACGCGCGAGTCGACCTCGTCGCGGAACGCGGCGTGCTTCGCCTCGGCGTGGTCGAGCAACAACTCGTCCGACCAGCCGACCAAACGGTAGCCCAGCGGCAACCGGGGCCGGTCAAACCGGCGACGCACGCTCGCGTCCATCCGGTATCGCTTGTAGTACGTGACGCTCACGGCGGGCCGCTTCGGGGCGACGGGACCTCTGTCCAGCGAATCTACCGCGGGCGACCCGGCCGGTCAAAAACGAAACTACAAGCCGGCGGTCCGGATCGGCCGGTTCGGCGGGTCCTACCGTCGAGCCGACACAAGCTCCCTCAACGCCCGCAGGTTGACCACGTCCAAGTCGACGCCGTCCTCTTCCCCTTTTGGGGTTTCCAGGTACATCGGCGTGCTGCGAAACCGCCGGTCGTTGAGCAGGTGGCGGAACGGCTCGAGCCCCATCTCGCCGCGGCCGATCGCCGCGTGCCGGTCCACGCGCGACCCCAGCGGCTTGAGCGAGTCGTTCAGGTGAAACGCCTTGACCCGGTCGCACCCGACCGTCCTGTCGAGGCGGCGCATCGTGGCCAGGTAGTCCTTGCGGTCGGCCATCGCGTAACCGGCGGCGAACACGTGGCACGTGTCGAAGCACACGCCCAAACGGTCGGGGTCCCCCGCCAGCGAGAGGATCTCGGCCAGGTGCTCGAACCGCCAGCCGAGGTTCGTCCCTTGTCCGGCGGTGGTCTCTAGCAAGACCCGCGAGTTCAGCGAGCCGGTCTGGGCGTGGATCTCGTCGAGCGCCGCCGCGATCCGGCGCAGGCCGGCCTCTTCGCTGCTGGTGGTGTACGCGCCGGGGTGGGCGACCACGTACGGCACGCCGAGCGCGTCGGCCCGTTGGAGCTCGACGACCATCGCGTCGATCGACTTGCGCCACAGCTCCGCGTCGGGCGAGGCCAGGTTGATCAGGTACGAGTTGTGGGCGATCGGGTGTTCGACGCGCAGCTCGCGCAGCGCCGCGGCGAACCGCTCGCAGTCCTCGGCCCGCAGCTCCTTGGCGGCCCACTGGTTGTTGTTCTTCGTGAACAGCTGAACGCAGTCGCACCCGGCCCGGTGCGCGGCCTCGACCGCGCGGTAGAGCCCGCCGGCGATCGACATGTGAGCGCCCAAATGTGGCATGGTTTTTCTCTCTGGGTGGCGATAGCCGCTACGGCGCCGGCTAGGCTAGGCTAAGCGCGGCTAGCGGGCGATCCTCGAACGACGGCCCGCGCACGACCGCCCCTACCGCCGCAACACACCGATGACGCGTCTCCGACTCATCCTCTGGCTCAGCTGCACCCCCTTTTTGCTCGGGGGCGTGTGGTGCAGGCCCGCCCGGGCGGCAGAGCGCCCCAACGTGTTGATGATCTGGGTCGACGACCTGCGGCCAGAAATCGCCTGCTTCGGCGAGAGGAGCGTCGACACGCCAAACCTGGACCGGCTCGCCCGCCGTGCGGTGCGGTTCGAGCGTGGCTATTGCAACGTGCCGGTGTGCGGCGCATCGAGGGCGTCGGTGATGACCGGGCTCCGGGCCACGCCGGACCGGTTCAAGACCTACTACGCCCGCGCCGACCGCGACGCCCCCGAAGCCCAGCCGCTGCACAAGCGTCTGAAAGAGGCCGGCTACCACACCGTGTCGATCGGCAAGGTTTTCCACGTCAAGGCGGACCACGCCGATGGCTGGGACGAAAACTCCCGGCCTCGTGGCAAGATGGCTTACGCCTCGCCGGCGGGCCGTGGCGCCGCCTACACCACGCCCGACAACCGTCGGCTCGCGACCGAGGCGGCCGAGGACGGCCGCCGCGGCCCGCCGTGGGAGGTCGCGCCGGTCGACGATCAGCAGCTGCCTGACGGCCACGTCGCCGCCGCTGCGTGCGACGCGATCCGCCGCCTCGCCGGTGCGGAGCAGCCGTTCTTCATCGCGGCCGGGTTCTGGAAGCCCCACCTGCCGTTCGTCGCGCCCGAGGCTTACTGGGAGGGCCACGACCCCGCAGCGATCGCGCTGCCTGACAACTTTGACACGAGGCCCTCGGCGCCAGCCGCGGCCTTCACCAACTGGGGCGAACTGCGAGCGTACGCCGGCATCCCGCGTCGGGGCCAGGTCGACCGCGACACCGCGCGGCGGCTGATCGCGGGCTACCGCGCGTGCGTCGAGTTCGTCGACGCGCAGATCGGGAAAGTCCTCGACCAACTGGAGCACAGCGGCGCCGCCCGCAACACGGTGGTGCTCCTGCTCGGCGACCACGGCTGGAACCTGGGCGAGCACGGCATGTGGTGCAAACACTGCCTGTTCGAGACCTCGATGCGCACCCCGCTGCTGATCGCCGCGCCGACGCTGTCGGGCTTCAACGGCGACCAAGCGCACGACACGCTGGTCGAGTTCGTCGATATCTACCCGACGGTGTGCCAGCTGTGCGGCGTCCGACCGCCAGCAGGTCTGCCGGGCGTGAGCCTCGTTCCGACGCTGCGCGACCCGGCTGCGCGACCCCGGCGATGGGCCGTCGGGCGATTCCACACCGGCGAGACCATCCGCACCGACCGCTACCGCTACTCCGTCTACCCGGAAAAGAGCGGCGTAGCCCAGCACATGCTCTACGACCACGAGACCGACGAGAGCGAAGATCACAACCTCGCCGACGACCCTCGTTTCGCCAAAATCGTCGCCGAACTACGTTCGACGCTTCAATCGGAGCGCTGACAAATCGGCCGCCGGTCGATGAAGCGTAAGACTCAGCTTCGCGCGTTGTGGTCGTGTGCCCCCCGCCGCCGGCCGGCGCGACCAGCCGCGGCGCCTCGAGTCACGACGAGCGAAACCCCAAGAGCCGCCAGCACGCCGCCGGCCGGTTCGGGCGTGGTGGCGGCGGGCGGGCCGACGGGGTCGAAGCGGCTGGCCCAGACCCCGTAGTCGCCCGGCAGGAACCCCTCGCCGAGGCCGTCGCGCCACAGCGTGTAGTCGGCCGCGTCCAGCCGGCCATCGCTGTTGTAGTCCCCCAGCAGGCCGCTCTCGTACGCGCCCAGGTCGGGCGCCAGGCCGCTGAACGGCAGGCCGACGTTCTTGCCCGCGTCGATCAGGTTGCTGCCGGGCGCCAGGCGCAAGAAGTCGCTGGAGGGCAGGCTGCCATCGGCGTTCCGCGGGCCGCGGGCGATCGCGTCGTCGAGCGAGAGGAAGTCCGCCGCGCTGGCCGGGATGCCGTTCCACGTGTTGAACCCGTCGTCTACGCCGGAGTCGAACCGGTCCGAGTTCCGCCCGAGCAGGCTGACGTTGTTGGTCAGCTCGTGCTGGTTGAGGGTCTCGAACGACTCCTCGTCGAACTGCCAGTTGCGTCCCGAGTTGAAGACCGTCGCGTTGTTCACCGCCACGCCGAAGCCGTTGCCGTTGACGTCGATCCCGCGGACCTGGTTGTCCCACACGACCACACGGTTCAGCACGTGGGGGCCGCCGTCTTGGCCGAGCTTGAAGCCGTTGCCGTCGCCGTTGAACGAGCTGGGCGTGAGGTCGTTTTGTTCCAGCGCATCGACGTCGTAGAACCGATCGATCAGCCTGCCGTTGTCGAAGGCCCACGAGTCCTCGACCAGCACGCCGCCGTCGGTCGACTCCCACATGTCCCAGCCGTCGTCGGAGTTGCCCCACGCCCGCGCGCCGCGCACCACGTTGCCCGGGCCGAGGTCCTCGAACTTGATCGCGAACCCGTCGGCGTTCTCGCCGTTGTTCGACGGGTCGTAATTCTCGTACGAGTCGGCGTTGAGGATCAGGTTGTGCGACGCGGTCCCGCTGAGCTGCAGCCCCGAGTCGCCGTTCCATCGGGTGACCATCCGCTCGAACACGCCCCGGTTGGCGCCGCTCCACAGGCCGTTGTCGCGCGCGTTCTGGATCGTCAGGCCGCGCAGGTGCAGCCAGTCGGCGCCCTGGTCGATCTGGATGCCCCGCCCGCTAGAGGAGCCCCACAGGCCGTTGGACATCGAAGAGAAGTCGAGCACCGGCGCCTCGTCGGCGTAGGCCCAGACCCGGACCGGCGCGGCGGCCGAGCCGGCTGCGCTGCTGCGGAACCTGACCATCGAGCCGAGGCTGTACTCCCCCCCGCGCACGTACAGCGTGTCGCCAGGGTCCAGCCGACCGATCGCGTAGTCGAACGTTCCCCAAGGCGCGTCGATCGCGCCGGAGCCCGCGTTGCTCCCGCCGGGGGCGATGAAGTACTCGGCCGCGGCCGAAGCGGCGCCGGTCGCCGCGAGGAGGGCCGCCGAAAGCGCAGCGGTGGCCGGTAGGCTCTTCAACATCGAGAGTCGCATGGAGGGCTCGTCGTAGGAACTCTGTTCCGTGGGCTGGCTGGCCGCCAGCGGGCTTTCTTCTACTGCGCGGCTGAGGGCTGCGGGATCGCGTCCGGCGAGGTCAGCGTGTGCAGGTAGGCTTCGAGGTTGGTGAAACCGGCTAGCCCGAGGGACTCGGCTAGGGCGGTCTGGTCGGCGTCCGACGGGTCGCTGGGGTCCAGCCCGTGGCGGAGCTCGAACGCGTCGGCGATGCCGTCGCGGTCGCGGTCGAAGCCGTCGTTGCGGCGGCGCTCGGGCAGGTCGTCGACGCCGGCCAGGGCGCCGTCGTCGCCGCGGAGCGATTCCTGCGAGTCGATCACACGGCCGCTTCGCTGCTCAAGCGTACGCAAGATGCGGGTGTCGATCGCGTCGCGCCAGAGGCTCGCGCCGACGCCCTGGCAGACCTTCTCGTAGGCCACTTCGGCGGGCTGGGTCGCTTCGGCGAGCGGCTGGTCGTAGAAGCAGAACGGCTCGCCGTCGCTGCGGAGCGAGTCGTCGTCGTCCAGGTGGCGGAAACCGCTCGCCACTTGCTCCCGCGATGCGACGGCACGGCCGTCGTGCCGTTTGTTCTGGTCCGCGTCGAAGTAGTTGCCCCGGTGGTAGACCTCGGTCGGGGAGCTGTCGTAGCCGGGCCGGTTCCCCCCGCCGCGGAAGAAGTACTCCGCCGCCTTCGACGGACCGACGACGAAGTAGTTGCCGATCAGGTTCAACCGGACCATGCCGAGCTGGCTGCGGTGGGTCGCTTGGTCGCCCCAGTCGTAGACCACGCAGTTCACCAGGTTCACGTCGGTCCGGCGGCGCTGCGACTCCGGCGCGCCCTTCTCTAGCGACTGGGCGCCGGCGATCGACGGGTTCCGCGCTCGGTTGTGCGCCCAAAGGTTGCCGTAGAAGGTGTAGCCGCCGCGGCAGGCGCGTTGGTCCTCGGCGGTGAGGGCGCCGCGTACGAGCGTGCCGTAGCCGTGCGCGCCCTTGGCGTGGAGCGACTCGTCGAGCGCCTCGGCGATCAGACAGTTCTGCACCGTGACATCCCGCGCCTTGGTGACCGAGAGGGTCTCGTCGATGCCCCACGTCGCGGAAACGTGGTCGAAGATCACCCGCTCAGCGCCGTTCCCGATGTGCACCGCGTTGGCCGAAGAGCCCTCCAGGTCGCCGTTGCTCGGCCGGGACTTGCCGAGCGTGGTCCCCTCGGGCCGCGCGTGCAGGTCGCCGCAGCGGACACGCAGGTGCCGCACGACGACGTCCTTGGCGCCGGACACCTCGAGCGGGTAGCCCAGCAGCGTGATGCCGCCCGGCGAGGTCTGCCCGGCGACGGTGACGCGGTCCTTCTGGATCTGGATCGGCTCGCGGAGGTGGATCACGCCCGACACGTCGAAGACGATCGTCCGCGGCCCGATCTCCGCGCGGAGCGCGTGGCGGAAGCTGCCTTCGATTTTCTCTTCGCCCTTGTGCGGCGCGTAGTCTTCGAGCGTCGTGACGTGGTAGACCACGCCGCCGCGGCCCCCGACCGACGCGGCCCCTTGCCCCACCGCGCCGGGGAACGCCGGCGGCTCGTCCGCCCGGGCGCCGACGACGGCCAGCGCACAGCAAGCAAGCGCCGCCAAGCGGGCGGCGAGCGGCCGAGCGAGGCCGACCGGCGTTCGGGAAGGGTTGCCCAGCATGATTCGCTTCAACGTGAGTCGTGCAACGAAAAAAAGGGGGCCGGGCGGGAACGGCAAGTCGCTCCCGCCCGGCCCGATAGACGCGTCAGAGTCGGCGTTCGGCGGGCTTCAACGCGACCGCCGCACAGCCGCTAGCCCGGCGAGCAACACCAGGCCCGCCGTGCCCGGCTCGGGCACGAAGGTGAGCGTCGCGCCGGGGCCCGACTCCTTCGGCCAGAAGCGGGCTTGGTTGCCGCTGGTGCTCTCGTTGGCGCGGAGGATCAGGAAGGTGACCTCGCCGTTGGTGTCCGCGTTGAGGAACGCGTCGAGGGCGGCGCTAGAGAACGAGTAGGGCTCGTTGATTTCTTGCGGCCCGTACGGCTGGCTGGCGACCAGCAGCGTCAGGTTCGCGACGTCCAGGTCCTGGATCTCGTCGAACGACGCGCCGCCGCCGAGTTCGGCCGTCGGGTCGACGCCGTCCGGGATCAGGCCCGGCGCGTTGTTGTAGGTGACGGTCTCTTCGTCCCAGAGGGTCTCGTCCGGGTCCGATTCGTTGAGGCCGTAGAGCTTCAGTTCGTTCGCCGTGCTGCTGTCGTTGCGTTGCCAGAAGAGGTTGAGCGAAACGTCCGACACCCCGGCGGGCAGGCCGGCGGTGGGGAAGCGGAGGAGGATGACGTCGTTGTCGTCGCCGTCCAGGTCGGTCCTGGCGTTCATCTCGTCGTTGCCGTTGCGGTTGCTGTCGGCGTTGTCTTCACGCACCCAGGTGTCGTCGGCCACGCCGATCGTCTCGGCGAGGGCCATCCCCTGGAGGCACGCTAGGGAAGCGACGCAAGCCGGCAGCAGGAAGGTGGGAGTTCGAGAGAACAGTTGTCGCAACGGTCGCCAGGTCATGAGACTCGCTCCTCCGCGGGTGCGGATTCAAGGGTGAGGATCGCCGGGTGAGATAAGCCAGGGTAATCGAGGCTGCTCAAGCGTCTGTTCGCCCGCTGGGGGACGAGAGGGTCGATCCAGAGACCGCCTCGCGGCTGGGCGAGCGCTCTGCTGGACGGGCGACGAGCGACTGAGCAACGGTGAAAAGCAGGCGACGTGCTAGCACGCCGGCCCTCGCCGGCGGCGCTGAGTGGATCGCCAGGGTCAAGGCTAGTCGGGCCTGAATCGGCCTTCAACGCCCCCTCTTTGCAACCAGCGGCGAATCCTTTGCAGCCTTGGCGCCTGTGCGTCGGGGCCGTGACCCCGTGGTCAGGAGCCTGAGATCCCAGTGTCGACGGCGCCGCGAGACGGGTCATGGCGAGCCGTCGCCCTGTTTGCGTAGATTGCGGATTGCTTTGCAAAGAGTCCCGACAAACGCAAACCGGGTTGCAGATAAGATAGGCCCCAGCGGAGGCTGGGCTGCTGCGATACTCGTCTGAGTGACGGCTGATCCGGCCCTCTGCACCACCCCTTTTCAACGTTTCTCCTCGGTTGTGTCCCTCCGCGGCGGCGCCCCCCAAGGCGCCGTGCGATAACGCGATCGAGGCGACGGGCTGCCCCGTCGACCAGCCGCGCCACGCCCCGGTCACCCACCGGATGCGGTTGGCGTCTGGACGACCGGGCGTCGGCTTATCTTCTAGTGAGGCACCGCGATGGCGTTCACGGTCACGACGACGCGTCGGCCCTTGCAGCAGAGCGGCTTTACGCTTGTCGAATTGTTGGTGGTGATCGCCATCATCGGCATCCTCGTGGCGCTGCTGTTGCCGGCGGTCCAGGCCGCGCGGGAAGCCGCGCGTCGCACGAGCTGCATCAACCACATGAAGCAGATCGGCTTGGCGACCCACAACTACCACGACACCACCGGCAATCTCCCGCCGATGCGGATTGACGATCACCAAGCTACCTGGGCCGTGTTGATCCTCCCGTTCTTGGAGGAAGCGGCCGTCGCCGACCTCTGGGACAACGACCTGGGCTGCTTCTACGACCAGTCTTACGAGATGCGCACCGCGCAGATCGCGGCCTACTACTGCCCGTCGCAGGACCACGCCGACGTGACCGCCGCCAGCGGCGGAGGGGCGATCATCGAGCGGATCCCGGCAGACAACCAGCACAGCCACCCACGCCGAGACCCCCAGACCGGCGCCCCTTGGGCCGGCTCGATCGCCGATTACCGGCCGATCTCTAGCTCGAGTTGCTTCATCCAGACGCCCGACGGCGTCCCGCCGATCGCCCGCGGAAACTACCAGGGCAACAACGCCATGTTCGTCGACGGCGCGATGCCCCAGGCGCGGCGGCCGGTGAATTATCGTGGCGGCCAGGGCTCCAACGGGCGCCAAGTGGTCTCGTTCCGCCCGGTGACCTCCTTCGCAAAGATCATCGACGGCACGAGCAAGACCCTCATGATGGGAGAGGTCGGTCGCGTCGCCTCGGAGAACATCCAGGTCTTCAACGGCGACAGCCTGCCGGGCTACCCGATCGGCGAGTACCCCGCTTACTCCGGCTCGGAGCGGAGGTCCTTCTGCAAGAATTGCACGCTCAGCGACGAGGAAGGGGGCGACTCGGGCTTCGGCTCGGGGCACCCGGGCGTGGTGGTGTTCGTCATGTGCGACGGCAGCGTGCCGACCATCAGCCGCGACGTCGACCCGATCGTGCTCGACAACGCCGCCACCCGCGCGGGCGAGGAGATCTACACGTTCGACGACGGCGGCGTGTCGTGCCACTCGCCGACCGGGCCGATCACCTCCCCTACACCCTAGACGCTGCTTTCCAGGCAAGCCCCGCCGCGTCCGCCGCGTCGACGAGCTTGCATCCTCTTCTTTCTGCGTTCTGCACCCCACCGACTGAGAGAGCCCCCGCATGTTGAAACCGATCCATCCGACCAAATCACTGACGGCCTGCCTGTGCCTGGCGGCCGCGGGCGTGCTGACCGCCCCGGCCCAGGCCGCTATCTCTTGGGACGGCGAGGCGGGCACCAACTGGTGGTTCGACCCGCAGAACTGGAGCCAAGACGCCTTCAACCTGCTGCCCCCTTCGCAAGACAACGGCGGCGGCACGGTCCGGGCCACCGACGCGCAGATCAACGACGGCACGGGCCCCTGGGACACGACCGGCGAGGGGGTCGTCTACGACCCGGTGAACGACCCCAACTACGCGGCCGCCAGCTCGCTTCAGTACCCGACCGGCTCTTCCGCGACGGCCTTCGTGGGGCGTGACTACGGCCCCGAGCACTTGTACCGCTTGTACGTTTCGCGGAACACGACCGCCCAGAACCTCATCACGATCAAGAGCGGCGACCTCGTGCTCGAGAACACCACGATCATCGGCCGCTCGGGGAGCACCGCCCAGAACCAAAACGAGGGTCGCATCAACCAGCTCGGCGGCCGCGTGCGGCTGCCGCTGACGAACCTCGACATCGGCCTGTCTGAGTCGTCCGGCTGGGGCAACGGCGTGTACGGCTACTACGGGGGCACGCTGGAGGCCGCCCTCGAAGGCGGGACCGGCATCCGCTTGGGCCATGGCCGCGGCGGCACCGGCCCGTCGGGGGTGAACCGCTTTATCGTCGGCAACGGCGAGGCCGGCCACATCCGCGTGTGGGACTACAGCTCGATCTCCTACCGGGGATCCGAGGACGGCGTGTTCACCGAGGGCCAAGACCCCAACGGCGTCGACCGCGGCGTCGCGATCACCGAGTTCCGCCTCGAGAACGGCGGCACGCGGCCCGTGCAGGTCGGCCGCAACCTGACGCTCAACAACGGCGTCGAAGCGTCGACCGGCGGCATCCTCTCGTCGCGGCTGGTGCTCAGCCTCGAGGAGGCCCCGATGGTCGACGGCGGCGGCGTGCCGCTCGACCTGGGCTTGTTCGACGTCAACTTCGACATCGGCTTCGGCGACAACGGCGGGGTCATCAACGGCTTCGGCGACATCGACAACGACGGCGTGAACGATCAGATCTTCGCTTCGGCCGATGGCTCGACCTACTACATGGAAGGGGACACCGTCTCGGCGATGTTCGGCGGGACCCGATACGACTGGTCGATCTCCTACACCGGCGACATCAGCTGGACCGACGCCGACAACAGCGTCGTCGGCACGATCCTCGGCCCCGGCTCCGGCAACGACGTCGTGCTGATCGGCCTCGGATCGGAGTCCGTCGGATTGGCTGGCGACTACAACAACGACGGCCTGGTCGACGCCGCCGACTACACGGTCTGGCGCGACGGCGATTCGCCCGACAGCTCGCAAGCGGGCTACGACCTCTGGGCGAGCAACTACGGCGCCGGCGGCGCGTCGGCCGCCGCCACGCCCGAGCCCTCGGCCGCGGCGCTGCTGCTCTCTGTCGGCGGCGCCTGGCTGTTCCGCCGCCGCTAGCCGCTCGGGCGGCTTGCTCGTCGTTCGGCCTATCGGGTCGGGCGGCAGCCCTTGGGGTGGGGGCTGCCGCCCGGCCTTTTTTTGATCTATCCGGGATTGCCGTGGGTGTCATTCCCTCGGCTCGGGCTCGACAAGAGGGGGCCGCCCCACCCGTTTCCGCCGTCGCGTCGATCCCATCGGAGGGCGAGGACCGACGCGACGGCGAAAACGGGAGGGGCTCACCAAGCTGTATTCTGAGGGGTGATTCCGAAAGGTCTCGCTCGAGCCCCGACGCCCCGTTGTTGTTGTCCGCGTTGAGGTCCGAATCCACACTTGTCCGAGGTGACCCACGCATAGCCCGGTCGGACCTTCTTTCGTCGGCACGCTGTTTTGAAACAAACGCAACACCGCGCACCCATCCCCTCGTTTGTAACGAAACCTGTAAAAAAACCCCCGCTAAGTCGTCGGCCCGCCTCGGGTTCGGGTTTCGTTACACCGCGCTGGCCGGGCGCCCGTACGCGCCGATCGGGTCGGGGGGGCAAATCTGTTGATTCTCGCACGGCGCGGGCGGCGGGATCCGTGGTTTGGCCACGCTGATGGACCGCGTTCGGCGCAGCGGGTCCGCGCCCCAAGAACGAATCCGCCCGCCGCCCCCCCGGTCGGAGGAGCGGCGGGCGGCTGCCCGTTAGCGGCTGACCTTGCGGTCCAAGAAGTCCCGCATCATCCGGGCGATCTCGGCGCCGTCCTCTTCCAACGCGAAGTGGCCCGTGTCGAAGAGGTGGAATTCGAGGTCCTTCAGGTCCCTCTTGTAGGGGTACGCGCCGGCGTCGGGGAAGATTGCGTCGTTCTTGCCCCACACGATGAGCGTGGGCGGCTGGTGGGTCCGCAGGTACTCCTGCCACTGAGGGTACAGCGGCGGGTTGCTGCCGTAGCTGTAGAACAGGGCGAGCTGGATCTCTTGGTTGCCGTGGCGGTCCAGCAGCGGCTGCACGTGGTCCCACGTGTCGGGGCTGATCGCTTCGACGTCGCGGACGCCGTGCGTGTACTGCCACTTCGTGGCGTCGAGGGTCAGCAGGCTCCGCAGGGCGTCGCCGTTGACGGGGCTGCGGTCGGCCCAGTACTTCTTGACCGGCGCCCAAAACTCGTTGTCGATCCCCTCGTCGTACGCGTTGCCGTTCTGGATGATCAGCGAGTCAACACGCTCCGGCGCCGCCGCTGCGATCCGGAAGCCAACGGGCGCGCCGTAGTCCATCAGGTACAACGAGTACCGCTCCAGACCCACCTTGTCGATGAATCTTGTGACGACGCCGGCCAAGTTGTCGAACGTGTAGTCGAACTCCTCCACCGAGGGAGCGGAGCTGTAGCCGTACCCCGGGTAGTCCGGCGCGACGACGTGATACTTCTCCGCGAGCCGGGGGATCAGGTCGCGGAACATGTGCGACGAGGTCGGGAAGCCGTGCAGCAGCAGCACGGTCGGCGCGTCGGCGGGGCCCGCTTCGCGGTAGAAGATCTCGAGGCCGTCCACCTCCACGGTCCGGTAACGGATGGCCGGTTCGGCCGCCTTCGAGGGCGCCGACAACGGCGCCGCGACCAGCGCGATGAGAACGGGCAGCCAGCTCTTGCGTGCGGTCTTGGCGAACATGGTTTTCTCCTTGGTTGCCCGTCGGCGGGACGGGCGAGGGGGGGTGTACGTAGGTAGGGGGACTCGCCTTAAGCGACGCAGAGCACAACTTCCGGCTCCGCGGGGCGGGGCTCGCCGAGCGGCCAGTGGAACTTCCGCTGCGACTCGGCGATCGCCAGGTCGTTGATGCTCGCCTCGCGGCGCCGCATCAGGCCCTCGGCGTCGAACTCCCACAGCTCGTTGCCGTACGCGCGCCACCACTGGCCGCTAGGGTCGCGGTACTCGTACTGGAAGCGGACGGCGATCCGGTTGCCGTCGTGAGTCCAGAGGTCTTTCATCAGGCGGTAGTCGAGTTCCTTCTCCCACTTGCCGGCGAGGAACCGGCGGATCTGCTCGCGGCCTTGGAGGAACCGGTCGCGGTTGCGCCACGTCGAGTCCTCGCTGTACGCGAGCGACACGCGGTGCGGGTCGCGCGAGTTCCACGCGTCTTCGGCGGCGCGGACCTTGGCCGCGGCGGTTTCTCGGGTGAACGGCGGGCGGATCGCTGAGGGGCTCGTCATGACTGCGTTCCGGTGAAGGGGGAGGCAAAAGAAGGCCCCGCGCCGGCGGCCGGGCCGGCGCGGGGCCGCTGGCGTCAAACGCTGCAAGCGCCGGCGGCGCACGCGGCGTGGTCGGGCTGCTGGGCCGACAGCGGCGCGGCGGCCGGGAAGTCGACGTCGGTCCCGACCAGGTTGTTGAAGTAGTTCGTGTACACGTTCAGCGCGACGTGCGCGACGACCTCGGCGACCGCGTCGTCGCCGAAGCCCGCGGCGCGGAACGCGTCCAACTCGGCGTCGGGCACGCGGCCGCGCGAGCCGAGCACCGCACCGGCGAACCGCGCGACCGCGCGGCCCGCTTCGTCGGTCCCCTCGCCGCGACGGGCCGCTTCGATCGCCTCGGGCGACAGGCCGACCATCTTGCCGATGGTCGAGTGGGCCGCGAGGCAGTACTCGCAGCCGTTGGCCTCGCCGACCGCCAACGCGACGATCTCACGCTGCTGCGCGGTGAGCCCCTCGCCCGCGCCGATCGCGGCCGAGAAGTCGAGGTACCCCCGCAGGGCGGCGGGCGAATTGGCCAACGCGCGGAACAGGTTGGGCACGCGGCCCAGCTTGCCCTTCACCGCCGAGAGCAGCTCGGCTTGGGACGGGGTCGCTTGTTCGGGCGCGATCTGGGGCAGGCGGGACATGGCTGGGGCTCCATCGGGTAGAGGGGAGAATGTTGAGCTCGTTGGCTCGCTGTGCCCCGCCCTAATCACTTCCCGCGCCACTTCTCGGAGTTCGTTCATAAGTCGTTTGAATTAAATGTTTTGCGGCGATTTTAGGCAGCCAGCCAGCGGCACGAGATTTCGCAATTTGGCGAGAATTCGTAGGCGATCAACGAAATGTCGCTACGCTTCTCTCATGAACTCCCCGCCCGAGATGACGCCGCTCTTCGCCGATCCGAAGCGGCTGTTGCTGGACCTCGCGCAGCAGCGCGAGCTGCCCGAGTTGCTCGACCTGTTGGTTTCGCGGATCGGCGATTCCCCGGCGGTCGCGCTGGTCAGGCTCTGGCTGGTGCGTCCCGGGGCAGGGTGCGAGTCCTGCTTGATGCGGTCGGAGTGCCCCGACCAGACGCGGTGCCTGCACCTGGTGGCGAGCAACGGGCGATCGCTCGCCGAGCCGGGGCGCGACCTGTCGCGGGTCGACGGTCGCTTCCGGCGGTTCCCGATCGGCGTGAGGAAGGTCGGCCGGATCGCGATGACCGGCGAAGCGATCGAAGCGCCGGACATGGCCCAGCTCCCGCCGTGGATCGCCGAGCCCGAGTGGGTGCGCGCCGAAGGGATCATCGGCTTCGCGGGCCAGCCGCTGAGCCACCACGGCATGGTGCTCGGCGTGCTCGGCGTGTTCAGCCGGGTGCGGATCGGGGCGGCGTGCCTCGACTGGCTGCGGATGATCGCCGACCACGCGGCGGTCGCGATCGCGCACACGCACGCTTGGGAGGAGGTCCAGCGGCTGCGGACCAAACTCGAAGAAGAGAACGAGTACCTGCAGCAAGAGGTCGCCGCCGAGCAAGGCTTCGGCGAGATGCTCGGCGCCAGCCCCGCGTTGCGGAACGTGAGCCAGCAGATCGACCTGGTCGCGCCCACCGACTCGACCGTTCTGATCCTCGGCGAGAGCGGGGCCGGCAAGGAGCTGGTCGCAAGGGAGCTGCACCGCCGCAGCGACCGGGCCGACCGCCCGCTGATCAAAGTCAACTGCGCGGCCGTCCCGCGCGAGCTCTTCGAGAGCGAGTTCTTCGGCCACGTGCAGGGGGCGTTCACCGGCGCGTTGCGCGACCGGACGGGCCGTTTCGAGTTGGCCGACGGCGGCACGCTGTTCCTCGATGAGGTCGGCGAGGTCCCGCTCGACCTTCAGAGCAAGCTGCTGCGCGTGCTGCAAGAGGGCGAGATCGAACGCGTCGGCGAAGAACGCACGCGCAAGGTCGACGTGCGTGTCATCGCCGCGACGAACCGCGACCTCCGGGAGGAGTCGCGGCGGGGCCGTTTCCGCGAGGACCTCTACTACCGGTTGAGCGTGTTCCCGATCGAGCTGCCGCCGCTCCGCGACCGGCGCGAGGACATCACGGTGCTCGCCGAGCACTTCCTCAGGCAGGCCGCCCAGCGCTTCGGCGTCGACGCGCCCCGGCTCACCAAGGCGGCCGCCCAGCAACTGCGGCGGTACGATTGGCCGGGCAACGTGCGCGAGCTGCAGCACGTGGTCGAACGCGGGGTGATCCTGTCGCGGGGCGGTCCGCTGCGGATCGACCTACAAGGGCGCGCCGACACGCCGGCCGCCCCCCCGGCGCCGGACGGCTCCCCGGAGCAGACCGAGGCCCAGGTGCTAACCGAGGCCCAGCTACGCGATCTGGAGCGCGCCAACCTCCGCCGCGCGCTGGCGGCCGCCGGCGGCAAGGTGTCGGGCCCCGGCGGCGCCGCCGAGCTGCTCGGGGTGAAGCCGACCACGCTCAACTCGCGTCTGAAGGCGCTGCGTTTGGCCGGCCGCTGAGTCGGCTGGCGAGCCCGCCGCCGGCGCGCTCCGCCCGCCGCTCGGCTGGCCTTGGGGTCGTCTGTTGCCCTCGGCCTTGGACTGGGTCGGGCGGCCATTCAGCGCATTACGATATCTCGTCATGCGCCTACGAGTTTTCGCGTATTGACGACATTTCGTCTCGCAGCCGGCTCGGTCGCAGTCGCCGTAAGTCTCTTCCTGTAAATCGCTTAGAGGCGACGCACTGGATTGGCGCGAGAAGTGATTTGGTCGGACGGCAGCACATTCCCGGAGATCCCGGCGCCCAAGGCGCCAGCCGAGACCCGTCGCGTGCAGCGGTAGACCGAGGCACTCAGGGCCTCCGCCGATCGGCGGGATCAGGTCGAAGCCGGGCCGCGAGGCGTGCGGGCGCCTGTGCGATCCGCAGCCGTAACCGAACCCGACGAGGAGGAACCGATGGCGCCGGCGCCGTCTGGGACGTCGATGGCGGCGTCATGGCTGACCGGAACCAATAGGCGGACGCCAACACAGCGGATCAAGCATCAGGTTGCGTCCCGCGGAAACGCTGCCGGGACACCCTGCCGCTCAGTTCTTGATTTCCTCTCAACCCTTAATGCAGAAGGGGCGCCACAATGTCATTGCCTGTACCCGGTATCGAATTTGATCGCAGCACCACCGCCCTCGTCGTCACCGACCCACAGAACGACTTCCTGAGCCTCGAAGGAGCCACTTGGGGAGTCGTCGGAGCGAGCGTCACCGCGAACAAGACCGTTGAGAACATCGAATCGCTGTTCCGCGTCGCCAAGGAGGCGTCCCTTCCGGTGTTCGTGTCGCCGCACTACTACTTCCCCCACGACCACAAATGGCGTTTTGAGGGCGCGCTCGAGAAGTTGATGCACGACATCAACATGTTCGACCGCCCCGGCCCGCTCGACCTCGAGGGCTTCAGCGGATCGGGGGCGGACTGGCTCGAGCGGTACGAGCCCTTCATCAACGACGGCGAGACCGTCGTCACCAGTCCGCACAAGGTCTTCGGCCCCGAATCAAACGACCTGGCGCTGCAGCTCCGCAAGCGCGGCGTGAGCAAGGTCCTCCTCGCCGGCATGTCGGCGAACCTCTGCGTCGAGTCGCACCTGCGCGAGCTACTCGAGCAGGGCTTCGAGGTCGGCGTGGCTTGGGACGCGACGGCGGCCGCAATCCTGCCGGGGTTCGACGGGATGGCCGCGGCGGTGACGAACTTCCACATGCTCGCCAGCGAGACGATCACGACCGGAGAAGCCGTGGAGCGACTTCGGGCTGTCTGACTCGGGCAGAGCGCGGCTGGCGAAAGTCGCCCGCCGCTTCTGTTGGCGAGACCCTTCGCTGCCTAGACCGCCGCCCCAAACGACGACAGCCCAAGCAACGGGCGTCAGCCGACACGATGGCGGGATCGCCGCCTCTGAGCGCGGCTCAGAGCACAGGGCGGCGCGACGGACCCCCAAAACGCCGGCGGCCCCTTACGCGCCCGCCGGGCACACCATCTCGGAGGAAGCCCCGTGACCATTCTCTCGATTCAGGCGTCGCCTCGCTCGGACCGATCTCTGAGCCGCAAGCTGTCGGAGGTCTTCATCTCGGCGTGGCGATCGCTCCGCCCGGCGGATGAGTTCTTGACCCGTGACGTCGGGCGAAACCCTCCTCCCCACCTGACGGAGGAATGGATCGGCGCCGCGTTCACGCCGCCACAATCGCGGAGCGCCGCGCAGCACGAAGTGCTCCGTGTCTCCGACGAGCTTGTGGACGAGGTCTTGAGCGCCGACGTCATCGTGATCGCGACTCCGATGTACAACTACGGTATGCCTTCGCACCTGAAGTCGTGGATCGACCAAGTCATCCGGATCGATCGCACCTTCACCTTCGACCTCGCGCGGGGCGAGCAACCGATCGAGCCCGTCCAGTCGGGCAAGTCGCTCGTGCTGCTCACCGCGAGCGGCGAAGGGCACTTCGCGCCCGGAGAGGCGAACGCCGATCGCAATCACCTCGACACGCACATCGAGCACGCGCTGCGGCTAGCCGGGGTGAGCGAGACCCACCGCGTCAGGATCGAGTTCCAAGAGTTCGGCGACCAGCGGCACAGGAGCTCGGTCGCCGCCGCGCACGCACGAGCGCGTGATCTCGCCCGGAGGCTCGCGGGTGATCCGTCGGCCGACACGGGAGCTTGAGTCCTCGGGGTGCCTATCGACCTCGCCCTCTGCGTTCTGGCGCCCCCGGACGCTAACACCGCCACAGGCAGCGGATTGGCGCCCGCACGTGTCGCCTTTGCGATCGGTGGGCGGTGGCGCGCTTGGCGGGCGTGAGTGACACCCGGCCTCATTCCCCACGCCGAAGCGGCTGAGAAGGGGTCGAGCGGTTCGACGCAAACCCCCGCGGGGCAAGGCGTTACAAGGTAGCCCGGGAGGGACTCGAAGGACCCGCTCTTTCAGCGGCATTGGGGCGGGTTCTCGCGGAAGCGCTGCGCCAGGCGCTGCGCGAATCGGATGCGGCGCCGAGGAAGCCTCGGTAGACTCGCACGACGAACCACGGGCCAGGCGGGTAGCTCCCGCCGTCGGTCGCCCGCCGGTCGCCCTCCCTCCAGGTGGCGCCGGCGGGCGCCGGGCTCGTCTTACCTGGAGGAACGGACCATGCGGAAGAATCGCTGGAACCGCATCTACGGCCGTCCCTTCTTTCAAGATGGCGACTTCAAGGCTGTTTACGAAGCGGCCATTCAGGCGGCGGAAGACGCCGGGGTGCTCGCAGCGGACGCAGCGCAGTACTGTCGCTCGCCAAAGGCGACGCGACCGAGTCGCCGCCACGTTCGTGAGATCGTTCTTGCGTATCACGAGTTGGTGGCGTTCGAAGATCGCTTGGTTCGCTTCCTAAAGCCACAAGCGATCGCCGAAGCACGCAAGGCGAATCCGTACCCCGCAGTCTACAAGGATGGCGACGGCGAAGAGCAAATGGAGAGCTCTTTCATTGAGGCCGTCCTGCGTGAAATCCGACTTGTTATCAGCTGGGTCGAGAAGACGACCGATCCAAGCGGCGTGAGCCGCAGGCAGTATGGAGGGTTTTCTGCCGCCGAACGGCGATTAGCCAGCGAGAGACCACGTCGAGACCCGGAGGCGCCCCTGCTTGACCCGGTCCGCCATCCGCGGATTGCCATCGGAATGCGTGACGTAATCGACGTCGATTCGCGGAACATGACCGAGTGGGGCGTGGTTGAACGCCCCAAGCCTCTGAGGCTCGGCGATTGGGATTACTACCTTCAGCTGGAAAAGGAACTGCTGCGGATCACAGGTGAATCTGGGCTGAGCGTTCCACGACAACGCTCGCGTGGGATGGGTGACCGTGAGTGGTCTCGCCCAATGTCGAAGCGAGAGGCTGCAAAGCTCCTCGGCTATGACCGCTCGAGGCCGTCCGAGTACATCACAAAGTTGATGAACGAAGGCAGACTCTACGGCGAGGCCACGTCTAGGCAATCATGGCTGTTCGATCTCAGGACGATCGATCCGGGGCGTCGGGAGTCGTTCCGCTAGCCACCTGCGAAGTGACCAAACTCACCCTAAGCCGCGCTAAGTCGCGCAGACTCGCGCCAACCGAGCGGAGACTCGGTGGTACTGCGGCGTGGCGCCGCCTAGCTTCCTGCACGTAGCTGCGATCGCGTGAGCGTCGCGGCCCGCCAACCCGTGCAGGAGACTCTCGCAATGCTTTCTCGCTTCCGGGGCGCCCTCCCGGCTTCGGCCGTGTTGGTCGACCAGCAGGCCGTCCGCCGCAAGTTGCTCACCTACCGCCAAGCCGCTGAGTATCTGGCGGTCAGCGAGAGGAGCATCTTCGAGTGGGTCGCGGCCGGGCACATCACGCCGACCCGGCTCGCCAAGCGCTGCGTGCGGATCTCGGTCGACGAGCTCGATCGGGTCGCCCGCGAGGGCATCCCTCACTGACCGAGCCTCGGTCGGTAGGAGGCCGGCATGATGTCTGGATTTATCAAGGTCCCGAGGTCGCTCCTCGATTCGGAGTCGTGGCGCGCTGAGAAGTTCACGCGGGCGCAGGCTCAAATCGACCTGATCGGTCTCGCCCAGTTCAGGACCGAAACCGTGACCCTTGGCCGCCAGCGAATCGACCTTCAACCCGGCCAGCTGTGCCACTCCGTGGCGACGCTGGCAACGCGGTGGGGGTGGGACGAAAAGCGGGTGAAACGATTCCTGAAGTCCCTAGAAGTGTCCCGTATCGTGACCCGAACACCGGTCGGCCGAAACACGGTGACCACCGTGCTCTGCGTCGCGGAGTCACACGCCGGCGACCCCAATCGTGTCCCCGATCGTGTCCCCAATTCTTGCGACGTGTCCCCGATCGTGTCCCGGGATACGTCCCCAGACGTGACCCCAATCGAGTCCCCGATTCGAGCCGCTGCAAGTCACGGGCTCGGCGGCGTTTGCGACGATCCCGCTCCGCCCTCTGTTCCCAATCGTGTCCCTGATCGTGACCCCGATACGGACCCCAATTGTGTCCCCCCGACTAAGAACGAAGAAGAAGAACCCCCTCCCCCTACCCCCTCCGCGGTGCGTGAGGACTGGGGGGAGACGATTCGGAAGCTCGAGGGGCTCGGGGTCCGCGCTGCCGCGGAAGCCGCCGCAGCCGCAGCCGAGGCCGGCTGCACGCCGGCGGACTTCGAGCCACACATCGAATGGTGGCTCCGGCGCCGCGGCTTGTGGCGACGCCCCGAGGGCGTGCTCTTCCACCGGCTCCGCCGACTTCGGCCCGGTCAGAGCCCGACCGACCATTGGCCGCCCTTCGATCCGGACCTCGAGCAGCGCCGCCGCCGCGACCGAGATCGGCAGAAGCCGGACGCATCCGAGCAGCTCCGGCGGAAGTACGAACGCGAAGAGGAGCAGCGACGGCGCCGCGAAGCGGTTCGGCCATTGCTCGAGGCAATGTCCCCGGAGGAGAGAAACGCCTTCGCGCTGCAGACGATAACTCAATGAGCGCCGCCGGGAGCTGAGCTGCGTGGGGCCCGCTTGGCTAGAGGATGAGCTTCTCGAGGCGCTTGCCATGAGGCGGTTGGAGGCGAACTCGTGATCAATCCTCCGAGGCGGCGACTTACCGATGCGCGTCGACTTTCGCCGGGTCTACGCGACGCTGCTGTCCGATTGGCTCGGGGTCTCGCCGCGGGCCGCAGTCAGTAACGACTTCGGGTCGCCGAGTTTTTTCAAAGGATGATTGGCTACGACTGCCGAAGGCGTCGGTCGCAGCGTCGCTCTCGTGGGCAGTGGTCGCGGACATCGAGCGCGCGACCGTTGATGCTGCTCGATACCGGCTAGCAACTGACGTGGTTCACGCCGTTCGAACATATCGAGAGCACCTAGCCAGCACATGGGGGTGGGTCCATCGTCAGCCAACTCGAGCGAGTCGAAAGCTGCTCGTGGCGTACCGGCCACCGGCGGCGCCCACGGCACACGCGACTGCGCCTCAGCCAGCAACGAGGCGATGCCGGGCGTCTCTTGGGCGGCCGGTGTGCGCGCAGGAGCCAAAGGAACTCGCGCCCACGAGGCGCCGTGCCTGGCGCGGGCCGCGTGATGTCTGAGCAACGATCAACCGTCGGCCTGAACGATCCCCTCGGGGCTATCGCGATCGAGCGGTTTCTTCGCCCGTAGGTTCCCGCGGATCTGGGTACGTGATTCAGAACCGCGTTCGATGCACGAGGGGGCGAGCGGCCACACCAGACGGCGGGAGGCGACGCCAATTGTGCCGACGAATTCCGACGCCTTTGATAACGGAAGCCGATTCGGCACGGCTTGAGGTTGGGTGCAGGTCGGAGTAGGGACGTATACAGAGCTACTCCGTCCGCCCTTCAATTCGTTGTATCGCTTCCTCCGCTGCTTCGCTAATCACGGCGTGGTCGGTTCTCTCGGACGCTTCGCGTATCGCAGGGAGCGCCTCGGAGGCGTCGGGACCCAGCCGTCCCAGATAAAGGATCGGTAGGTACTGCGTCTCGGAATCTTCCAAGCACGCAGCCAACGCCGCCACCAGAGGCTGGGCATCGTCACCGAACGGCATGTCGCCGATCACCGAATCGACATCGATCAAGGCCAGCTTCCGCACCCAGCGGTTCTCGTGCCGAAGCAGCTCGGCGAACACCTCGATCAGGTCACGGTTCTCGGCCGAGAGGTTCAGCTTGTCGCGGTGCCAGGCGATCTCACGGGCCGCGGTCGCTCGCACCCAAGGGGAAGGGTCCGAGAGCCTCCCCCTGAGGAACCGGATGTAACCGAGACTCTCGGCCTCGTCGAACCCCTCGAGCGCTTCCGCAGCAGCCTCCAACGCGGCGTCCTCCAATCCTTCAGGGCTCGGGAGCTTGGCGCCGGCCACGATGACCGCGAACAACTCGGCGTAGTCGGTCGTTGCTTCTTCACGCTTAGGCGGCGTCGGCTCGCCGCTCGGGCGAACCGCGGCGGGCGAGTTCCGCGAGGCGTAGCTTTCTCCACCTGCGCTCTCCGGCACGTGCTCGCTGCGATTGCAGCCTGCCAGACAACAAGCGACAAAGATCAGCCTGAAGCACCTACGCATGCAACTATCCCCCACTCTAGGCGAACACCGTCGTTCGCTTGGTAAGATACGGTGCTGCCGCCTGGGCAACCGATTAATCGCGACGTTCCAGGTTGCGAGCCGCGCCTCTCAGTCGGCTGAATGGCTAACAGCGCCTTCTTCGAGATCGAAGTTCGACCCCCAGTCATCTCCGCGCCGGTATGCTTCAAGTCGGACAGCGAACTTCAGGCGTTGGCGGGAATCGGGCGCCAGCGCAATCGCTTTCTCCTCCCATTGTACTGCCCGCTCATAGTCTCCAAGCTCGGCATGGCACTTCGCCAGTGTGTCGAGCGTGGTAGGAAACATGTAATCGCTCTGCTCGCACGCTTCCAGTGCGAGCTCGAAGGCTCTCTCACGATACTCTCCCACGTCTGCGAGCCTCCAAGCGAGTTGGTTCATCGTTTCCCAGTCGGCCGGATGAACGGCATCGATCGCCCGGTCAAAGAGCGCGTAGGCGCTGAGAATGTCTCCATCAAAAAACCTGTCACCCGCAAGATCACGAAGCGTGCTAGCCTCTGCAAACGACGCCGGACTCGCTTCCCCGAGCAGCGACGCCGCCTTCTGCATCAGGCGCCGAAGGTACGGAGAGTCGGACGCTCTGGAAGATCTCGCGGTTGCCCGCGTGTGCCATTGACTAGCTCTCTCAGTTTCGCCCTGCGCTGCGGCCGCAATCGCCAGGATGTAGCAAGTCACGCGGTCTCGGTCGTTTCCTCGAATGGCGATGCTCCGAGTGGCGTACCGCCAAGCTTCATCCCAGTTCTCTTCCGCGACAGCGGTCGCAGCCATTGTGGAGCATGCGCGCCACGACTGGTTGTCGAGGTCCCACGCACGCCGAGCGCACAAACTTGCAGCCCGTTCGTCCTGCGCTGGGGCCGGCGAGCCGAGGATTACAATCGCGCGACGGTGGTAGGATTTCAATAGTTGATCCCGGAAGAGGTTAGCACTCCTATTTCCCTCTAGACAAGATTCGAGGCCAGCAATCGCTTTCGCCAACAGCAAGTCGGCAGCTTGGTGCTGTTGCTTCGCCGCCTGCACCCCCAGACCACAAAACGAATAGAGTGAGTAGAGCTGCGCAAGATAATCCGGGTTTGTCGGGCTTTCTTCGACGAGGGCTTCTGCGCGGGGCAGGAGTTCGAGGCAGAGGCCCACGGATCGCTGGACCTCTTTTTCGGATTGGGCAGCGTAGAACTGCTCTAGGGCCGCATTGGCTTGTAAGCCGATTTGAGCATAGGCGTCTCTGGCTTGAGACGGATACGCCGCAAGCAAGTCGATCATCAGGTCTGTCGCCTCATCAACTCCTGACGGCTTCGTCGCGGGGTCACTTGTCCGGTAGAAAAGCCGTAGAAGTTGCGTGGCTTGGCCCTCAGCTTTCTCGAAGCGGTATGTGTTGTCGTGCCCCTCGCGAAGCAGAGCCTTCGCGTTTCGAAGGTGCCTGAGAGCCTCACTCGTGTTGCCGCGGTCCATGAGCAAGCGAGCTACTGCGAAGTTCGCTGCAGCCACATACAGGGGGGCATGTGCGGTCTTCCCCTGCAATTGCTCGGCCGCTCTCAGGGCCTGCCAGGCGGCTTGGCTGCGCTCTGGAAGCTCTGACGATGTGTATCGCAAGAAATCGGAGAACTGTAGCAAAGCCGCGACTCTCAGCGTTGCAAAGTCAGCAGGACTGTCGGAAGCACTCTTCCCGTCATCTAGCAGGCCGAGCGCCTCCGCGAAGCTCTCGCTCGCCTGCTGGTAATCGCCGACCCGCGATCGCAGCCGGGCAATCTGGAGAATCTTCGATGCAGTTGTTAAGTTGTCTTCGGCCTCGGCTGCGCTAAGTGTGGCCAGTTTTTGGTTCATTGCGATTGTCTCGCGCAGCATCATCTCCTGCTGAACTTGGAAGCCTCCTATGGTGGCGATCCACGGGTTGTCCGCGAGTTTGGAGAGTTGGTCCATCGCGTCAAGCGCGATGCTTAGGCGGCCTTTGGCAGTCTGCATCGCGGTTTCTGCCCGCTCTTCCGCCGCTTGGGCTTTCTCTGTCTGACGGAGATAGACTACGGCGGCGGTTGACGTCGCGGCCGCGATTAAGAGCGTCGCCACCGCGACGGTCCAAGCTAGGGCGACGTGCCGTCGCGACCACTTCCCCGCACGCTGCAACAGCGTCGGAGGTTTGGCTCTGATCGGCAGCTGGGCGAGGTACGCCTCCAGGTCATCCGCCAGTTCTTGCGCCGACTGGTATCTTGCTTCCGGGCTCTTGGCCATGGCGGTCGAGACAATCGTCTCAAGCTCGGCCGGGATACGACTATCCAGCTTGCGTGGTCGAAGGGGCTCCTCGAGAGCGATCTGTCGCAACAACTCGGCCCGATCGGAAGACCCAAACGCGGGCCGAAGCGTTAAGAGCTCGTACAGCGTGGCGCCAAGCCCGTAGATGTCGGCTCGGTGGTCGATGACAACGCGTTTTCCGAGCGCCTGCTCCGGCGCCATGTAGCGGAGCGTGCCCACCAGGTCGCCCGTCATTGTGACGCCGGCGTCGGCCTCGATCCGGGCCAAGCCGAAGTCGGTCACGTAAAGGCGCTGCTCGGCGTCGAGCAGCAGGTTGCCCGGTTTGATGTCGCGGTGGACGACGCCCTGGTCGTGCGCGTGCTGCAGGGCCCGGGCGGCCTGGAGGGCCAGCCGGGCGGCCTGGCGGAAGCGTGCTCGCGAAAAAGGCGGCTCCGCGACGGTGCTTAATCGAGCCTGCGTAGCGAGCGTCGACTGGTGGGCACGATCCAATCCGCCGTTCACGGCGGCCGAGTCTGAACGGGGCGCCTTTGCCTCGACTTGCCCGGCGCCTCGCATCTCTCGGATTGCCTCCGCCAAGCTCTGTCCGCGTATCAATCGCATCGCGTAGTAGTGGATCCCACGCTCTTCTCCCACCGAGTACACCGACACGATGTTTGGGTGGTCGAGCGCGGCCACGGCCCGGACCTCGTTGCGGAAGCGCTGCAAAGCGTTCGATTGCGCCAGCGCCGCGAAGGGCAGCACCTTGAGCGCTACGCGTCGCCCCATCGAGATCTGCTCGGCCTCGTACACGGCGCCCATCCCGCCGCGGCCGATTTCCCCCACGATACGAAAGTCGCCGAGGACGCCGGCAAGCGGAGGCTCACTCGGCGTATGGGCCTTGCCCGCGTCGGGCTCGCCCGGCGCCTCTCCCCAGGTGGCCATCGCCCGCATGGTGGGGATTAGGTCGCGGAGACGCCCGGCGTGCTCGGGGTATTTCGCGAACAGCTCTTCGGTGTCTATCGGGTCGCCGGCGTCGATCGCTTCGGTGAGCTGCTCTAGCAGGTCGGCGAGCGATTGCTGCTCGCTCGCTGGCCTGGCAGCCGTTGCGTTCGCGTGTTGATCGTCGCTTCGCATGCTCATCGGCTCTCAAGAACTTTCCGTAGCCGCTCCAAGGCGCGCATGTGTCGCATGTTGACCGCGGCTTCGCTGATCCCCAAGACGGCGGCGATCTCTTTGGAGGGCATCTGTTCGAGGTAACGCATCAGCAGGATTTCGCGGTCCGCGTCCGCCATCGCGTTGAGCCCCTCGCGTACCCGCCGTTTCGTTTCGCCGCGGATCAGTGTGCTACTCGGCGAGCTTTGCCCACAAGCGACGCACCGGGCCAAGCCGGCCACCGAAGCGTCGGAGATATCGGGCCCACGCGGCTGCTCCCGCGCGACGCTGCGTTTGGCGGCCCGCAGGTGCCGGTCGTGCTCGTGGACCAGCTTTTCCCACGCGATCTGCCGCAGCCACGGGTAGAAGGGCAGTGGCTGGTCGGTCAAGTAATCGTCCATCTTCTGACTCGCGGTCGCGAGAGTTTCTTGCACCACGTCGGACGGATCCAGCCGGGCCGTCACGCGCGGGTCCATCCTGGCCGCCACCATCTGAGCCAATCGCCCACGGTAGACCTCCAGCAGCCGCCGCCGTGCGTCGGGATGCCCGTCTTGAGCAAGGCGAAGGAGTGAGTCGGTGTTGTCGGATGGCGTCGACATAGTGGTCACCGGCGGAGCATCCCCTGGATCTGACCTTCGAAGACCTCGCTGAAGATAACGGCGTTTTTCCCGGCTCGCAGATCTCCGATTCTTGCCAATCTCGACCTCGCGACGCAACACGTTGCTGGAGCGTTGTTTAGGGCGCCTCACGAATCGAACCACCGATTAACCGCGTTTTTCGTGTTAGATCGCTCGGAGCCTTCGAAGGTGCGAGAGGTAGGGCCGAGACACGCCCCCGCTAGTCACCCAGAGGTGGGCGAGCGTCGCCGTTTCCGCCCTGCTGGCCGAGCCGGGGCGTGCCTAGCCCTTTCCGCGGCGAGCGAGGCCATCGCAGTAGGCGAACCACTTGGGCGGCAACCTCACTCTCACGCACGGGGCTCCGACTTGAACGCGACGACCAACGCGACGGCGGCCACGGGGCTGGGCGGCTACGACCGCTACGGCGTCGGCGTCAACCAGATGGCCGCCGGCTCGCTTTTCGAGCTGTACGACTCGTGCGGCTTTCTCTATCCGGCGAAGCGCGAGCAACTTGCGCCCGTGTGGAACCGAGTCGCCGACAGCTGGGACCGCTCCTTGGCCGCGCCGACCAGCGACTACCTGCACCATTGCTTGGCGTTTGGCGACCAGGGGTCCAACTGCTGGGGCAGCGTCTCGGTCTGGCGATCGACCCTCGGCCGTGTGCAGGCGCAGCACTTGGTCTCGGTTGGCGATCCCTTGGCGTCGCGTTCGGTGATGTTGGCGGCGCAGGAGTCGCTGAATCGCGCGGGGTTCCGCTCCATCGAGAATTGGTTCCGCGGTTCCAACAAGTACGCCAACCGAATCTTCGGCACCGCTCCGGCAGCGCTTGGCGATTCGCAGGCCGCTGTCGAGACACGCGAGCTGCTCGCCGTCACGGACCCTCCGAGCGACGCTCGGCGCCCGGCAGCCCGCGTCGATCGCCTCGATGACGCCGGTGGCCGCGAAGCCCGTGCGGCGCTTGCGGGCTTCGCTCACCCCGTGATCGCCGATGCCGAAGAACTCGACAGCGGCGACATCGAGCTGGCGGACCTGGACGCGATGTACCACCGCGTCGGCCTGCACCGTCGGCGTAGCGTGTACCTCGCCCATCTCGAGGGACACGGAGCGCCGGTCGGCATCGCGTGCGCTTACCGCGGGCCGGTCGGGATCAACTTCTCGTTTCTTGAGAACCGGTGCGACCTCTGGCTCGACGCGGGCCTCGGCGAGGAAGAGAGGTCGGCCGTGGCGAGGGGCTTGCTCCGCCGCGCTCAAGCGGACTACGCCGATTGCCCGCTGCCGCAGATGCTTGTGGCCTGCGACGTCGCGACCGCCCGGGTCATCCAGACCACCTGTGGCGGACGCCCGGTGCGGACGTACAAGCGGTGCGTCTGGCTACGCGGCGGCTTCTGGGATTGGTATCGCCATGTCGATTCTTTCTACCAGAAGGCGTTGCGGTTGCGGCAACGGCGTGAACGCCGCCCCGCGGCGCCCCGGCGCGGGACCCTCGCCGCCGTGGGGGCCCCCGCATGACGACCTACCTGATGGACAACCCCCGCGAGGGGGCGCGAGTCAACCAAAAGACCGACCACGCCCTCACCCGCGAACAGCTCCGCTGGGCCGGGTTGAGCGCCGGCCAGACCGTCCTGGACCTGGGCTGCGCCGCCGGGGAGACGTGCCGAATCATGGCGGAGTGCGTCGGCAAGAGCGGACGCGTGATTGGGGTGGACGCGTCGGAGCCGCGTATCCGCCAAGCCGGGCAGGACAGCCAGCTGGACCATCCGATCGCGTACCGCGTCGGTGAGGCGAAGGACCTCCCGGTAGAGACTGACTCGGTCGACCTCGCCTGGTCTCGCTTCCTGTTTGAGTACCTTCCTTACCCGCCGTCGGCCCTGGAGGAGATGATCCGGGTGACGCGGCCGGGCGGAACGGTCTGCGTGAGCGACCTCGACGGCAACTGCGTGTGGCACGACCCGGTCGAGCCGCGCCTAAAAGAAGAGATCGACGAGGCGGTCGCTGCGTTCGGCCGCGGCTTCGACCCGTATGTCGGCCGCAAGCTGTGGCGGTGGTTCGTTGACGCCGGGCTTGAGGACGTGGCCATCGATGTGCGGCCCTACCACTTGATCGCCGGCCGGATCGCGTCGCGTGACGCCGAACTCTGGCGGGTCAAGCTCCAAGGCGTGGCCGAAGCCCTCGAGGCACGCGGCTGGGCCTCCGAACGGGCTTCCGCCCTCGCTTCGGCGTTCGAGGCCCACTTGCGCGATCCACGAACGTTTACCTACAGCACGCTCATCACGGTCCGGGCACGCGTAACTTAGCTTGTGTGACTCGGTGCTCCAATCGGCTTCCCCTGCTCGTCGCGCGCGTGGGCCACGCTTCCAATCTTCTTTCCCATCTGCAATCCGAGGAGTCTGTCGTGATTCGTTCTGGCCTGTTTCTTATCGCGGTTGTTTCAACATTCGCCGTCCTGCCCGGCGCAACGCGTACGTGCCAGGCGGAGGAGTACGGCTATGTCGACGAACGCGGATGGATCTTCCTTAATGACGGGCCAAGCCTGACTGATGACTACTCCTACGCAGCTACCTACTTCGGGCAGATTCATGTGGCGTTTGAAGGAGACCCGCGCGGCGTGCTGGCCATTGAGAATCTCGTCACCGGAACCACGAAGCGCGTCAATCTAGCGAAAATCGTCTCGGGGGAAGCCGTCTACGACCACTACCTTGACGAAACCGAGCCATTTAGCGGCTCGCCCTATCCATTCCGATTCACGTTGTCCGGCGGGAACATCGAATCGCTACAGGTGGGTGGTCTGCCCGACGGCAATCCAAACTACTGGTTCGAGGTCGATGGGTCGGGGCACGCCGAAGCGGTATTCACTATTTATCCGGGGTTTTAATTTTCTGTGCTGTGAGCCACGGATTTATGAGTCCGTAGCACGGGCGCCTACGCCTGCCCGCCCCGATCTTATCCCCGCTCATCCGCGGATTCGCCACGCCTGCTCATCATCGGCTCGACAGCCATTGAGGGATGATTCCATGGCCTCTCGCCGCAACCGGCATTCCCCGCTTCAGCGCAAAAGCAAGAGGCGGAGGGCGAGGGCCGCCAAGCGGCTCCGTTCGGAAAAACTCGAAGACCGGCGCCTCCTGGCGAGCGACGGTTTCGTGAGTGTCTACGCGACCGCCGACTTCAACCGCGATGGCGCTGTAAACGCGGCCGATTACACCGTTTGGCGAGACGCCCTCGGCGCTGCCGACGTTGCGCCGTACTCCGGTGGAGACGCCAGCGGGGACGGCGCAGTCGGCCCGGAGGACTACACGCTCTGGAGCGAGCAGTTTGGGGCGGCGGCGGACGAATTGAAGATCCGGGAGGTCGAGGCGGGCGCCTTTGTCGCCGAGGTGGAACGCCTCGTGGACCTGGACGCGTCCGGGGGCGACCGTCTGCTGACGTTCGACGTCAGCAGCCAGTTTCCGCGGGGCGACGGCGGGGAACTCCAAAGCGTTTGGTTCCAAGTCTACCTGTTGGATCCGGCAGACCGATCATCGACGCTCCTGGATCGGGGGCAGAGCGGCGAGTCGATCTTCTCGTTGCAGGCGGGCGGGGCGGACTATCCCACCGGGAAGGTCACCTTCGATGGCAGCACCGTCAGCGTCGATTTATCCTCCATCGAAGATCGCGAGACGGGATTGCTCGTCTTTCAGCTGGTCAACGGAGTCGCAGCGAATGAGACGACGATCGACGTCCGCAATCTCGCGAGCGTCGTTGACGCGTCCGCCGGGAACAACCTTGGCATGGCCTCGGCGCCCGGCCGCGTCGCGCCGGGCGACGCGGTGGATCTGGACGGCTACGGGGTCCTCGACGCGGGGATCGTCCGCGCGTCCCTATCCAACACGCGCTACCAAAGCGAGACGGGGCTCTTCCAAACGGACGTCGGGCTTCGCAACAACGGGCCCCCGCTGTCGAAGGGGCTCGTGCTCCGCGTCAACAATCTGCCCGCTGGGGTAACCGTCGCGAACTCCTCGGGCGTCGACTCGACTGGCGCCCCCTACCTGAACTTCGCGCCCGCGATCGGCAGCGGCGGCCTCGACCGGGGCCAGACGACGGCCCGTGTCGGGCTGGTCATCGACAACCCCTCGTTGCAGCTGTTCCAGCTAGACGTAGACGTCCTGTCGCTGGGCCCCAACCGGGCGCCGGTCTTTCCGTCGATCGCCGACCAGACCGCCGTCCCCGGCGACGTCGTCACATTGGACCTGGCCGCGGTGGATCCCGACGGCGACGAGGTGGTCTACTCGCTCGCGCCTATCCAGGGCGGTCCGAATGTCGCATTGGCCGGCGGCCAGCTCGTTCTCTCGCCGACCCCCTCGCAGGTGGGCAGCTACCAGATCTCGGTGACCGCCTCGGACGGCGTCGATGAGACAACCCGTACATTCCTGTTTAGCGTGGCGCCCGACGCGTCGACGTCGACCAGGATCTCCGGCCGCGTGCTCGACGTCGACGGGACGCCGATCGCTGGCGTGCCGATCTCGATCAGCCGCGTCACGGCGTTCACCGGCGCCGACGGCGCCTTTGTTCTCGAGTTGCCCCCGCACCTGCTCCCAACTACACGCTTCGACATCCACGTGCCGCAAGGGGATGCCTACTTCGATCCGTTCGGCACGGGCGACGAAACAATCGAGTTCCGCCGCGCGCAGTACGACACGACGACCGGGACGGGCGTCGCCAACCCGAGGAGGCACCCCAACCTCGTCTCGAGTTTCCTGGACGGCAGCGTCGTTTACGGCTCCGACGAGGAGCGAGCCGACGCGTTGAGAGCGAGCGACGGCACGGGGAAACTGAAGACCAGCCCCGGGGATCTGCTGCCGCTGAACAGCAGCGAGTACTTCCCCGACGGCCCGCTCGAGAACGACTCGGCCGGATCCCCGGATCCGACCTCCCTGTTCGTCGCCGGCGACGTCCGCGCGAGCGAGAACCCGGCGCTCTCGTCGCTCCACACGATTCTCTTGCGAGAGCACAACCGGCTGGCAGAGGCCATCGGCGCGGCGGAACCCGGCCTCAGCGGCGAAGCGATCTATCAGCGTGCGCGGCGAATGGTCATCGCCCAGTTGCAGCACATCACCTACAGCGAGTACCTGCCGCTGCTGTTGGGCGCCGGCGCGTTGACCCCTTACGCCGGTTACGACCCGGCTGCGGACCCGACCACCGGCGCCTTGTTCACCACGGCGGCCTTTCGCTTCGGGCACAGCCAGGCGCTGCCCGACACGGCCCGTCTGGCCGACGACGGCTCGCCGCTCCCGGCGATCTCGGCCCAGGAGGGGTTCTTCAACACCGACCCGATCGTGAGTAACGGGATCGAGGCGATCCTTCGCGGGATCGCCTCGCAGGTCGCCGAGGAGGTGGACGCGCAGATCATCGACGAGCTGCGCAACGCCCTGTTCGGCCCCCCCGGCAGCGGCGGTGTCGATCTGGCCGCGATGTCGATCCAGCGGGGCCGTGACCTGGGCTTGCCGAGCTACAACCAGGCGCGTGTCGACTTTGGCCTCACGCCGGTGGGGAGCTTCGCCGAGATCACCTCCGACGCCACGGTCCAGCAAGCGCTGGCGACGACTTACGGTTCGGTCGACGACGTCGACGTTTTCGCCGGCGGCATGGCCGAGGACCACGCGCCGGGGGCGATGGTCGGGGAGCTCTTTGCGCGGGTGATCGCCGACCAGTTCCAGCGCAGCCGCGACGGCGACCGCTTCTGGTACGAGAACGAGCAGTTCACCGAGGGCGAGCTGGCCGAGATCCGGGGGACCACGCTATCGGCGTTGATCCTACGCAACACGGACATCACACATCTGCCCGGCGACGTCTTCACAACGTTGTTCCAGCCGGCCGGCCCCGTGCCCGCCGGCGCAGCGGCCAGCACGATCCCGGGCGAGAGCCGCTCGATCGACGGCAGCGGCAACAACCCAGACAGCCCCACGCTCGGCGCCACGGGGCAGAACCTGCGGGTCGACGCCAGCCTGAACTACGCCGACGGCGTGTCGGCGCCGGCAGGCGCAGGCCGACCGAGTGCGAGAACCGTGTCGAACAACGTCTTCGACCACACGGCGACGACGCCCAGCGCCAGCGGGTCGACCGCGATGTTCGTGGCGTGGGGGCAGCTCATGTCCCACGACCTGAGCCTGACCCCGACCGGCGTGTCGGACACCCTGCGGATCCAGGGCGACGACACCCAGATCGAGGGCAAGGCGTACCCGTTCGTCGCCGAGAAGATCGGCTTGATGCTCGGGCACAGCGTCTACGAGGGCGTCAACAACACGATCGCGCGGCCGATCTACTTGCCGGCCATCGACCTGGCGGGGGGGACCCAGGTCGACCCGTCCGCCGACACGATGGTGATGCAAGAAATCGCCCCCGGGCAGATGGCTTCTGTCGAGGTGGCGGCCGGCACGCTGATCGACCAACAGGGGCAGCCGTTTAACGAGGTGCTAAGCATCACGTCGGTCCCGCCGTCGCTGACGCCCGCGTCGTTGCCCAGGAATATCTCGACCGCGACCGTGGTCACGATCCAGCCGGCCGAGATGGTGTTCACGCAGCCCGCTCCCCTGTCGCTGCCCAACACGGGCGGGTTCCCCGCGGGGATGACGATGGACTTGTGGTCCATCGACCCGGAGACGGGAGAGTTCGAGATCGTTGGCCAGGGGCGGGTGAGCGGCGACGGAACGCTGGTCAACACGATCAGCGGCGGCGTTCGCACGACGAGCTGGTCCTTCGCCGCGCCGCCGCCGGCCCCCGAGCCCGAGCCCCCCGGCGACAGCGACGACGACCCGGACGATGGCTGCCCCTGTAAGAGCGATGGCGAGCCGGTGGCCTCCGAGGTGCGGCTGCACTCGGGCGAGTACGTCGAGAACCACGACCTTGTCACCTACGAGTCGCTGGGCGTCACGCGTGGGCTGACGCTCACCTACAAGTCGCTCCGCGCCGACCCGCGCCCGATCGTCCATTTCGGTTTCGACAACCCCGACCTGCCCTGGATGTTCGCCTCCCTCGAGATGTTCGGCGACAACTTCAGACAGAAGGTGCCGGGCTATGTCTCCGACGCGATCTTCCCAGGCGAGGACCTCACCCCTCGCAACCACCACTTCTGGCAGACCAATTCTCAAAACGCCGACGCGGCGATCCAGGCCGACCTGAGCAACCGGGCGTCGGGGCTCTACGACTACCGCCTGGATTACGGCCTGGGCGTGTACCTTGGAGAGCACCGCTTCAGCGGCACAACGCGGCCGTACGAGGGCCAGGTCATCTCGATCAACTCGATCGACAGCCCGTTCGGCGCCGGATGGGGGCTAAACGGGCTCGAGCAGATCATCGAGAACGCGGACGGCTCGGTGTTGCTCGTCGACGGCAGCCGCCAACTGCTGTTCGACGCACCCACGGAGCCAGGCGGCCCCTACGCCTCGCCCGCGGGTGACTTCTCGGTGCTCGAGAAGCTCGAGGACGGCACGTTCCGCCGGACCTCCACCGAGCAGACCGTCACCTCCTTCGGCGCCAACCGCTTCATCGCGTCGATGGTGGACCGCAACGGCAACGCCACGGCCTACCAGTACGACGCCGAGGACCGGCTGACGAAGGTCGTCGACCCGGTCGGCCTGGAAACGGTGTTGTCCTACGCCGGCGGCAAGCTCGAGTCGGTCACCGACCCCGCCGGCCGCGTCACCCGGTTCCAGCACGACGCCGACGGGAACCTGACGCGGATCATCGACCCGGACCTCTCCGAGCGGACCTTCGAGTACGACTCGCGGCGCCACCTCACTTCGGAGACCAACCAACGCGGCGCCCGCGACGAGGTGGTGTACGGTTACCACGGGCGGGTCGAACGGGTGATCTTGCCCGACGGATCGGAGCGTCTGTTCGAGCCGGCGCAGGTGCAGTCGCTGCATCCGCCGGAGGTGACGAAGCGGCCCAGCACGGCCCCCGACGCCGTGTCGCGCGACGCGGCGACCGCGAGCTACACCGACGCCAACGGCAACGTCATCACCGCGACGTTGACCAAGGCCCAGCAGATCATCGCCGAGCGAGACAGCATCGGCGGCCGGTCGGTGGTCCAGCGCAACAGCGACAACCTCATCAGCTCGGTCACCGACGCACGCGGCAACGTGACCAACTCCCGCTACGACGACCGCGGCAACCTGACTGAGACCTGGGACAGTGTCGTCCAAGTGAACCGCTGGGACGGGCCGAGCTCTGGGAGCTGGGAAAATCCAGCGAATTGGTCGACCGGCGCCGTTCCCAACCCGGAAGACAACGTCGTCATCGACCAAGAGGTCACCGTCACACTCTCCGGCAATATGGAGGTGAAGACCCTCTTGATTGGGGAGAACGCCACGCTACGAGTCACCGGATCGTTCCTCGTCGGGACGATCTCTAACCGAGGAAGGATCGAAATCCTTGGCGTCACGACGCTCGACGGCGACTTCACCAACGGCCCGGGCGGGACGTTGGTGGTGAGCGCTGCCGGGGGGGACTCGGGCGTGCTGTTCATCAGCGACCCGACGCGGTTCGAGAACCAGGGGCTGATCCGCCTGGTCAACCTAACCTCGACGAGCCGCTCGGTGACGCTTCGGGCGCTGGAGGGAACGCTCGTCAACGGCCCGCAGGGCGTCATCGAGTTCGCCGCGGGCACGAGCACCACCGGCTTCGGGCTGACTCGCGTGATCGATGCCCCCTTCATCAACCAGGGGACCCTGCGTGTCGTCGACGCCATCACGTCGATCAACCAAGGCTTCACCAACGAAGGCGTTGTCGAGAACCTGGGGCCCGCGCTCCGCCTAAGCGGGGCGACGGTCAACCGCGGAACGATCGCCGGCGATGTGAGCGTAGCGGGCAGCAACGACAGCATCCGCAACGATGGGGAGATCACCGGCGCGTTTCTGGTGACGGACAACGCGACCTACCTGCCCGGCACAGGAACGGATATTCCGCAAATCACCGACGCGACGATCGGCTCCGGCGTCAACGTCGGTGAAATCCACGTGCTGGGCACAGCGACGCTCGACGGCGGCTTCACCAACGGCCCGGGCGGGACGTTGGTGGTGAGCGCGGCAGGGGGGAGCTCGGGTTTTCTGACGGTCAGCGACCCCACGCAGTTCGAGAACCAGGGGCTGATTCGTTTGGTCAACCTCACCTCGACGAGCCGCGCGGTGACCCTCAGGGTGGGCGAGGGGACGCTCGTCAACGGCCCGCAAGGCGTCATCGAATTCGCCGCCGGCACGAGCACCACCGGCTTCGGGCTGACTCGCGTGATCGATGCCCCCTTCATCAACCAGGGGACCGTGCGTGTCGTCGACGCTACCACGACGATCAACCAAGACTTCTCCAACGAAGGGACCGTCGAGATCGCCCGCTTGCAAACACTGACCGCGTCGGCTGGATTCACCCAAACCGCTTCCGGCCAAACCCTGTTCGAGGTCGCGGGCGCCGGCGGTTCACAAACTGGCCGACTGGCCGTGACGGACACGGCCAGTCTCGACGGCGAACTGAGCCTTTTCATCGTCGATAGCTTCGCGGAAAGCGACTCGGTTTCCCCGCTCAACTACTCCAGCCGTGCTGGCGAGTTCGCCACCGTCAGCGCGACCAACCTGGACCCGAGCCTCGTGCTCACGCCGACGTACGGCGCGACCGAGCTGTCGCTCGTAGCGGGCGCCGCCGCGGCGGCCGGCAGCGTAGCGACCGGCTCGCAGAGCAACCCGTTCGACGCCTACCGCGCCGACTCCTACGAAGCCACGGCCGAGCCGGCCTCGGCCACGGGAACGACCGCCGTTGTCTCGGCAAGCACCGCGACGGCCCTGGCGGAGCACAGCCCTGCCAAAGACCCCGGTTACACGATCACCCCCGCCAGCCACACCGACGAGACCGACGCCACGGCGGCCGAATCCGACGATGGCCCGCAACTGCCCGCGGCGATCCACGCGACCAGCGAGCCGCTCGCCGCGCCGATCACCCGCTACACCTACGACGACACGTTCAGCCAGCTGACCAGCATGACCGACCCGCTCGGTCACACGACGCTGTACGAGGTCGACCCCGCCAATGGCAACCGGCTGTCGATGACCGAGGTCGTGGGGCTGCCAGACGCCGAGTCGGGCGAGACCGACGACCTCGTCACCTCGTTCACCTACACGGCGTCCGGCCAGGTCGACACCGTGACCGACCCGCTGGGCCGGGTCACCGACTTCGACTACGACCCCTACGGCCGGCTCGTGATGGCCACCTTCGCGGTCGACACGGTCGACGAGGCGGTGCAGCGGATCGAGTACGCGAATTTTAGTGGGGACATCACGGCGACGGTCGACGCCAACCTCAATCGCACCGAGTTCCAGTACGACGCGATGGGCCGGCTCACACGGCTCACCGAGCCCGACCCGGACGGCGAAGGCCCGCTCACATCGCCGGTCACCGAGTACGACTACGACGCGTCCGGCAACCTTCTCAGCGTCACCGACGCCGAGGGCAGCGTCACGGCGTTCGGCTACGACCTGCGCGACCGCGTCACGAGGGCGACCGACGCCCAGAACAACACGACGTTCCTCCGCTACGACAAGGTGGGCAATTTGACCGTTGTCACCGACCCCCTGCAGGCTGTCACGCGGAACGTGTACGACCTCCGCAATCGGCTCGTCGAGACGATCGATCCCGACGGGGGGAGCACCACGCTTGAGTACGACGCGGACGACAATCTCGTCGCGTTGACCGACCCGGTCGGCAACCGCACCGAGTTCGCCTACGACGCGCGGGACCGGGTCACCGGCGAGACCGACCCGCTGGGCCAGACCATCGGCTACGAGTACGACCTGGCCGACAACCTGAGCAAGCTGACCGACCGCAACGGCCGGGTGACCTCCTTCGTGTACGACGACTTGGACCGGCTTGTCGGGGAGACCTGGCTCGACGCGGCGGGGCTTGCGGTCAACCAGATCGATTACGCGTACGACGCCGTGGGGAACCTGCTGTCGATCGGCGATTCGTACAGCCAGTTGGCGTACGCCTACGACCACCTCGATCGGCCCCTCAGCGAAGACAACGCCGGCACGCCGGCCGCTCCACGGGTCGCTCTGGAGTACCGCTACGACGACGTGGGCAACGTGCTGTCGATCAGCGACGCGATCGACGGCCAAGCGGGCGCCGTCACCACCTACCAATACGACGCGCTCGATCGCACCACCCGCGTCACCCAAACGGGCGCCGACGCGAGCGACAAGCGGGTCGACCTGGCCTACAACCAGCTTGGCCAGTACGCGTCGATCGAGCGCTACTCCGATCTGGCGGGGGCCCAGCCGGTCGTCGGCACGCAGTACGCCTACGACTCGCTAAACCGCCTCGTGGATCTGCGTCACAGCAGCGGCGTCGGGGACGTCGCGTTCTACGAGTTCGCGTACGACGCCGACAGCCGCATCACGTCGATCAACGACATCGACGGCCTGACCGCGTACACCCACGACGCCCGCGACCAACTGATCGGCGCCGATCGCGCCGCCTCCGACGCCCGGGGCGACGAGAGCTACAGCTACGACGCCAACGGCAATCGGGTCGCCTCTCACCGACACGGCGCTGCTTATGAGACGGGCCCCGCGAACCGGCTCGTTTCCGACGGCGTGTACGACTACGAGTACGACAACGAGGGCAACACGATCCGCCGCACCGAGATCGCCACGGGCGACTACCGCGAGCTGCAGTGGGACCACCGCAACCGGCTGGTCGCGGTGAGCGACCACTCGGCCGACGGGACTCCCACGCAGCGGGTTACCTTCACCTACGACACGCTGAATCGCCGCATCGCCAAGGCGGTCGACGCCACGCCCGAAGACGCGGTCGACGCGGCCGTCGTGCACTTCGTCTACGACCGAGAGGACGTGATCCTCGACTTCGTGGACTCCGACGGCGCCGGGCCGGCCGAGCCACTGCTCGCCAAGCGCTACCTGCACGGCCCGGCGATCGACCAGGTGTTCGCCCAGGACGACGGTGCCGGGCAAGTCGAGTGGCTGCTCACCGATCACCTGGGGACCACCCGGGATCTCGTCAACAGCAGCGGCGTCGTCGTCAACCACCTCAAGTACGATTCGTTCGGCGCCGTGATCGAGGAGTCGAACGAGGCGATCGGCACTCGCTACCAGTACACCGGCCGCGAGTCCGACGAAGAGATCGCGCTGATGTACTACCGGGCCAGGTACTACGACGCCGTGACGGGGCGATTTGCGAGTGAGGACCCGCTCGGATTCGGCGGGGGGGACACGAACCTCTTCCGGTACGTGGCGAACGATGTCTTGAGATTCGTCGATCCCTTCGGAGAGTGCGGCCAAGCTGGGCAAGGCGGGTCGAGTGGCGGCTCGTCGGGATCGGGCAGCGGTTCGTCCGGCTCGGGCAGTGGCTCCTCTGGCTCAGGCTCCGGTTCGTCCGGTTCGGGAGATGGTTCATCCGGCTCGGGAGGCAACGAGGGCGGTGGCTCGGCGGATCCTCCACCGCGGCGTGGCAGCGGCGACGGTTACGATGCAGAGGATGAGGAAGAAGAATCAATCGATTGGCCCGCGAGCGTGCATGGCTCGTTCTGAGCCGAAGGGCCACAGCCGGCTGTCGAACCGTCCAACATTGATGGCTCCAATCTTACAGAAAGTGTAATGTCCTCCCGAACAACCGTTCGCATCGGTCGACCAAACGCGCACCCCGGGGATGCCGCAAGCCGACACTCCTCCTAGCAGACTGGGGGCTGGCTTGCCCAACCACTCGACACCGCCACCGCCGCCAACCTCTTGGATTTTTCCCCGACTACCGATTGAATCATTATGAAATTGCACCCAATCCTGTTTTTGTTGGCCCTGCTTGCTTTCGCCCAAGGGCCTACACCGGTAACGGCTAGCATTCAGCTGCTTGCGAACCCCGGGTTTGAAGATCCGATCAATACGATGGGATCGCCGCCATTTTTCGGCCGCTGGACGGCCTTTAGCTCAAGCTCAGGTGTGGCGAGCAGCACAACGCGTCCACGAAGTGGACAGCAGCATCTCGAGCTGAACCTCTTTAGCGAGAACGAATTTGCGGGTGTTTTTCAAGAGGTGATCGGACTCGCCCCCGGCGACCTAGTGACCTACAGCGGATGGCACGCAAGTGATCTCGGAGTTCCAGTAACTGAGATCAGAATAGAATGGCGTGACTCCGTGGCTGATGCTGAGGTTGCGAGAACCGTCAATTTCACTGCCGAACCGGGCTTTGCGTACGAGACATTCAGCTTAGATTTTGTTGTGCCTGGGGGGGCAGATAGTGCGCGAGCCGTGTATGCCATTCAAAGTTTCGGAGGATCACCGGACCAGTCAGTATACGTTGATGACTTGTCCTTCCTAGTGTCACGTGAGGTCGATAGCCTGGCGCCTGAGCCGACGCTCTCTGCTGTGCTGGCTGGCTTCGGGGCGGGAACGCTCGTCTGCTGCAGACGTAGAGTTAGCCGATAGCCCGAGCGTATCGACGGCCACGTGTCGCGTGCGGCCGGTGATCTTCCTCCCCTCATAGTGGCCACGTTGCTTCCCACCCTCGCCGGCGCCGTCGGTTGGGGTCCCGTTGCGCGCTGATCATTCCGATGCCCCCGGGCAGCCGACGCCCGACGATCGCCGAAGCCACGGTCGGCCCAGGCCGGAGTGGGTCGCGGTGCCCAGCGCTCCAGGCTCGCTTCCGAGAAGGCCATCGAGAATCAAACGCTCGCCTATCTGCATCGATCCGGCTGACAGCAGAAGGCTGCTCGTTGCTCCAACCTCGACAATGCCGGACGTCAAAGTTGGCCGGACTTCAGGCAGGTTCGACAGGGGAAGTCCGCTATGGATCTAGCGGCGTCTCGCTGGCGATCGTCTCAAGTGCGACCGTCGGCGATTTCAACCTCGACGGCTTGGTTGACGCGGCTGACTACACGCTATGGCGTGATCAGCAGGGAAGCGTCGGTCCGGGCCTCGCAGCGGACGCGAACGAAGACCTTACAGTTGATCAGGCGGATTACAACATCTGGAGTCTGAACTACGGCCGTCAGCTTTCGCTTACGCCGATCAGTTCGAGCGTACCCGAGCCGTCCGCCTGCTTCCTCGCTCTATGGGTTGCTGCTCTTGCCATGCGGCCACTCAGACGGGTCAGCGCCTAGCCGTTCGACCCCCCCCGGGGCCTCATACGCATTCCAATCTGAAGTAGCGCGCTTTCTCTTGCGCCCGCCCAGGTTGCCCATCATGATATCGCGATCGTCCCGAACACGGAGGTTGCGATGGAGGTGGCGGATCACTTGCCGCTGGGGGAACTGAAGCGGCTGGAG